>CAYWKS010000004.1:64058-145403 GCA_964458935.1 uncultured Planctomycetaceae bacterium
CCTTGCTGGCGTCCCCGACGCATCCGTTCCCGCATCTCCGAGATGAGCTGGTCCCGGAGGATCAACCACCCCTCGGAGCTGGTGTCGATCGGCGAGGAGGTCGAGGTCGTCGTGCTCGACATCGACAAGGACAAGCAGGAGATCTCGCTCGGCATGAAGCAGACCGAGGTCAATCCCTGGGACCTGGTCGCCGAGAAGTACCCGCCCGGCACCGTCGTCGAGGGCAAGGTCCGCAACCTCACCAACTACGGCGCTTTCGTGGAGATCGAGCCCGGCGTGGATGGCATGCTCCACGTCTCCGACCTGTCGTGGACCAAGAAGGTCGCCCACCCCAACGAGCTGCTCCGCAAGGGCCAGTCCGTCCAGTGCGTCGTGCTGGAGGTCGACCAGGAGAAGCAGCGGATCAGCCTGGGCATCAAGCAGTTGACCGAGGACCCGTGGCTCAACGCGATCCCCGCCCACTACCAGCCGGGCATGATCGTCCAGGGCAAGGTGACCAAGATCACCAACTTCGGCGTCTTCGTCGAGCTCGAGGACGACCTCGAGGGCCTGCTGCACATCTCCGAGCTGGCCGACCACAAGGTCGAGAACCCCCAGGACGTGGTCAAGGCCGGCGACGAGGTCGAGGTCAAGATCCTCCGCGTGGACATCGAGGAGCGGAAGATCGGCCTGTCGCTCAAGCGGGCGCAATGGTCGGCCGAGGCCGAGTCGGCCTCCGACCGCGCGACGCAGACGGCCGGCGAGCCGGCACGCGGCGGCATGGACGATCACTCCGGCCTGCTGGGCACGGACAAGATCAGCTTCGGCGCCGGCGGCGCTCACGTCGCCGAGCAGGCCTCCGAGCAACTCCCCGCCGACGAGTCGGACGCCGGTGAGGAATCGGACGCCGGTGAGGCGGAACCCGAGAGCGACCCCGCGTCGTAACGGCGTTTGGCCACGACCCAATGAACCCACGCAGCGCGGCGGCCTTCGCCGCGCTGTTTTTTTTGCCGTCTGGGCTTGTATTGGAATCAGCCGATGCGGTCCTGGAGGAGGTGCTCGGCGATGCGTCGGCCGATCCGCGCCGCGCGATCATCGCCGGTGACCTGTCGCATCACGATCACCCCGCTGACCACGGCCACGAACTCATCGGCGAAAGCGTCGGGCTCCGCCGCGCCCGCGGACCGTGCCAGGTCACCGGCCATCGCGCGGCTTTGCAGCACGTGCTCCCGCGCGACCTGGTGCGCCGGGTCGTGCAACGCGGGGAACTCCGCCGCGGCGTTGATGAACAGGCACCCCCGGAACCGAGGATCGTTGAACCACACGTCCAGCACGTCGAAGAAGGCGAGCAGCCGCGCCCGCGGGTCGTTGCCGGCGCGAGCGTCGATCATCTTCATCCACAGCTCTCGCTCCCAGCGATCGCGCCAGCGCATCGCTTCCAGTACCAGGTCATCCTTCGACTCGAAGTGGTTGTAGAAGGTTGTCTTGGTGACCCCGACCTCGTTGATCACGCGGTCCAGGCCGACGGCGTGAATGCCGTGCTCGTAGAACAGGTTGGTGGCGGTCATGATCAGCCGCTCACGGGTGTTGGCCGGCTCGAAGTCCGGCACGAACAGATCGCACGCCCGGGTGGCGCCGGATTTTCCGGATGGGTCCGCCATGGTCATAACCGCTGCTCCCGCGTTCAGCACGGCATTATTGCTCGTCAACACGCGGGTTGACCATAAGTCAACCCTAACTTGACCGCGAGTCAAGCGACAGGCCGCTCACCGTGGCTTATGTTTGCACGAGCAAGCCGGCGACGGGCCGACGGGAGCGCCCGCCGCCGCACCGCAACCGACACGGATTGACAGGAGACAACCCCATGTGCAGCAATTGCGGCATCCCCGCGCAGCTCGAATCGGACCAGGCGTTCGCCGAGCGGATGATGAACATGATGAACGAGGCATCGCTGGCGTTGATGACGTCCATCGGCCACCGGACGGGCTTGTTTGACACGATGGCCGACCAGGCCTCATCGACCGCCCGGCAGATCGCGGATCGGGCGGGCCTGAACGAGCGGTATGTCCGCGAATGGCTGGGGGCCATGACCACCGGCCGCCTGGTCGAGCACGATGCGGCGGCGGGGACGTATCGCCTGCCGGCGGATCATGCGGCCTGGCTGACCCGCGCGGCCAGCCCGAACAACATCGCCGCGCCCATGCAGTTCTTCGCGGTGCTCGCCGGCGTGGAGTCGAAGATCGTCGATTGCTTCCGCCACGGCGGCGGTGTGCCGTACGATCGGTACGACCGGTTCAACGAGGTCATGGCCGAGGAAAGCGCCCAGACCGTTGTCGCCGTGATCGCCGACCACGTGGTGCCGATGCTCGGCGACGCGATGATCGATCGGCTGCGTGCCGGGGCGGAGGTGCTCGACGTCGGCTGCGGCAGCGGGCGGGCCCTGGTCGAACTGGCGTCGCTGTTCCCCAACAGCCGTTTCACGGGCTACGACCTGTTGCCCGACGCCATCGCCGCGGCGCAGCGGCATGCCGCACAACGCGGTGTGTCGAACGCGACCTTCGCGGTCCGCGACGTCGCCGAGCCCTTCGGCAATGAGCAGTTCGACCTGATCACCACCTTTGACGCGGTGCACGACCAGGCGCGGCCCGATCTGGTGCTGGCGAACATCCACGCAGCGCTGAAGCCCGACGGCCTGTATCTGATGCAGGACATCGCCATGCAGACCCCGCACGGCGACAACCTGGACCACCCGCTGGGCCCGTTCATCTACACGATCTCGTGCCTGCACTGCATGAGCGTCTCCCTGGCGCAGGGCGGCATGGGGCTGGGCGCCGCGTGGGGCCGACAGATGGCCGTCGACATGCTCAACGCCGCGGGTTTTGCCGATGTGGCCGTGGTCCAGCTCGATCACGACGTCCAGAACTTCTGGTATACGATGCGGAAGGCGCCGACCGCGCGGTCGGCCGCGGCCTGACGCCCGAGCACCGGACACGAAAGGACCACCATGCCCCGCCTGATCGAAGCGCCATCGCAAGTGCCGCCGGCCGGCTCACCGCCCAAGCGGATCCACGAGTACGTCGGCCGCGTCAACACCGGCGACGACCGCGTCAGCGTCGCCCACATGGTCTCGCCGAGCGGCTGGTCCGAGCCGGCCCAGACGCCGGAGTTCCGCGAGATCACGCTGGTGCTGCGCGGGTCGATGCGCGTCGAACACGCCGACGGGACGATCGACGTCAACGCCGGCCAGGCGATCATCACCGAGCCCGGCGAGCGGGTCCGCTACGCGACGCCGGGCGCCGACGGTGCGGAGTATGTCGCCGTCTGCCTGCCGGCGTTCTCCCCGGAGACCGTGCGGCGTGAATGAACCGCCTGCCGCGGGCCCGATCGGCCACGACCCGGGAGCGGGCCGACCCGGTCGTTTGACGTCCGGTGCGGCATCGGCTGTACTCCGGTCTCCCGGCAAGGAGACCTCGATGGATGGTGATCGACTGCAATGGTTCAGGGACGCGGCGTTCGGGATGTTTGTGCACTGGGGCATCTACGCCGTCCCCGCCGGGCACTGGCCCGGCAGCGACCAGGACCACGGCGAGTGGATTCAACAGACCGCCCAGGTCCCCACGGCGGAGTACGAGAAGTTCGCCGCGCAGTTCAACCCGACCGGGTTCGACGCTGAGCAATGGGTGGGCCTGGCCAAGGATGCGGGCATGAAGTACCTGGTGGTGACGACCAAGCACCACGACGGGTTCTGCATGTTCGACACGAAGCTGACGGATTACAACATCGTGCAGGCCACGCCGTACGGCCGCGATCCGATGAAGGCCCTGGCCGTGGCGTGCGAGAGGGCCGACCTGCCGTTGTGCTTCTACTACTCGGTGAAGGACTGGCATCATCCGGAGTATCCCACGCTCTACACCCGCCGCCGAAAGATCACCCCGGACGGGTTCCACGCCTACCCTAACCCCGATGCCGACTACAACAAGTACCTCGACTACCTCGAAGGTCACATGACCGAGTTGCTGAGCAACTACGGCCCGATCGGGATCATGTGGTTCGACATGTCCGGCGGCGGCCCGGCCGAGCATCGCGAGCGGGCCGAGCGGGTGATTGACACCATTCACCGCCTTCAGCCGGACTGCCTGATCAACAATCGCTTCAGCGGGATCGGCGCGGACTACGGCACACCGGAGCAGCACATCCCCGGCAGCCAGTCCGCCGAACCGTTCGAGGTCTGCATGACGCTCAATCGCCACTGGGCCTACAACCGCAACGACGATGAGTGGAAGGACGCCAAGACGGTCGTGAGCAACCTCGCCGACATCCGCGGCAAGGGCGGCAACTACCTGCTGAACGTCGGGCCGACCGCCGAGGGCATCATCCCGGACCCGGCGCCGGCGATCCTTCGAGAAGTCGGGCAGTGGCTGCGGACCAACGGCGAGTCGATCTACCCCGCCGGGCCCAAGGGCCGCATCCGCACCGAGAAGACCATCGCGTCCGTCACGAGCCGGCCCGGGCGGCATTACCTGCACGTCCACGAGTGGCCCGAGGACCGCCGCCTGTTCATCATCGACTTCTACGACCAGTTCCGCGGGGCGTACCTGCTGGCTGATCCGCAACGCGCCCCGTTGAAGGTCGACGTCTATCGCCGCAGCCTGATGATCCACCTGCCGGACCAGGCCCCGGACCCGCTCGACAGCGTCGTGGTGCTGGAGATCGAGTAGCGCGATGCGGCCGGCGATCGGGCGTTTGACGGCAGCGGGGCCGTGCGGTTCACTAGGGCCCGTGCATGGAGAAACGTGATGCCCGAGAAACGCTACGTCCACGCCAAGGCCACGCTCGAAGAGCACGGACAGGCTCACCTGCTCGCGTTCTATGATGAGTTGGACGACGACCAGCGGGTCGGCCTGCTCGACCAGATCGAGCAGATCGATTTCGACCAGGTCGACCGGCTCATCGAGAGCCATGTCAAGGCCAAGCCGCAGTTCGAGCTGCCCGAAGACACGTCGCCGGCGCCGTACTATCCGGTTCGGCCGACCGACGACCTGATCGGGAGGTACGCCGAGGCCCGCCGACGCGGCGACGAGTTGCTGCGGCAGGGCAAGGTCGGGGCGTTCGTCGTGGCCGGCGGGTCGGGGACGCGGCTGGGCTGGCCCGGGCCCAAGGGCACCTTCCCCGCGACGCCCGTGTCCGCCATGCCCCTGTTCCAGGTCTTCGCCGCGTACCTGCGGAAGGTCCAGGACAAGTACGACGCCATCGTGCCGTGGTACATCATGACCAGCCCGGCGAACGACGCCGAGACCCGCGCCTTCTTCGAGGAACACCGGCACTTCGAACTCGACCCGGCCAACGTGCGATTCTTCGCGCAGGGCACCATGCCGTGCATCGGCTACGACGGGAAGATCCTGCTCGACGACAAGCACGAGATCGCCCGCTCCGCCGATGGCCACGGCGGGTCGCTCAAAGCGCTCGCCCGAGGCGGGGCGCTCGACGACATGACCCAACGCGGCATCGAACACCTCAGTTACTTCCAGGTCGACAACCCGCTGGTCAAGTGCGTCGATCCGCTGTTCATCGGGCTGCACGCGCTCGACAACGCCCAGATGTCCAGTAAGATGATCCCCAAGAACGGGCCCCGCGAAAAGCTAGGCAACTTCTGCGTCATCGACGGCCGGGTCAACGTCATCGAGTACTCCGATCTGCCGGATGAGCTGGCCGAACAGCGCACCGCCGGCGGCGAGCTCCGCTTCCTCGCCGGGTCGATCGCGATCCACGTGATCGCCGCCGAGTTCGTGCAGCGGCTCAACGCCGGCGAGCTGTCGCTGCCGTGGCACCGCGCCGACAAGAAGATCCCGCACCTGGACCTGGCCACCGGCGCGCGGATCGAACCGACCCAGCCCAACGGGGTCAAGCTCGAGCAGTTCGTGTTCGACGCGCTGCCGCTGTGCGACTCGAGCGTGGTGCTGGAGACGGTGCGGGAGGAGGAGTTCGGCCCGATCAAGAACGCCGAGGGCCCCGACTCGCCGCAGACCAGCCGCAAACTTCAAGTCAACCGCGCCGGTCGCTGGCTGGCCCAGGTGGGCGTCACCGTGCCCCACGACAAACAGGGCGCCGTCGATGCGACGATCGAGTTGAGCCCGCTGACGGCGATCGAGCCGGACGACCTGAAGCAAGTCGACCTGCCGGATCGCATCGACGCCGGCGCGAAGGTGGCGTTATGATCGATTGCACTGGCCGTGGCCGATAGTCCGGGCGAGAATCTGCATCGCTCTGAAAGGGGGTCGTATGTCCGATCAATCGAGCAACTGGTTTGTCTGGATCGCCGGCGGAATCCTGATCGTGGCGATGCTGGCCGTTGTGGGCGGTGGTTTCATGTGGGTGAGGACTTCAGGTGTGCATACGATTTCCGGGGCCGCACCTGTGCATGCCGCCGCTCCCAACACGGCATCCGTGCCCGCGACGGCTCACGCAGCGCACGGCGACGCCAATGCGCCTAATGCAGTGCCATGACCGCCGCGGCGAGACGCTCCAGGTGCGCCGCCGCGTGGGCCATCGCCTCGTCCACGCTGATCATCGGACCGGCGATCGCGTGATACGCCGTCAGGCCGTACTGCAGGCAGACGTCGGCGTCCGCGCCGGCTGAGCCGACCAGCGCGATGCAGGGCTTGCGACATGCGGCGGCCCGGCGGGCAACCCCGATGCAAGTCTTGCCGCGAATGGATTGCCCGTCCAGCCGCCCTTCCCCGGTCAGCACCAGGTCGGCCCGGCGTAATCGCGCGTCGAAACCGACCGCATCCATGACCAGGTCAATGCCCGGCTCCAGCGTCGCGCCGCAGAACGCAACCAGACCGAAGCCCAATCCCCCGGCGGCGCCCATGCCCGGGCGATCAGGCGCCACACCCAATAGCTCAGCGATGTGCGCCAGACCTGCATCGAGCTGCGCGATCTGCACGGGCGTCGCGCCCTTCTGCGGGGCATAGACCGGCGCAGCCCCGTCCGGACCCGTGAGCGGGTTGGTCACGTCGCACGCGGCCCGGATGAGGACGGCGTCGAGTCGACGGTCGCGCGCGGCGATATCGACGGCGGTGATCGACGCGAGGTCTCCGCCGGCAAGGTGCCTGCCGCAATGGCCGTCGAGCTCAAACCGCACGCCCAGTGCCTGGGCCATGCCGACGCCCCCGTCGCAGGTTGCCGAACCCCCGATGCCGAGAAAAATGTCGGTGCAACCGGCATCAAGCGCCGCAACGATCAACTCGCCCACGCCGAACGTCGTCGTTCGCGTCGGGTCGCGCCGGCCGGTGCGGACAAGATGCAGGCCCGCGGCTTGGGCCATCTCGATCACCGCGGTCGATTCATCACCGAGCAGCCCCCAGCGTGCGTCGACCGGCGCGCCGAGCGGGCTCGTCACGCGGGTCGTGCGTAGCGTGCCGCCGGTTGCCGCGACCAGCGCATCGACCGTGCCCTCGCCGCCGTCGGCCAACGGGCACAGGTTGCACGTCGCATCATCGCGCGCCGCGCGCAGCCCCGCGTCGATCGCGCGGGCGGCGTCGGCCGCGCTGAGCGACTCCTTGAAACTGTCCGGGGCGATCAGAACGTGCATGGGTCGCGATCAACAGGCCATCCTCGCCATGTCCCTTCGGGACTGGCCCCCGCATTCAAGCCCGGTCGATATCCAGGTCGCAGTTCAGCTCCGCGCAGAGCTGTTCGAGGTCCTCGCGCACGGACTTGAGGGGTGTGTCGACCGGCACCGTGACCACCATGTCCATGGAGAACAGCGGCGTGCCGGTGTGCGGGCCGTGCTCGAGCTTCGTCGACAGGTCTTCGATATTGACGCGATGGGTCGACAGGACGTGCGTGATGCGATGAACCAGGCCGACCTGGTCCATCGCGTAGGTGCGGATGCGGTAGGGCACGCCCTGGCTGGTGACGTGCTCGTCGGCGGCGCGGACGAGTGTGGTCAGGCCCAGCCGCGCGGCCTCGGCGGGGATCTGTTCCTGCAGCCGCTGGTCGTGCTCGGGGGGGACCTGCAGCCTCATGATCAGGGCGAACTGGCCGTGCAGATTGACCATGCGCGAGTCGGCGACGCTGGCGTGATGGGCGGCCAGCGCATCGGTCAGGTGGTCGACGAGGCCCGGTCGATCGGGCCCGATGGCGGAAAGGACGAGGTTGTGCATGGCGGGGACGGCTCCTGCAGGCATTGCGTGGGTGAACGCGACGGGCGTGTCGAGCGTCTATAGTGGCGACGAAATGGCGATTATAGCGGGGGCGTCGGCTTGCCGCCCTCAGATCGCCAAGTTATAGTCACGCAGGCACTTGGGGCCCGATCGCCCGCGCGATCCGGCCTCGCGTTCGCACCAGCCGGGTGCAGGAGGTCTTGATGCTGCCGACCCGAAGGTTCACGCCGGTGGGGCTGTGGGTGCTCGCCGTAGTTGCACTGCTTGGCTCCTCCGCCCTGGCGAAAGTCGCGGTCGTGTGGATCAAGGACCGGCAGGAGCCGATCAAGGGCGAACTCGTCGCCGAGACCGCCGAGAAGATCACGGTGCGTATCGCCGGCATCGATACGCCCATCAGCCGCGACCGCATCGATCGCATCGACTACGAACTGAGCATCGCCGATCAGTACGCCCAGCGGAAGGCCGAGATCGACCGGGACGACTACGAAGCCCGCTACGACCAGATCTACTGGCTGTACAGCCACGCGACGGCCAAGACGTACAAGCTCGCCGAACGCGAGCTGCAGGCGCTGCTCGAGGACAAGCCCGACCACACCCGGGCGGAACTGCTGCTGGACCTGACGCAGGAGAAGCTGGAGGCACTGGCCGTGGCCGCGGCCAATCGGGACCAGCCGACCGCCGGCGGTACGCCGGGCCAGCCCGGTCAACCCGACCAGCCCACGCCGGGGCCGGGCGACCGGCCGGCGATGCTCACCGAGACCCAGCGCGAGCTGATCAAGGTCTACGAGGTCGAGCCGGCCAACAAGCCCCGCGTCGTCATCCCCCCCGACGTCATCAACGAGTTCCTCGCGGAGTATCGCACCGATCCGGCGTTGGCCGACTACGTGGGGCGCGAGGGCGAGCGGGCGTTCAAGCGGCTGGAAGGCCACGAGCAGTTGAACGCGATGTTCGAAGCCCGCGCCCGCAAGTTCTACGACAAGGTGATCATCCGCGACGAGCCCCAGCCCCTGGTCCAACTGCGCCAGAGCATCGGCCCGCTGCTGATCGCCCGCTATTGCGGCGACTGCCACGGCGGCGGCAAGATCAAGGGCCCGTACATCTTCATGAAGCGGCCCAACAGCGAGCAGACCGCCTACACCAACTTCATCATCCTCCACCGTATGCAGGGCGGTGAGCGGCACATGATCGACCGGTCGCTGCCGGGCGAGTCGCTGCTGCTGCAGTACGCCCTGCCCCGAACCGAGGCGAAGTACCTCCACCCCGAAGTGGACGGGATGAAGCCGTATTTCACGGGCTACGACGATCCGCGCTACCAGCGGGCCGTCCAGTGGGTTCAGTCGCTGCTGCCCAGCAACCGCAGCTACCCGATCGAGTACAAGACTCCACAGACGCCGGTCCAGCCGGCCGAGACCCCCGAACCGGCGACGGGCGAGGCCGAGGCCGACGCCGGCGCCGAGGGTGGAGCCGAATAGCACGCCGCCGCGATGGGCGATCGGCCCGTCGCGAAGTCCGCGGCCAACGCCGAGGTGTCCAAGTGAAGCACGTTGCATGGTTGATGATGGTGGCGATGGGTCTGGCCGGATGCGGCCCCGACGAGACGGCACAGGAACAGCGCGACGCGGGGCAGGCCTTTGAGCGGGCGCAGGCGAAGGTCCTGCGGGTCGCGCAGGGCTACGCCGGCGAGGCCGCCGACAAGTCGCTCGACCAGTACAAGCTGGAGCAGTACCGCAAGGTCGAGTCGGAGTTGCACGGCCTGGTCAACCGGGGCACGCCGGTGCAGAAGGCCGCCACCGCCATGGCGCTCGCGGAGGTGCGCGCCACGCAGGCCCGCCACCACGCCCGCGCCGCCCTCGACGGCACCATCGCGCCCAACGACGGCAGGGCCGACTACGACCAGGTCGGCTGGGCGAACATCGCCACGATGTCCGACCAGACGATGAGCACGCTGCTGGCGGCGCGCCAGGCCCACAACCAGTCGCAGGCCATCCGTGACGTCGACACCGGGCCCGCCCTCGCCCACGCCCAGCAGGAATTGAGCGCGCTCGAAGCCCGACGCAACGAGCTCAACAGCGCGCTCGCCGAACTCCAGCAGCAGGCCGACCAACTCAGCGCCCGTCACGAACAGCTCGCCGCGTCGCGCACCGGCAAGCTCAACGAGGCCGAGGAACTCCGCCGCCGCAGCCTCTCCTCCGCGGGCCAGGCGCGCTACGACCTGTACACCCAGGCGTCGCAGCTCACGCGGGAAGCCGATCAACTCGGTGCGCAGGTCGAGAACCTCAACGCCGACCTCGGCAAGGTTCGCAGCCGCATGCAGACGCTCCAGGGCCAGCGCGACAAGATCGCCCGCCAGATCGCCGACGCCCAGTCGCTGATCACCGACATCCAGGGCCGGCGTCGCGACCGCATGGCCGAGGCGGACCGGGCGGCGCAAGAGGCCGACCGGCTCGCCTCCGAGCTCGTCGATCAGCTCAAGCAGGCCCACAGCGCCTACACCCAGCGGGTCATGCAGCAGCACGACCAGGCGATCGGGCGGTTGGGCGCGGCGGTGAGCGTGCTCGACGAGTCCCTGGCCCAGGCGCCGGGGTCGTTGCGCGACCGGCTGCGGCTGGAGCGGGCGATGAAGCAGGCCGAACTCGCCCACGTCGCCCGCCAGGCGGCGACCACCGACGCCGGCCACGCCGACTTCCTCTCCGCGGCCGACACGCAGGTGCAGCGCGGGTTCCCGCAGGCGCAGGCCAACCAGGTCCGCGCAATCGCCGACGCCGCCCGCGCCCGCTCCGACGAGTCGCGGGCGCTGGCGACCGCCGCACTCACCAAGGCCGCCGAGCAACTCGCCGACGTCGAGAACATCGGCCGCAACGACCAGGTGACCGCCGGCGTGCTCCGCCAGGTCGTCGCCGTCAACGAGGCCCTGGCCGACCAGACCGGCGAAGCCCCGTATCGCCAACAGGCCCAGCAGGCCCAGGGCAAGCTCGACCAGCTCAACCCCGAGTGATCCGAGTCGCGCCGGTCGATCCGTTCACCACCCGGTCTACAATACGCCGATGTCCCAGGAAGCTGCTCATAAGCGCGCGGTGGTGCTGCTGTCGGGTGGGCTCGACAGCGCGACAACCCTCGCGATCGCTCGGAGCGAAGGCTTCGACTGTCACGCGCTGAGCTTCGACTACGGCCAGCGGCACGCGATCGAACTCGAAGCGGCCGAGCGCATCGCCAACGCCATCGGCGTCCTCGAGCATCGTCGCGCGTGGATCGACCTGCGGGCGTTCGGCGGGTCGGCGCTGACCGCCGACATCGACGTGCCGCGCGACCGCGCCGACGCCGAGATGGCCGCCGACGTGCCGATCACATACGTGCCGGCCCGCAACACGATCTTCCTCAGCTACGCGCTGGCGTGGGCCGAGGTGCTGGGCAGCCGCGACATCTTCATCGGCGCCAACGCGGTGGATTACTCGGGCTACCCCGACTGCCGGCCGGCGTTCATCGAGGCGTTCGAGCGTCTGGCCGGCGTCGCGACCCGGGCCGGCGTCGAGGGCCGCGCCACCCGCATCCACGCCCCGCTGATCCACGACACCAAGGCCGCGATCATCCGGCGCGGGCTGGCGCTGGGTGTCGACTACAGCCTGACGCATTCGTGCTACGACCCCGGCGCCGAAGGTCGGCCGTGCCGCCACTGCGACGCCTGCCTCCTGCGGCAGCGCGCCTTCGAGCAACTGGGCATGACCGACCCGCTGCTGCTCCCGGCCGACGGAGCGACCCGCCCATGACCGATACGCTCGTGGTCAATGAGATCTTCCGGTCGATCCAGGGCGAGAGCACACGCGCGGGCATGGCCTGCGTGTTCGTGCGGTTGACCGGCTGCCACCTCCGCTGTGGCTACTGCGACACCGAGTACGCCTTCCACGAAGGCCGGAGGATGACCGTCGACGAGGTGGCCGCCCGGGTCGCCTCCGCCATCGGCGATGGCGGCCGCGACATCGTCGAAGTCACCGGCGGCGAGCCCCTGCTGCAGCCCAACGTGCACCCGCTGATGCGGCGGTTGTGCGACGCCGGGCACACCGTGCTCGTCGAAACCAGCGGCGCCTGCGACATCGGCGCCTGCGACCCGCGGGTGATCCGCATCATGGACCTGAAGACCCCCGGCAGCGGCGAAGCCGAACGCAACCGCTGGGATAACATCGACCACCTCACCCCGCGGGACGAGGTCAAGTTCGTGCTGACCGGGCGCGCCGACTACGACTGGGCGAAGCGGGTGATCGGTCGATACGGCCTGGGTTCGCGGGTGGGTGCGGTGCTGATGTCGGCCGCGCACGAGACGCCGGCGGGGCGGGAGTTGCCCGGTTGCGCGGGGCTGAGCCTGCGGGACCTCGCGGCGTGGGTCCTGGCCGATCGGCTGCCCGTCCGCGTGCAGACCCAGTTGCACAAGCTGATCTGGGACCCGATGGCCCGCGGCGTATGAGGGTCGGCGAGCCTGCTACAATCGCCCAGCCATGAAAGTCCGCCTGATCAAGAGCTTCGACTTCGATTGCGCCCATCACCTGCCCTGTTTCCCGCCGGAGCACAAGTGCCACGGGCTGCACGGCCACACCATGCGCGTGGACGTGGTCATCGAGGGCGACATGCCCCCCGACCGCGATTACCTCGTCGACTTCGGTGAGGTCAAGCAGGCGGTCGAGCCGATCCGACGCCAGCTCGACCACAAGCTGCTCAACGACGTCGAGGGCCTGGGCGTGCCGACGGTGGAGAACCTGAGCAAGTGGATGTGGGACCAGCTCAAGCCCCGGCTGCCGCTGCTGGCGATGCTCCGCGTGCACGAGACAGCCGGCAACGTCTGCGAATACGCCGGCGACTGAGGTCATGTCGGAGCTGGGATGTCGGATCACGCGCACGACCCAACGGCAGTCAAGCGGTCCGCCCGCGACCTGGGATTCGCGCTGTGCGGCGTCTGCGATGCGCGCCCGTCCGACCACGGGGCGTTCTTCCGGCGGTGGCTGGAAGACGGCAAGCACGGCCGGATGCGATGGCTGGCCGAGAACGTGGAAGTCCGCCTCGACCCCCGGAAGCTGCTGGCCGGGGCGCGGAGCATCATCTGCGTCGCGGACCGCATCCCCGCCCCGGGCGGTGAGCGGCCGCCCGCGGCCGAGCCGGGCCCCGACCCCGATGAGCGCGCCCACGGGCAGCGGTCCGCGGCTCATGCTCGCGTCGCCCGGTACGCCCGGGCCACCGACTACCACAAGGTGATCAAGCGGCGGCTGTTCAAGCTGGCCGACACGCTGCGCGCCGATCACCCCGACCACGAGTTTCGCGCCTGTGTCGATACCGCGCCGCTGATGGAGCGTGAGCACGCGGCGCGCGCCGGGATCGGCTGGGTCGGCAAGCACACGCTGCTGCTGCATCGCGAGCTCGGCTCGCACCTGCTGCTCGGGGCGCTGGTCACGACGCTGGCGATCGAGCCCGACCCGCCCGAGACCGACCACTGCGGCACGTGCCGACGCTGCATCGACGCCTGCCCCACCGACGCGATCACCCCGTATTCCGTCGACGCCCGCCGGTGCATCAGCTACCTGACGATCGAACATCGCGAGGCGATCGACCATCGGCTGCATGGCGGGATGGGCGACTGGCTTTTCGGCTGCGACGATTGCCAGACCGCCTGCCCGTACGTGGGCCGGGCCGCCCGGGCCGAGCCGCCCCCGGGCGCTCCCGACGCCGCGGGCTATCTCCCGCTCGACGCCGACTTCGACCCGCGACAGGTCATCGACTGGACCGAGGCCGAGCGGCGGGCGCGATTCCGGGGCTCAGCCATGAAGCGGGCCAAGCTGGACATGATGCGGCGGAACGCGATCATCGTCGTCGCCAACCGCGGCCTGCTCGGGTCCGACCCCGCGCTGGTGCGGCGGCTTGAGGCCATCGCCGCCGATCCCGAGGAAGCGCCGATGGTTCGCCAGACGGCCCGGACCGCGTTGGCGCGCGCCGGTTAGGCGGGCGCCGACCCACCGGCGAAATCGACGCTTATTCTGCGTCATGGACAGAGCCCGTACCCTCCGGTATGTTTTCAATCATCGGTAGGTGGGAAAGGACGTCGCGACGCGCACGCCTGCGGCCGGCAACGGCTCGTCTGGAACGGAGTCCGGCATGAGACCTGCCCAGAAGATACTTCGCTTCGTCTGGCTCTTGCTCGTCCTGCTGGCGGCGTGGCTGCTGCTATCCGGGAAGTTCGACGCGTTCCACATCGGCTGGGGCGTGATCGGCGCGGTCGTGGTCGCGGCGCTGGCCGTGCGCTGGTGCAGCGATCGGCCGTTCCCCGCGATCCGCCTGTTGCTGTTCCTGCCCTGGCACGCGTGGCAGATCCTGATCTCCAACCTTCGGGTGGCGCGGCTGGTGCTGACCCCGAGCCTGCCCATCCGCCCGCGGCTGCTCCGCCGACCGCCCGGCAGCGACGACAACCGCGCGCTCACGCTGCTGGGCTGCGCCATCACGCTCACGCCGGGCACGCTCACCGTCGACATCAACGACCGGTACATGATCGTCCACGCGCTCGACGACGCGTCGGCCGACGACATCCGCGACCAGGCCATGGCCCGCCGCGTGCAGCACGTCTTCGGAGGCCGCGACGCATGACCGTGGTGTTCAGCATCGTCATCGCCCTGCTGCTGCTGCTGATGGTGCCGTACGCCGTGCGGCTGCTCATCGGCCCGACGCTGTTCGACCGGATCGTCGCGCTCAACGGCGTGGGCACCAAGGTCCCGGTCGTGCTCGTGATGGTCGGGCTGCTCTACGAGCGGTTGGACATGTTCGTGGACCTGGCGCTGGCGCTGCTGCTGCTGAACCTGTTCATGACGCTGCTGATCTCCAAGTACGTGCGGGAGAAGGGGGGCGCGTCGCGATGAGCTCCGCCGGCCAAATCCTGGGGGCGGTGTGCATCGCGGTCGGGTTGTTCTTCATGCTCGTGGCGGTGATCGGGTTCATCCGACTGCCCGACCTGTTCAGCCGCCTGCACGTCACGGGGATCCTCGACACGCTGGGCGCGCCGCTGGTCCTGCTGGGCGTGGCGGTGTGGACCGGCTTCTCGCTCACCTCCGGCAAGCTGCTGCTGGGCATCGCCTTCCTCTACTTCACCAGCCCGATGGTCGGCCACCTGCTGTCGCGGTCGGCGATCGAGTCGGGCTACCGGCCGAAGGTGATCGAGGACGAGAGCGAGCTCGGCGACTTCGACGTCGAGCGTTACCGCAACGGCAACGGCAACGGCAGCGACGGCGCGGCCGAATCGGACGAGGCCCGGGCATGATCACGACCCTCGAACTGCTGTTGAGCGTGCTGCTGCTGCTGAGCGCCTTGGCGCTGACGCGGGTGCGCAGCCTGTTCGCGGTGATGGTGATCCTGTCGCTGTTCAGCGGGCTGATGGCGGTCATGTTCGCGCTGCTGGGCGCGCCGGACGTGGCGTTCACCGAGGCGGTGGTGGGCACCGGCGTCTCGACGCTGTTCCTGATGGCGCTGATCCGCAAGGTCGACCCGTCGCGGGTCTCGCACTGGCGTCGGCCTCAGAACCTCGCGGCGCTGGGGGTGGCGCTGCTGGTCGGCGGGGTGCTGGCCTACGGGGTCAGCGCGCTGCCGGAGTTCGGCGCGGCCGACACCCCCGCGTTCGAGCACGTGGCCACCGATTACCTTCACCGCGCGTACGAGGACATGCGCACGCCCAACGTGGTGACCGCCGTCCTCGCCGATTACCGCGCGTTCGATACGCTCATCGAGACCGCGGTGGTGCTGACCGCGGCGCTGGCGTGCCTGTTGGTGCTATACCGAGACGACGATGACCAAGCCGTTTGAAAGCGTGATGGTGCGGACCTTGCTCGGACCGCTGGTCGCGGCGATCCAGTTGTTCGCGTTGTACGTGGTGATCCACGGCCACTACTCGCCGGGCGGCGGGTTCCAGGGCGGCGTGCTGCTGGGCGCGGCGCTGATCCTGCCGCTGCTGGTCTACGGGCGGACGGAGCGGCCGGGCCCGGGGCTGGTCACCGTCGGCGTCCGCGGCGCCGCGGTCATGGCGGCGCTGGGCGTGCTGATCTTCGCCGGGGTCGGCCTGGTCGCGATGCTCCGGGGCCAGCCCATGTTCGACTACGGCCAGTTGCCCTTGCCGCTGGACGAGCCGATGCGGCGATCGATGGGCATCCTGGTCATCGAGATCGGCGTGACGCTGGGCGTGGCGGGGTCGGTCGTGGCGATCTTCCACGTGCTCTACACCGACTTCGCGGGCGAGGAGGAGGACGCCTGATGGACGCGATCGCGCCGCACATCGTCTACGCGCCGTTCGTCGTGCTCGCGGTGCTGGGCACGTACCTGATGCTCTCGCACCGCAACTTCGTCAAGGCGATCGTCGGGCTGCAGTTGTTCCAGACCGCGATCATCCTGTTCTTCATCCTCCTGGCGGTGCGGACCGACGCGACGATCCCGATTCAGCCCGAGGCCCACGCCGAGGCGGGGCACACCGAGGCGGCACACGGCGGTCACCACTACGACGGCCACGCGGCCATGTACAACCCCCTGACGCACGCGCTGATGCTGACGGCGATCGTGGTCGGCGTCGCGACGCAGGGCGTGGCGCTGGCGATCCTGCGGCGCATCCGCCGCGAGACCGGCACCGTCGAAGACTTCAGCACGGAGACCGAACTGGCGTGAAGAGCCTGATGCCGGCCTTGCTGTTTCTCGTGCCCTTCCTGAGCGCGCTGTTGTGCGCGACGCTGGGGTGGCTGTGGCGGCCGGCGTGCCGGGCGATCGCCGTCGTCGCGATGGCCGCGACGTCCGTGCTGGGCGTGGTCGCCTGCGTCCGGACGCTCACCGATGGCCCGCTGCGCACCTACATGAGCAGCTGGCCGCCCCCGCTGGGCATCGAGCTCATGGTCGACCCGCTGGCGGCGCTGGTGGCGATCGTGGTCGGCGTGGTCGGGCTGCTGGTCATCTCGGGCAGCATCGCGCCGATCCGCCACGAGCTGCGCGGCCGCGAGGTGTTCTTCTACAGCATCGCGCTGCTGCTGCTGGGCGGGCTGATGGGCATGACCGTCACGCACGACCTGTTCAACCTGTTCGTGCACCTGGAGGTGGCTTCGCTGAGCGCGTACGCCTTGACCGCGGCGGGCGGCCGCGGGTCGGCGCGGGCGGCGCTGCGGTACCTGCTGATCGGGTCGCTGGGCGCGTCGCTGTACCTGCTGGGCGTGGGGTTCCTGTATGCGGCGACCGGGTCGCTGAACATGTCCGACGTGGCGGGCCGGCTCGCCGACGCCGACCCGCGCCTGGTCGGCGTGGCGTCGGTGCTGGCGATCGGCGGGCTGGGCGTGAAGATGGGCCTGTTCCCGCTGCACATCTGGATGCCCGAGGCGTACAGCCGCGCGCCGCTGGGCGGGGCGACGCTGATGGCCCCGCTGGTCACGAAGGTCTCGGCCTACGCGCTGATCCGCGTGCTGTTCTGGGTCTTCGACCTGGAGGTGCTCCGCGAGCAGGCGTTCCTGCTGGACATGCTCGCCTGGACCGGCGCCGCGGCGATCATCGTCGGCGCCACCATGGCGCTGCTCCAGAACGACCTGCTGCGGCTGCTGGCCTACTCCAGCATCTCCCAGATGGGCATCGTCGCCCTGGGCGTCGGGCTGGCCAACCCCGCGTCGATGACCGGCGGCGTGATGCACGTGGCCAACGATGCGCTGATGAAGGGCGCGCTGTTCGTCGCCGCGTCGGCGATCGTGCTCCGCTACAACGTCCGGGAGGTCGATCGGCTCTGGGAGCTCCGCGGCCGGGCGCCCTGGCTGTCGGCGGTGATCGTGATCTCGGGGTGGAGCCTGGTGGGCCTGCCGCCGATGTGCGGGTTCTTCGGCAAGTGGTACGTGCTCAAAGGCGCGCTGCAGGACGACCGCTGGGTGCTGGCGGCGGCGACCGTGATCGGGTCGCTGGCGACCGCGGCGTACGTGGCGCGGATCCTCGAGCGGCTGTTCTTCGCCCGTGTGCCCGAGGGCGAGGAGCGGGCCGGCGACGCGGGCATCCGGCTGACCGTCGTGGCCGGCGTCGCGCTCGCCGCGGGCATCGTGCTGCTGGGCCTGTTCAGCGGGCGGGTGATCGAGGCGGTGATCGAGCCGGCCCTGCCGATGGGGTTATGAACGCATGATCGATTCGTTCGTGGAAGTCTGCATCGCCGTGGCCGTGTTCGCGCCGTTCGTCGCGGCGCTGGTCATGGTCATCGCGCCGGGCCGGCTGGCCGAGCCGATCGGCCACGTCGCCACGCTGGTGACGGTGGCGGGGGTGGGCCTGCTGCTGCGGGGCGTGCTGGCCGGCGATGACGTGGCCTGGCCCCTGTTCGCGCTGCTGCCGGGCGTGGAGATCGCCTTCAGGGTGGACGGGCTGGGGATGACGTTCGGGCTGCTCGCCTCGGGCCTGTGGGTGCTGGTCAACGTCTACAACGTCGGGTACATCCGGGCCGACCACCTCAAGCATTCGCGGCGCTACCTGGCGTGCTTCGCGGCGTCGATCGGGTCGGCGATCGGCGTGGCGTTCGCGGGCAACCTGCTGACGTTCCTGCTGTTCTACGAGGTGCTGACGCTGGCGACCTACCCGCTGGTGGTCCACAAGGAGACGCCGCAGGCGATCAACGCCGGCCGCCGCTACCTGCTGTTCGCCCTGTCGGGCGGGCTGGCGGTGACCGCGGGTTCGGCGTGGGTGTGGTCGCTGGCCGGGACGCTGCAGTTCACGCCCGGCGGGTTCATGCAGGGCCAGGCCCCCCCCGCGATCCTGCTGACGATCTTCGGGCTGCTGCTGATCGGCTGCGCGGTGAAGGCGGCGATCATGCCGCTGCACTCGTGGCTGCCGGCGGCGATGGTCGCGCCCTCACCCGTCAGCGCGCTGCTCCACGCCGTCGCCGTCGTCAAGGCCGGCGTGTTCGGCTGCCTCCGCATCCTCGGCTACGTGTTCGGACCCGAGAGCCTCGACGGCACGGTCGGCCCGGCGATCCTGCTCGCCTTCACCGCCACGACGATCATCGCCGGCTCGTTCATCGCGCTGCGGCACGACAACCTCAAGCGGCGGCTGGCCTACTCGACCATCGTCCACCTGTCGTTCATCGTCCTCGGCGCGGCGCTGCTCTCGCCCATGGGCACCGCCGGCGCGGTCTTCCACATGGTCAACCACGGCCTGTGCAAGATCACGCTGTTCCTCTGCGCCGGGGCGATCTACGGCACGTACCACCTGGAGAATGTCAGCCAGCTCGCCGGCGTCGGCCGGCGCATGCCCTGGACCTTCGGGGCCTTCACCGTCGCGACACTGGGGCTCATGGGCACTCCCGCCCTGTGCGGGTTCGTCAGCAAGCAGTTGCTCATCCGCGGCGCCTGGCAGGCCGACCAGATCACCTACCTCCTGGTCATGCTCGTCGGGTCGCTGTTCACCGCGGCGTACCTGCTGCCGGTCGTCCGCACGGCGTTCTTCGACGAGCCGGCCGCCGACCTGCACCCGCCCGAGCACGGCAAGGACGAAGCGCGGCTGGACATGCTGCTGCCGCTGCTGGGCACGGCGACCCTCGTCGCGGTGTTCGGGCTGATCCCGTGGGCCATCAACGGCCAGTATGACCTGACCCTGCTCATCATCCGCTCGATCTACGGAGGTCCGTCATGAGCGGCCGCCTCACCACGATCGCGCTCGTGCTGATCGTTGTCGGCCTGGTCGTCGGCAAGGTGATCCTCGCCGAGCACCACGAGCCGAAGTTCGCCTACCAGGTCGTCGGGTACAAGGCGCTGATCGGATTCGTCGGGGCGGGGCTGTTCATCATCGCCGGCAAGTGGCTCGGCAAGCACCTGCTGCAGCGTCCGGAGGATTTCGATGAGCGTTGAGCTGCACCCGGTCATCCCGCTGGTCGCGGCGGCGGCGCTGATGCCGATCGCCGGCGGCGTCGGCCGACTCGTGCTGGCCGTCGCCGGCCCGCTGGTCGCGCTGGTCGCGCTCGTCGTGCTCCCGCCCGACGCCCGCTGGTCGATCGACGTGCTCGGCCAGGAGCTGGTGCTGCTGGAGGTGACGCGGATCGGCCGGTTGTTCGCCTTCGCGTTCACGGCGTACGGCGCGGTCTCGGCGCTGTACGCGTGGACGCAGCGCGGGCTCGGCGGGCGGTTCTGGTCGATGATGCTGGTCATCGGCGGCACGGGCGTGACGCTGGTCGGCGACTGGCTGAGCCTCATGCTGTTCTGGGAGATGCTCGCGATCGGCAGCGCGTTCCTCGTCTGGCGCGGCCGCGACCCCCAGAGCCAGGCCGCCGGATTCCGGTACATCATGTTCCACGTCGCCGGCGGGATCAGCCTGCTCGGCGGCGTGCTGTGGCAGGTCCAGGCCGGGGCGCCCCTGATCGAGCCGCTGCGGCTGGCCGACGGCCTGGGCCCGTGGCTGATCCTGATCGGCATGGCGGTCAACGCCGCGGTCGTCCCGCTGCACGCCTGGCTGCCGGACGCGTACCCCCGGGCGTCGATCTTCGGCACGGTCTTCCTCGCGGCGTTCACCACCAAGTCCGCCGTCTACACGCTCGCCCGCACCTTCCCCGGCGAGGAGCTGCTCATGTGGGCCGGGGCGTTCATGACCGTCTACGGCGTCTACTTCGCGCTGCTGGAGAACAACATCCGCCGCCTGCTGGGCTATCACATCGTCTCGCAGGTCGGCTACATGGTCTGCGGGGTGGGGATCGGCACGGCGCTGGCCATCGACGGCAGCGCCGCCCACGCCTTCTGCCACATCTTCTACAAAGGCCTGCTGCTCATGAGCGCCGGCGCGGTCATCCACGCCACCGGCCGGCAGAAGCTCTCCGAGCTCGGCCGGCTCGCCGGGCCGCTGAAGTGGACCTGCGGCTTCATGATGATCGGCGCGTTCTCGATCGCCGGCGTGCCGCTGTTCAACGGGTTCGTCAGCAAGTCGCTGGTCACCGCCGCGGCCGGCGAGAGCAAGCAGGGCACGGTCTACCTGCTGCTCTATATCGCGTCGATGGGCACCTTCCTGTCGATCGCGCTGAAGCTGGCGTGGTTCACGTTCCTCGGCGTCGACCACGGCGCGCAGGTCGAGCGGCCCGTGCCCCGCGGCATGATCGCGGGCATGGCGATCGTCGCGGCGATCTGCATCTTCACCGGGCTGCCCGGCGGGTACCAGGTGCTCTACGACCACCTGCCCACGCCGATCGACGGCTCGGCCGCGGCCGCGGCTCACGAGAGCGGCCACGCCCACGCCCACGCCGCGATCCCCGCCGTCGCCGACCACGCCCCGCACGACCCCGATGCCGTCACCTACCGACCTTACACCGCCTATCACCTGTTCGATGCGCTGCAACTGCTGCTCGGCACGACGCTGGGCTTCTGGCTGTTGCGGAGCCGGCTGGTCGGCAAGCCGACGATCACGCTGGACGTTGATCGGCTGTACCGCGGGCCGAGCCTGGCGGTCACCGGGGCGGTGGGCGCGGTGTTGCAGGGGCTTGGCCGCCGGGTCGAGTCGGTGACCAACGGCGCGATCGCCGTCGTCTGGGCGGGGATGACCTCCTACCGCGACATGCGGCAGCACGTCGCGCTCGCCCACCAGATCGCGGTGATCCTGTTCGTGATCGCGGTGCTGGGGTACTTCGCGTTGTACGTGATGCGGGGCTGAGGCGGCCCCGGGTGTCAGTGCGACGCCCCGCCCTTGCCCTTGTCTTGTGCCTGGAACGCTTCACCGCTGGTGAGCAGGCCGCGACGGAACGCCACCGGCCCGATCAACTCGTTGACGGCGATGAGCCCGATGAGGATGTTTTCGACGTTGACTTGGGCGTCGGTGGGGAAGGCTTTCTGGATGAGGGAGGCGAGGGCGAGGGCGATGCCGGCCTGGGGGATGAAGCCCATCCACAGCCGCCCGCGCTGCGCCGGATCGAAACCGACCAGCCACGCCGCCCCGGTCACGCTCGCCCAGACGATGGCCGCGCGGATCGCGAACAGCGCCCCGACGACGCCCGCCGCCCACAGCGTCGCCAGCACCGTCAGGTCCAGCTTCGCCCCGGCGAGCGCGAAGAACACGCAGTAGATCGGCAGGCTCATCGCTTCGATCGTGCCGAACAGCGGCTCCGACTCATCGGGCCAGATGTTCTCCATGACCATGCCGGCGGCGAGGCCCATGAGCAGCGGCTCCAGGTGCAGCGACTCGCCCAGCAGCGTGAACTTCTGCTCGCCGAACAGCGCGAACGCCATGCACGAGCCGACCAGGAAGATCACCAGGTGCGACCCGACGCGGTGGACGTAGAAGGCCATGACCGCCCCGGCGACGGCGCCCAGCAGCAGCGACCCGAGCAGTTGCACCGCGACGGCCAGGAGGAACGTGGCGGACAGCGTCTCGCTCTCGCTCACCCACCCGCGGCCGATCGCCAGGGTCGAGGCGAACAGCACGACCATGAGCATGTCCTTGAAGATCGTGACGGCGAGCGTGGTCCGCGCCAGGGGCCCCTCGGCGCGGTACTCGTTGATCATGGCCATGACGACCGCGGGCGAGTTGGCCGCGGCGACCAGCCCGACCAGCGCCGCCATGACGATGCGGTGGCTGAGCGGCGCGTCCTGGATCAGCGGCACGTACCGCTCGAGCATGAACACCGCCACGCCGACCACCGCCCAGACGCTGATCAGCTCGATGACGGTGATCAGGGACACGGCGCGGATCTGGCCCCGGAGCCAGCGCAGCCGGATCTCCCCGCCGGCGGTCAGCGCGATCAGCGCGATCGCCAGGTCGCTGATGAACTGCAGCCGGGGCAACTGCTCGTAGCTGATCAGCCCGTCCTTGAGCGCCGCGGGGAGGGCGCCGCCGGCCATGCCATCCAGCACCTCCGGCAGGAACGGGCCGACGACCACCCCGAAGATCAGGTACCCGCTGATCTTGGGCAGGTGGATGCGATCGAAGCACAACCCCGCCAGCCACGCGCCCAGCAGCAGCAGGCCCACGCTCAGCGCCGTCCGCATCGATTCGACGGTGTCGTCGGGCAGGTCGACCCATCGGGCGGCGAACTGGTCGACGATGAACGCCAGCACGAGCAGCAGGATGAGCGAGGCGAGCATTCTCATGAGGCGATCTCGGTGGCCGGCGCCGGGGTGGTCGTGCCGGAGGAGGCGTCGCGTGAGCGGCTCAGCCGCCGCAACAGCGGCGCCGCGTCGGTCATCACGCCGATGAGGATCACCACCATGACCAGCTCACCCCCGGTGAGCAGGTGCGCGGTCAGCAACTGGTGGCCGGAGACGGCGTAGCCCATGGCCATGGCGACCGCGAGCGGCGCCTGGCGGAGCGGGCCCAGGCCCAGCGCGCTGTCGCGCGGGTCGGCGCGGAGTTGGCGGTCGCGCCGCGCCAGCGCCAACTTCAGCACCACCCGACCGCCCAGCAGCAGCCCCAGCAGCAACAGCGCCGGCTGCGACAGCCGCGGGTCGGCCAGCACCCCCGCGGTCAGCATCATGATCATCGCGATCGGCTGCTCGGCCTCGATGATGACCCGCTTGAAACGCGTGAGCACGTCGCCGGGCACGTTCACCACCACCACGCCGCACAGCATCGCCACGAACAGCGGGCTGAACCCGACCGTCGCCGCCGCGCCCGTCGCGAACGAGACCAGCCCCAGAAGGATCACGAGGAACTGGCTCTCGCTGCGGCCGGCGATCCGCATCAGCCACGCCCCGAGCAGCCCGAACACGCCGGCGATGAGCACGGAGACGGCCATGCCCGCGGTGAGCGGGAGCATGCTGAACTGCAGGTCCGGCCGCGCCCCGTCCACCGGCGCCGGGTCGTGCTGGATCAGCAGGAACGCCACGCCGTAGGCCAGCACCGCCAGCGTCGAGCCCAGCCCCGAGACCGCACGCAGGTAGCTCGCCGCCGAGGTCTGCTGCCGCTCGCGGACCAGCGACCGCACCTCCGGCGACCAGCCCACCCCACAGGCGCCCATCAGCACCGAGAGCACGACCACGGCCGGCCAGTCGACCGCGTCGACCCCGATCGCCAGCGCCGCGGCGGTCAGCCCCGACAGCACGACCATGGACCCGACAAAGTCGATCAGCGTCGCGCGGACCGATCCCGCGGGCAACATCGCCGGCAGGTCGCGGCGGAGCTGCAGCCCCACCATCACGCCCACCCACCCCAGGCAGAACAGGATCAGCGGCCGCAGCGTCTGCGTATGCTCGGCGGTGACGAGTTGCACGCCGTGCGGCCCGAGGATCAGCCCGATCGCCACCGCGACCCACCCCCCGGTGCTCAGCACCGCGCCCAGCGGATGCCGGCGAAACGCCCACAGCCGCTCGCTCGATACGAGCAACGCCAGCACAACCAGCACAACCAGGGCGATAAGGATACGCATGGGTCATCAGCCGGCCGCCGGGCCACGTCGCGTCAGCGCTCGACGCTGCGGGTCCATCCCGGCGGCACACGTTCGGTTTGCTCCATCACGTCATGGACCGGGGGCGGTGCCGCGCCGCGGCGTCGATCGGTCGGTTCGTCGGTCGGCGGGTGGCGCTCACGTCTTCGTCCTACGGATGCTGTGGAAGCTGTCAACCGGGAGGGTGAAGCAGATCGCGCTGTGCGCCGAGTCGGTCTGGCCGACCAGCTCCTCGACGAGCTCGGTGACCTGGTCGGCGGTGTCGCGGTCGAGGACGCTGATCACGACGCGGCTGCCGGTGTGCTCGGGGAACAGCGAGGCGAGCCCCGCGAAGATCGGCATGTCCTTGCGGATGATCGAGCCCATCCCGCGCGACTCGAGCACCGTCGCCCCCGGCACGCCGATGTCGAGGAACCCGGTGAGCAGCTCATCGACGAGTTCGGCCTGGTCGAGGATGAGGACCATGAGCACGCGGTGGGGCTGCTCCTCAGCCATGGCGGGCATCCTCCGCCTTCAGGGCTTCGTAGAGCGACGCGGCGTCGGGCGCCTGGCGGAGACCGTCGAGCGCGCCGGGGCTGTGGCAGATCCGCGCCAGCCGCGCCAGGATGCTCACGTGCTGCCACGCCGAGCCGGCCGGCCCGACCATCACAAAGACCAGGTCGCTCGCCGGGTGGTCGGGGTGCCCGAAGTCCACGCCGCCCCGGACCCGCGCCACCGCGACGCAACTGTCGCCGGCGCCCTCGTACATCGCGTGCGGAAACGCGACGCCCTCGGGCGTCGACGTCGGGCCCTGCTGCTCACGCTGGATCAGGGCGCGGTGCAGCGACCCGGCGTCCAGGTCCGCGATCCGCGCCGCCAGGTGCTCGGCCAGGCGCTTGAGCAGATCGTCCCGATCCGTCGCGTCGTCCACCACAAGCGTCAGTTCCGCATCGATCAGACTCTCCAGCTTCATCGCTGGTCTCCCGTGAGGCAGGTTCGCGTCATTTACCGGCGTCTCGAGTGTATCAGCCCGGCCTCGGGATCGCCCGCCGCGCACGCCGGTCCACCGCCTCCCGCGAGTCCAGCAAGACGCGCGCCGTGTACAGCGACGCACCCGTGCCGTACACGTCCGTGCACCCGTCCAACGCCCCCAGAAGGTCGTCCGATACCTTCGCGCCGCTGCCCAGGTCGGTCATGTCCGTCGGGCCCTGCTCGTGAGTGCTCACCATGCACCGCCCGTCGCGGACTTCGATCAGCCCCGTCGACCCGGCGATCCGCAGACGATCGTCGCCGTGTGTCGGGGCGGCCCGGGGGCGGAGGTAGTCGGCGTGCACCACCGCGCTGCCCCCGCCGGCCAGTTCATAGCACGCCACCACGTGATCCTCCACCGAGGCATACTCGCGATGCGCCAGGTTCCCCGACGTCCCGGTTACCGACGCGAACCGCTCGCCCGTCGTGTAGTGGATCAGGTCGATCCCGTGGCTGGCGACCCACATCAGCGTCCCGGTGTACTGGTCGCGGTCCTTGTAGAAGTCCGGCCGCTGCCCGAATCGATAGCTCTTCTGCGCGACGCACAGCACGGCCCGGCCGACCAGGCCCCGTTCCATCACCACCCGCGCTGCGCGGAACCCCGGCGCGGCGCGCAGGTCGAACTCCGTGATCAGCGGCGGGCACCCCGACTCCCCGCACAACCCCGCGATCCGCTCGTACGTCGCCTCGTCCGCCGCGATCGGCTTGTCGCTCACGACCGGGATGCCCCGCGTCAGCGCCTCGATGACCAGCCGGCCGTTGTGCGCGTAGACCGCGCCGATGTTCACCACGTCCGGCGCCAGCTCGTCCATCGCCCGCAACGCGTCGTCGTGGTACACGACCGGGCTCGCAGGCCGTCGCTCGGCCGCGCGGCGGGACGCCGCCGCGTCCACCCCGTCCGACGCCCAGCCGATCGCCTCGGCCTGGCCGTCGCGGACCGCCCCGAGCAGGTAGAAGTGGCCGTAGCCGCCGATGAACAGGACTCGTTTGGGCATGGTCGTCACTCGGTCAGGGTTGACGGGGCCGCGCCGGGGCCTTGGGTTTCTCCGCGCCGCGCGTGATCGGGCCGTGCGCCACCATCCGCACCGCCAGCCGGATCGCCGCCTTCATCGACGAGGCGTTGGCCTTGTCCTTGCCCACCAGGTCGAACGCCGTCCCGTGGTCCGGCGACGTGCGGATCAGCGGCAGCCCCAGCGTCACGTTCACCGCCTCGTCAAACGCCAGCAGCTTCACCGGGATCAGACCCTGGTCATGGTACATCGCCACCACCAGGTCGTACCGGCCCGCGACCGCCTCGCGGAAGATCGTGTCACCGGGGAACGGCCCGTGAACGTCGATCCCGTGCTCCCGCGCGGCGCTGATGGCCGGCTCGATCAGCCGCTGCTCCTCGTCCCCGAACAGGCCGCCCTCCGACGCGTGCGGGTTCATCCCGCACACCGCGATCCGCGGCGACTCGATCCCCAGCGCCCGGCACGCCTGGTGCCCCAGGTCGATCGGGTCGTAGACCCGCCCGATCGTCAGCTCGTTCTCCAGCGTCAGCAACGGGATGTGGATCGTCGCCAGCACCACGTTCAACCGCGGCGCGTGGAACATCATCACCGATCGCTTCGCCGACGTCAGCGCCTGCAACAGCTCCGTATGCCCCGGCCACCGGCACCCCGCCAGGTGCCACGACGCCTTGCAGATCGGCGCCGTGACCAACGCGTCCAGCCGACCCGGATGGCCCGCCGGCTTCATCCCCGCCGCCACCGCGTCCTTCAGAAACGCCAGCGACGCCAGCCCCCCCTCGCGCGTCGGTTGATGGATCGCCTGGCCCAGCAGGCTGAACTCGTCGTAGTCCAGCACGATGCAGTCGTGCGTCAGCTCGTGCGCCAGCCGCGGCGAGTCGTGCTGCACCCGCCACCAGAACGGCTCGATCTCCGAGCGGTCCGCCGCGTACGCCAGCAGCTCGTTCATCCCGTACACCACGAACCGCCCCAGGTGACGGACCTGCGGGTCCGCCAACGCCTTCACCACCACCTCCGCGCCGATCCCCGCGGGATCGCCCATCGTGATGCCGATCGTCGGGCGACCCGACGAGCCGGACTCAGAATGTTTGGACTGGTCGCTCACGCCCTGATGGTATGGTCGGCGTCGAGAGTCATAAAGGCCCCACCCCTCACGGCGCGGCGGGGCTAGGAAGTCTTCGCCTTATCATGCGCGCTGTTCGTCGTGCCGCCGGCATTGGCCGATCGCTCGCTGTCCAACTGCGGCGGTTCGGCGTCCTCGTGCTCGTCGCCGGCGCGACGGACGTCGTCGTCCACCTCGTCCAGCTCGTCCTTCACGCCCTTCAGGCCCTTCTTGAACTCCACCAGGCCCTTGCCGATGCTACGCCCCACCTCGGGCAGCCGCCTGCCGAAGATCAGCAGCGCCACGATGAGAACGATGATCCATTCCCACCCGCCGGGGATGCCTAACGCCCATGTGCTGGCCATGACATGCCTTTCAATCGTCCGGCGAAGCGGGCGCCCGCCTCGCAATCCATGAGTATAACGCCGCTCGCCCCGCAAATCCTGCGTCGGCGACGCCCTCCCCCCCGCGCCGCACGCCAAGACGCTCAGCCGTTGGCGGGCCCGCCCGGGCCCAGCCCGTGCTTGATCGCCACGTAGAAGATGTCATAGAACGCGTGCGTCGCCGCCACGATCCCGAATCCCCGCACCGCAAACAACGCCCCGAAGTAACCGCCCGCCACGCTGTAAAAGAAGAACTGAATCCACGTGAACGGCGTCGCCGCGTCGAAGTGGTACGCCGCGAACAACACCGCCGAACACCCGATCGCCACCGCCCCGCCCGACTTCACGCCCAGACCGATCACATCCACCAGCAACATGTGCAGCAGCGTGATCGCCATCAGACGAAACACCAGCTCCTCGTACACCCCCGCCCCGATCGCCATCAGCAGGTCCTCCTCCCAACGCTCGATCAAGATCGGCTGAACCTGCTGCAGCGCCGTCGCCCACGCGGGCTGACGCCCCCAGACCAGCGCCAGCATGATCAGCGGCGTCGCCAGCGCGATCGACTCCGCCGTCATCGCCAGGTACAGCCGCCAGTCCAGTTCCCAGCGATCCCGCTGCGCCACGTGCCACGCCAGCAACACCACCACCACCAGCACGCCCGGCAGGTACTCGCCGAACGGCCCGAACGCCTCCAGCACCGCCGCCAGCAGCGACCGCGCCACGATCGCGTGATCGCTGTACAACGCCCCGATCTCGTAGGCGATCACGAACGGCAACAGGAACACCAGCGCCTGCAGCGGGCGTTGTGAGCGATGGAAGTAATGCTCGCTCTCGAAGGGCCGATCTGGGCGTCGATGTATGCTCGTCAACGGCGGGCTCGGGTCCGAAACGCCCCAGCGACCAGGCCGCCGCGAGGCATCGCCGCCATTTTAACGCCGACGGCCGATCGTGCGCCCCGCCTCGCCGCCACGCCGCGATTACCGACACATCCTCCGCTTTTCCCTCGCCTCCCAACCGCCGGCCCCGTTACAATCTGTCGCACACCAGCACGGGAGCCGCTGATGAACTTCGCCGATCTTGACCTGACCAACCCCGTCGATCGTCGCGTGTTTCTCAAGGGCGTGGCCGGCCTCACCGCAGGCCTCATGCTCGGGCCCGACCTCGCACTCGCCGACGAATCCTCCGACGCCCTGGGCAAGGTTATGCCCACACGCCGACTCGGTCGGCACAACCTCCGGGTCACCATGCTCGGCATCGGCGGGTCCCACTTCATGGGCGTCGACGAACGCACCGCACGCCAGATCGTCGACACCACCATCGAACAAGGCTGCCGATTCATCGACACCGCCGAGAGCTACGGCAACGGCCGCAGCGAATCACGCATCGGACAATTGTTCACCCCCAAGTATCGCGACCACCTGGTCTACATGACCAAGACCCGCGCCAAGGACGCCCAGACCGCCCGCAAGCACCTCGAAGAATCCCTCAAGCGACTCAACACCGACTACCTCGACATCTGGCAGATCCACGCCATCCAGGACCCCGGCGACGTCGACCGACGCCTCGACAACGGCGTCCTCGACTTCATGCTACAGGCCCGACAGCAGGGCAAGGTCAAGTACCTCGGCTTCACCGGGCACACCCGTCCCGAAGCCCACACCCACATGCTCAAGCGGCTCGATGAGCGCGGCCTCCAGCTCGACACCGTCCAGATGCCCATCAACGTCGTCGACCCCTCCTTCAACAGCTTCGTCAACCAGGTCGTCCCGCCCGCGAACGAGAGGGGCTACGGCATCCTCGCCATGAAGACCCTCGCCTACGGCCGGCTCGTCGGCGGCCAGGCCGGCTGGGGCCGTCACCGCGCCAAGTCTCCCGACGCCAAGGTCGTGCCCGACCTGATGACCCTCGACGACGCCCTGTCGTTCGTCTGGTCCCTGCCGGTGTGCTGCCTGATCAGCGGCACCGACACCCCCGCCCAGCTCAAGCAGAACATCGACATCGCCCGCAAGTTCGCCAAGATGAACCAGGCCCAGCTCAAGCGGCTCGTCGAAGCCGCCGCCGACCACGCCGGCCACGCCGTCGAGTTCTACAAGGCCTGAGCCCCAGCCTATCGCCCGTCGCCGAAGGGATGGCCAGGTCGGCGATTCACCGCATCGCGTGTGAGTGACTGACCCGCACCTTCGCGGCGATGTGACGCCGCGGTGCGCAGCGGCGCGAAGGCTAATCCGCGCCGCGCCCGGTGCGACGCACATTTTTCTTTCCCTTGGCAGACCCGTGGTTACAACATTCCGGCTGCGCCCGGGCGACGGGTCGGTGCGCAGGGCGGGCGAGTTGGGCCCTCTGATGGAGGCCCGATCATGCTCGCCATGCCGCCCAGCCCCGCCGCGACGCCCCGGCGCCAGACCGTCACCGTACCCCCCGCGGCCACACCCGGCCAACCTGCCCGCCCGGCCAGGGGCGGACACGCCCGCGAATCATCGCAAGTATCTTTCCATCAATTATTTACAGTCGATGTCCGCCCCGGGGACAGGGGGTGGGCGGACATGCGAGCCTCCGCGGCGCACCCAGCCGTCGCGACGCTACAATACTCGCCTTTGTCGACCCCCCAGGCCCATCCTGACCCGGTCCCGGCGGACACCGCACCAGACCCGCGCTCGCCCGATGCGGCGCCGCGGTTCGATCCGCGGCATCCGCTGGCCTTGGGGTTGGCGGCGATGCGGGCCTACTTCGTCCCCGGGCTCATCCTCTGGGCGGCGGGCCTGGCCATCGTCCTGGCCTACTTCTTCGCGCCGCCGGTCCAGAGCTGGCTCGACCGCGTCGGCGCGCTCAAGCACAGCCTGGGTGTGTGGTATTCCATCCCCGCGCTGGCCTTCTTCGCCGGGTTCCTGCCGTTCTGCCTCCAGGCGCTGTCGGCGGATCGGCGACGCACGTTCGCGCTCAGCCAGCTCGCCTTCCTCGTCGTCTTCTGGGGCATCAAGGGGGCCGAGGTCGACCTGCTGTATCGCCTGCAGGTCGTCCTGTTCGGCGACAACCGCGCCCCGCTCACCGTGGTGCAGAAAGTCGCCGTGGATCAGTTCGTCTATGTGCCGCTCTGGGCGATCCCGTCGACGGTCCTGCCGTACCTCTGGGCGAACAAGGGCTTCCGCCTCGGCCCGGTCCGCGAGGCGCTGGGCGGGCGATGGTATCGCGACCTGGTCCTGCCGGTCATGCTGGGCAACTGGATGGTGTGGATCCCCGCGGTCTCGCTGATCTACCTGTTCCCCGAACCGCTGCAGTTGCCGATGCAGAACATCATCGCCTGCCTGTGGGCGTGCATGATGCTGTTCATGGGCCACGCCGAGGCGGCCGCCATGCCGGACGTGACCGACGAATGACACGGCGGGCGCCGCGGTGCGACGCCCGCCGCGAGCACAACGATGGCCGGGGCCCGCCGCGCCGGACCATCATGGCTTGCCGATGATCACCGCACGCAGGTGCTTCAGCGCCGCTTCATCGTCGCCCATCGCGCCGTAGCCGTCGGCGAGCTTCAGGCGGATCGCCCGGCGGACCTTGTTGCTCTCCACGTCGCCGAGGACGTCTTCGAGGAACTCCACGGCGTCGTCGAGCTCCTCGACCTTGTCCTCGACCGCGAGTACCGCGGCGACCGCGGCCGTATCGTCGTCCATCACCAGCTCGGTGTACTCGTCAACGATCTCGATGAGCGCGATGAACGTCTCCATCTCCATGCGGCCGGCACGCAGGTGCATCATGTGCCGCTCCAGTTCCTCCCATTCCTCTTCCGCCTCGTCCCCATCGTCCTCGCGCGGCTCGTCCTCGTCCTCATCGTCGTCGTGGTCAGCCATGGCCACAGCCAGCCGGCCGGCCAGCGCCGGCGGGTCCGCGAACCGCGGGGATTCGACCCGCACCGACGACGTCGGCTCAGCCCGCGCCGACCGATCCGCCGGCCCGACACCGAACATCACCAGGCCCATCAGCGCCAGCGCCACGATCCACAAAGGCAGGTGCTTCCAACTCGTCATGACGGCTTCTCCTTGCTGTCCGCAACTTGCCCGGTCCCGCCTGGCCGCAACACGCGACCCGGCGTCACCGGGCTCAGGTTCATGGCGGCGAAGTTCACCGTGATATCGGTGAAGCGGCCCAACCGCATGTCGGTCACGCGCCGCATGGCCGGCGCCAGCCGGTCCGGCCGATGGGACGATGCGGCGACCCGCTCGCCCCGCGGCGCCGCTGTTTCGATGGCGGCCGACGCCGCGCGGTCCTGCGACGCGCCGGGCGCTTGCCGGTCACGCGGCGTGACGATCAGCACACCGACGATCAGCATCGCGATGGCCGTGACGCCCACGCCGACGCCCCATCCCACCCGCGGCCCCGCGCCGGGCGCCGCCCGAGGCACGCGGTCGGCCACGTCCACCGACAGCTTGCCGGGGTATCGCCGGGCCCGCTCGGTTTCACGCGCCTCATCCAGCAGTTGCTTGAGGCTGGTCATGGTCGTTGCTCCATTGCCGTCGCAGTTGGCGGAGGGCCTGGGCGGTGGTCGCCTTGACGGTGCCCACGGCGCAGCCCATGGCCGCAGCGGTCTGTTGAAGGTTCATCTGCTCGTAATACCGCAGCACGATCGCCTCCCGCTGGCGCTGGGGCAGCGCCGCGATCAGTTGCCGCATCCGCTGCGCTTGCTCGGCGCGGCAGGCGCGGGCGTCGGGCGCGTCGGCGGGGTGGGCCGGCACGGCGGCCGCGTCGAGCGCCTGCCAGCATCGGGCGCGACGTTGGCGCCGCCGCGACTCGCGGCAGACGTTGATCGCGATGCCGGTCGCCCACGTCTGCACGGTCGCTCCGTGGCGGCCCGAATACCGGCCGAGCCGCCGCAGCGTGCGGACCGCCGCCTCCTGCGTCGCTTCACGGGCGGCGTCGGCGTTGGCCAGCAACGCCAGGCACACGCGGTACCACGGGTCCTGCATCCGCTCCAGCAGCGTGTGCCGCGCCCGCTCGTCGCCGCGCCGCGCCGCGGTCAGCAACGCCAGCAGCGGGTCGGCCCGGCCGGCGGCGGCCGCGCTCTCCCGCGGCAGGATCACGGTCATGGCAAGCTGTCCGGCCGAGGCATCCATCCAAGCAGACTCCGCGTGTGCCGCTTCGCATATGAGTGGCGATCGGCCGCGATAGGTTTAGTCGCGCCTCGCCATTTTATCGGGGGCGGAGCGGTACAATGGTGCCCGGTCGGAGCACACACGCCTGAATACTGTCACGGGAGTCGCGATATGGAATTGGACAAGCAGATCGAGACCGCTCTGAACAAGCAGATCAACCACGAGATGGCCGCGGCGTACAACTACCTCGCCATGGCCGGCTGGTTCGAGCTGCACAACTTCGACGGGTTCGCCGCGTGGATGAAGATCCAGCGGCAGGAGGAGCTGGAGCACGCCCAGCGGCTGTACGATTACCTGATGGATCGCGGGGGGACGCTCGATCTCGCCGCCGTCAACAAGCCCAAGGCCGAGTTCGACACCACGCTCGACGTGTTCCGCCAGGCCCTCAAGCAGGAGCAGGCCAACACCCAGTCGATCCACGACCTGTACAAGCTGGCGCTGGACGTCGACGATTACCCGACGCAGTCGTTCCTCAAGTGGTTCATCGACGAGCAGGTCGAGGAGGAGAAGATCATGAACGACGCGATCGGACTGGTCGAGCTGGCCGGCGACAACGCCTCGGCGCTGCTGGCGCTGAATCACCAGTTCGGCCAGCGCGGCCCGGAGGATACGTGATCTGGGTTGCATCGTTCGCCCCGGAAGGATGAAAACGCCCGCCGGCGTCATGCCGACGGGCGCTGGGGATGCCCAATAAGCGATGATGTGGTCGCGAGACGATCAGGCGGTTTCGGTATCGTCGTCGTCACCCTTGTCGCCGCCGCAGCTCACCTTGGTGCCATCCTCGTCGCTGTCACCCTTGTCGCCGCCGCAGCTCACCTTGGTGCCATCCTCGTCGCCATCGCAACCGCCGCCTTCGCAGCCGGTGCCGGCGACCTTGTCGCCCTTGTCCTTGTCGCCATCGCAGCCGCCGCCTTCGCAGCCGGTGCCGGCGACCTTGTCACCCTTGTCCTTGTCGCCATCGCAACCGCCGCCTTCGCAGCCGGTGCTGGCGACCTTGTCGCCCTTGTCCTTGTCGCAGCCGCCTTCGCAGCCGCCTTCGCTTGAGGCGTCGGCCTGCTTGGCCTTGCCGTACTTGACCGAGCAGCCGTACGGCTTGGTCTGCTGGACGCTGACGGTCTGGTCCTCGAGCAACTGGCTCAGCGCCTTGTCGACGTAGTTGACGCGGTCGTCGTCCGACTTCTTGCCGCGCGGGTCGTTGTCGATCGCACCGTTGTAGACCAGCGTCCCGTCGGAGTGGATGATGTACATGTGCGGGGTGGTCTTGGCCTGGTAGATGCGGCCGACCGCGCCGTTCTGGTCGTTCAACACCGGGTAGGTGAGCTTCCACTTCTTGGCCCACTTCTTGTTGTAGTCGGTGTCGGCGTAGTGGCTGGAGTTGATCGCCAGCCAGACAACGCCCTTGTCGCCGTACTTGGCCTGCAGTTGGCTCATCGTGTTCTTTTTCTCGTGATGGCGCACGACGAACGGGCAGTCGGGGTTGAACCACTCGAGGACGACGATCTTGCCCTTGTCGGCCTTGTCGGGCATGACGATCTCGGCCAGGTCGACGGTCTTGCCGTCGTGGGCGGTGAGGCTGAACAGCGGCGCCGGCTGGCCGACCTTCGCGGTGGTCGACATCTTGTCGTGGTCGTGTTTGTGGTCGTGTTTGTGGTCCTTGTGGTCTGCGCTGTTGCCGCTACCGGCGTAGACCAGGCCGCTCGTGGCAAACACGACGGCCAACATCATCATCAGATTCCTAGCTCGCATGGTGGGGCTCCTTGGTGAAGAGTTCGGTATGAGTCGGTGATTCCGAATGGCACGCCGCAACGTGCGACGTGAGAGTCAATCGTCTTGCCGCCGTGGGTCAGGGGGCCGCAGCGGCGGTGCTCAGCGGCACATCGAGGTAAGCGCCGCCGCGCGTCTTGGCCTGTTTCCCTTTCCACACGACCAGCGCCCTGAGGGGCCAGTCGGCATCGGCGTCGTCGTTCGGGCCGAGCGTGCTCACGGCCACGGTGATGGTCGTGAGATCGGCATCGTGCCGGACATCTATCGCGTTGACCTGTTGCCGGTCCGAGGGAACCGGGTACAGGTCGACGCTCTCAATAGGGTTGGGGCGCCCAGCCGTGCCGGCATCCTGCTTGGTCCAGTGCAGCTTGACCGTGGCTTGGCCGGGCTGTTCGACGTTGACCGAAGCGATGCGGAAGGGCGGCCGGGTGCGGGCGGGCATGCGGTTCCAGGCGCTGCGGGGGTTCGTCTTGCTTGGGTGGTCGGGCGTCTGGCCGACCGTGCACGTGGTCGAGACCACCGCGCTGCCGGGCAGGCATCGCTGCTTGCAGACCAGCCAACTCACGTCGGCGGCCAGCGTCAGTTCATCGCCGTGCTCGATGTCCTGGGGCGCGGTGATCGGCGCGATCAGCGTGACGGTGTTCTCATAGCCGTAGGTCGTGATCCCGCCGGGCTCGGTGAGCTTGAGCGGGACGGGCCAATGCAACGGGCCAGCCTTGAACCCGTCGGGCAACTTCCAGTCGACTAGGGTGGGAAGGCCCGAGTCACCCGGATTCTTCCAGTAGACGTGCCAGCCCGGCTGGATGGACAGTTCCACCGCGAGCAGGAATGTCTCGCCCGGTTCGATCGGATGATGGTCGGGGATGAGTGTGGCGTGCACGAGATCGTCACCCGAGACCGAATGCGTCACGTCGGATGACCGGGTGAAGTCAAAGGGCTCTGCGATCGCCGCCGCTGCGGGCAGCATGGCCAACAGCGTGATGGCCTTGAGCAAATGAATCATGGTGCGTGCTCCCGTGCACCTGCACACTTGGTCATGCTAGGCATTGGTACGCCCGAGCGTCGTACTTTGTGTGACGTTAACTGAGGAAAAATCGGCGAGTCTTCGTGGCTGTGCGAGAGTGCCCGGGCTTCGCGTGGTGAACGGGGTTCGCGTCATGCGACGGCCGGGTGCGCGCCGGGGGCGGTGACCGCCCGGGGGTGCCACCGGGGCGGCCATTCGGTTGTAAGTTATTTTTTTACATGACTTTGGGTTTGTCACGGGGCGGAGTCCGCCCGTGGCCGGGCGGACAGGCGGCCGGGTTGCGGCGCGGGTGGGCGTGGTGGTGTAAACTGTTTTTTGCAGGCGTTTTACGGCATGATCGCCGCGTGGGGATGTTGCAGGGATCGGCTGGTCGCATGAGCGGAGCCGTCGCGTCCGCCCGGGGGTGCGGAACGTGCGGGTGGTGCGGAGCGAGGGTTTGGTGAGCGGCCGCATAATGGGTCCTCCTCTATAAAGGGGCCGACGGTCCCGGCGGTGCGCGTGGGGGCGTCGCGTGTCGGGCGTGCCGGCGATTTTGGGGCATGAAAGGCGATTTGACCCGGATTTTTCCCGGAAATGGGGGTGACGGGTGCGACGCGTCGGTGCGCGGCTCAGCCGAAGCGGCCGTCGGGGGCCCAGAATCAGCAATTCTGCTTTGAAGTCGGATTGACATTAGTCAAACTGATGTTATAGTAAGGGGCTATGCATTTGGATGCGATCAAGTTGTTTTGCGACGTGGCGGAGCAGCGGTCGGTCAGCAAGGCCGCGGAGTCGGCGGGGCTGACGCAGTCTGCGGTATCGCAGCGGATCATCGCGTTGGAGAAGGAACTGGGTGTGCGGTTGATCGACCGTTCCAAGCGTCCGTTGAAGTTGACCGGCGCCGGTTCGACCTACCACCACGGTTGCCGTCAGATCCTCGATCAATACGAGCGGCTGACGCGTCGGATCATGGGGGCCGAGGGCGTCTTGCGGGGGCGGGTGCGTATCGCTGCGATCTATTCGGCGGGGATCGACCTGTTGAACCAGGTTGCGGACGATTTCTGTGCGGCGTATCCGCAGGTGGCGGTGGAGGTGAACTACTACCAGCCGGAGGAAGTGCTGGCGCGTGTTCGGCGGGACCTGGCGGACCTGGGGATCGTGAGTTACCCGCAGCGTTGGCGAGACGTGGAGGTGACGCCGCTGCGAGATGAGGTGATGGTGGTGGTGTGTCCGCCGCATCATGAGCTGGCGGACCGCGAGGTGCTGGGTCCGGGTGAGCTGGCGGGCCGGCCGATGGTCGGGTTCGATCCGGAGCTTCCGATCAGCCGTCGGTTGCACGCGTATTTTCGCAAGCACGGGTCGACGGCGCACGTGGCGCACACATTCGATAACATTGACACGATCAAGGTGTATCTCGGGCACAGCGACGAGGTGGCGATCCTGCCCGAGCGGACGGTGCGGCGCGAGGTGGCGTCGGGAGCGTTGAAGGCGGTGGCGTTGGAGCCGCGGCTGTCGCGCCCGCTGGCGATCGTAAATCAGCGTCAGCGTCCGTTGACGCCTGCGATCAGCGGTTTCATCGATCACATGTTGGAGCACGGCACCGCGGGCGGCCCGAGGGTTCGCACGGCGGAGGCCGAAGCGGCCGAGGCCCGCGAAGCGGTGGCCGCCCAAGACTGAAACGACCGGCGCAGGAGGCAGCCCGGCCCGTGACGCGTCCGCCGCCCGCCCGCCGGAGGCCCGGGGCGACGGACACGAGGAGACAGCCCGATGTCAGACCTGAATCGACGACCGAACGCCCGCGGGTTGTACGACCCGCAGAACGAGCACGACGCCTGTGGCGTGGGGTTCATTGCGCACGTGAAGGGCGACCGCTCGCACAAGATCGTGAGCGACGCGCTGATCATGCTTCAGCACATGGACCACCGCGGGGCGTGCGGGTGCGAGGCGAACACCGGCGACGGCGCGGGGATCATGACGGCGTTGCCGCACGATTTCCTGGTCGCCAAGGCGGCGACGGACCTGAAGGCGGACCTGCCGGAGGCGGGCAAGTTCGCGGCGGGCAACGTGTTCCTGCCGCGGAACGACAAGGAGCGGGCCTACTGCAAGCAGCAGGTCGAGCGGATCATCGCCGAGGAGGGCCAGTCGCTGATCGGGTGGCGGGCGGTGCCGACGGACCCGGATGGCGCGGACATCGGCCCGACGGCGCGGTTCGGCGAGCCGATCACCGAGCAGTTGTTCCTGGCGTCGGGTGACGGCAGCGCGGGCGAGGCGTTCGAGCGGGCGGTGTACATGATCCGCAAGCGGGCCAGCCACGAGCTGCGGAACAGCGAGCTGGACGAGGCGAAGGTGTTTTACATCTGCTCGCTGTCGACGAAGGTGATGGTGTACAAGGGGATGCTGACGTCGGGGCAGGTGCCGTTGTACTACCCGGACCTGCGTGACCCGGGGTTCACCAGCCACCTGGCGATGGTGCACTCGCGTTTCAGCACGAACACGTTCCCGTCTTGGGACCGGGCGCAGCCGAATCGGTTCATGAGCCACAACGGCGAGATCAACACGCTGCGGGGCAACAAGAACTGGATGTTTGCGCGTCAGGGCGTGGTGGGTGACACGCGGGGCGAGGGTTTCGGCGACGAGTTGAGCAAGCTGTTCCCGGTGGTCGAGCCGGACTGCTCGGACTCGGGCACGTTCGACAACGTGCTGGAGTTTTACCTGATGACCGGCCGCACGCTGCAGGAAGCGGTGATGATGATGATCCCGGAGGCGTGGCAGAATCACGAGACGATGTCGGTGAACAAGCGGGCGTTCTACGAGTATCACTCGTGCCTGCAGGAGCCGTGGGACGGCCCGGCGTCGATCGTGTTCACGGACGGCCAGTACATCGGCGCGTGCCTGGACCGCAACGGTCTCCGCCCGAGTCGCTACTACATCACGCACGACGACCTTTGCGTGATGGCGTCGGAGGTGGGGGTGGTGCCGGAGATCGATCCGGCAAACGTGAAGATCAAGGGTCGGCTTCAGCCGGGTCGGATGTTCCTGCTGGACTTCGAGCGGGGCCGACTGGTCCCGGACGACGAGCTGAAGGAGGACCTGGCGACGCGTCGGGCGTACGGGCGTTGGCTGCAGAACCAGCGGATCGCGTTGGAGGACCTGCGTCCCGACGCCGAGGCGCACGGGTTCGACCCCGGTTCGCTGGTGGAGCGGATGCAGGCGTTCGGTTACACGCGTGAGACGATGCAGTTCATGCTGATCCCGCTGGTGACGGTGAAGAAGGACCCGATCGGGTCGATGGGCAACGACGCGTCGCTGGCGGTGCTGAGCGATCAGCCGCGGATGATCTACGACTACTTCAAGCAGTTGTTTGCGCAGGTGACCAACCCGGCGATCGACTCGATCCGTGAAGAGACGATCATGTCGCTGGAGTGCTACATCGGGCCGGAGGGCAACCTGCTGGAGACGACGGAGGGGCACGCGCATCGTCTGCTGGTGCCTCACCCGATCCTGACGAACGAGCAACTGGCGGCGATCAAGCACATCGACGAGTCACCGGCGGGTCGGGGTTGGCGAGCGAAGACGATCGACATCACGTGGCCGCGTACGGAGGGTCCGGGCGGGATGCGTGAGGCGTTGCAGCGGGTCTGCGAGGAGACGGAGGACGCGATCGACGAGGGGTACTCGCTGGTGGTGCTGTCGGACCGCGCGGTGGGTCCGGACCGGGTGGCGGTCAGCGCGTTGCTGGCGACGGGCGCGGTGCACCATCACCTGGTGAACAAGGCGATGCGGACGCGGATCGGGATCGTGGTGGAGACCGCCGAGGCGCGGGAGGTGCATCAGCACTGCCTGCTGGTGGGGTACGGGGCGGACGCGATCAACCCGTACCTGGCGTTCGAGTCGCTGTGGCAGGCGTACCGGGACGGGCTGCTGCCGGCGGAGTTCAGCGACCGCGACCCGATCGCGGCGGACGCGAGGATCGTGGCCGCCTATCGGAAGGGCGTGGCGAAGGGGATGCTCAAGGTGATGGCGAAGATGGGCATCTCGACGCTGCACTCGTACAAGGGCGCGCAGATCTTCGAGGCGGTCGGGCTCAACGAGGAAGTGATCGCGCGGTGCTTCAACGGCACGGCGAGCCGGATCAAGGGCGTGGGGCTGGACGTGCTGGCGGAGGAGCTGCTGCGGCGTCACGCGCTGGGGTACCCGGGGCGGCAGGAGGTCCGGCTGCCGGTGCTTCACAACGACGGTCAGTTCCACTGGCGTGCGGACGGCGAGCGTCACGCGCTGGACCCGGCGACGATCGCGTCGCTTCAGAGCGCGGCGCGGACGAACACGCCGGACGACTACTGGCGTTTCGCCACCGCGGTGGACGAGGCGAACGCGCGGCGGTGCACGCTGCGGGGGCTGCTGAAGTTCAAGACGAATGGCGGGGCGATCCCGATCGACGAGGTCGAGCCGGCCGGGCAGATCGTCAAGCGGTTCCGCACGGGCGCGATGAGCTACGGCTCGATCAGCGCCGAGGCGCACGAGACGCTGGCGATCGCGATGAACCGGATCGGCGCCAAGAGCAACACGGGCGAGGGCGGCGAGGAAGCCTCGCGTTACACGCCCGACGCCAACGGCGACAGCCGGCGATCGAGCATCAAGCAGGTGGCGAGCGGGCGTTTCGGCGTGACGTCGTGGTACCTGACGAACGCCGACGAATTGCAGATCAAGATCGTGCAGGGCGCCAAGCCGGGCGAGGGCGGCGAGCTGCCGGGCCACAAGGTCAACGAGATCATCGCGGCGTGCCGGCATTCGACGCCGGGCGTGGGTCTGATCTCGCCGCCGCCGCATCACGACATCTACTCGATCGAGGACCTGAGCCAGCTGATCCATGACCTGAAGAACTCCAACCCGTCGGCGGACGTGAGCGTGAAGCTGGTGAGCGAGGTGGGCGTGGGGACGGTCGCGGCGGGTGTGGCGAAGGCGAAGGCCGACCACATCCTCGTCTCGGGGCACGACGGCGGGACGGGCGCGTCGCCGCTGACGAGCATCAAGCACGCGGGCCTTCCGTGGGAGCTGGGCATCGCCGAGACGCACCAGACGCTGGTGATGAACGACCTGCGGAGCCGCGTGTCGCTGGAGACCGACGGGCAGATCAAGACCGGCCGGGACGTGGTGATCGCGGCGCTGCTCGGGGCCGAGACGTTCGGGCTGTCGACGGCGCCGCTGGTGACGCTGGGGTGCATCATGATGCGCAAGTGCCACCTGAACACGTGCCCGGTGGGCATCGCGACGCAGGACCCGGAGCTGCGGAAGAAGTTCGCGGGCAAGCCCGAGCACGTCATCAACTACCTGTTCATGGTCGCCGAGCACATGCGGTCGATCATGGCGGAGCTGGGGGTGCGGCGGGTGGTGGACCTGGTCGGGCGGGTGGACCTGCTCAAGACCGATCGGGCGGTCGACCACTGGAAGATGCGCGGGCTGGACCTATCGGCGATGCTGACGCCGGCCGAGAAGCCCAGCCACCGCGAGCACGTCGGCGTGTACAAGACCCTGCCGCAGGACCACGGGATCGCCGACGCGCTGGATCACAAGCTGATCGAGCTGTCGCGGCCGGCGCTGGATCGCGGCGAGCCGGTGCGGATCGACCTGCCGGTGGTGAACATCAACCGGGTGGTCGGGACGATGCTCAGCCACGAGGTCTCCAAGGCGCACGGCGAGGCGGGCCTGCCCGAGGACACGATCCGGATCAAGCTCAACGGATCGGCGGGCCAGTCGCTGGGCGCGTGGCTGCAGGGGGGTGTGACCATCGAGCTCGAGGGCGACGCGAACGACTACGTGGGCAAGGGCTTGTGCGGGGGGAAGATCATGATCTACCCGCCGGCCCGCTCGACGTTCACGCCCGAGGAGAACATCATCATCGGCAACGTCGCGCTGTATGGCGCGACCAGCGGGGAGGCGTACTTCCGCGGGATCGCGGCCGAACGCTTCTGCGTCCGCAATTCCGGGGCGAGGACGGTCATCGAAGGCGTCGGCGACCACGCGTGCGAGTACATGACCGGCGGGCGTGTGGTGATCCTCGGCCCGACGGGCCGCAACTTCGCCGCGGGCATGTCGGGCGGGATGGCGTACATCCACGACCCGCACGGCCGCTTCCTGCAGAACTGCAACCTCGCCATGGTCGAGCTGGAGCCGGTCGAGGATGACGCCGACGTCCGCGAGCTGCGCGAGCTGATCGACAACCACCACCGCTACACCGGGTCGACGGTGGCCGGGTCGATCCTCGATCGCTGGGACGCGGCGTTGGGCGAGTTCGTCAAGGTCATGCCGATCGACCTGAAGCGGGTGCTCGCCGAGCGGATGGACCACGACGACGAGGCCGAGGCCCAGGTGCACGACTGGCGCGACGCCGACCGCGACGAACAGGCCCAGGCCACGGGTCAGCAGTGAGTGGCATGAGCAACGACAGGGGCCAAGGCATGAACGACCCAGGAGGCGACTGATGGGTAAGCCCACCGGATTCAAGGAATACGAGCGACAGACGGTGCCGTACACCGACCCGCGAACGCGGATCGAGGACTACGAGGAGTTTCTGGCGCCGGTGGCGGAGGAGCACCTCAAGACGCAGGGTGCGCGGTGCATGGACTGCGGGGTGCCGTTCTGCCAGTCGGCGACGGGTTGCCCGATCGACAACTTGATCCCCGAGTGGAACGACCTGGTATACAAGGGTCGCTGGCGGGAGGCGCTGGACCGGCTGCACAAGACGAACAACTTCCCGGAGTTCACGGGTCGGGTGTGCCCCGCGCCGTGCGAGGGGGCGTGCGTGCTGGGCATCACCGACCCGCCGGTGACGATCAAGAACATCGAGAACGCGATCATCGACCGCGGTTACGAACAGGGCTGGGTCGAGGCGAACGCCCCGCTGGCGCGGACCGGCAAGACCGTGGCGATCGTGGGGTCGGGCCCGGCGGGGCTCGCCGCGGCCGACCAGCTCAACAAGGCCGGCCACGAGGTCACCGTGTACGAGCGGCACGACCGGATCGGCGGGCTGCTGTACTACGGCATCCCGAACATGAAGCTGGACAAGCGGACGGTGGAGCGGCGGGTGAACCTGATGGCCGAGGCGGGCGTGAAGTTCGTGCCCAACGCGTTCGTCGGGGGCTCGCCGCAGACGCCGGCCGGCGCCGGGCCCAAGGCCGATGACATCCAGTACATCGACCCCCGCAAGCTGATCGACGAGTTCGATGCGGTGTTGCTGGCGACGGGCGCGACCGTGCCGCGCGACCTGCCCGCGCCCGGCCGCGAGCTGCGGGGCATCCACTTCGCCATGGAGTTCCTGCACCACAACACCAAGGGCCTGATCGACGCGGGCTACGCCAAGCGGTTCGACGTGCCGATCAGCGCCCAGGGCAAGGACGTGATCGTCATCGGCGGCGGCGACACCGGCACCGACTGCCTGGGCACGAGCATGCGACACGGCTGCCGCAGCCTCGTCAACTTCGAGCTGCTCGACAAGCCCCCCCTCGAGCGGGCGCCCGACAACCCCTGGCCCCAGTGGCCCAAGATCTACCGCGCCGACTACGGCCACCAGGAAGCCGCCGCCCGGTTCGGCGACGACCCCCGGCAGTTCGCCATCCTCACCAAGCAGTTCGTCGGCGACGACGACGGCCGCCTCGCCGGCATCAAGACCGTCCGCATCGCCTGGAAGAAGCCCGAGAACGGCGGCCGGCCGTCCTTCCAGGAGGTCCCCGGCTCCGAGCAGACCTGGCCGGCCCAGCTCGTGCTGCTGGCCATGGGCTTCCTCGGGCCCGAGCAGCAGCTCGCCGAGCAGTTGGGACTCGACACCGACGACCGCTCCAACTTCAAGGCTGAGTACGGCGACTACGCCACCAACATCGACAAGGTCTTCACCGCCGGCGACTGCCGCCGCGGCCAGAGCCTGGTCGTCTGGGCGATCGCCGAGGGCCGCGGCGCCGCCCGCTCGATCGACACCTACCTCACCGGCGCCGAGAGCCTGCTCGGCGCGCCGGACATGAGCCTGGGCGCGGTCTAAACCCGCCGCCACGCCGCCGCCGTCACTTCGTCGAGAACCGGTAGATCGTCGTGCTCCGGTACGCCTCGCCCGGCCGAAGGATCGTCGAGGGGAAGTCCGGCTGGTTCGGGCTGTCGGGGTAGTGCTGCGTCTCGAGGCACAGCGCGCTGCGATGCCCATAAGGCTTGCCGGACTTGCCGACCAGTCGCCCGTCGAGGAAGTTGCCGCAGTAGAACTGCACGCCGGGCTCGGTGGTCAAGACCTCCATGAACCGCCCGCTCTCCGGGTCGTGCAGCGTCGCCGCGAGCTGCACGCTGTCCGCGTTGGCGTCGCGCTCGAGCACGAAGTTGTGGTCGTACCCCGCGCCGTTCGCCAGTTGCTCGTTGTCGGCGTCGATGTCGGCGCCGATCGGCTTGGGCTCGGTGAAATCAAAGGGCGTGCCCGCGATCGGTCGCAACTCGCCCGTCGGGATCAAGGTCGCGTCGACCGGCGTGAACCGCGTCGCGTGGATCATCAGCTCGTGATCGAGGATCGTCGCGGTCCCCTCGCCGGCCAGGTTGAAGTACGTGTGGTTGGTGAGGTTGACCGCCGTGGGCTTGTCGGTCGTCGCGTGGTAGTCGATCGCCAGCTCGTTCCGATCGTTCAAATGGTAGGTGACGGTCACGTCGAGCTCGCCGGGATAGCCCTCTTCCATGTGCTTCGCCACGTACCGGAATAGCACGGCGTCGCCCCGGTGCTCGGCGTCCCAGACGACCTTGTCGAACCCGATGATCCCGCCGTGCAGGTGGTTGGGTCCGTTGTTCGTGGCCAGCTCGTAGGTCTCGCCGTCGAGCGTGAACCGGCCGTGGGCGATGCGATTGCCGTACCGCCCGACGGTGGTCCCGAAGTAAGGCCGATCGACCGCGTTCATGTAACCCTCGACGCTGTTGTACCCCAGCGCCACGTCCGCGAGCTCGCCGTCGCGGTCGGGCACGACCAGGTGGGTGATGCGCGCCCCGTAGTTGGTCAGCTTCACCGTCATGCCGTTGGCGTTGGTCAGCGTGAACTGCCGGATCTCGTCGAAGTCGCTGACTCCTTCGGAACCGGTCATCGGGTGGCTCCGGCAACCGACGACGAACGCGACGAGGACCAGCATCGACAGGGCGAGCAGTGGCGTGTACATGGACTGCCTCCGAACGGGGGGGTGACGGGCGATGGAGCGACGATTGTAACTTCGCCATGCACCCGGTCCAAACACGCACGCCGCGCCGGCGGCGCTACATCGCCGCCAGCCAGTCGAGCAGCCGTTGCGGCCAGCGTTCACGCCCGGCAGGTCCGCCGCGAGCCCCACGCCGTGCCGGTCACCCACACATACGTGCATCGCGACGGGGACGCCCGCGGCGCCTTGGCCCGCTCGACCGGGTCGACGTTGTGCGTGCAACCGCTCGGCCATAGCTCGATCAGGTCGTGCGACATCGGTTCGGGCCGGCGCCGAATACCGCGCGACGGGACGTCGACGCTGGATCAATACCGGTAGTCAGCGCCGTTCAGGCTCCGCTGCACCGACTGTTCCATGGTGTCCAGGGCGTCCCGCAGCTCGGCCAGACGCTCGGGCATGGTGTGGGCAAGGTCATTCGTCTCGTAAGGATCTGCGAGCAGATCGAACATCTGCCACTCGCCCATCTCCTGGTGCACGAGCTTGTAGCGGTTCTGGATGAAGGCCTTGACGTCCTCGTTCTTCCAGAGCCGCCGATACCCGCAGTACAGGGGCGTGGGCCGCTCGGCCATCGCGCCGCGCAGGTTGGCCAGCAGGCTTACCCCGTCGATCGGCCGGCCGGCCCCGCCGGAGAATTCGTAGCCGATCAGCTCCGCGACCGTAGGGAAGTAGTCGACGGTCCCGGCCATGAAGCCCGACTCACCGGGCGCGATCCGGCCCGGCCAGACCATGAAGCAAGGCACACGCAGCCCGCCCTCGTAAGCGGTGTGCTTCGTGCCGCGATACGGCCCGGCCGAGGCGATCTCAATGCCGCGCTCGCGGTTGAGGTTCTGCCGGGACGGACCGTTGTCGCTGCAGAAGAAGACGACCGTGTCGTCCTTGATGCCCAGCCGGGTCAGCACGTCATCCAGCCGCTTGACCTGGTCGTCCATGGCTGTGATGCAGCCGTAGTAATGCTGCTTCTCGGTGGAGTACTCCGAGTACATCTTGCGATACTCGGGTCCGGCCACGACGGGCTCGTGCGGCGTGTGAAACCAGACGCACGCCAGGAACGGGTGTTCATTTGCCACGGCCTGCTCGACGAACGGCACCACGCGATCCATGATCACGCGACTGTCGTCGCCCGCGAGGTTGTCCGTCACCAGCTCACCGTTGTGGTAGTAGATCTCGCCGTCCTTCCAGGGCTCGCCCTCCCTGTTGCCCCAGGCGTTCCAGCCCCGCGGCGTGACCATGGGGTCCCACGTCGGCACGGCGCTGTTCGTGACGAACGTTTCATCGAACCCGTGCCGCTCCGGCGGCGAGTAGTAGCCGCGCGAGCCTTCCTGGCTCGGGTGGACGAAACCCAGATGCCACTTGCCGAACATCCCGGTGGTGTAGCCCCTGCTCTTGGCGATCTCGGCGATGGTGAGCTCGCCCTGCCGCAGGCCCGCGGTGTGCGCGGCCAGCACCCCGAAGCGATACGGGTGCCGGCCGGTCAGGCAACTGCCGCGCGTCGGCGAGCAGATCGGGCTGGCCGCGTAAAACCGCTTGTAGGTCACGCCTTCACCGGCGAGCTTGTCCAGCGCGGGCGTGCGAATCACCTCGCTGCCGTTGAACCCGACGTCGCCCCAGCCCAGGTCGTCGGCCATGAGGAAGATGATGTTGGGGCGGTCGGCATCGGCGATCCGCTGGTCGCGGGTCTGCGACTTGGCCGGGTTGGCCGCCATACCGCAGAGCAGCAGGGCGGCGACGAGGATCAATCGAGTGGAGGTCTTCATGGTACCGGGGCTCCCGTCGGGCGGTTACGGGTCATGTCCGCAACGATCGTGGCACGGATCGCGTGGCAACTCAAGCGCGAGCGCGGCCGTGGCGCCGGGGCCGCGGCCACCTTGCCACACCCGGCGCATCGGCGCTCGGCCGGATGCTGGCGGTCGGGCCGCGGCGGTGCCAACGCGCCACGCCGCCGCCCGGGCCATTGACTGGACGTGAGGCGCATGCCAGAATCCCATGGCTCAGACCGCCCGACGCCGGAGTGGCGGAATTGGCAGACGCGGCGGATTCAAAATCCGCTGAGGCTAAAACCCTCGTGTGGGTTCGAGTCCCACCTCCGGCACTTGCTCGGGCTCGGTTGGCGTTTTGCCGCGGTCGGGAGCGAACGCATCTCTTGCCATGGCGCGGGCTTACGCGGGCGAGGCGAGCCGCTCCACGGACACGTAGTAGGCGCCGTGCCAGTCGCCGGACGCGTCGGAGAAGGTCGCTGTCAGCTCCGTCTCGCCCGTCCGGTCGAGCGAGACGGTCACCGCCGCCTGCTTATCCCCCGGCGCAATGTCCACGGCGTGCTCTTCATCGAAGATCCGCACGGTCGCCCGCAGGGGCGCGATCGCGCGGCAGTGGGCCGGGGCCGTCGCGTTGGCCAGTTGCCTGGCCTGGTCGGGCGAGAGGTTCGCATCGATGGGCAGGTCGAGCTCCGCGGGCCAGCGGCGCAGTGCGAACCGGTACATCCCCGGTTGTTCGACGTCGACGAACCAGTTGCCGGTCGACTTTTGTGCGATGGCGACGTGGCGCTGCTGCCACGCGACGTCGCCCATCACGTCCATGGCGTCGAGCCGCGTCGGGTTGGCCGCGTCGTTCCCGAGCGCGATGGCGCAGCGTTGTTCGCGGTGCGGCTGCATCTGTGCCCACCAGGCGTCGTGAGCCGCGGCCAAGCGCTCGACCACGTCGGGATGTTGCTGGGCCAGGTCGGCGCGTTGCTCGGGGTCGGCCTTGACGTCGTACAGTTCCTTGCCGTGCAGCAGCCGCCACCGCCGCGTCAGCGCCGCGTACCGCGACTTCTCGGGGGGCCCGTGGCCCTGGTGGATCTGGATGAAGGAGACGCGATCCTCCGGCAGCTCGTCCGCCTCGCCGCGGATCAGCGGCGCCAGGCTGCGGCCGTCGCACGTGAATCGCCGGGGCGGCTCGAGGCCACACAACTCCATCAGCGTCGGCGCGAAATCGATGTGCAGCGCCAGGTCGTCCACGTCGCGGGGCTGGTTCAGCCCGCCGCGGGGCCAGTGCAGAAAGAACGGCACGCGATGCCCGCCCTCGTAATACGAGCCCTTCTTGCCGCGCATCCCCGCGTTGTACCCGTGCGTCACGTAGCCGTCGCGATCCATATGGCAACCGCCTGACGAACCGTTGTCTGTCATGAAGATGACGATCGTGTCGTCGGCGATCCCCTCGTGCTTCAACATGCCGCGCAGTCGTCCGACGTTCTCGTCGATGTTCGCGATCATCCCATAGAACGCCGCGTTGACAATATCGTCATCGCCGTCGTACGGGGCGCGGTACTGCGCGGCGACGAGGAACGGCGAGTGCGGGGCGTTCGTGGCGATGACAGCGAAGAAGGGGGCATGTTTGTCCTCGCGGATGAACGCCGCCGCCTCATCGAACCAGATATCGGTGCAGTAGCCCTCGTGCGGGACCGGCTGGTCGTTGTGGAAGTAGGTGTCGTCGAAGTAGTTGTTGCCCCAGTAATCGGGCGTCTGCCCGACCCCGCCGCCCTTGTGCGCGACAACGCGGTGGAAGCCGCGGTCCTGAGGCCGGTACGGGTAGTTGTCGCCCAGGTGCCACTTGCCGAACAACCCGGTGCGGTACCCGTTGGCCGCGAAGACGTCGGCGATCGTCGTCTCGGTCTTGTTGAGGATGGATCGGCCCCAGCAGGTGGCCCATGCACCGTTGCGGATCGGGCGATTGCCGGTCATCAGCGACCCCCGCGTGGGCGTGCAAAGCGGCGAGACGTGGAAGTCATTCATGCGGCACGACTCGGCGTGCAGCGCATCGATGTGCGGCGTCTTCAGCCACGGGTTGCCCGTGCAGCCCAGGTCGCCGTAGCCCTGATCATCGGTGATGATGAACACGACGTTCGGTCGTTTGTCTTGCGTTTCAGTCATGCGTCTCTGTTTACAGGAACCATCAGTAGCCGTCGATCGTCGCCCGGCAGGTTGACGCATCGGTCGGACCCGCCGGAGAGGCTATGTCGCGGCCACGCGCAGCCATGAATGGGACAGCGCGTGGCGTGTGCTCATCGATCCATGCGGCGCCTCGATGTTGGGGACTGCTGATGGGCGGTGTGGTGCGTTGGGGGTGACGTCGTCGCGGTGTCCATGGGCTCGAAGGGCTGCGGCGTGGCGTAGCGTGCGTGGCACTGCTGAAGCTGTCGATACAGGTGGAGGCTGGCATCGGGCTGCATGTCGTCGCGGCCGGTGGTCGCCAGGTCGGGGCGGATGCATTGGGTCTTGAGTCGTTCGCGCACCTGGGGATCGGGTTGGCCGCCGGCAAAGGCGATGACGCGATCGAGTTCCGCGTCGCACGTGGAGGCGTGGAGCAGGCGATTGAAGTCGACGAAGACGGTGGGCAGGCCGTCCAGCGTGTTCAGCAGGGTGTGCGTATGCAGCCGCCATTGCGCCCGGCCGAAGCGTTGCGGCAGGCCGTTCCGCCGGGCCAGCGACCGGGCGACCTCCTCGGGCCTGCGAAAGATCACCAGCACGCGTTCGACGGCGTCGAGCCGCCGCCACTGCGCCAGCGTCAGCGAAAAGCGGGTGTCCTTGACGACCTTGCCGCGGAAGTCGGCGGCCATCGCGCGCATCTGATGCTCGCAGCGGCGGGCGCGATGTTCGATCGGCGTCAACCGCGGACAAAGCAGGAATCGCGCCCACAGCGCGCTGATCCGCAGCCGCATCCACCATGTGCGCTCGTGGCGCGGCCGGTAGTAGTGCCGGCCGGGATACACCGCGCCGCCGCCGAGCACCAGGCGGTCGTTGCAGACCATCACCGGGACGTTCTCGAAGTAGCCGCGCGCGTTCCACTTGTCGGCGACGAGCAGTTGAGCCGGATCACCCAGGTCCATGCCCAACTCGCCGAGCAACTGGGTGACGGCCGAGGTGCCGCTTCGATGCATGCCGGTGACGACGATCATGGCGGGCGAGTGTACAGACTGGGTCCTGGGCGTGCCGCCCCGGGGCCGGCCCCGACCGTTGCCCGGGCGCGACGCCGGAGGCCGGCGGTGTGGGCCCCGATCAACATCCACACGGACCGCACGTCGGGGATCGCGCCGGTGTCGCGCCGCAAGCTGCTGTCATAAATGAGTTTGTGGACGAGGCCGGCACCGCGGCGCCCGCGGCATGACGTTTGACCGGCTGCTTGGCGGAGTAAGCTGATGCGCCGGTTATTGTTGCATGTTGTCGTGGCCGCGTGGGCCGCTGGGGCTTGGGGTTGTGCCGGTTCCCAGCGGATGAGCGATGCGGCGCGCGCCCAGACTTACTCGGTCCGGCCGCCGCAGGCGGTGTTCGACAGCCAGGCGATGCGGGAGGCCCGGGCCCGCGGGGTCGCCCGGGGGCAACTCGCCTCGCCGGGTCAGGCGGGTCGGCCGTGGTGGGCCAGTCGCAACGACGGGCGGCTGAACGTCCGCCCGGGTGCGGCCACGGTGCCGGCACGGTCGTCGGTGACCGTGACCCGGGACCGCCAGCAGAGCTTCGGGGACCGGATCCACAACGTCTACCGGCGGGTCGAGACGAGCGTAGAAATTGCGCCTTGAGCCGCTTGACTTTTTCCGGGCATCTGCCATAAGCCATTAACATGACCGGGCTTGACGGCGGGTCGCCGCGCTGGCATACTTGTCGTGGTGGACATTTCGGGGGATTCAGGCTCGGCCGCATCGCCTAGTCGGCCGCGTCTGGGCACCTCTGTTGTTCCGCTCGGTATGTATCCAGTGCAGACTAAGGATATTTCCATGGCCACAGTGACCAAGAAGGAACTGGTTGACCGCATCGCCGACGCCACCGGTGTGAAGCGGGTCGCCGTTAAGAAGGTTGTTCAGAGCTTCCTCGATAACATCGTTGTAGAGCTGGGGCAGGGCAATCGGCTGGAGTTTCGAGACTTCGGCGTGTTTGAAGTCAAGCACCGGGCCGCCCGCATGGCCCAGAACCCCAAGACCCTCGAGCAGGTGCCGGTGCCGCCCAAGCGGACGGTGAAGTTCAAGGCCGGCCACCTCATGAAGAAGGCACTCGACGAGCAGAGCGGCGCGGAGTTGGACTTCAGCCCCGCCGGCGCCGAGCAGCCCGGGCGCGCCGAGGGCTAGCCCGCCATGCCCGACTGGCCGGGCCAACTCCAACGCGACCTGGACCAACGCGCCGCCGACCACCTGCTCCGGCGGATGTGTCGTTATGACCGGGCCGCCGCGGTCGTCCGCGACGCGTCCGGCCGGGCGCTGGTCAACTTCGCGTCGAACGACTACCTGGGCATGGCGACCGAGCCGTACGTCGGCCGCGTCGTCGCCCAGATCGCGCGGACGGTCGGGACCGGCGCCGGCGCCGCCCGGCTGGTCACGGGCCACCTCACCATCCACGAGGACGTCGAGCAGCGGTTCGCCGCTTTCAAGCACGCCGAGGCCGCGCTGCTCCTGCCCACCGGGTACATGGCCAACCTCGCGGCGATGACGGCGCTGGCCGGGGAGGGGGACCTGGTCTGCCTCGACAAGCTGTCGCACGCGTCGCTGATCGATGCGGCGCGGGGCTGCGGGGCCGACGTCCGCGTCTACCCGCACCGCAACCACGACAAGCTGGCGCGCCTCCTCGAGCGTCACGGCGGCGGCCGACGCCTCATCGTCACCGACTCGGTGTTCTCCATGGACGGCGATGCGGCCGACCTGGCGGCGTTGTGTGCCGTACGCGATCGCCATGACGCGGTGCTGGTCGTCGACGAAGCGCACGCGACCGGCGTCGTCGGGCCTTGCGGGGCCGGGCTCGCCGAGCACCTCGGCCTGGCAAATCGCATCGACGTGACCATCTCGACCGCCTCGAAGGCGCTGGGTTCGCTCGGTGGTCTGATCACCGCTGATCGACTCGTGATCGACACGGTCGTGAACCACGCGCGCAGCTTCATCTACACGACGGCCGTGCCCCCGACGACCGCGGCGGCGATCGACGCGGCGCTGGACATCGTCGAACGGGAGCCCGGGCGTCGGTCGCGGCTGGCGGAGCTGTCGCGGCGGCTGCGCGACGGGCTGCGGCGGGGCGGCTGGACCGTGCCGCCCGACCCCGACCCGCTCACCCCGATCGTCCCGCTCGTCGTCGGCGACGCCGCAGACGCCCTGGCGCTGGCCGACAAGCTCCGCGACGCCGGGATCGTCGCGCCGGCCATCCGCCCGCCGACCGTCGCCCCGGGTTCGGCGCGGCTGCGCTTCAGCCTCCGCGCCGACCACGAAGACGAACATCTCGATCAACTGCTCGACGCGCTGGGCGACGCCGGTCCGCGGCAAAGCCCCGCCGCAATTCGGTTAGACTGACGGCATGCCCGACCCCCAGGAACAGCCGCGCCCCGACGCCGATCCGCCGCTGACCTTCGAGCAGGCGGTCGCGCAGCTCGAACAGATCATCGACGGGATCGAGTCCGGCGAGGTCGGCCTGGAACAATCGCTCAGGCAGTACGAGCGCGGCGTCGAGTTGCTCAAGCACTGCCGCGCCGTGCTCGACCGCGCCGAACAGAAGATCGAGCAGCTCCAGGTCAACGACGAAGGCGAACTCGAAGCGTCCGAGTAGTCGCGCGGCGACGCTGTGATGGAAGCGGCCCCATGATCCCAGCCGACGTCATCCTGCTGATCTTTCTCGCGGCGCTGGGCGCGTGCGTCGGGTCGTTTCTCAACGTGCTGATCTATCGGTTGCCGGAGGGCAAGAACATCGTCCACCCGCCCAGCGCCTGCCCGGGCTGCGGCACGCGGATCCGCTGGTACGACAACGTCCCGGTCCTCTCGTGGCTGCTGCTGCGGGGCCGCTGCCGGCAGTGCGGCCAGCCGATCAGCGCCCAGTACCCGATCGTCGAGGCGCTGACGGCGGGGTTGTTCGTCGGCTGGTTCGTGGTCGCCTACCACACCGACCTGCGGCCCGACTTCGCGGGGCCGGGCTTCGTGAACACCTGGCCGGTCTTCGCGGTCTACCTCGTGCTGTTCGCGGGGCTGCTGGCGGCGACGGTCATCGACGCGCGGTACCTGGTCATCCCGTTGACGGTCATGTGGTTCGTGACCGCGGTGGCGCTGGTGGTGTACCCGCTGTACGGCGGGTGGTTCGTGGACCGGCCGCACGCGTGGCTGGGCGGCCTGGGCATGGACGCGCCGGCGCCATGGCCGGCAGCGGCGTGGGTCGGCGCGGCGCTGGGCGGCGCGGCGGGCCTGGCCGGGTCGATCATCCTCGTCCAGGCGGGGCTGCTGCCGCGGAGCTTCGACGTGGCGCCGGTCGAGCCGGCCGACGACGAAGCGCCCGATGCCTTTCTGGAACATCCTCATCCCCGGCGTGAGGTGCTCAAGGAGTGCCTGTTCCTGGTGCTGCCGGTGGCCGGCGCGGTGGTCGTCTCGGCGCTGCTCGACGGGCGTGACATGCCGGCCTGGGTCCGGGTGCTCGGGGGGGTGCTGCTGGGCTACCTGGCCGGCGGGGCCGTCGTCTGGGCCACCCGGGTGCTCGGGACGCTGGGCTTCGGCCGGGAGGCGATGGGGCTGGGCGACGTGCACCTGCTGGCCGCGGTGGGCGCGGTGGCCGGCTGGCCGGCGGCGGTGCTGACGTTCTTCGTCGCGCCGTTCCTGGGGCTCGGCTGGGCCCTGTTGTCGGCCGGGGCGCAACAGGTGCTCAAGCGGGAGGTGCGGATCATTCCGTACGGCCCGCACCTCGCCGCCGCCGCGGTCGGGGTGATCGCCTTCGAGCGACCCCTGATGACCTTCATCGCCACGCTCATCAACGCCGATCCCGGATATTGATGCGCGAAATCCTTGGCGGCCGGTGGCGGACGTGGTAAAGTCCCTTGGCAAGGGCAAACCGTTCCGTCATGGATGACCGAAAGGACGACGACCATGTTCAGCGTACATGCGGCAGGGAAATGGGCAGCGGCGGCGATCGTGGGGCTGGCGACCTTCGCCGGCGGGTGCGGCAAGGACCTGAAACAGGAGAACGAGGCGCTGCGGATTCAGAACATGGAGCTGCAGCAGGAACTCGACGCCGAACGCCAGGCGCGGCAGCAGGCCGATTCCGAGCGCATGCAACTCGCCCAGCGGCTGGATGACATGGAGCAGCGGATGGATCAGCCCGCCCCCGGGCAGGCCGGCGCGAACACCGGGTTCGAGCAGATCGCCGGCGTGGACGTCGAGCGCGGCAGCCGCGGCGAGGTCACCGTCCGCGTGCCCGGCGACGTGCTGTTCGCCTCCGGCAAGGTCGAACTGCGCAGCACCGCCAAGCGGACGCTCAGCGACATCGCGTCCGTGCTCAACAGCGATTACGGCGGCCAGACCGTCCGCATCGAGGGCTACACCGACTCCGATCCCATCCGCAAGAGCAAGTGGAAGGACAACAAGGAGCTGTCCGCCCAGCGCGCCCTCGCGGTGGAGCGCTACCTCGCCAGCCAGGGCGTCAACGACGAGCGGATGTACTCGGCCGGGTTCGGCGAAGCCGACCCCCGCGCCTCCAACAGCACCGCCGCGGGCAAGGCGCAGAACCGCCGCGTCGAGATCGTCGTTATCGTGAACTGAGGCGCGGCGAGGCGGGACAACCGATCGATCGGCGGCGGGCGCGAGCCCGCCGCTTTTTTCGTGGGCACGCCCGACCGCCCCGCCGGTGGCTTTGTCAGTGTCGCGATCGGCCACTATCCTGACCCGCTTATGATCGGCATCGTCGACTATGCGATGGGCAACCTGCGGAGCGTGCAGAAGGCGCTGGCGAAGCTGGGCTTCGAGGCGGCGTTCGTCGATGCCGCCGGGGGCGTCGACCCCGTGGACAAGCTCATCCTGCCGGGCGTGGGCGCGTTCGGCGACGCGATGGCCAACCTGCACGAGCGCCGGCTGGTCGACCCGGTCCGCCGCTTCATCGCCTCGGGCCGGCCGTTCCTGGGCATCTGCCTCGGGCTGCAACTGCTGTTCGAGGGCTCGGATGAGGACGGCGTCGCCGCGGGGCTCGGCGTCCTGCCCGGGCGCGTCCGCGGTTTCGAACTGACCGACACGTCACTCAAGGTCCCGCACATGGGTTGGAACGCGCTGCGGCCGACCCGTGCGGACAACCCCTTGCTCGCGGGCTTGGCCGACGATGCGTTCGTGTATTTCGTGCACTCCTACTACGCCGCGCCGGCCGAGCCGGCGGACGTGGCGACCACCACCGACTACGGCGGGCCGTTCTGCTCGAGCGTCTGGCGCGACAACATCTGGGCGGTGCAATTCCACCCCGAGAAGAGCCAGCGTGTCGGCCTGCGGATGCTGGAGAACTTCGCGCGGCTGTGACGTGGCGTCGTCCAACCGCGCCCCGTCCTGTGAGGACCAAGATGGTGACGTTCCCCTTGCTTGCCGACCCCGCGGGCTACCGGGCCCACACGCTGGACCTCATGGCGGACCCCGAGGCGCGCGAATACTGGATCGAGGTCTTCGAGCATCACCTGCCGTCGCTGGTGAGGCACGCGATCGTCTCGGACACGCGTCACGACGCGGCCGACCGCGCCGAGGCCATGCGCGCCGAGTTCGCCGCGATCCTCCAGCACCTGCGTAGCGAACCCGACGCCCACGGCGAGCTGAATATCCTGCGGATCTGCCGGCTGAGGGAGGGTTGCCTGCGCCGGCATGACTTCGACGACCCTTACGCGGTGGTGAAGCGCGCCGAGGACGACAGCGCGCTGGCGCTGTTGCCGGACCTGCTGGCGGAGATCGATGCGATGGACCCGGCCGAGCGGGGCGAGGCGCTGATCCGCGGTGTGTTCGCGGGCAACCTGTTCGACCTGGGCGCCAAGAGCACCACCAGCCGGTTCGACAACGACGGGTTCGACTTCCACGACGAGCGGGAGCGCGTGTTGGCCCGGCCGTGGGTCTTCGACGACCTGGACGCGTGGCTGCGGGCGTGGCGGCGCGGGCCGCACCGGCGCGCCATCGTGTTCGTCGACAACGCCGGCGCGGACGTGGTGCTGGGCATGTTCCCCCTGATCCGCGAGATGCTGCGGCGCGGGACGCAGGTCGTGGTGACCGCCAACACCCGCCCGGCACTCAACGACATCACGCACCCCGAACTGGTTGAGCTGGTCGGCCGCATCGCCGCGATCGACGAGGAGGTCGCCGCGGCGGGGCAACAGCGGCGCCTGGAACTGGTGCCCTCGGGCAACGACGCGCCGCTGATCGACCTGCGAGCGGTCAGCGAGGAATTGGCGGCGTCGGCGGCCGACCCGCGGACGGACCTGGTGATCCTCGAGGGCATGGGCCGCGCCGTCGAAACCAACCTCCGCGCCCGCTTCACGTGCGATGCGCTCAACCTCGCGGTCATCAAGGAAGAGCACCTGGCCCGGACGCTCGGCGGGAGGCTGTACGATTGTGTTTGCAAGTACGTCGAGGGCGGCGGGCAACAGGCACCGGGCGGCTGATCTGGCATACACTGGTGGACATGACACGTACTCAAGGTGAATCCGAGCGTGTGTTTGAGGGCAGCAAGTTCGCCGTCGACCGCGTGACGCTGACCCGCAACGACGGCGGGACGACCGAGCGTGAGCTGGTGGTCCACCCCGGGGCGGTGGCGGTGCTGCCGATCATGGACGATGGCCGGGTGGTGATGATCCGTAACGAGCGGTTCGCCGTCGGCGAGGAGCTCTGGGAGCTGTGCGCCGGGACGCTCGAGGCGGGGGAGGACCCGCGCGCGTGTGCCGGCCGCGAGCTGATCGAGGAGACCGGCTACGAGGCGGCGACGATCGAGCCGCTGGTCCTGTTCTACACCAGCCCGGGGGTCTGCACCGAGCGGATGTACACGTTCGTGGCGCGCGGCCTGAAGCACGTGGGCCAGCAACTCGAGCCGACCGAGAAGATCCGTGTGGAGCCGGTGAGCTGGGACGAGCTGATCCGGCTCTGCCGCGACGGCGAGGTCCGCGACGCCAAGACGCTGGCGGCGGTGCTGTATTACCAGGCGTTCGCCGATCCGGGGGGTGAGCGATGACGCCCAAGCCCAACAGGCCGGGCGGCGGGATCAACTGGCGCCGCGTCAACACGTGGATCATCGCGATCAACATCGCCGTGTTCGTGCTCGACGCCTTGCTGGTGGCCGTGCTGAAGATCGGCTACCGGCTCGAGCTGCCGTATATGAGGGACGGCCAGACGATCGTCGAGGAGACGATCGTCGGCCCGCTGTACTACTGGGCCCACTTCTCCGTGGCGACGACGATCTACAGCGGGCAAGTCTGGCGGTTCCTCGGCTTCCAGTTCCTGCACGCGGGGATCGCCCACATCTTGTTCAACATGATCGGGCTGATGGTGTTCGGCCCGCTGGTGGAGAGCTACCTGGGTTCGCGTCGGTATCTGGCGTTTTATCTTCTCTGCGGCATGTGCGGGCCGGTGTTGTATGTGCTGTTCGCCTCGGCGGGGCTGCTGAGCACGTTCGAGGTCACGCCGCTGGTGGGCGCGTCGGCGGGACTGTTCGGGGTGCTGATCGCGTCGGCGGTGATCGCGCCCAACGCGGAGGTGCTGCTGCTGTTCCCGCCGGTGCCGGTGAAGCTGCGGCACCTGGCGATCTTCTTCGTGCTGCTGGCGGTGTACACGGTGATCTTCTTCGGTCATCAATCCGGACAGAATGCCGGCGGCGAGGCGGCGCATCTCGGCGGGGCCGCGATGGGCTACCTGCTCATCCGCCGGCCTTACCTGCTGAATGTCTTCGAGCGATTGCCGCTCGGCCGGCCGAGCGACATTCAATTTGCCCGACGCCGCTCCGGACGCAAGGATTGACAGCATGGGATGGCAAGACCGACCTTATGAACGGAGTTACCAGTTCGGCGGGCCGCCGACACGCGGGGGCGGTTTCGGCGGTGGCGGCGGGCTCGGCCGGCTGCAGCCCCGCGCGGTCGTGACCTGGTTGATCGTGATCAACGCCGGCGTGTTCATCCTCGACGCGATCCTGGGCCATTCGATGCGCGCCGCGGCCATCGCACCGCGCAACTGGGGCGCTTTCAATATCGACGACGCCATCCTCGGCGGGCAAGTCTGGCGGATCATCACGTACCAGTTCCTCCACTGGGACTTCTTCCATATCTTCTTCAATATGCTGGCGCTGTTCTTCTTCGGCCCGATGGTCGAGAGCTGGCTGGGCAGTCGCCGGTTCATCGCGTTCTATTTGATCAGCGGGGTCGGCGGGGCGGCGCTCTTCACGGTGCTCGCCCTGGCGGTGCCCGACGTGTTCTTCCGCGACCCGGCGTTGGCGACGCGAACCGCCCTGGTCGGCGCGTCGGGGTGCATCTTCGGCGTGCTGGTGGCCGCGGCGCTGATCGCTCCGGATCAGCGTGTCATGCTGTTGATCCCCCCGATCCCCATGAAGCTCCGCACGCTGGTCTGGGTCTTCCTCGGCATCGCCGTGCTCAGCGTCGTGGTCGGGTCGGTCAACGCCGGCGGCGAGGTCGCGCACCTCGGCGGGGCGGCGGTGGGCTTCCTGCTGATCCGCAGGCCCCGGCTGCTCGATCCGTTCGCCGAGAGCGCCGGCCGCGTGCGGCAGCGGGTCGAGCATGTCCGCACCGACCGCCAGCGCAAGCAGCAGCAGGCCGACGAAGCCGAGATCGACCGCATCCTCGCCAAGGTCCACAACGAGGGCTTGAACGCGCTGACCGAGAAAGAGAAGCGCACCTTGCGGCGCGCGACCGAAGAGAAGCGCGCCGGATAGCGGGCGCGCCGCCGCGGAATTCGCCGCGCAGCGTCGCGGCGCCCTTGTGGCGGCATCCCGCTGTTCAAGCGTCGGTGACCGCTGGCCGCGGCAGGCCGAGGAAGTTGGCCAGCAGGATCGGCCCGTTGGTGGTGAGGAAGCTCTCGGGGTGGAACTGCACGCCTTCCAGCGGGGCCTGGTCCCACTTCCGCCTCACGCCCATGACCTCGCCCTCGTCGGTCCAGGCGCTGATGTCCCAGAGCCGGGTGTCGATCGTCTGCCGCACGATGATCAGCGAGTGGTACCGCGTGGCGGTGAAGGGATTGGCCGCCCCGGCGAAGATCGTCTGTTGGTCGTGGTGGATCGGCGAGGTCTTGCCGTGCATCAGCCGGGTGTGCCGCTCGACGGTCATGCCGTGCGTGAACCCGATGCACTGGTGGCCGAGGCAGACGCCCAGCAGCGGCACGCGGCCGGCGAACCGCTGGATGATCTCGTTGCTCACCCCGCCCTCGCGCGGCGTGCACGGGCCCGGCGAGACGATCACGTGCGTCGGGCCCAGCGCCTCGGCCTCGTCGGCGGTCACCTTGTCGTTCCGCACCACCTTCATCGCGATCGACCGGTCCAGCTCCCCGATCCGCTGCACCAGGTTGTACGTGAACGAGTCGTAGTTATCGATGATCAGCAGCATGGCGGCATTCCAGCGGTGGCCCGTCGGCCGGGGCGGTCACCTGGCCAGTTCGATCAGCTCCGCGGACAGCTCCGGGCACGCGCCCGGGTGGCTGGCGACGTGGGCGCCGAGCTTGTTGGCGAGCGTGATCGTGCGCGGCCACGGCCAGCGCCGCACCACGCCGTGCAGCAGCGCCGCCGACGTCGCGTCCCCCGCGCCGACCGGGTCGGCGTTGTCGACCGGCGCGGTCAGCGCCGGGTCGCCGGTCTGCGTGCCCAGGGGCGTGTGCACGATCGTCCCCTCGGCACCGCGGGTCACGGCCACCCACGCCAGGTCGAAGCGCTTGAAGAGCCGCGCGATCGCCGCGTCGGCGTCGTCGCCGAGCACCATGAGCCGTTGCAGCGTCCGCAGCTCGTCGCCGCTGACCTTGATCGCGGTGGCCAGCTCGAGGCTCCGCGTCAGCGTCCGCCGATCGTCGGTGCCCGGGCGCAGGTTGATGTCATACAGCCGCACCGATCGGTGCGCGTCGTCGAGGAACCGGTAGACCGTGTTGCGGGTCTGGGCGTACCGCTGGGCGAGTGTGCCGAAGCAGACCGCGTCGGCACGATCGGCCAGGTACGCCATGTCGCCGTCCCACTGCAGGTAGTCCCACGCCACGTCGTCGGTGATGTCGTAGCGGGGCTCGCCGGTGGGGTCGATGTCGACGTAGACCGTGCCCGTCGGGTGGTCCGGGTCGTACTGGACGTGGTCGAGGCTCATGCCCAGCTCGGTCAGCCGCCCCCGCAGCGCGTCGCCGAGCTGATCCTGGCCGATGCGGCTGACCAGCACGCCGGCGTTGCCGAGCTGCTGGGCGTGCGCGGCGACGTTGAGCGGCGCCCCGCCCAGCCGCCGGCCGTCGGGGAACATGTCCCACAGCGCTTCGCCGATCCCCACGATGGTGTGCGATCCGATCATGGCGACAGCTTAGCATCGCGGCAAATCCGCACCAACCGGCGGCCCGCTCGGCGCCCGCCTCGCCCGGCGTCGGCGTGCCGCTATCATATGTTCCTCCATGACCGGTTACGTCGACTTACACACGCACTCGACCGCGTCGGACGGCACCGACCCGCCGGCGGCGCTCGCCGCCCGCGCCGCCGAGGCCGGGCTCGCCGCGATCGCGCTGACCGATCACGACACCACCGCCGGGCTCGGGGCCTGCGCGGGGGCGTGCGCCGAGCACGGGATCGAGCTGGTCCCCGGGATCGAGGTCTCCTGCCGCCGCGGCAAGCCGCTGGGCGCCATGCACATCCTCGGCTACTTCATCGACCCCGACAGCGAGGCGCTCGCGGCGGTCACCGCCCGCCTCGCCGACGCCCGCGCCCGCCGCGCCCCCGAGATCGTCGAGCGGCTGAACGAGCTCGGCGTCGACGTCACGATCGACGAGGTCACCGGGGCGACCGAGGGCGCGATGATCGGCCGGCCCCACATCGCCGCCGTGCTCGTCGACAAGGGTTACGCCCGAACCATCGCCGACGCGTTCGTCCGCTACCTCGGCTCGGGCGCGCCCGCCTACGTCCGCAAGGACAACCTCACCACCGAGCAGGCGATCCACGCGATCCACCAGGCCGGCGGGCTCGCCGTGCTCGCCCACCCCATCCAGCTCCGCTGCGACGACGACGATGAGCTGGAGCTGGTCGTCCGTCGGCTGGTGGACGAGGGGCTGGACGGCGTCGAAGCCCACCACACCGATCACAGCGCCGCCGCCGCCCGCAAGTACCGCAAGCTCGCCGACCGCTTCGACCTCGCCGTCACCGGCGGCAGCGACTACCACGGCGGCCGCAAGGACATCCCGCTCGGCTCCCAGCGGATCGGTTACGATGTGCTGGAGCGGCTGCGCCGCCGCCACGAGCACCGACCCGGCCGCACCGCCGGCGTGTGATATCCTCGACCCACCGACGTCTGCAGCAGGGGCAGCGCCATGGCAGAGGCCTTGCGGTTCGGCATCCTGGGCACGGGCAACATCGCCGGCCAGTTCGCCCGCGGCGTCGCCGGCGCCGCCGGCAGCGTCGTCACCGCCGTCGGCTCCCGCCGCGACCAGACCGCCGCCGCCTTCGCCGAGCGGCACGCCGTCCCGACCGCGCACGGGTCGTACGACGCGCTGCTGGCCGATCCGCAGGTCGACGCGATCTACCTGTCGCTGCCCAACGCGATGCACGGCGAATGGACGATCCGGGCGCTGGAGGCGGGCAAGCACGTGCTGTGCGAGAAGCCGCTGGCCCGCAACGCCGACGAGGCCGAGCAGATGTTCCAGGCCGCCGACCGCGCCGGCCGCCTGCTCGTCGAGGCGTTCATGTACCGCTGCCACCCGCTGACCCGCGCGGTGCTCGACAAGGTCCGCGGCGGGGCGATCGGCCAGCTCCACCTCGCTCGGCTGAACTTCTGCTTCCACACGACCAAGGTCGCCGACAACATCCGGTTCAGCGTCGACCTCGCCGGCGGGGCGATCATGGACATCGGATGCTACCCGATCAGCCTCGCCGTGCTGCTGGCCGACGACGAGCCGGAGCACGTCCACTGCGCCGGCCGGTTGCACGCATCGGGCGTGGACGAGTCGGCCGGCGGGGTGTTGCGGTTCCCCTCGGGCCTGGTCGTGGTGTTCACCTGCTCCATGCAGACCCAGGCGGACAACACCGCGCACCTGTGCGGCACCGACGGGTTCTGCCAGGTCCCGGTGCCGTGGAAGCCCCCGGTGCAGGGCGCCGAGTATCGCGTGCGGACGATGGCGCGGCCGAAGATGGAGGCCGGCCCCAAGCCCGAGCCGATCGACCAGGTGTTCACGGTCGACGCCCCGGCGCCGCTGTACGGCATGGAGGCCGACGCGTTCGCCGCCGCCGTGCGCCGCGACGCCGAGCCGTTCATGCCCCGCCGCCATTCGCTGATCACCATGCGCATCCTCGACGCCTGCCGGCGGCAGGTCGGCCTCGCCTACTGACCGGCGCCATTGCGTTACACTTGTTCCGTGAAGTGCGTGGCTGTCATCGGCATCGTGCTCGGCCTGCTGTTCCTGGCGACGTTCGTCGTCGGCGTGCTGGCCGGCTGGTTCGACGATCAGGCGATCAACGCGGCGCTGGCGGACCTGCGGCAGCGGCCCGCCGCCGCGTGGTGGATCGCCGGCGCGGTGGTCGGGCTGCTCATCATCGACCTGGTGCTCGGCGTGCCGTCCAGCGTCGTCATGGTCGCCGCGGGCAACCTGCTGGGCGTCGCGTGGGGCGGGCTCGCCGCCGCCGCCGGGGCGATGCTCATGGCTGCGGTCGGCTACGGGCTGTGTTACCTGGGCGGTCGGCCCATGTACCGGCGGCTCGTCCGCACGGGCGACCGGCAGCGGCTGGGCCGCTGGTTCGCCGACTACGGGCTGCTGGCGATCGTCATCGCCCGCGGCCTGCCCATCCTGCCGGAGGTCATCGTCTGCCTCGCGGGGCTGACGCGGCTGTCGCCCGGGCGTTTCTTCGCCCTGTTCGCCCTGGCGACGGTGCCGTTCGCCTTCCTGCACAGCCTCGCCGGCCGATACAGCACGCTCGGGTCGCCCTGGCCGGCGCTGCTGGTCATCGTCGGCGTCCCCGCGGCGTCGTGGGCCTTGTGGCGGTGGACGCGCCGCCGCCGAGGTACCTGATCCGCGGACGCCGCGACGTGTCTTGGCACGACCGTCGGCCATCCGGTAAGCTTGCGGCATCGCCGTCGGCCTTGGACATTAGGGTCACCATCATGTGCAGTCATCGGATGATCGTGATGCTGGCGGGCCTGTTGGGTCTGGCGGCGTGCCCCGCCCTCGGCCAACCGGCCGCGGGGACCGCCCGCAGCGACCCGTTCCGCGTCACCGCCTACTGGGAGAACGACGGCGGGCCGATCGCCAGCTACAACAACACCGATCGCCATTACACCAACGGGCTGGCGCTGGGCGTCACGCACCAGCCCGACTGGGCCGCCGACCTCGCCGAGTTCATCCCCTTCCACAACGCCTTCGGCGACGCCAACTACGGCATGGGCTACATCGCCGGCCAGCTCATGATCACGCCCAGCGACCTCAAGCGGCGTGACCTGATCCGGGACGATCGGCCCTACGCGGGGTACCTGTACGGCGGGGCGTACTTCCAGCGGGCCAACGATCGCACGCTCGATCACCTCCAGCTCGACCTGGGGATGATCGGCGAGTCGGCCCAGGCCGACGACCTGCAGCGGGCGATCCACGCGACGTACGGCGGCGTGGACCCCGAGGGCTGGGACAACCAGCTCCATGACGAGTTCACCGCCCAGTTCACCGTCCGCAAGGTGTGGAAGTTCGACCTGATCGGGGCGTTGGGTGGGCGGGGCGACGGCGCGTTCGGCGTGGAGGTGCTGCCTGAGGCGGTGGGCCGCCTGGGCACGGTGTGGCGCGAGGTCGAGGGCGGGGCGACGCTGCGGTTGGGGTTCAGCCTGCCGGACGACTTCGGTCCGGGGCGGATCATGCGCCCGGCCGACGCGGTCGGCTACGCGGCGGCCGGCTGGAGCGTTTATGCCTACGGCCGGGCCGCCGGTCGGCTCATCCAGCACGACACCCTGTTGCAGGGCAACAACTACCGCGACTCGCACGGCGTCGACATCCAGCCGTTCGTCGGGGAGTTCACCTCCGGCGTGGCGGTCGCCTACCACCGCGGCCGCTGGGCGGCCGACGTCAACTACAGCTACACGATCCGCACCGAGGAGTTCGACGGGCAGGACGAGCACGACGCGTTCAGCGCGCTGAACGTGGGCGTCACGTACTGGTTCGACTAAGCCCCGGCCGGCTGCGAGCGGGCGTCGTGCGGGTCGACGACGGCGGCGTTGCGGACCATCGCCCACAGCCCGATCCCGGCCAGCGCCGCCACGTTGGCGAACAGCAGCGGCGCGAACACCGGGGCGCCGTAGATGATGCTCTCCCAGAGCGTGTCCATGGGCCCGTGCAGGATCGCCCAGCCGTGCAGCGCGAACCCCGCGACCCCGACGAGCACCTGCAGCACGCCCACGCCGGCGCACCAGATCACGTAGCGGCGATCGACGCGGCGGAGGAACGGCACGAGGAAGAAGCCGACCGCCAGCGCGGCGGCGAAGACGGAGACCCACTCGGCGGGGTTGAAGAACCCGTTCTGCGCGTGGTCGAGCAGGGACAGGCCGAAGTTGCCCACGAACCCGCCCCACGCGAGGAACACGACCCACATCGCCCACTCGGGCGAGCGGTCGTCGACGGTGCGGTTGAGCACGAGCAGCAGGCCCAGGCCCGCGTAGGCCAGCGGTGCGACGAACGGGGCGGCGTAGACCAGGCTCTTGAGCGTGCGGTGCTCGAAGAAGTGCGACTCCATGTGCAGCAGCATGCCGGCCACGCCGACCACGATCGCCCCGAACCCGACGACCAGCCCGATCCAGCGGCCGGGGCCCCGCCGCCCGCCGCGGACCCCGCCGCGGATCATGCCCACCGCCAGCGCCGGCGGCGCCGCCAGGGAGAAGGCGAAGGGGACCCACTCGGCGGGGTGGCGGAAGTCGTTCATGGAGTGGGCCACGAAGATGTCGACCGCGAGGAACCCGAGGTTGGCCAGGACGAACAACTCCACGATCGCCAGCGGGTCGAGGTACCACGGATGTGTCGGGCGGTCGTTCATGGTCAGGCCCACGCTTGCCGGGCGTCACCCGGGCTCAGGTCCGCACCGGCTCAGTAACCGGCGCGACCGCCGGGTTCGGCGCGTCCCGCGTCGGCGTCGGCTGAAGCGGGCGACGGGTCGCCCTTGCCCGCGCGGAGCTTGCGCGCCATCTCTTCGAGCTTGATGGTCTTGTGCAGCAGCTCGTAGTTGCCGTGCCACTGGACGAAGTCGGCGCCGCCCATGAACGCGCCGTGCTTGGCGGTGCGGCCGTAGTAATGCCACAGGTCGAACATGACGAACTCGATCGGCTCGTCGAAGGGCTTGTCGGTGAGCAGGCCGTCCTCGCGCAACCCGTTGACGATCTTCTGGGCGTTGCGGACCTTCTCGTTGACGGCGACGACCATGTCCTCGGCGTCGCGGTAGAACTCCTCGGTGTGCTGGGCGGTGTGGCACTTGCTGCAGAGCTCTTTCATGCGGGCCTGTCCCTGGGCATAGGTCGGCCGCTTGTCGCTGACCGCGGCGAACAGCCAGTAGCTCAGCCGCTCGGTCGTGTCGTGGGTGACGTTCATCCCTTCGAGCCCGCTCATGTGGCAGGTCGTGCAGGTGGGCACGGGCATGTCGCCGGTGGTGAGGTTCTTGGGGTCGGCGTCGAGGTTCATGTGATGCCGCTGCGCCTGGAACAGCACGCCGTGCTTCGATTCCTCGAAGATCTCGATCTGGGAGTGATCGGGTCCCATGTGGCACTGTCCGCAGGTTCGGGGCTGGCGAGCGAGGGCGACCGAGGCGATGTGCCGCGCGTGGCAGGCGGTGCACGAGCCGATCGTGCCGTCGGGGTTGGGCTTGCCGATGGAGTGGCAGGCGGCGCAGCCGCTCTGGATGGCGGCGTCGCCCTCGAGGATGGCGAGCTGATTGGCCGGCCGCCGGACCGCGCCCTCGTGGAACTGCTCGGCGAACTGGATCTGCTCCTCGGTGAACGGTTCGCTGCCCCGGACGGCGGCCCAGGCGGGCGCGGCGTGCCGCGACCGCAGGTATTGCTGGTACTCGGTGGCGTGGCACTGCTTGCAGTTGGCGGCGGTCACGTCCTCGGCGATGACGAACCCGCGGTGGTCGAGTTCGGCCTGGCCCTCCATGACGCGGTGGCAGTCCAGGCAGGTCACGCCCTGCTCAGCGTGGACGCTCATCTCAAACTCGTGGACGATCGCCGCGGTCTCCTGCTGGTGGCAGGAGGCGCACTTGCCGGTGGCCTTGACGAACTGGGCGCTGGGCTGCTGGGTCTGGACCTCGGGCCGCCGCGAATGCAGCAGCATCGCCGCCACAATCAAAGCGGTGCTGACGATGACGGCGATGAAGATGCTTCGAAACGAAATGCGCGGCCTCCTGCATGCAAAATACGGGCAATACGCGTCATAAGTCAATTGAATTCATGGCCGGGGCGATCCGCGGGGGCGGACACTGTCCGCCCGGGGCACCCCCCGGGGCGGCCAAACGTATGTAAGGCATTAATGAACAACGACTTTCCGCTATTGAATTGGGGTTTGCACCCGGACAGGGGTTCTCTTTGATGTAAGGCGTTGTGCTCTAACGGATTGTGTTGCGTTTCGGGCTCCTTTCGTCGTGTCCGGGGTGTCCGGGGGGGTGTCGGTGGTCGGCTTTTCTGTGGCCGCCGCTGGGGGACGGGTGTGAGTCGGGGCCTGCTATATAGGGGCGCGGGGGCGCGGGCCTGCGCGTCGAGGCGTCGTTTGGCGGTTGGCGTGTGCGGGAAGCGGGTCGAGGGCGTGCCGCGGTGGTGCGCGCGGGTGCGGGTATCGGTTATGATGAGCGTGGCGGGTATCTGGCCGGGCGGTGGCTTGGCCGCGCAGCATGACCGGGCCCAATTCACGGGGTCTGCTGTCCGAATTCCGAAAGGGGTCACATGAACATTGCCGGAGTTCCGCAGGGGTGGGCGTTGCGGCGTCGCATCGTGGCGTGGCTGGGGCGTGGGATGATGTCGGGGGCGTTGTTGTGGATGGGGTGGGGCTGTTCGAAGCCGGCCCATTCGTGGCAAGCGTCGTCGGGGCTGCTGCCGCATCAGTCGAACGGGGGCTGGTCGATGCAGCGGACGGCGGACCGGGAGTTGCCGAGCCTGCTGCACGGGGTGCTGACGCTGGAGTCGAACCCGCCGGACGAGCGGTTGTGTTACTGGCGAGACTGGCCGGAGGTGTCTGCGACGGGTCCGTTCTTTTTCGAGGCGCGGCTGCGATATGCGTGGAGTTCGGACACGATCCGGTCGCAGACGCCGATCTGCCTGGCCGGGACGGTCCGCGAGGGCGAGGGTTTCCAGTTTTACGTCGACGAGGACAGCGTGTTCTTCGCGGAGGGCCCGTCGGTCGCGGGCGAGCGGGTGGAGTTGGACACGGCCGGGTCGTTTCACACCTATCGGCTGGAGTACGACGGCGCGGGGCGGGTGACGGCGTACTACGACGGCGAGCCGATCCTGACCGGGTCCACGTTCATCGATCGGCAGTGTCACACGGACACGGTACGGCTGTGTTGGGGGGACGAGACGTTTCGCTCGGCGGGCGGCTCGCAGTGGCAGTACGTTCGGCACGACGTGGGCGCGCAAGCCGAACTCAAGGAAGAGGCGAAGGATGAGCCGCAGGACTGACCGGCGGCGTTCGGATGGGCGGTGGCCGATGGGCGACGGGGCTGGGCGTGATCAGCGAATGTTGTCGAGGCCTTCCCAGAGGCCGACGTAGAGCAGTTGCTGGGCGGTATCGTTGTTGTCGTAGATGTCCACGATGCGACGGAGCATGTTGGGGTCGCTGACGGTGGTGGCGCTGCCGTTGAGGCGGGCGATGTTGATCTCGCCGTTGTGTCGCGAGTTGATCACGGCGTTGTTGGCGTTGAAGTAATCGGCGACGACGACGCCGTTGCTGGCGACCTTGTAGGTGCGGGGCAGGTCGACCGCTTCGTCGGTATCTTCGGGGAGCCAGAAGACGTCCTTGTTCTGGTCGGGCATGCTCGGCCATTGCCACTGGTCGAACTCATCGGTGCGGGGTCCGGGTCGTGCCGAGTACTGTGCGGTGGTGTTCTCGTTGGGGTTGCCCTCGGGCCCGGGGGGCCAGTTCTCGATGTGGGAGGTCTGGAAGGTGTCATCGCCGAAGTCCGGGCATCGCCAGGAATCCTGGTCGACGACGTAATCGTTGCCGTAGAGCAGGCCGAGGTTGAGCCAGTACTGCCGGCTGCTGCTCTTGCTCCAGAGCCAGTTGTTGTTGGCGACTTTCCAGAGGTAGCCGAGGGGGAGGATGCCGCCGTGCTCGCCGGCGAAGCCGGTCATGCCGGTGGAGATCTGGCGGAGGTTGTTGTTGCAGATGGTGTAGCGGGTGCTTTCGCGGGCGCTGTTGAGGGCGGGGGTGAGGATGGCCATCAGCAGGGCGATGATCGAGACCACGACGAGCATCTCGACGAGGGTGAACGCGGCGCGGCGGGTCTGGGCCGGTGCGTTGGCGTGGTCGGTTGGGCGGGTGGTTTGTGTGGCTTGGAGATGTGCCATCGCCTGATGCCTCGCGGGTTGGATTGCCATGGCGGTCCGAAGGGCGTGACCTGGGACATTCTAGGGTGGCTGGGGCGTGGTGCAAAATGCCGCGGGCCGGGCTTGAGGCGGTGGCAGGCGGGGTGGGGGGCGTTGCCCGCGGGGGGCGGGCGTGATAGATTTTCGAGTCCTGATTTCCCGCACGGAGGTCGTCGGTCCCATTGGGATGCCTGGAGGGACGTGCGAGGCCCGCCGCGGATGGCTGCCGGGACATTGGGGTCCTGTCGACATCCGCACATTCGCACCCGCTACAGCAGCGAAGGAGATCGACATGACCGCCGGATCGCACGCACAAGCTGACATCGGACTGATCGGGCTGGCCGTGATGGGCCAGAACCTCGTGCTGAACATGGCCGACCACGGCTTCCACGTCGCCGTCTACAACCGGACGACCGCGACGATGGAGAGCTGGGTCTCGGAGATCAACGCGGGCGAGCCCAGCGCCGCGCGGGTGAGCGGCCACGCGGAGCTGGCCGACTTCGTGAGCGCGATCAAGCGTCCGCGGAAGGTGATCCTGCTGGTGAAGTCGACGGCGGTGCTGCCGAGCGACCGCGACGCGGTGGACAAGGTGATGGACCAGTTGCTTCCGCTGCTGGACAAGGACGACATCATCATCGACGGGGGCAACAGCAACTGGAACGCGACGATCCGCCGGGAGAAGGAGCTGCGTGAGCAGGGTTACAAGTTTATCGGTTCGGGGGTGTCGGGCGGCGAGGTCGGGGCGCGGTTCGGGCCGTCGCTCATGCCCGGCGGGGACGCCGAGGCGTGGGCGAGCCTGGAGCCGATCTGGAACGCGATCGCCGCGAAGGTCGACCCGGCGACGGGCGACCCGCTGGAGGACTACGCCCCGGGCAAGCCGGTCGAAGGGGGCGAGCCGTGCACCGCGCTGATCGGTCCCGACGGGGCCGGGCACTACGTGAAGATGGTGCACAACGGGATCGAGTACATCGACATGCAGCTCATCTGCGAGGCGTACATGCTGATGAAGCACCTGCTGGGCTTCAGCGCCGCGGAGATGGGCAAGGTCTTCGAGACGTGGAACGCCGGGGACCTGTCGAGCTACCTGATCGAGATCACCGCGGACATCCTTCAGCAGCGCGACGCGATCGACAAGGACGGTTACCTCGTGGACTACGTGCTCGACACGGCCGGTCAGAAGGGCACGGGCAAGTGGACGTCGACCAGCGCGCTGGACCTGGGGGTCCCGGCGAACAGCATCGCCGAGGCGGTGTTCGCGCGGTGCCTGAGCGCGTTGAAGGAGCAGCGGGTCGAGGCGTCGAAGGTGTTGGAAGGCCCGGCGGCCGCGTACGACGGCGACCGCGAGCAACTGGTCGAGGACGTGCGTCAGGCGTTGTACTGCTCGAAGATCTGTGCCTACGCCCAGGGCTTCCAGCTCATGGCCGAGGCGCAGAGCGAATACGGCTGGACGCTGGACTTCGGTTCGATCGCGTCGATCTGGCGGGGCGGTTGCATCATCCGCGCGCGTTTCCTTCAGAAGATCACCGACGCGTACCAGCGCGACCCGAAGCTGGTGAACCTGCTGCTGGACCCGTACTTCAAGGACGCGGTGCACGCCGGGCAGGCGAGCTGGCGGAAGATCGTGTCGCTGGCGGCGACGAGCGGGATCCCGGCGCCGGCGTTCATGAGCGCGCTGGCCTACTACGACGGGTACCGCAACGACCGGCTCCCGGCGAACCTGCTGCAGGCCCAGCGCGACTACTTCGGCGCGCACACCTACGAGCGGACCGACACGGACCGCGGCCGGTTCTTCCACACCGACTGGCCGGAGGCAGGCCGCCCGCAGCTCGACGCGTAAGCGTATGGCGTCGATTCACCGCGTCCGGCGTCGAGGGCGTGGTGATCGCGTGACGGCCGACGTGCTACACTGACTGCGTGCGTTCACATCGCGGCGCGGGAGGTCGGGCCATGGCCGAGCATGAGAACTTCATCGACGGGCGGTTTGTCGCATCTTCCGGGGGCGCGGCGCGGATCGAGAACCGCAACCCGTCGACGGGGTCGTTGATCTGCACGGTGCCGGACAGCACGGACGCCGACGTGGCCGCGGCGCTGGACGCGGCCGAGCGGGCCCAGCCGGCGTGGGAGCGGCGACCGGCGATCGAGCGGGCGAAGCACCTGCACGCCCTGGCCGACGCGGTGCGCGCCGAGGTCGAGCCGATCGCCCGCATCATCACCGCCGAGCAGGGCAAGACGCTGGGCCTGGCGCGGACCGAGGCCGCGTTCACCGCCGACTACATCGACTACATGGCCGAGTGGGCCCGGCGGATCGAGGGCGAGATCCTCAACTCGGATCGGCCGGGCGAGACGATCTTCCTGTTCCGCCAGGCGATCGGCGTGATCGGGGGGATCCTGCCGTGGAACTTCCCGTTCTTTCTCATCGCGCGCAAGCTCGCGCCGGCGCTGGTCACGGGCAACACGATCGTGCTCAAGCCCAGCGAGCAGACGCCGCACAACGCCGTGAAGTTCTGTGAGGTCCTCGCGGCGAGCGACCTGCCGGCGGGCGTGGCCAACGTCGTGCACGGCCGGGGCGCGAGCGCGGGCCGGGCGCTGGCCGGGTCCAGGCGGATCGGCATGATCAGCTTCACCGGCAGCGTCGCGACCGGCGAGGCGATCATGCATGCCGCCGCCGACCACATCACCAAGGTCGACCTCGAGCTGGGCGGCAAGGCGCCGGCGATCGTGCTCGCCGACGCCGACGTCGACCTCGCCGTCGAGGCGGTCAAGGCGTCCCGCGTGATCAACAGCGGGCAGGTGTGCAACTGCGCCGAGCGGGTCTACGTGCAGAACGCCATCGCCGACGAGTTCATTGACAAGCTGAGCCGCGCGATGGCGGCGACGCCGTTCGGCGACCCGCTGGCCGACGAGTCGGTGGCGTACGGCCCGCTGATCGACGGCCGGGGTTACGAGAAGGTGGACCAACTGGTGCGGAGCGCCGTCGACCAGGGCGCGGAGGTCGTCACCGGCGGCCGCCGCGCCGACCTCGAGGGCGGCTACTACTACGAGCCGACCGTGCTGGCCGGCTGCCGGCAGGACATGGACGTGATCCAGCGCGAGATCTTCGGGCCGGTCGCCCCGGTCGTGACGTTCGACGACCTCGACGAGGCGATCGCGTTCGCCAACGACTCGGAGTACGGGCTGACCAGCTCGATCTACACGCGGGACCTGAACGTGGCGCTTCGGGCGTGCCGCGAGGTCCGGTTCGGCGAGACCTACATCAACCGCGAGAACTTCGAGGCGATGCAGGGCTTCCACGCCGGCTGGCGCAAGAGCGGGATCGGCGGCGCCGACGGCAAGCACGGCCTGTACCAGTACACGCAGACGCACACCGTCTACATGCAGCAGGGCTGAGCCGATCCGCCGGTCGCCCGGGGGCGGCGTGGAGTTGCCAGTTGGCCGCGGCGCGGGTACAACGCCCGTCCCCCGCAAACTGTGAGTCCACACCATGACCTACTACTACGTCTTCCCCGTCGACAAGCACAACGAGCTGGTTTCCGCGGCGTTCCAGTCGCGGGGGTTCAGCACCGAGGAGGCCGACGCCGCCGCGCGGTTCTGCGAGCTGGCGTCGTGGCACGGCATCCGCACCCACAACGCGCTCAAGGCCCTGCACCTCGACGAGCATTTCGGGTCCAAGGCCGGCGGGTGCATCCCCGGCGCCGAGATTGAGAAGCTGCATCCGCGGTACCCCGCCGTGCACCGCTGGAACGCCAACCGCAAGCTCGGCCAGGCCGTCGCCTTCGAGGCGATGGACCAGTGCATGAAGCTGGCCGACGAGTTCGGCGTGGGGATCGTCACGGTCGACAACGCGTTTCATTACCTGTGGGGCGGCGGTTACGTGATCGACGCGGCGAAGAAGGGTTACATCGCCTACACCTGCTGCACGGCGGCGCTGGCCGAGGTCGTGCCGTTCGGCGGCAAGTTCCCCACGCTGGGCACCAACCCCCACTCGTGGGCGTTCCCCACGGACCCGGAGGTCGGCTTCCCGGTGTGCATCGACTGGGCGACGAGCACGGTCGCCATGGGCCGCGTCCAGCAGTTCAAGCGCGAGGGCAAGCAGCTCCCGCCCAACGCCGGCGTCGACGCCGACGGCAACCCGACCAGCGACCCCAACCAGGTCGTGGCGCTGACGCCGTTCGGGGCGCACAAGGGCTACGGCCTGGCGCTGATCAACGAGCTGTACGCGGCGTACACCGGCGGGTCGCTGCCGACGCTGCGAAGCCGCTGGAACACCGGCGACATGGACGAGAAGCGGGTGCCGCACTTCTATTTCCAGTGCATCAAGCCCGACGCGCTGAGCACCGGCGACTTCGCCTGCGGCCGCAACCAGTCGGAGAACGTCAAGGCGGTGATCCACGACATCCTGGGGCACGGCAACAGCCCGCCGGAGGGCCGGGCCATGCTCCCCGGCCAGATCGAGGCCGAGGCGGCGCAGTTGTCGGCGAAGTACGGCGGGCTGCTGTTCACCCGGGCCGAGCTGGACGAGTTCCAGCATGTCGCCGACGAAGCCGGCCGCACGCTCGACATCGACAGCCTCGCCCGCGTCGAGGAATGACGCGCTGGAAACTGTCTGCTTGAACGATCGTGGGGCCGAACCGGCCTGTTACCAACTGCTGACGCCGATGCGGGGCGAGGGCATGTGGACGCCGCGCTGGCCGCACAGCCCGCGGTAGGGGCGCGGCTCGCGCTGGTGCGCGTCGGCGTTGCCCACGAGCCGGCCATCGCGGACCCATTGCTGCTCCTCGTCGCGCAGCTCGTCGATGAGCCATCGTTCGAGCTTCGCCCGGGACTGCGCGTGCGCCGGGTCGTCGGCGAGGTTGCGCTGCTCCAGCGGGTCGTCGACCATGTCGAACAACTGCACGACCGGGCCCTCGGGGAAGAAGACCAGCTTGTAGCGGGGGTCTCGGATCATCCGCGACGCCAGCCGGTTCGTCCCCGCCGCGCCCCACGCCCCATGCAGGTACTCGCGGCGGTCGTCGCCGACCATGGATCGGCCCTGGCAGTGCCCGGGCGGGTCGATGCCCGCCAGGTGCAGCAGCGTCGGCATCACGTCCGCCAGCCCCACCAGCCGATCGTCCACCCGGTGGTGGCCGACCGTGCCGTCCGATGCCTGGGCCTGCGTGCCGACCAGGATCATCGGCACCCGCGCCGAATCGTCGTAGAACCACTGCTTGGCCCAGAGCCCGTGGTTGCCCAGCATGTCGCCGTGGTCGGAGATGAAGCAGATGATCGTGTTCTTCATCAGCCCCTCGTTGCTCAGCGTGCCCAGCACGACGCGGAGTTGATGGTCGATGTGCGTGCACTGGGCGTAGAACGCGCGGCGGATGTCCCGAATCTGGGGCTCGGTGTAAGTGAAGCCCATGTCCTGCATGCGCTGCCGCTCGTTGTGCACCGCCAGCGCCATCTGGTCGATCGGGCCGGAGGACCAGTCGCCGAAGTGCGGGTCGGGCACCTCCACGTTGCGGTACATCTCGACGTAATCGCGCAACGGCGCCAGCGGCGGGTGCGGGTGGCTGAACGACATGTACCAGAACGCCGGCTTGAGCGGATCGCGGCGGATGATCTGCCGCGCCATCTGCTTCGCCGTCCAGTTCGTCGCGTGCAGGTGCTCGTCGAGGTGCCACGGCCGCCAGACGTACTGGTTGTTGCACATGCCCCCGGCGAAGCGCTCGCCGGCGTGGCCGTGGTCGGCCAGGTACAACTCGTAGTCGTCGGCGCGACAGCCTTCGCTGCCCCGGCCCTCCTCGTCGATCAGCACGTCGTCGAAGCCGAGGCGCTGCCGCTGCGGCTGGACGTGCAGCTTGCCCACCCCGTACGCCTGGTAGCCGGCGTCGCGGAACGCCTGCGCCAGGGTCGGCACCTCGGGCATGGGCATGTGCCCGTTGCTGAGCATGCCGTGGTCATGGGGCTTGAGCCCGCTCATCAGCGTCCGCCGCGCCGGCACGCACACCGGGCACTCGCTGTAGGCGTTGGTGAACCGCACGCCGTTGGTCGCCAACTGGTCGAGCGTCGGCGTCATCACCGCCGGATGGCCCTCGCAGCCCAACAGGCTGCCCGGCCAGTGGTCGGTGCTGACCAGTAACACGTTGGGTTGGGTTTGCTCTGCCATAGCCCCGTGATTAGCAATCGCGGCGCACACTGTCAATCACGGCGCCGGTGCGGTCGACCGGGCGGCCGCTCGACGCCGGCGGCGGCGGCGCAGCCTGAGGGTCGCTCGCGGGCAGAATCAGACGCATGCTCAGCGCGTGGATGCCGGTCGCGAAATAGTCGCGGAGGACGCGGACGCACTGGAACCCGCGCCGCTCATACAACCCGATCGCCCCGGCGTTGTCACAAGCGACCTCCAGATACATGGATCGGACGCCGCGGCAAGTCAGGGTGGCGATCGCGTCGTCAAGCAGGACGCGGCCGAGCCCGCCGCCCTGCGCCCCCGGGTCGACCGCGAGGTTGTACAGCCGGCCCGAGAGGTGCTCGCGATGGCGGCGGGTCATCACGACCGACCAGCCGAGCAGCCGGCCGCCTTGCTCGGCCACGGTGCAGACGATCCGTGGGTTGGCCACCAGGTCCTGGACCTGACGGCGGGTGAACGCCTCGCCGCGGGTGAAGCAGGCACGCTCGATCCGGACCAGCGCCGCGATGTCGGCGGGGCCGGCCGGGCGGAGCGTGACCGGTTGACCGACCGGCCCGGCCGTGACCGAGGCGCGCCGCGGGCACAGCTCCGCGGCGCGCCGCAGCACGTACTTGGCCAGCCGCCGCGTCGGCCGGTAACTCTGCTTGGTCGCCCGCAGCGTGGGGATGCCCCAGTCATCGCCGACGTTGATCTCAGGGCAATGGGCCCAGCAGCGGCGGCAGAACTCGCTGAAGATGAACTGCGCCGAGCCGTCGATCGCCGGGTCGCACTTCTCGATCAGGATCGACGCCTGCGAGGCGCTCAGCCGTTCGCCGAGGGTGAACGCGGCCAACCGCTCGTCGCAGTAAACGACCAGCCCGACCAGCCCCAGCGCCGCGTGATGTTCCAGCGCCAGCGCGCAGGCGGAAGTTTCACGGGCCCGCAGGACCGCGGTCGCCACCGCCGCCTCGTCCTCGGTGACCTGGCCGGCGTGGATCGCGTCCGCATGATCCTTCCAGCGCGCCAGCAACCCGCGGCAATCGTCCAGGTGCACGGCGGCGAGCTGCTCGACGCGTCGCCGCGGCTGGTCACGCAGGAAATTGTTGCGGCTGTGTCGCTTGCTCTTGAGCGCCTTGCCGGCCAGGTCGATCATCGACGTCACGGGATAGACGTAGTCGCCGCTCATGGGCGTGGCAGCCAGCCGGCCCCACGGCGAGCGCAGCGCCCGGATGCGCTCGAGCATCTCGTCACTCACGTACTCGATGCGGGAGCGCGTCGGGTCGGCGTTGCAGCGGTCCAGGATCGCGAACGCCGCGCCCAGCGCCCGGTCGAGGTCGGCCGCGGTCGCGCCGGGCTCGGGGATCGGCGGCATCAGCAGCGCCAGGTCGCCGTCGCCGTTGGCGAACACGCACAGGTGCCCGTCCAGCCGCGCCCAGCTCAGCCGCAACGCCGACCCCCAGACCCACAGGTTCGCGAAGCTGTAGTCGGACAGCGGCTGGGCGAGTCGGGCGAACGCCTGGTTGAAGATGGATTGGTGGTTTAGTGTCAGTGGCTCGAGGTGATCGAGCCGACACCCGTCATCAATGTCAGTGTCCATCGACGTGGCGTGTGGCCAGTCTCCGTTGGACGCACCGGCTCAGCGCCGGCGGGCGGCGGGGCGTGTCGCCCGGGGAGCAGACGCGCATCCCCAAGGCCTGGGCGATGAACCTCGCACACAAGGCTTGGCGAATACTATCGGCCGCGGCCGCGGCAAGTTCAACAGTTTTTGCGTCACGGCCGAAAGAATTTTTCCAGCCGCCCATGCCGCGGCGTGCCCGGAGTCGGCCGGGCCGCTCAATCGCTCGTCTGGTGCAGGCGGAGCAGCGCAGCCATGAAACCCGGGCCGCCGGTGTTGGTCTCGTACTGCGGATGGCGGTTGCTGACCCGCGGCAGCGCCGCGCCGGGGCCGGACACCCCGCCGAGGAACAGCTCAACGCCCTGGTCGGCGTAGAACCGGGCGCGTTCGAGGTACTTCGTCTCGCCGGTCAACTCGTGGCAGTTGAGCATCAGGTCGATCGCCCCGGCGTAGGCATTGGGCTTCACGACGAGCTGCTCGTCGTCGAGGTCCGGCGACAGCCGCAGGTAGAACCCGGCGACCTGCTTGACCATGTCACACAGTTGGTCGGCCAACCGGGCGTCGATCGGCCGCAGCGCCACGGCGGTCTGGTAGAGGTCGTTGGCCGCGCTGGCGCTGGAGCTGGTGCCGTAGCCGGTCTTCCAGAGCTCTTCACCCGACTGCTTGGGCAGTTCGGCCTTGCCGGTGCGTGTGTCGTAGTGGTCCGCCAGCGCCGCGCTCTTTTCGATGTTCTGATCGAGCCGCAGGTAGTCGGACACGATCAGCCGGGCGGTCCGGCGACAGTGCGCGGCGAGGTCGTCGGGCAGGTCGGGCGCGCTGATCAGCAGGCACCGGGCGAACTCGATATTGCTCGTGGCCCAGCCGGTGTCGGTCACCTTGGCGACCTTGTTGCGGTTGCCGCGGCCCTTGTCGCGCGCGTAGGGCAGCATCTTCGCCTCGGTCCGCTCGCGATTCTCGAGCTGGTAATCGATCAGCGCCTTGATGCGCGTGAGCATCTCCTCACGCTCGGCCTGGCGGTGCGCGTTCTCCGGGCGGCTGTAGGCGTCGGTCATGGCGGCGATCATCTGCCCGGCGTACCGCGGGTACTGGGCGTACCCGCCCCCGCCGCCGTAGTACCTCGCGTGGCGACTGAAGTTGCCCCCCGAACCCTGGTGCTTGCACAAGCCGTAGGCAAAACGCCACGCCTGCTCGGGCGCCAACCGGTACACCGGGTCAAACAGCGTCCACTCGCCGTTGATCTCGTGGTACAGCCGCCCGCGACGATTGGTCGTGTACGAGCTCATCGGCTTCTCGGTGTAGAGATTGACCGAGATGTGCTCGCCCCACGCGCCCAACCCGGTGTCAGGGCTGAGGCAGTTCTCGAAGAAGTGCTTCAACGCCGCATCGGCCGCCGCGGCGTACCGGTCCTCGCCCGTGATCTCCGTCAGGTCGTAGAGGATGTGGTACAGGGCCCGGTCGGTCTGCGGATTGGCCCCCCACAGGTAGCGGTCGCGCAGCCCCGGCACATCCGGGAATCGATCGGCGTACTCGTCGTAGTTCGTGTAGTTGATCGTCTTGTTGCCGCCGTCCTCGAAACCGCCCTCCGGCGGCGCCGGCGGGTCCATCGTCGCTCGGTCCATGGTCACCGCGAACAGCGGCGTGTGCTTCTCGCCGTACGTGTCGGTCCCATGCGCGACCATGGCGTCGGCGTAGCTCCGGACCCACGCGAGGTAGTCGTCGCTCGCCGCCTCCGCGACGGGACTGAATACGGCGGTCGCCATCGCGATCGAGGCGAAGATGGTAGTTCTGGCAATCATGTGCGGCTCCCTGTTAACAGCGTGTTGGGCGGGTCGATACGCGCCCCATCCTAATATGACGACCGGGAGCGGGGGCAAGGCTCGCGCTGTAGGCCTGGAATTGCCCTTGCGTCGGCTGATTGACGGGCCTGCGCGGGCGGCGCAGCTTCCATCGCGCCCATCAACCCACCGCGTTGGTGGCAGGCATCGTCACGCGCGATCAAATACTCGCCACATGGGAGCAAGGCTGCTGGCCGACTGCGGCCCGTTGGCGGAGATCGGGATCGATCCGCTCATGGGCTACTACGGGACGCCGGACCCGTTCCCGATGGCGGCGATCGATGCGCTGATTCGCGCGTTGAAGCTGCACTGCCCGATCAGCGCCCGGCAGGGCATCACCGGCACGGAGGGCTGGCCGCAGGGCGAAGGATCCCGCCCGCCGCCGAGCTCGCCCCGGCCTGTGGCGGGACCAGCGCACAGCCGCCGCCCGGCCGGCACCGGGCCGTTGACAGGTCCGCGGGCCTGCCCTAGCTTTCTGGTCCCACACCATTCGCACGGAGGTCGTCGGTCCTGAGCGAGCCCGCCCGGGCGAGTCAAAGGATGTCTGGAGGGACGTGCACAGTCACATGGAGCATGACCGATGGCCCTGAACATTCGACCGGAATCGGACTGTGAACTGGACCTGATGAGCCTGGGCGAGTGCATGATCCGCCTCAGCCCCGAAGGCCACGGCCGCATCGAGTTCGCCAAGAAGATGGACGTGTACGTCGGCGGCGGCGAGTTCAACGTCGCCTACGCGCTGGCGCGGCTCGGGCTGCGGACCGGATGGGTCGGCGGGCTCGTCGACAACCCCGTCAGCAAGATCGCGCTCAATCACGCCCGCGGCGTCGGCATGGACACACGCCACGTCGTCACCCTGCCGTACGACGGCGTCGGACGCGAGGCACGCATGGGCCTGAACTGGACGGAGGTCGGCGTCGGACCCCGCGCCGCGGTCACGCTCTACGACCGCGGGCATTCGGCGACCGCCGCCATGAAGCGCGGCGACGTCGACTGGAAGGCACTGTTCCAGGGCCGCGGCGTCCGCTGGCTGCACACCGGCGGGATCTTCACCTGCCTCTCGCAGTCGACCCGCGAGGTCGTCGCCGAGGCCGTCAAGGCCGCCCACGACGCCGGCACCATCGTCAGCTATGACCTGAACTTCCGCTCGAAGCTCTGGTCGAGCGATGAGGCGATCGCCACGACCAAGCCGCTCGTGCCTTACATCGACTGCCTGATCGGCAACGAGGAGGACTTCCAGAAGGTGCTCGGCTACGAGGTCGAGGGCGCCGACGTCGAGAGCGGCGGCAAGCTGCCCATCGATCGCTACAAGGACATGGTCCGCCAGGTCGTCGCCGATTATCCGAACGTCAAGGTCGTCGGCACGACGCTCCGCGAGGTGATCAACGCCACGGAGAACAACTGGTCGGCCCTGCTGTACTGGTCCGACGACGACGTGTTCTACCAGGGCCCGCAGTTCGACCGGCTGATCCTCGAGGACCGCGTCGGCGGCGGCGACGGCTTCGCCAGCGGGTTCACCTACGCCTTCCTCACCGGCAAGACCCCCGAAGAAGCGGTCCACTACGGCACCTGCCACGGCGCGATGCTCATGACCACCCGCGGCGACACCAGCGAGATCACCCTCAAGGAGCTGGAGCACGTGGTCGGCGGCGGCGGGGCGCGGATCGTCCGGTAGCCCCGGCGGCCCGCGGCGACGCGCTCAGGCGCCTTCGCGGCGGAGCTGGGCGGGGGTGCGGCCGGTGGCCAGCCGTATGGCCCGGCCCATCGCCGCCTGCTGTCCGAAACCGGTCTGCCTGGCGATGTCGGCCAGCATCATGTCCGTGCCCCGGATCATCTGCTTGGCGCGTTCCAGACGCTGACGCCGGGTTTCCTCGGCGGCGGATCGGCCCAGCGAGGCCAGGAACTTGCGGTGCAGCGTCCGCGCCGAGACCCCGGTCGCCTCCGCAAGCTGCGGCGCCGTCAGGTGGTCGGCCAGGTGCGCTGCGATGTACTGCACCGCGGCGGCCACCTCCGGGTCGTCGGCCACGATCGATCCGGTCGATTGCCGCGTGATCACCTCCAGCCCCTCGCCGATCGTGGTGCGGCGGGGGACGCTCTGGCCGTCCAGTTGGCTCTGCATCACCTCGCCGGCCTTGCGGCCGACCGCCCGGAGGTTCACATGGATGCTCGAGAGCGTCGGCCGGGCGATCTCGCACGTGAACTCGTCGTTGCCCACGCCGAGCACCGCCACGTCGTGCGGCACCCGCAACCCGGCGATGCGGCAGGCTTCCAGCGCGTGCCACGCCAGCATGTCGGACTGGCAGAACAGACCCATCGGCGTCGCCGCCTCGCTGAGAAACTTCGCCAGCGCCTCGAAACGGGCGGCGAACGACGCCCGACCCGCACCCGGGCCACGGGGCGCGGCCATGTGGACCATCGGCTGCAGGCCCTGCGCTTCGGCATACGCCGTAAAACCCTCGCCCATCAGGTCCACATGTCGCTCATCCGAAGCCCGCTCCGTCCGGAAATACGCCAGCGAGCGGTACGCGCGATGGCAAAGATACTCCGCTGCCAGCCGACCCACCCCCTCGTAGTCCGGGCCCACCCACGGCAGGAGCAGGTTCAGGGCGCGAGGCCGGATCATCACACGCGGCAGGTCCAATTGCGCTACCATCCGCTCCCGCTCTGCGCCCTTGGCCTCAGCGATCAGGCCGGCGATCGGCTGGCCCATGGGCGCAGCGCCCTCACGCAATTCCTCCACGAATGCCGGGATCAAACGCCACTGCGGGTGTTCGTCGGCGAAGTCGACCAGCCCACGCATCGTCTGACGCAGGTCCGCAAAGCTCCACAGGTTGAATCCGACGGCGATGTGGACGGTTGACCCGGCATTGGGTTGTGGAACGTGCATGCTGGCATAAATGGTACATCACCATGGCAGAATAATGCAAGCCTGCCAACACGGCCCACCGCGGCACCGGGGGCACAGATTCGCGTCAGACCAAGTAGTCGGCCTTGTGAACCTCTAAACGCCGCTGGTGTCATAGTATCGATAATAGTTGTTTCGTTTGATTGGCATCCTGTGCATTATGGCGCCTGTTTTATGACAGCCGGGGCGTCTCCGAAAGGGGGCGTTCCGAGCGAGTGGCTTGGGACCCGTTTTCAGCTCATTCGG
>CAYWKS010000005.1:0-145219 GCA_964458935.1 uncultured Planctomycetaceae bacterium
GAAGGGCATCTACCCCGCGGTCGATCCGCTGCAGTCGACCAGCCGCATCCTCGACCCCGGCGTGATCGGCGCCGAGCACTACGCGGTCCGCCGCCGCGTGCAGCAGATCCTCCAGCGGTACAAGGACCTGCAGGACATCATCGCGATCCTCGGCGTCGACGAGCTGAGCGAAGAAGACAAGCTGACCGTCTCCCGCGCCCGCAAGATCGAGCGCTTCCTCAGCCAGCCGTTCTTCGTCGCCGAACAGTTCATCGGCATCGAGGGCGTGTACACGCCGCTGAACCAGACGATCGATTCGTTCCGGCGCCTCTGCGACGGCGAGGGCGATGACCTGCCCGAAGGGGCGTTCATGTACGTCGGCACGCTCGACGACGCCCGCGCGAAGGCCGAGAAGATGTCCGCCGACGCCGCGTAACGCTGCGACCGCCACCGACCGACTTCAGGGCCCACCCGCGCGGGTGGGCTTTTTCGTGTGCGACAGGATCGATGCGGGCGCGACGCGAGCGGCTGCGCGCCGCGGCGCGGGGTTTCATTTGTTAGTTTCAGAGATTTTGGACCACGCGGCGCGAGGGCCCCGATATACTACAGGTATAGGCCGTGGACGGCGAAATTCGTTCTGTAGTTAATTGACAAGGAGGTCAAGACCATGTCCTCGACGCTTAGCGCCAAACTCAGCAACCTGTTCAAGCTCCGTCGCCCCGTGGAAGTCGATGCCCACGGGAGGATGACGCCCTTGAGCGCGCGATCCAACCGCGAAGCCACGCTCCAGCAGCTCAAGAGTGGCTACATGGAAGTCGTCGACACCATGCAGGCCCTGCGGAGTCACATGGAGGAGCAGGCCCGGCGGTCGGATCGGCTGCTGACCATGATGGAGGGGTTGCCCGAAGTGCTGCGGTCGATCCCCGAGACCAACCGCGCCCAGACCGACGTGCTCAACGCCATCCAGGGGCAGATGCGCACGCAGACCGAATCGACCGGGCAGTTGTCGACCGCCCTGACTGACCTGGCCGGCGCGACGCAGAAGCAGCAGACCGCGCTCGGCGAGTTGCAGAAGCAGATGCAGACAAGCAACGAGCAGGGCGCCAGCCTCCGCGACAGCCTGGGCATCCTCTCGGAAACCATGGAGCACGTCACCGACGCCAGCCGCTCCAACGTCGAGGCGGTCAACCACATCGCCGATCAGTCCCGCAGCAACGACAAGCGGCTGCGCGAGCTGTTCCACCGCACGCAGAAGCACACGACCGTCATGTCCACGGTGAGCTGGGCGCTGGCGCTGGTGTCGCTGGGCATCGCCGGCTACGTGGCGGTGATGGTCGCGAACGTCGCCGAGCAGGCCGGGAAGCAGCAGCCGGTCGTCATCGAGCAGGCGCGCACGCAGGTCCCACCGACCTACGCGGCGGGCGCGGGTTGGACGACGCCGCTGCTTCAGGCCATGCCCCCCGCCGGGCCCACCGGTGACCGCGCCGCGGCCGCGCCCGCCGATGAGGGCTTGGCCGATGCCGCCCCGACCCAAGCGTCCGCGGCGGTGACCTCGGACGAGGCGTCCGAGACGTCAGACGCACCGCAGGCGTCCGCGCCGACGGCGTCCGAGCAGGCCCAAGCCGACGCCGACGCCGGGGGCGAGGCTGCCGAGTCGATGGGCGACCAGGCGGCGGCGACCGAGCCTGACGCGGCGGGCGAGCCCGCCGACCGGGCCGAGGAACTGATCCTCAGCCCCACCGATGATACAGCCGACATCCCCGCGGCCGATCACGAAGCCGCGGCGGCGTCCGAGGCCGATCGGCTCGCCGAGTTCGGCGAATTGCCCGAACCCGACCGGCCCTGAGCGGCGGGTCACGGCGAACGCACCGATTTCGAGCCCACGCATCGCGGTGCGTGGGTTTTTTCGTGCCCCCGAACCATGCGTGAAGCGCTTGGGCTGACGCGGCTTGTCAGCGGCGGGCCCGGCCGGCGGTGGAGCGGCGGGCGGTTGTGCCGTACCCTTGACAGCGCTCATACCCGAGCGGGAGGCGCTATCGATGGACTTGCCTCCACAACTGTACACGCTGGCGATCGCGGTGTTCGCGGGGTTGCTGGCGAGCGTGGCGTGCGGGCTGGGGGCGCTGCCCTTGTTCATCCCCGGGCTGGACCCGCGGCGACATATCGGGCTGGGCTACGGCGTGGCGGGCGGGTTGATGTTCGCCGCGAGCGTCTACAACCTCATCTACGAAGGGTTGCAGATCCGTCAGGCGGACCTGTATGCGTTCGAGAACGTCTGGCCGGTCGTGCTGGGCATCCTCGCCGGCGCGGTGTTCCTGAGCATCGCCGAGAAGTTGATCCACCGGCGGACCGATCGCGGCGAAGGCGGGGCGGAGTTGTACAAGGGCTGGGGCGGGGCGACGGGCGTGCTGGTGTTCGTCGCGATGACCGTGCATTCGATCCCCGAGGGCGTTGCGGTGGGCACGGGGTTCACGTTGCAGGAGTTGCCGCATTACAACGCCGCGGGCGTGGGCACGTTCATCGCGGTGGCGATCGCCATCCACAACATCCCCGAGGGCCTGGCGGTGGCGATCCCGATGCGCAGCGCCGGCGCGTCGCTGGGCCGGTGTTTCGGGGCGGCGTTCCTGACGAGCCTGCCCCAGCCGCTGGCGGCGATCCCCGCGGTGCTGCTGTCGTACCTGTTCGAGCCGATCATGCCGTTCCTCATGGGCTTCGCCGCGGGCGCGATGATCTTCCTGGTCATCCTGGAACTGATCCCCGAGGCGCTGGAGACCGAGAGCCACGGCCGCATCGCCTGGGCGTTCACGCTGGGGTTCTGCGGCATGCTGCTGATCCAGGTGTTGCTGTGAATGAGTGAAGAAGTCGGATCCATCCGAGTGGGTTTCGACTGCCCGCGGTGCGGGCGGCGGAACCGCGCGCCGATCACGGCGATCGGGAAGCAGGCGGTGTGCCCGGGTTGCGGGCTGACGATGCGGGTGCCGCGGCCGGGGCAGGCGGACGCCGACGCGGAAACCGGCGAAGGCCTGCGGCTGCCGCCGCGCGTGGGCCACGCCCGGTACCTCGAAGCGCTCGAGCAGATGGCCGCGTCCAAACCGGCGAACCCGCCCCCGCCGCCGCGGCGGATCACGCCGCTGAGCTGGGTGCTGATCCTGTTCAACGTGATCGTGCTCGGGGTGATCGTCGGGCTGGTCGTGGCGTGGGCGATCCGCGGGGGCTAGCGGTCAGTCGACGGCGCGGCGGAGCACATCCAGGGCGCCGACCTTGTCCAGCTCCGACTCGATCTGCCGCTGCATCTGGTCGTAGTCGCGGACCTCGGGCGGCGGGCTCAAGGCGCTGGGCACGTCGTCCCGGCCCCGGACCAGCCCCAGCGACCCATCGCCGGTGACGGTGATGATCCACCGCCCCTCGCCCAGCGACCGGTAGACCGCGTTGCCGTACCGCGCGCCCGGCGCGTCCCAGTCGATCTCGGCGAAGTCGGGGTTGATGACCGTGCCCTCGCGTGGCGGCGTGCGATCGTCGTACACCCGCCGGATCCACAACCGCCCGTCGACCAGCGCGTAGTCGCAGTAGATCTCCCGCTCGGGGTCGTAGGGCGTGCCGATCACCCGCCGCTCACCGTCGGCCGTGCGGATCACCACGCTCAGTTCGTCGTTGCCGACGAGCAGTTCGGTGACGGCGGTGCGGCGGACGGCCTGGTTGTACATCGCCCGCAGCGATTCGTAGTCGTTGCTCACCCGTCGCAGCCGATCGCGGTAGACATCGACCGTGACCCGCGACTCGGCCAGCTTCCAGCCGGCGAACGATCCCAGCCCCAGCAACACGGCGAACCCGGCGGTGGTGATGAGTTTGGTCATGGAACAACCTCGGCCGCTCAGCGCCCACAGGGGTGTATCGACCGCCGTGCATGCCGGGCGTGAATGATCGCCGGTTCGGGCCGCCGCCCTGCACCTACACCCCGCGGAGGACCAGCAGGCGGGGTTCGGTCATCTCGTCGATGGCCCAGCGCAGGCCCTCGCGGCCGAGGCCCGAGTCCTTCACCCCGCCGTACGGCATGTGGTCCACGCGCCAGCTCGGCACGTCGTTGACCATCACGCCGCCGACCTCGAGCTGATCCCACGCCTGGTGGATGCGGAAGATGTCGCGGGTGAACAGGCCGGCCTGCAGACCGTAGCGCGAGTTGTTGGTGAAGTTGATCGCGTCCTCGAAATCGCGGTAGCGGTAGAGCACCGCGACCGGGCCGAACACCTCTTCGCAGTTGACCTTGGCGTCGACGTCGGCGTTCTCGAGCAGCGTCGGCTGGACGAGCACGCCGTCGCGGCCGCCGCCGCACAGCACCGTGGCGCCGCCCGACTTCGCTTCGTCGACCCAGTGGACCAAACGCTCGGCGTCTTTCTCGCTGATGACCGGGCCGACGTAGGTGTCGTCCCGCATGGGGTCGCCGACCTTGAGCTGCTTCGTCGCTTCGACGAGCTTGTCACGGAACCGTTCGTAGATATCGTCGTGCACGTAGAAGCGCTGGACGCTGATGCACGACTGGCCGGACTGGTAGAACGCCCCGAGCAACGAGCGATCGACGACGTCGTCGAGGTCGACGTCGTTGTGGACGATGCAGGCGGCGTTGCCGCCGAGTTCGAGGTGGACCTTCTTCTTGCCGGCCCGGGCCTTGAGCTTCCAGCCGACGCCATCGGACCCGGTGAACGACAGCAGCTTGAGGCGGTCATCTTCGACGATGGGCGCGGCGGTGTCGTTGTCGGCGATGAGCACGCTGAAGGCGCCCTCGGGCAGGTCGGTCTCGGCGAGGACCTCGCCGATGATCAGCGCGCCGATGGGGGTGTTGCGGGCGGGCTTGAGCACCCAGGGGCACCCGACCGCCAGCGCCGGTGCGACCTTGTGCGCCACGAGGTTCAGCGGGAAGTTGAAGGGCGTGATGAACCCGCAGGGCCCGATCGGCACGCGCTTCCACATCCCGAACCGCCCGGCGGCGCGCTCGCTGATCTCCATCGGCTGGACCTCGCCGTAGACCCGAACGCATTCCTCGGCGGCGATGCGGAACGTGTCGATCAGCCGCGTCACCTCGCCCCGCGCATGCTGCATGGGCTTGCCCGCCTCCACGCACAACGACTCGGCCAGCTCGTCGTAACGCTCCTCGAACCGCTCGACGCAGTGGTAGAGCACCGCCTGACGCTGGTAAGGCTTGAACCGCCGCAGCGGCTCGGCGGCGCTGACCGCGCCCTCGATCGCGCGCTCGACCGCCTCGGCGTCCGCCAACGCCACCCGCGTCGCCTCCGCTTGCGTGTACTTGTTGGTCACGACCACGTCGGCGTTGGGCTGCTCGGCCTTGCTCGCGACGTAGATCGGGTATTGCGATTGCAGTTTGCTCATGGTGACGTCTCTCCGTCGAACGCGTCGATCCGAGACCGACGGCTGGCGTTTCAGATCGGGCAGACCAGGTTGCCCAGCCGCTCGGTCAGCTTGGGGTTCTCACGATAGTCGATGGGCAAGGCGATGAGGCTCGGCCCGTCGTGGGCGAGCGCCTCGTCGATCGCGCCGGGCAGGTCCGCGGTGCGGTCGATGCACCGGCCGTGCCAGCCGAACGCGCCGGCCAGCGTGCACCAGTCGGGGTTGCCGAAGCTGAGGTTGGTGTGCCGGCCGAACTCGTTGTCCTGCTTCCAGGAGATCAGCCCGTACCCGCCGTCGATCCAGACCATGACGTTGATGTTGGCGTTGAGCCGCCGCGCCGTCTCCATCTCCTGGACGTTCATGAGGAAGTCGCCGTCTCCGGCGATGGCGAAGACGTTGCGATCGGTGGGCCCGCCGTCGAGCCCGTCGCGGACGACGATCGCGGCGCCGATCGCCCCGGGCAGCGCCAGGCCCATCGAGCAGAAGCCGTTGGGGATGATGCAGGTGTTGGGGTCGTGGCAGGGGTAGTGCCGGGCGATCCACATCTTGTGCGCCCCGACGCCCGACAGCAGGATGTCCGACGGGCCCAGCGCCGCGCGGACGTCGTAGAGGACTTTCTGGGGCTTGAGCGCCCCGGCCGAGTCGTCGGTCTTGTACTCGACCATGTCCTGCCACATGGACTTGCGCGCCATTTCCTGGACGCGCATGTTGTACTTGGGCACGCCGTGCGACTCGAACCGCGCCGTCAGCGCGCCCAGCGCGTGGCCGACGTCGCCGATCAGCTCGACTTGGGGGTTGTAGTTGGCGTCGATCTCGGCGGGGAGGAAGTCGATGTGGATGATGCACTCGTCGCCCCGCGGGTTCCACAGCCTCGGGGGGTACTCGACCATGTCGTACCCGACGGTCACGATCACGTCGGCCGCCTCGACCGCGCAGGTGGCGTGGTCGCGGCTCGACAGGCCGATCGTGTAGAGGCAGTAGTCGGCGTCCATGTCGACGCAGCCCTTGGCCATGAAGGTGCTGACCACGCCGATGCCCGTGAGGTCGCACAGGCGGCGCAACTGCTCGCTGGCGCGCTTACGGATCGTGCCGTTGCCCGCGAGGATGATCGGGTTGGTCGCGCGGCGGAGCAGCTCGAACGCCTGGTCGACGGCGTGGTCGTCGGGCTCGGGCCGACGGAATCGGCGGACCTCCATCGGCCGGGTGGCCGCGTCCCGCTCGGCGATGTCCTCGGCCAGCTCGATGTGCGTGGCGCCGGGCTTCTCGGTCCGCGACAGGCGGACGGCCTTGCGGATGACCTCGGGGATGTTGTCCGGGTGGGCGATGGCGTGCGACCACTTGGTGATCGGCTCGTACATCTGGACCACGTCCATGACCTGGTGCGATTCCTTGTGCTGGCGGGTGGTGGCGCCCTGCCCGGTGAGCACGAGCATCGGGGCGCGGTCCATGTTGGCGTCGGCGACCCCGGTCACAAGGTTGGTCGCGCCCGGCCCCAGCGTGCCCAGGCAACCGGCGGGGTTGCCGGTGAGCCGACCGTAGACCTCGGCCATGAACGCGGCGCCCTGCTCGTGCCGGCACAGCACGAACTTAACGTCCGATCCCTCCAGCGACATCAGCAGGTCCGCGTTCTCCTCGCCGGGCACACCGAAGATGTAACGGATGTCCTCGGCTTCCAGGCATTTCACAAACAGGTCCGATGCTTTCATGTTCGACGCATCCTTTCAGACATTCATAGACGTTCCGCTTCATTGCATCCATTGATGCCGGTCGGGCAGGCGGGGATTCATGCGGAGCATCCCCGCGGCGCTTGGACAGCGGTCCGGACGCCCTGTAGAGTCCGGCATTCTCGCCTCGACACAACGGAGCGGTCGGTATGCGTTGGATCATTGCGGTGGTGGCCCTGTCGGCGGTCGTAGCTCACGGCGCCGAGGAATCAACGGACGTGCTGCGTTTGAAGGCGGGCGACGTGCTGCGCGGCGTCGTCCTCGAACGGACCGAGGCGTACGTCATCCTCGAGCACCCGCTGCTGGGTCGGCTGACGATCCCGAAAGAGCACCTTATGGTCGAGGATGAAGGCCAGCCCCAGGTCGATGCGGAGGCTCCGGCCGACTCGGCGGTGGCCGCTGTCGACGCCGCGGCGCCCGCCGATGACGAGGCGGACCAGCCCGCCGCGGAGTGGAGCAGCCGGGTCGACGTCGGGCTCAACGCCACGTTTGGCAACAGCGACGACCAGTCGCTGGCCGTGGACGTCGGGACCGAGCGGCAGAGCCCGCGGTCGGCGCTGACGCTGGCGTCGGGCTACTACTACGCCGTCAGCGACAACGAGACGACGAACAATCAGTTCAACTTCACGGGCAACCACGACTGGTTGAACCCGGAGAGCCGATGGTTCTATTTCGTACGGGGGACCTATGACTTCGACGAGTTCGAGTCGTGGCGACACCGGGTGGCCGGCCAGGGCGGGCCCGGCTACCACCTCGTCCAGGCCGACGACCTGACGATCGATCTGAAGGCCGGCCTCGGCGCCCGCAGGGAGTTCGTATCGGAGAACGACGACGTGAAGTTCGAAGCGGTGGGCCAGGTGCTGGGCGAATGGCAGATGACCGACCGCCAGAGCCTCACGTTCAGCGCCGCGATCTTCCCGGTGGTGACCGAGCCGGACGACTACCGGACCGAAGAGCAGGTCGCCTGGCGGATGGCGCTGGACAACGACCAGAAGCTCAACCTCGCCTTCAAGATCAAGCACGAGTACCAGTCGGTCGTCGACCCCGAGAACGACAAGCACGACGTGCGCCTGTTCCTCGGTCTGGGCTACCAGTTCTGATGTGCGTCGGGAAGGGCCAAGGCGATCGCGGGTTCGGGCTAGGTCGCGGATGACTCAGCCTCGGCGCTCCTGGGCTCGTACTCATCGGGCACGGGCGAGCCGTCGGTCTTCCTGAGCGTGGGCACGTGCTGCTGCTTTTCGTGCTCGGCCCAGAGCTTTTCGAGCCTGGCCTGCGTGTCTTCCTCGAGCGTTGTGAACCCGACGCGGCCGCGGCACTTGGGGAACTTCGAGCAGCTCAGCCACAGCCCGCGCTTGCCCGTCCGCAGGTACAGCGGCGCCTCGCACTTGGGGCAGGGGATCTCCGTGGTCAGCGGACCGGCGACCGGGTGCTTGACGCGGCCCTTCTTGTCGAGGTTCACCACGCCCTTGCAGTCCGGGTAGTTCGTGCAACTGAGGAACGGGCCGTAGCGGCCCTTGCGCAACTGCATCGGGTGCTCGTCGCAGTCCGGGCACTGAATGTCGGTGTACTCGGGCTCGGCGGGGCGGCCCTCGCGGTCGATCGGCGACGCCCACTTGCAGTCGGGGTACCGGCTGCACGAAAGGAACTTGCCGTTCTTCCCGAACCGGTACACCGCCTCGGCGCCGCATTCGCCGCACGCGTAGTCGGACGGCTCGGTCTGGGCCTTGGCGTGTTGAAGGTCCTCGTGCGCCTGCTCGAGCTTCTCCTTGAACGGGCCGTAAAACTTGCGCAGCATCTCGACCCAGTCGTGGTGCTGCTCCTCGACGGCGTCGAGCTCGTCCTCCATCTCGCGGGTGTAGCCGACGTCCATGATCCGCGGGAACGCCTCGGTGAGCTTGTCGGTGACCACCTCGCCGAGGTCGGTGGCGTGGAAGCGGTTGCTCAGCTTCTCGACGTACTTGCGGTCCTGGATGACCTGGATGATGGCCGCGTAGGTGCTGGGTCGGCCGATGCCCTCGGATTCGAGTTTCTTGACCAGCGACGCTTCGGTGTAGCGCGGGGGGGGCGAGGTGAACTTCTGTTCGGGGTCGACCTGCATCGCGGCGAGCTGCTGATCCTCTTCGAGGGGCGGGAGGATGGCCTCGTCGGCCGGGTGGGGCGTGCCGACGACCTTGTAGAACCCGTCGAAGACGAGCACGCGGCCGGACCCGCGGAAGACGACCTCGGGTCCGCCGTCGGTCGAGCCGGCGATCTGGTAGCTGGTCGTGTCCCACTGCGCCGGGGTCATCTGGCAGGCGACGAAGCGCTGCCAGATCAGGCGGTAGAGCTTGAGCTGCTGATCGCTGAGCGAGCCGCGGACCCTGGGGTCATCGGGCGCGAGGGTGACGTCGGTGGGGCGGATGGCCTCGTGGGCTTCCTGCGCGTCGCGGTTGGAGCTGGAGTAGACGTTGGGCTTGTCGGGCAGGTACTTGTCACCGAAGTTGGCATGGATGTAATCGCGGGCCATGCCGAGGGCTTCGCCGGAGAGGTTCGTCGAGTCGGTACGCATGTAGGTGATCAGGCCGACCGACCCGACGCCGCTGATCTCGATGCCCTCGTAGAGTTGCTGGGCGGTCCGCATGGTGGTCTGTGCGGCCATGGACAACTGGTTGGCCGCCGACTGCTGGAGGGTGGAGGTGATGAACGGCGCGTAGGGCCTGCTGCTGGTGCGCTTGGTCTGGATGCCCTTGATGCGCCAGTCGAAGGACCGATCGACGTGGCCGACGAGCTGGACCTTGTTCTGTGCCGGGCCCTTGGCGTCGGGGTCGTGGGTGTCGCGGCGATCGACCAGCTCGAAGCCGGCGCGCTGCGCCGCGGCGAGGGCGGCGTCGACGTGGTCGGCCTCGAACTTCTCGCCGCCGACTTCGACGAGATCGGCGACGAGGCCCTGGTGCTCAGCGAGCCAGGCGAGCTTGTCCCGCTGGCTGCGGCCGGAGACCGGCCGGCCGTTCTTCTCCGTCGGGGCGTCGGCCAGCCACTGCATCCACTGCCCGCTCAGCGACCCCGGGTCCGACAGGTCGGTCGTGAAGTAGCCGGTGATCTTCCAGTACTCCTCCGGGACGAACGCACGGATCTCCCGTTCGCGCTCGACAACGAGCCGCACGGCGACGGACTGGACGCGTCCGGCGCTCAGCCCGCCGGCGACCTTCTTCCACAGCAGGGGCGAGACCTGGTAGCCGACGATCCGGTCGAGGATGCGGCGGGCCTGCTGGGCGTTGACCTTGTCCATGTCGATGTGGCGGGGCTGATCGAAGGCGCGGCGGATCTCGTTGGCGGTGATGGCGTTGAAGACCACGCGTCGGGCCGCGTCGATATTCAGCCCCAGCGCCTCGACGAGGTGCCAGGCGATCGCCTCGCCTTCGCGGTCGAGGTCGGTCGCCAGCCAGACGTCCGCCGCATTCTTCGCCGCCCGCTTGAGGTCGGTGACGGTGCGGCCCTTGCCGGTGATCAACTCGTAGGTCGGCTGGAAGTTCTTCGCCAGGTCGACCCCGGGCACGGGCATCTCGCTGCGCTTGACGCCTTTGGGCGGCTTGGCCGGCAGATCGCGGACGTGGCCCACGCTCGCCATCACGACATAATCGTTGCCCAGATACTTGTTGATCGTCCGGGCCTTGGCGGGGGACTCGACGATGACCAGGTGCTTGCCGGACGTGTCGGGGACCTTGGCGGCGGCCTTCGTCGAGCCGGACTTCTTCGGCGTCTTCTTTTTGGAGGTCTTCTTGGCCATAGGGCTAGTCACAACGCGTATCGGACATTTGCTTGGGCAGCTTGCAGTGTACACGCGCGCGAGGGGCGTCAAGCGCCTGGACCCGCGGTCAGGGGCGTCGGTCGAACCACGGCGGGGCCGGCAGAATTGAATCGCCCGGCGGCCGTTTGTCAAGCCGCCCCGCTAAGACATTGATAGAGCGGCACTTGTGGAGCCTAAGCGGCGGCGGTCTCGCGGCGGACGATTTGCACCGCCTCCAAGACGATCTGATCGAAGGGCTGATCGGCCGCCCGGACCCAGTGCACACCGCGGTATCGCTTGAGCCAGGTCCGCTGGGCCTTGGCGTAGCGTCGGGTCTCGATCTTCGTTTGCTCGAAGGCCTCCTCGCGGGTGATCTCGCCGCGGAGGTGGGCCAGGGCCTGCTTCGTGCCCAGGGCCTCGCGGGCCTGCGGGCCCAGCAGCCCCGCCGTCTCCAGCCGCCGCGTCTCGCTCACCAGGTCCTCCTGATCGTCATTCGGATGGAACATCCGCTTGACCCGCGCGTTGATCCGCCGGTTGATCGCCTCGGTGGGCCAGTCCAGCCCGATCAGGATCGGGTGGTGGCGATACGTCGGATGCCGGATGTCCGAGGTCGGATGGGGCGGGTTCGACCATTGCTGCTGGAGCTGGCTGATGGGTTGGCCGGTGGCGTGGTGGACCTCGAGGGCGCGGATGATGCGCTTGCGGTCGTTGGGGTGGATGCGCTGGGCGGAAGCCGGATCGACGCCCGCCAGCCGCTCGTGCAATTCCCGCGCGTCGATGGGGTCCAGCGCGGCCCGAAAGTCAGGGTCGGCCGGCGGGCCTTCGAAGAAGCCTTCGAGAAGCGCCTTGAGGTACAGGTTGGTCCCGCCGACGACAACGGGCAGCTTGCCGCGCCGCTGGATCGCGGCGATGCTGGCTTCGGCGGCCTCGATCCAGTCCGCGACGGTCCACGGCTCGGTGGGTTCGACGATGTCGATGAGGTGGTGTGGCGCGGCGTCGCGTTCCGCGGCGGTGGGCTTGGCCGTGCCCGCATCGAGGCGGCGGTAGACCTGCATCGAGTCGGCGTTGACGATCTCGCCGCCGCAGGCTTGGCCGATCGCCACGGCCAGCGCGCTCTTGCCGCCGGCGGTGGGGCCGAGGATCACGACGATGCGGTGGCCCGTCACGGTCATCAGCGTTTGGTGCCGCGGGCGACGAGGCCGAGGACGAACAGCAGGATCAGCGCCCCGACCACGGCGGCGATCAGTTCACCGAGCAGGCTGTCGGGGATCAGCCCGACCACGCGGAACACGAACCCGCCGACGAACGCCCCGAGCACGCCGACGATCAGGTTGCCGACGATGCCGAATCCGCTGCCCTTGGTGAGCCAGCCGGCGATGAAACCGGCGAGCAGGCCGATCAGCAGGAAATAAAGGACCTCCATGACGTTCGCTCCCTGATGGTTGTCAGTCGCCGAAGACGCGCACGTGGACGTTGCGGTGGCGCGGGCCGTCGAACTCGCAGAAGTAAATGCCCTGCCACGTGCCGAGCACGAGCCGGCCGGCGTCGACGAGCACCGTGACGCTCGAGCCCATCATCGAGGCCTTGACGTGGCTGGCCGAATTGCCCTCGCCGTGCTGGTAGAACGGCTGCCGCCACGGGACCATCTGGTCGAGCTGGCCGATCATGTCGTGCTGGACGTCGGGGTCGGCGTTCTCGTTGATCGTCACCCCGGCGGTGGTGTGCGGGACGTAAACGATGACCTGGCCGGTCGTCACGCCGGCGTCGGCGACGACCTCCTGCACGCGGCCGGTGATCTCGACAAACTGGTCGCGCGATCGGGTTTCGACGTTGAGCGTCTGCATCGTGGCCGCATGATACCACGCCGGTCGCGGGGTTTGCCTCGGCGGGGTTCGATCGCTTTAATGGTCGGTTATGACCCACCCACCGACCCCGGCAAATCAGGCGGGCACGCAGCAGGGCCAGACCCCCGAGCCGCAGTTGCCCGAGCACCCCACCATGCCGCGCCTCAAGCAGGCGTTCGCCGGCCGCGGGCTGCGCGCCGGGCAGTACCGCGGTATGACCACCGTGCTCTGCCCGAAGGACCTGCTCCACGAACTGCTCGAATTCCTCCGCAACGATCCGACATGCCACTACGACTTCCTCTCGGACATCGCCGGGATCGACTACCTCAATTACCCCGGCGGCCCGGGCGCCGAGCACCGATTCGGCATCGTCTACAACCTCGTCTCCACGACGCATACCTACCGCCTGATGGTCAAGGTCGGGCTCGACCCGAGCATCGACACCAGCGGCACCGATCACGACCCGGCGCTGCACCTGCCGACCGTGACCGACATCTGGCCCGGGGCTGAGTGGCTGGAGCGCGAGGTGTACGACATGTTCGGCATCCGCTTCGACGGCCACCCCGACCTGCGGCGAATCCTGACGTGGGAGGCCTACCCGGCGCACCCGCTGCGAAAGGACTACCCGCTCCGCGGCCGCGGCGAACGCGACGACTACCGCGTCGTCACCCGCGACAGCGCGTGAGCGATCGCCCCGCCCGCGTCACCGGTCGGGGCCCCCGCCCCCCGATTCCTCCAACGCCAGCGCCTGCTTCAATTCCACCTCGTCGGCCTGGTCGCGCGTCTGCAGCGTGATCACACGCTCGCCGTTAGCTTGCGTCGCCGCGGTCAGCCGCGAGTACCAGCCGGCCTTCGCCAGCGCCCGCAACAACACCGGGTCGCGATGGTCCGGTGCGAGCATGGTCACCGACTCGAATCCGCACGGGCCGGTCACGCGGATCGTCCGTGTTGCCGGCGGTGTCAGGTGCAGGCGCGAGTACCAACCGAGCGACGCGGCATCGTCGTGCAGCCGGGCACCCAGGACGGCCAGCGACACTTCGCCCTTCACTTGCCGGGTCTCTTCAGGGAAGGTCTCATGCAGCCCGGTCTGACGCTGCTCCACATCGACGTCCTGGAAGACCAGCCGCGTCACGTGATGCTTCATCACCAGCACGCGCCGGCCGGTCAGCGTTCCGAAGTCGATCTGCATCTGCAGCGGCGTCACGCCCACGGGTTCGCCGTCGAGAGTCACGGTCATGCTCGGAGTATTCGGCCCGATGGTCAGATGCTCGGCGTACGCCAGGCGCACGGGCAACACATGCCCGCGGTCCTCGATCGTGCGATTGATCGCGATCCTCTGTTCGTCATGGCAGCCGCCCGCGATCAGGACGAGCAGCAGCAAGATAGACCGGTGCATGGCCAACCCCGCTTATGTTGTTGTAGGTGGGCCCATTGTACCTTGCGGCGGCCCGCCCGGGTCACCGGTCGGGGCCCCCGCCCCGCAACTGCCCCAACGTCAGCGTGTGCTCCAATTCCATCTCGCCGGCTTCGTCACGAATCTGCAGCGAGATCGTCGGGTCGGCCGCGTCCCAGTCGATCGTGATCAGCCCGAAGTTGTTGGCGAAGCTCCGCTCGCCCACCCGCCAGCGGTTGGGCTCGGGCCGGGGCGACAGCGAGTGAGTCAACGAGCTGGCCGTCACGTCGTACAGCGGATAGGGCACGCCCTCGTCGAGGCGGCTGATCTCCGCGGCGTGGCGGTCTCCGGTGATGAACACCACGCCGGTCGCGCCCGTCCGGTCGATCAGGTCGATCATCCGCCGCCGCTCGTGGGGGAACAGCGACCATGACTCCCAGCGGTGATCCTCGGCCACGAACTGGACGCTGGAGGCGATGATGCGAAGCTCGGCCGGCCGACGCAGTTCCCGCTCCAGCCACCGCCACTGGGCCTGGCCCAGCACGGTCGTGCCGGCGTCCTCGGTCGGCTTGTAGCGGCCGCCCAGCCGCTCTCGCTCCGCCTTCGTCAGCTTCATCGACTGGGTGTAAGGCGAGCGGAAGTACCGCGCGTCCAGCAGGATGAACTGCACCCGCCGGCCGACCGGACCGACGACCTGCGCGTCATAGACGCCCGGCGTCCGCCGCCGGTCGGAGTCGGCCGGCTCGCCGAAAAAATCCAGCATCACCCGCTGTGACACCGCCTTCATCGGGTACTCGGCGCCCGCGTCGTTCGCGCCGTAGTCGTGGTCATCCCACGTGGCGAGGATCGGGATCGACCGCCGCACCGCCGCGAAACCCGGCACCGCCGCAAACCGCGCATACTTGGCACGCAACTCCGCCTCATCCTCCGTGTCCGCGTAGATGTTGTCGCCCAGCAGGACCAGCACGTCCGGGTCCGCCGTATCGACCATCGCCTCCCACACCGGCTGTTCCAGGTCCTGGCGGGCACACGACCCGAACGCAATCGCGTGGACCTGGCCCGGCATCGCCGGGCCCGCCGGGCCCGTGGCCGATTCGCGATCAGTTGCACAACCGGCCGGCAACCCCGCAACGGCCGCCAGTCCAGCCAGCAGCAACGCATAATCCCGGGGTCGCATCGTTCGGGGCCGCTTCATCGGTTTTTCCTCGTGTGAGTACAGCAAGAGCTTGGTGTTCAGATATTTAGGTGGCGAGACCCGCCACGCGCCGCCACGCCTGACAGATTGCAATCATACCTTCTGGTCATATTTAACTGATATTTAATGTGTGTATGCCTTCGAATCGTGTACCTTTTTACACCGTGTCCCGCGGTGTGTAGTCCGGGATGCTGAGAGAGCTTTCCTTCATACGGCGAGAACGCTGAGGCAGGGATACCTGCTCCAGCAATCAGTACGCCTGGCGTGGCCGCCCGATGTCGTGATTTAAGCAGAATAAGCGCAACGTTAATCTCAGAGTAATGATCCCTCACTATCCTTGCATCCGTGGGTTAGCCTCCCCGGGGGCAGGATAGAGGGCGAACTAGGGCTGCAGAGGGTCAGGGCCCGGCGTCCTCGGACCAAGGAGTGGAACTTGCATAGGAGAATGGATGATCTAACGCATGCCAACTGACGCAGCCGCACCAGAAGGCTACAGGGTAGGCCAATCTCTCGGAGAGTGAGGCGGTCGCTGTAGCCGAATCTCGTTCAAAGTGGGTCCGCGGGAGTCGCGGGCCTCGGTCTCCAAAGGTTCCTTTAGTCAAACCAAAGGACAACAGAAATGATGAAATACGCTACCGCTTTCGCAGCCATCGCGGTGCTCTGCCTGGCGACTTCCGCCACGCAGGCGGAAACGACGGTCGGCTACTACTGCCGGACTCTTCCGGCCAATGCCGACACGCGTTTCCAGGTGCCGTACACCAATGACTGCCTTGGCAAGTTCGACATCGACGCGGTCAATACCACGACCGACGTCGTCACGCTCGCTGAAGACCCCGGCACCCTTGCCGCCGGCCTTTGGTACGTCCGCGTGGCCGGTGGTCCGCTCGACGGCCGCTGGTTCACCATCTCCGCCCAGAACGGCGCCGACATCACCCTCGTGGAAGGCGTCAACGCCGCCACCTCGGATGCCGACCTGACCGATCTGACGACCGACCACTGCCTCTACGTCATCCGGCACTGGACGCTGTCAACCATCTTCCCGGACGGCTTCTCCAAGTTGACGTTCCCGGCGGTCAGCAGCCAGTTCGCCCCGGCCCCGGTCAGAGTGCTCCTGGGCGACTCACCGGTGACCTCCTCGGCGGCGATTAACCGTTCGCCTGCTCTTTCGGCCATCTTTGTTGACGATGGCAGTTCGGCCGCTTGGTTCGAGCCGTTCACCTTCAACAACGTCGATAACCGCGTGGTCGCCCCCGGCGGCACGTTCATCGTCCGCAACGAGCTGAATGACGCCGTTGCGCAGGATGATCCCAACACGCTTCGCGATGAGTCCACGAACGATCTGAAGTTCTACGCCATGGGCGAGTGCAAGGACATTGAGATCGTTGAATGCCTGCCGGTCTTCACGGCCGAGAACGACGTGATCATCGGTGCGTTCGCTGCGGAAGAGACAACTCTCGATGAGTTGAACCTCGGCAGCGCGTTCACGGATTCCGCCAGCGCCTTCTCGCCCGGCTCGGGCGACACGCTGTTGGTCTACCTCGACGCTCCGACCTCGATTAACCCAGCTCCCGACGACTCGTTCATCCGCGTCGGCGGCACATGGGTCCGCCCGTTCGTGGGCATCCCCGCTGGCGACTTCGAATTGCCCTGCGGTGCCGTGCTCGTCGTTCGCAAGATCGCCGATGCCGGCGCTCAGCCCGGTGAAACCGTCAAGTGGACGGTTACGCAGTAACTGCATTGTATGTGTCTGTTGATCTCGCATGATATCCTGACGTAAGTTGCGTCAAAGTCAGTACGCATACCCTCACTAGCATTTTTCACACAAGGAAACCCACAATGATTCGCACTTTCACTACCCTCAGCGTTGCCGCTCTGCTGACCCTTTCCGCCCAGGCCGCTTTCGGCGCCTTCGGCGCCAGTGTCTTCCTCTCGACTCTTGAGTCGGGCCTGCAGGTTGGCAATCCGGTCCTTCCCCTCGGCAGCACAGTCATCGTCATTGCCGACACCAACGCGGACGGCACCGTCTCCAGCGAAGCGGCCAATATCGGCAACCTGGTCGACACCGGCGACGAGATCCTCGCGACCTTCGTCACCAACAACTCGGGTGCTCCGGGTTCGGCCCAGAAGAACTTCTTCGGCGCTGACGCGCTGCCCAACAGCAGCGGTGGTCTCGGTACCCAAATTGGCTTCCGCTTCTACTTCGGTGCCGCCGGCGTCGCCGGTTCGGAGTTCGGCGAAATCATGGGCACCACCGCTGGTGGCCCGTTCCTTGAGATCGCCCCTGGTGGCGCCACCTCGTTCGTCTACCAGGACGTCGACTTCCCGGGCTTTGGCGATGAGCCCGATGGCCCGACCCAGACGTTCGGCACCGTGGTTCCCGAGCCCGCTTCGCTGGCTCTGCTGGGCCTGGGCGGCCTGCTGATCGCTCGTCGTCGTCGCTGAACGTCGCCGCGTGACAGGCACGCAACGTCTCAATCATAAATCGCGTATCGCTTATCATGAACACTACCTTTTTCAAAAAGGAAGATGACTAAGATGAAGACTTCCAAGATTCTCGCAACTTTTGCCATGATCGCCGCCTTCGGCGTGTCGACGGCCTTCGGCCTCGACCTGGGTAACCGCAAGATCATCGGTACCGACATCGGCACCGACTCGGTCCCCGCCACTTCCGACGTGGTCGAGATCGCCGAGACGATCGTCCTGACCAATGATTTCTGGTACGAGCTCGACGAACGCGTCGTGATCCTGCCCGGTGCCTCGATCGTCATCGAGCCCGGCACCGTGATCGCCTCGCGGCAGCCCGGCAGTGCGGAGGCCGGTTCCTTGATCATCACCCGTGGCGCTCAGATCTTCGCCCAGGGCACCAAGGACCGTCCGATCATCTTCACCTCGCAGACCGACGTCTCGAACTGGGACACCGTCACCAGCGGCCCCCTGCAGAGCTCGATCGACGCCAACGGCTGCATCGAGGTCACCCAGCACCCCACCGGCCACAACCCCCACAAGCGTGGCGCGTGGCGTCGCGGTATGAACGAGTGGGGCAGCATCGCCGTCTGCGGCCGCGCGATGATCGGTGACAACCGTCAGGACCCCAACAACCCGCTCGGCTTCAATCAGCTCAAGGAAGCCCCCATGGAGGGTCTGCCCGACCCGCTCGGCGCCGACCTCAACCGCTACGGCGGCCTGGTCGACGGCGATGACAGCGGCAGCTTCACCTACTGCAGCATCTCCTACGGCGGTCTGGACTTCGATCCCACCAGCAACTCCGAGCTCAACGGCATGTCCGTTGGCGGCGTTGGCCGTGACTTCGATTTCCACCACGTCGAGATCCTGAACAACGTCGACGACGGTCTGGAGATCTTCGGCGGCACCATCAACGTCAAGTGCCTGACCATCTGGAACATCGGCGACGATGACTTCGACGTCGATCAGGGCTGGCGCGGCTGCGCTCAGTTCATCCTGTCGGTCAAGGGTGCCGCTCAGCAGGCCAACCAGGGCTCCGGCTTCGGCGACAACAGCATCGAGGCGGACGGCTTCGATGGTGATGCCGACGGCCAGCCCGTCACCGCTGCCGCGATCCACAACGCCACCGTCATCGGCGCCCCGTGGACCGAAGACCAGGATTCTCCCGGCAACTTCTTCGACTCGTCCGATCGTCTGATCGCTCTCCGTGACAACTGCAACCTGCAGATCGTCAACTCGATCTTCATGACCGATGGTCAGGAAGCGTTCAACAACGACGGCGACGACGGCGACGGCTCCACCGGCTACGGCGCTGGCGGCACCCTGACCTTCGCAGAGCGTTGGGATACCCCCGCCGACTGGTACTACTTCACCAGCAATGGCTTCCCCAACCAGAACGGTCAGACCGACGAAGAGTTCCAGCAGGCCTACACCGCCCAGAACCCTGAGCACAACCTGCTGCAGATCTGCGGTAGCCTGTGGTACGACATCAACAGCTTCGACGTGCTTGATGACACGATCACCAACAATGTCCTGCCGGCCAACGCTGGTGTCGGCAGCGAGAATGTCACTCTGGACAACCTCGTGACCGCCAGCATGCCGATCGTCAAGGTCGTGCGAGCCACCCCCAGCGCCGGTGATCCCAACTGGGATCCGGCGAACAGCGAGTTCGGCGATCCCAATGAGTTCGTGATCGTCTCGACCGATGGTGGTCTGTCCGGTGACGGCCGCGTCGGCAACATCGTCTCGCTGGACCCCCGCGCGACCAACGACGCGCTGGACATCAACCGTGCGCTGGTCTACCAGCCCGAGATGAACGGCTTCTACACGACGCCGGTCGCCTTCCGTGGCGCTGTCGGCCCGAACGCCGACTGGAACCAGCCGTGGTCGGCCATGGCCGCCTACACCAACCCCAGCGGTAACCCGATCCTCTGCAGCCCCAAGCCGACCACCGACGAGCCGACCAATGTCGAGCTCGGTCTGTCGGCCTGCGTCGCCTTCGAGGGCGTCGACGGCTGCGTCTACGAGGTCGTGTGCATCGAGGATGGCAACGAGCGTATCGTGAAGACCGTCACCGCCAAGGGTGGCGTCACTCACTACGTGGTTGACAACGTCAACAAGCCGTTGGACGCCTGCAAGAAGTACATCGTCCGGGTCGCTCCGATCCAGGCGATCGTCCCGCAGGCGCCCGTCGCCGTCCAGTAAGATCGTTTGAGCAGCTTCGGCTGCAGCTTGCGATCAAGTGATGGATTCTTGTCGATGGCAGGGCGGAAACGCCCTGCCATCGCTTAAATTGTGGCCCGCCCACGGGCCTGCTCACCCGCACGAGTATGCTCCATTGATAGGTCGAAAGATGACTACGCCTTTCCGTTTTCTTATGCCCGTTCTCGCGTTTCTGGCGGTCCTCGCGGTGATGCTCAGCCCGACCTCTGCCGCCAAGTCGAATGGGCTGGTCGAATCTCTGCCGGCGGACGCCGAACTGACCGAAACACAGGCCAGGCTGCTGGACCTGGCCATAGAAGCGGCGTCGAAGATGCCCCATCAGCCCCACATCAAGAACCGCTCGCGCGCCCAGGAGCACGTGGCCATGGTGTGCCTGGACATGGAGGCCCCGCGTCGGGCACATCGCTACATGATGCGCATCGACAACTGGCGCCGTGGCGCGGTTGCGACGGAGATCGCTCTGTACCTGGTCAAGCGGGGTCACACGACGGGCATCGAGGGCTATCTGCGGGTCGGCGAGGCCTATTCGAAGATGGCGACTCAGAATTGGCGGCGAGAGTACATCGACATCCGCGCGGCGCAGGTCCAGATGCTTCTGGGCAATAGTGCCCCGGCTGAGAAGTTTGAGCGCTTGAGCCAGGAGATGGCGAACGATGGCCGAATGGATGTCTTCAGAACCGAGGTGCAGGAGGACCTGGAGTACGACCGGGCGGTCAGTGCGCTCAATAGGTTGGTCGAGACGAAGCACTACGACCCCATCATGAACGCGACCCATGGTTTCACCAACCTCTACGAGCGGTACTACAGCGAGCCGTCAAAGCGTGAGCAGATCGAGGACCGGCTCCGGCAGGCCTACGAGAAGATGCCGGGCACCGACACGATCAAGCTCCTGCTTCGGTTGGGCGAGGCCGCGCTGGTGAATGGCGATTCGGACAAGGCGCTGGGGTTTGTGGAGGAAGCGTACGGCGTTTTTGAGTCGTTGGACTGGCCGGACCATAGCGAGTACGAGTACGAGTTCTGGGCGAAGATCATCGCATTGCAGCACAAGGCGGGGGACGAACAGGGCGCGGTCGCTCAGCTCAACACGGCCACCCGGCAGATCAAGAATAGGGTCGAGGATATTGTTGAGATCTGGCGAGGCAATGCGCTGCGACCGCTGGCGGAAGTCTCGCAAGTGATGGGCGACGGCGATCGCGCGGCGGAGCTGTATGCCATGGCCGTGGAGCATGGCATGGTGAACGTCAACTCGCGGCCGCGGGCACGGGATATCTCAGCGTCCTGCGCATCGATGGCCTTGCACAGTTTTGAACCGGACGATAATCTATGGGCCCTCATCCATAAGGCTAGCGACAGCTTGGGGCCCCCATGGTGAAACAACGTCTGTGTTCCTTGGCTGTAGTGGCGGCCCTCCTGGGGTATGCGTCGGCAGCCATGGCGCAGCAGACGGGCTCGATCGGTGGTTTCATCTACGATCAGGACTTTGATGTGCCGGTGCCCAATGCCACGGTATCGATCGCCGGCTCGGACATATCAGTCGAAACATCTGACCAGGGCAATTATGTGCTGTCCGACCTGCAGCCGGGCAGCTACACCATTGTGATCAGGAAGGAAGGTTACAGCCGCAAGGTCCTGACGGATGTTGCGGTAATTGCGGGTCAGCCGACAACTCAGGATGCGTATCTCTCGGGCGAGTTCACGGAGATGGACGAGTTTGTCGTCGAGGACATCCGCATCGGCGGTCCGACGGAAGTGGGTCTGCTTGAGTTGCGTGCCCGCAGCCCCCAGTTCCTCGACTCGGTGGGATCGGACTTCTTGAGCCGGGCCGGTGCCAGCGATGCGGCGCAGGGCTTACGCCTCGTGTCTGGCGCTACGACAACCGCGGGCAATTTCGCGGCCGTGCGTGGACTGCCGCCACGCTATGTGAATACCCAGTTGAACGGCTTTTCTCTGCCAAGCGCCGACCCGGACACCCGTGCGGTGCAACTGGACTTGTTCCCGTCGGAGATCATCGAGAGCATCCAGGTGAGTAAGACGTTCACACCCGATCAGCAGGGCTCGGCGTCGGGTGGTGCGGTCAACATCATCACCAAGAGCATCCCCGAAGAGAATTTCATCAGCTTCTCGAGCAAGGTTGAGTTCAACACGCAAAGGCCCGACGACGGCGAGTTCCTGATGAACAGCGCCGGTCCGGTGAACTACCTGGGCATCGACAATCGCCGCGATCTTCCGCAGGAGTTTCAGGGCCTGGCGGGCGTACCGCCGCTGGTCGACAAGCTTACGGCGTTCGGTCTGCCGGGTCCGGAACTGGGTGATGCGCCGACACAGTACGACTACAGGATCACCGGCGGATTGCGCGGGGACCTCGGCGAGGGGCTGAGTATTGGCGGTTTGGTCACGTTCTTCTGGGACCAGAGCATGAGCCACTATGAAAACGGCATCAACGACAGCCTGGTGCGTGTCAACGACCCGGCCTTCCGTGGGTTCGGACTTGTGCCCGACGTGACCGGCAATGACGATAGAGGCTTCTTCCAGGATGTGGCCGATGGAGAAGATCAGGTCTTGACGGGTGTGTTCGACGAGACGCAGTCGGAGCATGAGATTACGTGGGGTGGCTTGGGGACGTTTGGTATTGAAGGCGAAGGGCACAGTTTCAACTTCACGTTCATGCACACGCGTGTAACCACTTCGACGGCCACGATCGCCGACGACACGAGAGGCAAGCGGTTGAAGTTTCCCGGCCACAACCCCGTCGACGGCACGTCACCGGGCCATGTGAATAACACCCTTGCGACCGATCCGTTCGGCGCGACGCTGGAAGTTGGCGGCGACCTGCGAGAGTTTGCGCCTTTTCGGCGTCTGGAGACGCAAGAGTACGTCGAGCGTGTGGTGCAGGCCATTCAGTTCAACGGTTCACACGAATCGCCGTTCCCCGATGAGGGAATCGGGCGAGATGGCATTTTCAAGCTGCTCGCGCCGGTTGTTGACTGGAACGTCGCGCGCAGCGAATCGCGACGGGAAGAGCCGGCGACGCGGATCCTCGATACGAAGTTTGTCCCGCCACACCAGGTGCCGGTTGACTTCCCCGTCGCTGGGCTGGGTGCATACAACGTCTACTTCGAAGATATCATTGAAGACAGCACGCAATATCGCTTCAATGTGGAACTGCCGTTTGAGCAGTGGACGGGTGACGAGGGGTCGCTGAAGCTCGGAGTATTTGACGACCGGACGCAACGGCGGTTCGAGCGGAATACATTTGCCGGAGGTGGCGGCGCGCAATTCATACCCGGGGTAGGATTTGTCGGGTTCTTCGGCGCGCCTCCTTTCAACGAACCGTTCGATGGACAGAGGCTGTCCCAGTTGTTCGGCACACCTATCGCCAATCCCGATGGCGGCTTGCTGCCGTTCAGCGGCGACTTCCGGCTAAAAGGCCGCCAGGCGATCGATGCCTGGTACTGGATGCTGGACTTGCCGCTATCGTCGTTCTTGCGGGTGATCGGCGGCTTCCGCTATGAGAATACCTTGTTGTCAACCGACCTTGAGCCGGATTTGCCTGGCACGACGGTATTCATTGACGGCCAAAAGGTGCTGGATACCCAGGACGGTATACCACCTGATCTCAAGTTAACGGGCATACCGGCAGATATCGCGACGGCCGAGCTGGCCTTAGGGCCGCTTGACGCCAATATTCGACAGTACGACGTGCTGCCCTCTATCGGGTTGGTTCTTGAGCCAATCGATAGTGTGACATTCCGAGTGGCGTACAGCGAGACGATCGCGAGGCCGACATTCCGTGAACTGTCGCCCACGTCGCAGGCGTTGTACGGCGGTGCTACACCGTTCATAGGCAATCCGTTTCTCGAGATGAGCGCGGTGGAAAACTATGACTTCAGGCTGGATTTTCGCCCGTTTCCCGACAGCCTTGTTTCGGTATCCTATTTCAAGAAGGACATCGAGCGGCCCATCCAGGTGGGGCGGCAGGCCCAAGGCCAAACCAGCTTCGTTATGCCCGTCAACTTCCCGTCGGGACGCATTGAAGGTTGGGAGTTTGAGGTAAGGCAGAACCTCGGACGGTTTTTCGATCGCCTGGAAGGCTTGACCATCGGTGGGAACGCCACCCTGCTCGATACGGAAGTCAAGCTGCGCGACTTTGAAGCTGATCAACTGGCGGCTATTGACGTGTTCACCACGTCGGTGCCCATGACGAATGCCCCTGAGTATCTCTACAACCTGTTCATGACCTATGACTCGGAGCAAACGGGGACACAGTTGTCGGTGTTCTACACGGTACGCGGCGACACTCTCATCACCAGTCCGGGCGTGGACAGCATCGCAGGCGGCAACGAGGGCCGGTTCTTTATTCCCGGTGTCTACGAGACGGAATTCGGCACCCTTAACCTTACGGTTTCCCAAAAGGTGCTTGGAGACAACGTCAGCCTGAAATTCTCGGCTAAGAATCTGACCAACCCCAAGCGAGAAACAGTTTACCGCTCGGATTTCATTCCGGGCGGCGATGTGGTCAAGACATCCCACACCGACGGCATCGACCTGTCGGTGGGTATCAGCGCCAACTTCGAATTCTGATATAGTCCCCTATGCTTGGCGTGACCCGCTAATCACACTCTGTATGGATACACAGCAATGAAGACAGGACCACGCACGGCGACGCCGGCCCTCACTCGACGATCAGTGCATCAATGCCTCATGCCGACCCTGCTGATCATCCTCGCGGTGTTCACCGCGCTCCGGGTAGCGACCAGCGGCATGGCATCGAGTAGCGACGTCACTCGCGAGAGCCTGCTCGAAACTCGTACCGCGATGCAGGACTGGATTGAGAACGAACGGCTGATCTCAAAGGAGCGGCATGAGTGGAAACTGACCCACGAGATGCTCAACGCCCGCATCGGCCTGGTCAAGACAGAGATTGAGCAGCTGGAGGAGAGCATCGCCAACGCGGAGCAGAGCATCACCGAGTACGAAGAGGAGCGCGCTGAACTGCACGAGCGCAACGAAGATATGAAACGCGCAGCCGGCGAATTGAAGCAGCTCGCGGCAGGTCTCGAAGCTCGCATCAAGCGGATTCTGACGCGGGTGCCCGAGCCCGTGCGGGATAAGGTGGAAGTGCTCAGCCAGCAGATCCCCAAGGACCCGAACAACACCGAAGCCTCGCTGTCGAACCGCTTCCAGAACGTGGTTGGCGTGTTGAATGAGGTGAACAAGTTCCACGGCGAGATCTCCATGTCGAGCGAGCTCCGGGACGTCGCGGACGGTAATTCCGTCGCGGTCACGGCGGTGTACGTGGGCCTGGGCCAGGGCTATTACCACAGCGCCAACGGCAAGTACGCCGGCCTGGGCACGGCGGGGGCCGACGGCTGGACTTGGACCGCCCGTGACGATGCTGCACCGCAGATCAGCGAAGTCGTCGGGATTCTGAAGAATGACAAGGTGGCGTCCTTCGTGAAGCTGCCCGTGGACATCAAGTAACCAGGCGGAACTCTCATGATGAAAACGACATGCGCAATGATGCTGGCCGTGTTGCTCGCGGCGACTTGGGCCACGGCGCAGGACGACGCGGCGCCCGCGGCAGCGGAGACGGCCCCGGCATCGGCAGACCCCAATGCCACGGCCGACTCCAATGACGCGGCCGACCCGAGCCCGTCGGCCGACCCTTCCGCCGGTGAACTGAAGTTCGAGCAGGCCACCCATGCCATGCGGCAGAAGCTCGAGCAGAGCCGCCAGGAACTCAACGCGCTGCGCGCCGAGATCGCGGACAAGAAGATCCCGCTCGCGAAGGAGTTGAGCCGGGTGGAGGCCAGGCTGATCGATGTCCGCCGCGAGTACCAGAACAAGACCCGCGTGCGTGACACGCGAGCGCTGAGCGTGAGCAACCTGAAGTCGGAGATCGACGCGCGGGAGAAGGAGGCGAGCTTTCTCAGCAACAGCCTGCTCAGTGAGTACATCCGCAATCTGGAAACGCGGCTTCACATCGCCGAAGTGCAGCGTTATGACGATGTGATCGAGGCGGCGCTCAACGCCTCCAGCAACGACAACCTCACGCAGTTCGAGGTCATCGAGGCACAGACGAAGGTGTTGTCCAAGTCGCTGGACCGCATCGAAGGCGCCCTGGGCGGACTCCGCTTCAGCGGCACCGCGGTCGATCCCGAGGGCGTGATCCGAAACGGCAAGTTCCTTCAGATCGGCCCGTCGGTCCTTTTCCGGTCGGTCGATGGGCAGTATGTCGGTACGGCCGAGTCCAGACGCGGGTCCGACGAGCCGACCATCGTGACCTTCGAGGACGCGGAAGACGCCAACGCGGCGTCGGCCGTCGTGGAGGGCACGGGCGAGATGTACCCGCTCGACCCGACCCTGGGCAACGCCCACGTGATCGCCGAGACCGAAGACACGCTGTGGGAGCACATTCAGAAGGGCGGACCGGTCATGGTTCCCATCGGCGCGCTGGCCGGCTCTGCGCTGCTCGTCGCCCTGTACAAGTGGCTGGCACTGGTGAGCGTCAAGAGGCCCTCGAACCGACGCGTGAAGGAGATGCTCCAGGCGGTGGAGCAACAGGACAAGCAGGCCGCTATCCAGGCCGCCAAGTCCGTGGGTGGGCCGGCCGGCCGGATGCTCGCTGCCGGCGCGGAGAACCTGGAGATGCCGCGGGAGCTGGTCGAGGAGGTGATGTACGAGCAGGTGCTCTCGACACGGCTCAAGCTGCAGCGGATGCTCCCGTTCGTGGCGATTACCGCCGCCTCGGCGCCGCTGCTGGGGCTGCTCGGCACCGTCATCGGCATCATCGACACCTTCAAGATGATCACCGTCTTTGGCGCCGGTGACGTGAAGGCGCTGTCCGGCGGTATCTCCGAGGCGCTGATCACCACGGAGTTCGGCCTGATCGTGGCCATCCCCTCCCTGCTGCTGCATGCATTCCTGTCACGGAAGGCCCGCGGCATGGTGGATGAGATGGAAAAGGCGGCCGTCTCGCTCGTCAATCAGTTGGGCAAGACGCCGTATCGCCCGGTGGAAAACGCGGCGTGAGGCGATCAGCCGGTCCCCCGCGCGGGCCGCTTGCGATGCTGATGCCGCAGAAGTGGAGGGCGGATCGGACAGCCGACCCGGCCGACAAGACAGGATGCACGCGTGAGACTTCGAGCGTTGAACATTCTGGTCATCGTGGCGCTGATCGGCAGCGCATCGATCGCGATGGCGCAGCTCCCGGTCGATGCCGAATCGGGCGATGCGAACAACGCCGCTGTCAGCGATCCCAACAGCTTCGACATGGCCACCGTAAAGGCCAAGACGTTGGAGTTTGTCTATCAGGCGGTGGATATCTGGAAGACGGGCGGTTGGGCGATGCCCGCCATCGCGCTCAACGCGTTGCTCATGTTCGGGATTGGCTGCAACGTGTACCTGCGACTCCGAGCCAAGGGCTTTGACTCGGTGCCCGAGAAGACCTGGCGGCAGTGGATCGATCACCCCGAGCAGCGGCGAGGAAACATCGGGCAGTTGCTCGACTACGTGACCGGCACGAAATCGCTGGATGACCTGTCGGTGTCCTTCGATGAACTGCGGCAGGCGGAGGTGGTACCGTTCGAGCGCGACCTGCGCGTGATGCGCATCTGTGTCAGCGCCGCGCCGCTACTCGGGCTCCTCGGCACCGTCACGGGCATGTTGGCGACGTTCGATGCACTGGCCAGCGGATCGGGCGGCGACCAGACAATGGACCTGGTCGCCAAGGGCATCTCCGAAGCCCTGGTGACGACGGAGACGGGCTTGATCATCGCGCTGCCCGGCCTGTTCTTCCAGTACCAAATGACACGCAAGCACGAAAAATACAGGGCCTTCCTCGCGCACGTGGAAACAGTCTGCACGCAGATCAAGTATCACGAACTGGAGGCTCAGAAGGCAGCCTGACGCCGCGTGCCCACGCGCGGCGGATGACTTGAGAACATGCACCATGGGACGTTTTCGCGACATGTCGGCCGATGAATCCAGCGAGAGCGGGATCGACATCTCCCCGCTCATCGACTGTGTGTTTATCCTGCTGATCTTCTTCATCGTCACCGCGACGTTTGTGGAAGAGCCCGGGGTCGATGTCGAAAAGACCCTGGCTTCGTCCGCGGAGCAACTGCGCAAGAACAGCATCATCCTCGCGGTAACCGCTGAGGATGACGTGGTCTACGGCGGGCGGGATATCGGCGTGGGCGGCGTGCAGAGCCTCGTCCGTCGGGAACTTCAGAAGGAAGACCTGCCGGTGATCATACAACCCGATAGCGGCGCCAGCTCGGGCACGCTCGTCCGCGTGATCAGCGAGGCGAAACTGGCCGGCGCGACACGGGTGGACCTGGCAACCCGGACACCTTCCAACCGATGAACACCCCCGCCGAAACATCCCGCTCCAGCAGCTTCGTCGCGACGCTGGTCCGGCGCGCGCTCAGCTTCCTCGGCGCCGTGGCGCTCACGGCGATCTTCTTCCTGATCCTGCCGCTGATGCAGGCCATCAGCGAGCCGCCCGATGACCAGATGACGACCGCCAGCGTGGACGTGGTGATCCCGCCCCCGCCCCCCCCTCCGCCTGAGGAGGAAGAGGACGAGCCCGAGGAGGAAGAGCCCGAGCCGCCCGAACTCGCCGAGGAGCCGCCGCCGCTCAGCCTGGCGCAGCTTGAACTTGCATTGAATCAGGGTATTGGCGGCGGCTGGGGCGCGGCGGACTTCACGGTCAACATCGATCGCGTGGTTGGCGGCAGGGGTGATTCTGACGGTGGTCTGTTTGATCTCTCCGAACTGGATCAGAAGCCGCAGGTCATATACCAACCCGCGCCATCCATAAACGACACCATTCGGAACGAGGCGCCAGGCACCGTCGTGTTGATCTTCTTCGTCGACACCGAAGGCCGCGTTCAGAATCCCAAGATCCTGCGATCCGATCACCAGGTGTTCAATCGCGCGGCGATCAATGCAGTGAAACAGTGGCGCTTCGAACCCGGCAAACGCGGCGGCGAACCCGTCCGCTTCCGCATGAAGGTCCCCATCACATTTCCGAAATCATGACCATGAATAATGCCAAGATTGCATCCACTACGCCTCCAAACTCTCTTTGGCTCCACTGGCGGCGCCTCATGCTGTGCGGTGCATTGCTGCTCTCAGCAACGTTGTCGGCGTACGGACAGTCGGGCGATCCCGGGGCGGCCGAGCAGGATCGCGTTGATGTCAACACCGGGCTCAGCGAAGCCGAGTTGGAGCTGTGGAATTCTGAACATTTCAAGAAGCAGTTCACGCTGAGCTACATCGCTGAGACCGAGATTGAGCCCAGTGTGACAATGGATGAGCGCGACACCCTGCAGGAAATACTCAAGCTGATCGGCGAAGACAAGCTCGAGCGCGCGAAGGAACGTTTACAGGACGACCGCGGCGAGAACGCTAGCGCCGTTTACGATTTCACCGTGGGTAACATCTTCTTCCAGCAAGGTGAACTGGATGATGCAGCCGCGGCCTACCGGATCGCCGTCGAGAAATACCCGAAGTTCAGGCGGGCGTGGAAGAATCTGGCGATTATCTATGTTCGTCAGGAGAAGTTTGAGTCGGCGGCCCTCGCGCTTACACGCGTGGTCGAACTCGGCGGCGGCGATTCGGTGACCTATGGTCTGCTCGGGTTTTCCTATTCCCGGCTGGAGAAGCACATATCGGCCGAGTCAGCCTATCGCATGGCAGTCCTGCTTGATCCAGAAACGCTGGACTGGAAGTTGGGCATGGCGCGCAGCTTCTTCATGCAGGAACGTTTCGCCGAGGCCGCGGCCATGTGTCAGCAGATGATCGTCGAATACCCAAGCCAGATCGATTTGTGGCTCCTGCAAGCCAACGCGTTCATCAGTATGGAGCAGCCGCTGCGAGCCGCAGAGAACTACGAGTTGCTTCATCGCATGGGCGAGTCGACGTTCGATACGCTCAGTACGCTTGGCGACATATATATCAATGCGGAATTGTTCGGGCTGGCGGTCGACGCGTACATGCGTGCGCTGGCCGTTGACGACTTGGGCGAGCCCGACCGCGTCGTGCGGGGGATCAAGGCCTTGGCCGGCCGCAAAGCGATGGGCCAGGCCGAGCAGTTGATCGATCGTGTCGACGAAGTGTTTGCCGACAAGTTGACCGACGAGACACGCAAAGAAATCCTGAAGATTCAGGCGCGTCTGGCGGTCGCCCGCGGCGGCAGCGCGGAGGAGGCAAAGATCCTCGAGCAGATCATCCAACTCGACCCGCGCGATGGTGAGGCGCTGATCCTGCTCGGCCAGTACTACATGCGCCAGTTTGACCGGACGTATGAACGAGCCCAAGCCGCGAAGGCCAACGATAAGGCACAAGATACTGAGAAACTGACGGATGAGGCAGAGACCTATTTCGCGAAAGCAGCGATGCGTTTCGAGCAGGCGGCCAACATCGATAGTGTCGAAGCCGATGCACGTGTGCGGCATGCGCAGTTGCTGGTCAAGAAGAAGCAGTACAAGGACGCGCTACGCCTGCTCCGCCAAGCCCAGCGCATCAACCCGCGCGATAATGTGCAGGAGTATCTCGAACAGGTCGAGCGAATTGCTAAGTCACAGTCAAACTGATCGCTCGGCAGGGGTGCGGCGCTACGAAGAGTCGGGCACAGCGCGTTGTCGCAAGTCCCCGCAAGATGGCGAGGATTGATGACCGCGACATAAGTCACGGAGTATCCCGGTTTGCCTTCGCATGCGTCAAAGGCCAGCAAGCAGGACACAGTAGACCGCGGCGAACGCGTGGCAACATGCCAGCCGTCGGATGACTTGCATTCACGCCCGTTTGGCCCCATTTGCGTAGCGTTCTGGATAGCTGTAGCAGCCCTGGTTGTTGTTGGCACGTTGCTTGGATGCCGGCAGATCACCAGCCCCGACCTTGGCTGGCACCTCAGCTACGCGCGTTGGATCGTCGACAACGGCACGGTCCCATCAACTGACCCCTTGACCTATACGGTGTCCGACCGATCGGCGATCGACCCCCAATGGTTGTTCCAACTCGTGCTCGCCGGGGTCATGGCGATTGGTGGCACGACTGCGATTGTGCTGACGACCACTGCGGCGACGCTAGTGTTCGGTGGCGTGCTCTTTCTGCGGGCCTGGCGACGTGAGGGCCGGCTACCGCTTGCGGCGAGCACCTTGCTGCTGCTGTTCTTTCTCGGCAACACATGGGAGATTCGGCCACATCTGGCGTCATGGCTGCTTGGTTCGGTCCTGCTGCTCGTCATGGAAAACCGTTCGCAGCGGTCCACTCGGTGGTTGCAAGCTGTGCCGCTGATTATGCTGCTCTGGGTTAACATGCATTCGCTGTTTATCCTTGGGCTTGTCATTCTCGGCGCGTACGTTGCGGCGGATGGCGTGAAGGCCGTGCGCGATCGCCGCCGGATGGATATGGCCCTGGTTCGTTGGTCATGTGCAGGGATGCTCTCCTGCCTGGTGAATCCCTACCATGTGAAGGCGCTAGCTTTGCCATTTGTACAATTCCTGGATATCCAGGGCGAAGGCGGCTTCAAGTCTCCGGCTTCCGGCATAGCTGAGTTCATGTCGCCGTTTCGACTGGATATCTACGAGACCGCGCAGCAGATTCCGTTGTTTCAAGCCGGGGTGGCATGGCATCTCTTCACGGTGCTCGCATTGATTGGTGTAGTGATGAACTGGCGACGGTTGGGTCTGGCCGATATCGTCCTGTTCATTGGATTCCTCTATATATTCTGGAGCGCTCAGAAGAACTTTGGGTATTTCGTGATGGTCAGCCTGCCGCTGGCGGCGGGGGGCTTGGAGCGTGTGAGCGAGCATCTCTGTCGGACCTGCGGCATGCGCACGCCTGACCGTAACGGAATCTGGCGGGCGATCCGGCCAGGATGCGTGTACCTCGCAGGCTTTGTAATCCTTTGTACTGTGGTTGTAGCCGCGGTAGCGACGGGGTGGTTCTATGACGTGGCATGGTCCAAGAATCGCAGCGGATTCACTTTCAATTCCAGCGTCCTGCCGGTTGGTGCATGTGAGTTCCTGAATCGTCATGACATCGACACCCGCATACTCAACACATGGAATCATGGTGGATATATCTCCTGGGCGACCGGCCAGAAGGTGTTCATCTACGGGCGGGGCCGCGTCATGGGTCTCGACTTCTATCGTCAGTATGTGGATGCGAAACAGCCCGGGCACTTCGCGCAAGCGCTGAAGCGATGGCAGCCTGGAGCAGTACTCGTGCAGTACGAGGTTGTGCCGTACTGGTTGTATTACCTGAATCGGCACGAGGACTGGCGTCTGGTCTACAGCAGTACACACACCGCTGTGTTCCTCCATCGCACGGTCGAGCCGGGGGTACCTGCTATGCCGCAGCCGCGACCAGGCGAAGACTACCGAGACTATGACGAAGCGACCATGGTTCGCATTATTGAGCGAGCGGTAGCAGCGGACGAAGCTACCTTCTTACAGCGTTTGCAGGGCAGCGGGCTCTACCCCGACGAAGCGGTGGCCCGATCGGGGCTCTACTTCCAGACTGGTCAGCTTGACGCCAGCATCGGTGTGAGCTTGACGGGGCTGACTCAGTGCCCGTACCGGGTGCCGGAGTTGCTGCTCACGTTAGGGCACGCGCTGGACGCCCGGGGGCGATATCGGCTGGCAGACCGATGTTTCGATGCCTTCTTAGAATCGCGAAATGACCCCGCGATGGCGCGCGATATCCATCGTGTTCGTCGACATCGACGTTAGCAAATGGCCAACAATGGTGCGAGGGGTATCGCGGCCTCGATCCGGGTCATGTGCGACGACGTGCGATCAAGCGTATGGGCCACATCCTCTCACAGTGCCTAGGCACGGCGTACTGGGTGAGCCCACTACTTGCGACGCATTCCCACCATGCTCACCAGAAAGCTTGAAAGGCCCGTTTGGAAGGACAGGGCGGTCAGGGTGGCGCCGGGTATGACGAGGCGCATGGTGTGGCGATAGTCGAGCTGCCCGAAGTCGGCTTGTTGCCACTTGGTTATGGCTGCCACCAGCAGGGCGGTGCCGCAGCATAAGCCCGCGACAGATACCAGCAAACCACGTTCGAGATTGACCGTCTGAAAGAAACGTACGAGGCGTGGGTCTTCGGGAAGGAGGCCCTCGGCGACCGCGAAGGTCTTGGCAAGGAGGGCAAAAACTACTGCCTGATAACCGCATAGGAGCCAGAGGCTTGCAAACATCAACGTATGTGCGTCAAAAGCCACGCCGGAGATTCGCAGTCCAGGCAGCGCGATACCATATCCAATCGCTCCAAGCAGAATGAGTAGCATGCCTGGCAAGAGGAACAACCACTTCGGGCTACACAATAGGAAGAAGCGTAACGTGCGCCATCCGTCGCGCATTGTTCGCAGGTGTGGTGCTCGGTGAGTTCGCCCGTCGCGGTGCAGTGTGATGGGTATCTCGACTATCCGCTCGCCGCGTAAGCTTGCCTTGATAATCATTTCGGTGGCGAACTCCATGCCCGTGCAACGCTGACCGAGTCGATCGTACATCTGGCGAGTGAAGCCGCGCAGGCCGCAGTATACGTCATGAATAGGTGCATCAAACCAACGGCGCACGAGCAGCGAGAACAGGGGGTTGCCAATCCAACGGTGCGACCACGGCATAGCGCCGGCTTGGACGCGGCCGCCACCGGCGGGCAATCGGCAGCCTTGGACAAGCTGATAATCCTCCCGCAGCTTAGCCACAAAGCGAGGTACCTCACGGAAGTCGTAGCTGTCATCAGCGTCGCCCATGATGATGAAGCGCCCCCGAGCGGCCTCAATTCCACCCATCAAGGCACTGCCGTAGCCCGGCTTGTCAACCGTCACAACGCGAGCGCCCATTCCCGTAGCGATCGTCGGTGAGCCGTCCGTGCTCCCATTATCTGCGACGATCACCTCCCCATCGCCGCCGAGCACGCGGATAGCCTCCTGCGCTTTGCCAACGCATATGGCAAGCGTTTGTGCCTCATTGAGGCAAGGAATAACTACACTGACTTCCACGTCAGATGTTGCAGCGCCGGGCTGTGGGATGGTCTCATCCATTGGAATGCGAGGCAGGCCGTCGTTGGCGGGCTGACATGGTAGTGGAGCGCGGCATGCGATCACAAGACCCGGGTATTTGCCCATAGCCAGGCTGAGGATGGCACATGAGGGCATCTTGCCTTACGCTTGCGGCTGTAAGACGAAGCGGCGATTAGATTGCCTTGCAGCCGGCCCACAAGACGTAACAGGCTGGCATAGCGTAGCGTGCGCTGCAAATTGCCCGAGGCGGGATGCCCCTTAATGGAATTTGAACATAACTCATGTAGGATAATGTGTTTGTGATGGAGACACACGCTTTATGTTAGTACTTCGTCCATGGCACCTCGGTCTGGCGGCATGCCTGCTGGTGGTTTCGGCGCGGGTGGAGGCACAAGACGCCGCCGTCCGCGCGGGGCAGGATGAGAATGCCGCGGCAACGGCCGAACCCAATATGATCGAGCTGAACTTCCCAGAAGAAGTTATGCTCAAGACGCTAGTGGACTATGTCGGCAAGCGCAACGGCATCAACTTCATGTACCAGGCAACCAATCTGCAGAGGCCAGTCACGCTGAATGCGCCAAATAGGATCCCGTCGAGCGCTCTGATGCAATTGCTTCAAAGCGCATTGAAGATGCACAACATGATAGTGGTCCCGTCCGAAGTTCCAGGGATGATGCACATCGAGGCGGCCCAGCAGTTGACCAAGCAGTCGATCGAGTCTGATCAGGCTTCAGACTTGCTGCCGGGTGATGCGGGGCAGTCGCTGGCGGTCACGCGCATCTTCAAATTGGAGCATGTGCAGCCGCAACAGGCGGTACAGGTGTTAACGCCGTTCTTGGCGGCCAATTCGGCCAACACACTGCCCATCGTAGATCACGGCTTACTGATTGTAACGGATTATGGTTTCAATATGGATCGCCTTCAGCGCATGATCAAGCTGGTCGATCAGCCGGGCGCGGCCGTTGACGTTCACTTCATACCTATTGAGCATGTCAAGGTTGACCAACTGGGTAATCAGGTCAAGCAACTACTCACGGCAAAGAACCGTGGCCAAGCATCCCCGGGTGCAGACACCGGGGTCACGGTGATGCCGGACGTTCGGTCTAACCGCTTGGTAGTCGTCGGTACGGACGAGGTGTTTCGTGAAGTCATGGACATTATTGACTCGCTTGACATCAACCTCGGGCTGGAGACGAAGGTATATACGTTCTCGTACACTACCCCTGAGCAGATCGATCGTCTCACAAGGAGCCTGATCGGCGAGTTGGCCGCAGAACGCTTGTACGAAGCCACGATCGATGATGATACAGGGTTCTTCATCGTCCGCGCGACTGCCACGATTCATGAGCAGATCGAGTCACTCCGTGAGGCGATTGACAAGCCTCGCCCGGCGTCGGAGAGTCCGGTGCGTTTTTACCGGCTCGAGAACGCAGACGCTATAGATGTGTTGTCTACATTGCAGACGATCACAAGCGATGGCAGCATGGGAGACGTCAGTATCGAGGGAACCACGGTTGACACCAATGCTGAGACGGTCATCCGCGGTCCGTCAGAAGACGCCGTTAATAGAGGGGGAATTCCTTTCAGCGGCGATCCTAATGGGGGTGCTGTGGCTGATCTGCCGGACGTTCGCGTTATGGCGCATGAGGCTTCCAATACCATCATCGTGATCGCCACTCCCTCCGTGCACACGATCTACGAGGGCCTTATTCGTAGGCTGGACGTGCGGCAGCCACAGGTGCTCATCGAGGCCACCGTCGTCATCCTGGACACAACTGACAACTTCACACTGGGTGTCGAGATCTTCAACCGTGAGACAGGCGTTGACAACGGCGAACTCTTGACGTTCAGCGCTTTTGGATTATCGACGATTGATGCCAACAATGGGTCCGTGTCGATCAGTCCTTCGACCGGGTTCAACGGAGCGTTGTTGAATGCCGACGTGGCTCAGGTGGTCATCAAGGCGTTGGAGTCTGATGGCAGGACGCGCATCCTGTCGAGGCCGAGCGTGTTGGTCAACGACAATGCAACCGGCACCCTGGCGAGCGAGAGCGAGGAGCCGTTCACGACGACCAACGTGGTTGCTGGGGCACCGACCACGACAACCTTTGGGGGATTCGCGACAGCAGGCACGAATATTCGGGTGACGCCCCAGATCAGCCAAGGCGATCACCTTCGACTGGAGTACGAGATTACGCTCAGCAGCTTTAGCGGCACCGGCGCGGACGGGGTGCCTCCACCGCGTAACACCGATGAGATCAGCAGCGAAGTTACGATCCCTGACGGCACGACGATCGTAGTCGGCGGATTGACACGCGAGAATTTCTCCGAGGACGTGGATCGGGTTCCGTTCCTTGGCCGTATTCCCGGCCTCGAGTTCCTGTTCTCCAGCCGCAGCACGAACAAGAGCAAGAGCACGCTCTTCGTCTTTCTCAAGGCCTCCATCCTGCGAGATGACCAGTTTGAGGACCTTCGATTCATCTCGAGCGAAGCGGCCGTCGATGCCGAACTGGAGGATGAGTACCCGACAAGCGAACCGTTAGGAATTCAATAACGCCCGCTCTGGCGGGCATGAACTGTAATCGAATCTGCAACGTAGCATGGGTTGCACACGGCTGCGGACACGCTGATAGTAAGCCCCGCCAACACGACGAAGCGACCCTGGCGTCTTGCATCTGACTCGCCTGACGGGATGCAGTGGACGCAGGCGGGAAGCGGAGATCATTGATGATCGTCTCCTCACAAGCGAATACCCAGATCGACGCCGCTCTGGCGAAACTGGCGGGCGATCCGCCCGGCCAGGCGGCGGAGGAGCCGGGCGTGGAGCCCGCAGGCCGGCAGGCCGAGCATGCGGACGCCGCAGCCCCGGCGAACGCGGTCGACCTGTCCGGCACGCACGCCTCGGCGCATTTTGTGAAACGAGTACCCATCGGCTTTGCCCGCGCCAAGCAGGTGCTCGGGTTGTCCACGGATGACGGGCCCCTGCGGGTCGCGATGGCCGATCCGGACGACGTCCAGACACAGGACGTCCTGCGGCGATGGCTGGGTGGGCGGATCGAAGTCGTCCCCGCCCGGCCGTCGCAGATCGGCGGAGCGATCAACCAGGCCTACGGGCAGCAGACCGGGGCGGCCCACGAGTTTGTTGAGAAGCTGGACCGCGACGCGGTCGTGGACGAGGTCAGGAGCCTCGGAGGGACTGAGGACCTGCTCAACGTCTCCGACCGCGCTCCGGTCATCAAGCTGGTGAACCTGGTCCTCTTCGAGGCCGTACAGCAGGAGGCATCGGACATCCATATTCAACCGTACGAGGAGCGGCTGATCGTGCGGATGCGGATCGATGGGGTGCTGTTTGACGTGTTCGACCTGCCCGCGGGCATCCAGGAAGAGGTCGTCAGCCGCATCAAGGTCATGGGCCGCATGAACATCGCCGAGAAGCGGCTTCCGCAGGACGGGCGTGCCACGGCCCAGATCGGCGACCGGATCATTGACTTGCGCATCTCCTCGGTCCCGGCCAGCCACGGTGAGCGGGTGGTGATCCGCCTGCTCGACAAGAGCGCCCGGCTGTACACGCTGGGCGAGTTGGGGATGGACGCCGGCAGCCTGCGCCGCTTCCGCCAGTTGATCAGCGTCGAGCACGGGTTGATCCTCGTGACCGGCCCGACGGGCTCGGGCAAGAGCACGACGCTCTACGCGGCGTTGGGCGAGATCAACTCGACCGAGAAGAACATCATCACCCTTGAAGACCCGATCGAGTACCAGCTCGATGGCATCAGCCAGATCCAGATCAGCGAGAAGAAGGGCATGACCTTCGCCGGCGGCTTGCGGAGTGTCCTGCGCCAGGACCCGGACATCGTCATGATCGGTGAGATCCGCGATCACGAGACGGCCGTGATGGCCATCCAGGCCGCCCTCACCGGGCACCTCGTGTTCAGCACCCTGCACACCAATGACGCGGCGAGCGCGGTGACCCGCCTTCTGGACCTGGGCATTGAGCCGTACTTGGTCAGCAGTTCGCTCGTCGGTGTCTTGGCGCAGCGACTGGTCCGGCGGGTGTGCGGACACTGCGCCAAGCCGTACACCCCCCAGCAGGGCGAATTGGACGCGCTGCGTTACGCACCTTCGCAAGAGGACCTGGCGAACTTCCGCAAGGGCACCGGTTGTGAGGAATGCCGCGGCACCGGCTACCACGGCCGCTCCGGCTGCTTCGAACTGCTGACGGTTGATGATGAGATTCGCGTCCTGATCCATGCCCACGAAACGGCGTCGGCGATCAACAACACCGCCATTCGCGCGGGGATGCGCAGCCTCAGCGATGACGGCCTGAACAAGGTTGCCCAGGGCAGCACAACGCTCGACGAGGTCATGCGCGTGTCGATGAGGTCGGCATTCTGATGGCCGTTTACGTCTACACAGCCAGCGCGGGCGGCAACGGCGCATCGGCGATCCGTGGGACGATCACCGCGGACTCGCCGCGAACGGCCCGCGACCAGCTCCGCGCACAGGGGCTGCGTGTCCGCGAACTCGACGAGCAGAAGCCCCGCAAGGAAGGCAGCTTCTGGTCGCGTTACGCGACGGCTCGCCACGCCGCACACGTGACCGGCCTGCTCCAGGAAATGTCAACGCTGCTCGGGGCCGGGATCCCGCTGCTCGAAGCGCTCGACACGATCACACGCCAGCATACCGGCCGCTTTCAGCAGTCGATCATGCTCCTGCGTGACCACGTGGCCGCGGGCGGCGGCCTGGCCGAAGCCATGGCGCTGCAACCCATGTTGTTCGACGGGGTCACTCGGAACATCGTCGAAGTCGGCGAGAACGCCGGCACGCTCGACACGGCGCTGGCGCGGCTGGTCGAGTTCCGTCGCCGATGGGCCGGGCTGAAGAACCGCGTCACGTCCGCACTGATCTATCCTTGCATCGTGCTGGTTCTGGGGCTGGGGCTGAGCCTGTTCATGATGACCTATGTCATGCCGCAGCTCTTCAGCGTGCTGGACGAGGCGGGCAAGGACCTGCCGCTGGTGACGCAGATCGTCCGCGGCATGAGTGAGTTCGTTCAAGGATACTGGTGGGCGATGCTGTTAGGGGCGGTAGCGGCGGTCGCCGGCGTCAACGCCCTGCTGAGAAGTGAAACGGGCGCGGCTCACTGGCACCGCCTGCAGCTTCGCATCCCCATCTTCGGGGAACTGGTGCGCAAGCAGGCGATCGCACGCATGGCGATGGTCATGGCGACGCTGCTGCACAGTGGCGTGACGTTCGTCCGCGCGATTCAGATCGCTCAACACACGGTGCGTAACCGCGTGCTGTGTGATGCCCTGATCGCGTGTGAGCGGGCGGTCTACGCCGGGCGGGACATCTCGGTAGCGCTAGAGAAGACCGAAGCGTTTCCGCCGCTGGTGATTCAGGTGTTCGCGGTCGGCCAGGCCTCGGGCCAACTGGAAACCATGCTCGACGACCTGGCATCCGACTATGACACCCAGGTGGATATCACGGCGGGCCGCCTGACCGCCATGCTCGAACCGTTGCTGATGATCCTGCTCGCGATCGGCGTGGGCTTTCTCGCGTTCGCAACCATCCTGCCCATTCTGGAGGCCGGCGATGTGCTCTGAACCCCCTATCACAAGGCAAGTCAACATGCGCTCGTTCAATACTTCGTCCCGTCGCCCGCCGCGACGATCGGCGCGCGGCTTCTCGCTCGTCGAAGTCATGGTCGTGGTGGTGATCATCGGCATGCTCGCCGGCGCCGTCGCCATCAAGGTGACCGATTACATGCAAGTAGCCAGGGTCAAGCGAGCGAAACAGGACATCGCAACGATCGTCGACGCGGTTGAGGCCTACTACGCGATACACAGTCGGTATCCGAGCAATGAAGACGGTTTGACGAACCTGCCACTCAAGAATCTCACGGATCCGTGGGGTCACCCATACCAGTACAATGCCCCGGGCCCGGACGATGAGCCGTTCGAGGTAGTTAGCTTCGGGGAGGACCAGCGCGAGGGCGGCGATGACGCGGCGGCGGACTTGTACTCATGGAATATCAACGCGCTCGACGAGAAAGATTGACACGTGTATCAGCGAGGTTTTACACTTCTCGAATTGATGGTGGTCTTGATGGTCATCGGGCTGCTGGCCGGAGCGACTGCGTGGTCGTTGGCCGACAATGCCCGACGGCATGCCCATAAGGATGCGATTGGCCTCCTCCGCCACGTCGACCGTATGACGCGACTCATCGCGCAACGTACACAGAAGACCTGTGTGTTGCGAATAGACTTGGATCGTGGATACTTGCGGCGGCTAGAAGGTGTGGGTGCCGATCGGCAAGAATTCGGTCATCGCATTCAAATGCCACCCTCATATCGTATCGAGCGCGTCACCGGGCCTGCCTTAGCATTCGGATCGGGTCGTGGCGAGAGCATTCGTCACATCGATTCGGGTGAGGTGGACATCAGCTATGCGCCTGGCGGCACGAGCGGCAGCTACGCCGTTGCCATCGGGGCTGCGGATAATCGGGACTCCAAACGCTGGTTGGTTGTTGCCGGTCTGACAGGACAGACGACAGAATTCGATGATCCCCACGAAGTTGAGAATCTATTCGACTTGCTCGCGACGGGGCGGTCTGACGCTGATTGAGGTCGTTGCCGCGATCGCAATACTCGGCACGCTCTTGGTTGTTATCGTGTTGGCTAAGTCGCGTCACACCCGCCAACTGGGCCAAGCAAGGCAGGTCGCCGCCGCTGCGGCCGCTGCCGATGAACTCATTGCGGGCTGGTGGGTCCGGGGCCCCCAGATACCGATCAACGATAGTGGCCGCATCGAAGGTCATGAACACTTGATTTGGCGCACCCACGTGGCAGGTGGAAACGCGCTGGCAAAGCTTGATGCAGAAATCATCCGAGTAGAGATACGAAAAGACTTTCCGGGCAGCGGACCGCAGGATTCCGCCGAGTCCCTGTTGTTCAACATTGATTTGGTTATGCCGATTGGCATGGAGGACGAGGCGTCCGCATCTGATGATCAGGGGGCGGGCAGCGAGGAGGCACGCTGATGAGTCGCCGGTCCGCCTTCACCTTCTTGGAACTGCTGCTAGCCATGACGCTGACGGCGTTGCTGATGGTTGGCGTGCTGGCCGTCATTAGCCGCGTTATGGGCCCGTCATCTGAACTTTCGGTCCATGAAGATGCCAACTCATCAGCAGTACCCGGTGATAGCGGCTGGGTTCGCTTGTTACGCAGAGACCTGGAGCACGCCCGGGCCGTCACCGCCAACGCGGACGGCGATCTCGTTATGGCAGGCTACCTTGCACTCGATGCGACCAACCATGGGCTAACGCATCGACCGGCGGTCGTGACTTACCATGTAGAGCCAGTGGCCGGCAGGCATTGGCTGGTGCGTCGCCAGGCCTTGCTTGATGTCCTCTCGACAGACAACGTTCGGCGTGACTTGGTCTGCCACGGCGTCCGTCGCTTGCAACTCGTACGAAATGGCCAACCTCTCGAACCGGTTTCCTCCAGTGATGCGGAGGCGCAGAACGCGTTGGTTGGCGGCTTGCTCGACGCCCTGCAGGCAGCCAAACCGCCGTCGGGTCGGGATCAGTTGAACGCTGGTGTCGATCCCAACACGGCCGATCCGAATGCCACGCTTGCAGACCCTAATGAGTCCTCCGCCTCCGCTATTGCCACTTCGGACACCGAAAGTAACTTGGCGCGCGCAGCGTATGTCAGGCGACAAGCGCTGGCGGCGCGCTTCAAGTGGGCGTATGTCATCGGCGATGAGGGTAGCAATTACCGCTGGCAGGCCATCGACATGCGGAACTTTGACCTTGTTGAAGACAACATCGAGCGGCTTATCCAAGAAAGGGACCGTGCCGAGAGGCGAGGTGACCAGCACCTCGCCGACGAGCGCAACGACACCGCCCAGATGCTCCGGCGTAAGCTTGAGCAGTTCAGGGAAACTGTTGGTGACGGTAATCAAACGACAGCGGCCAATCCGGATGCACCGTACCCCCTCGCACAGACGCTGTGGGAATTGCAGGTATGGAGCGTCGGTACTCAGCATGCGAGCAGCGATGGCGATGAGGCGCCAGAGCCACAATGGCTGCTGATCCAGCAAGGCGGTGGGTTATGAGAGAGCGAACTGCACCGCGCCAAGCAGGTTTTGCACTGCTGTTGACGCTGATGCTGGTGATGATTGCTGGCGTGGCGTTGACAGCCGTGGCCCGCAAGAGTATCGAGAGCGCCGTCGAGGCCCGCACGGAGGTAGAAGACCTGCAATACCGATGGGCAGTCAAGAGTATCCACGCTGCCCTACACGGCCGTATCGGCATGTGTCTTGACGCGGCCGAAAAGGGGGGCGCGCGGCCAGGTGCGTCCACTGCGAACGCGACTGGACAGCGTCGACGTCATCCCCAAGATTACACGAATGCCCCCCAGCCTCAGTTGCGCATAGACTGTTCTTTAGGCAACGTCGATTATACACTTGTGCTATGTGACGAGCAGGCACGCGTCAACGTCAATCGGCTCTTGGACGAAACGTCGCTGGGTCGCACGCACGCCGCTGTAGGGCGTCTCGCCAGACTTAGCCACGGTGTTGATAGCGGGCCCGTTGAGATCATGCTCCGTCCTTTGCCCGAGCGTGGCGAGTCCAGGGGGGCTCTACCGCGCTTGGGTTCGTACGGGCAAGTATTCGGCAACGCACGGCCTAGCACGTTGCTCGGTACTGGCAGCGGCGGGGGCTTAGTCAATGAGATAACCTGTTGGGGAGATGGTAAGCTGAATATACGTCGTGTTTCGGAGCAGGCCCTGTTGACGCTGTCCGAAAAGGTTGTTGGACGACACATGGTCCGGCGACTGATCCGCGTACGCGACCGCGATCCATATGTTGCTCTCGTTGACATGCTTCAGGAACTGGATCTCACGGATTCCGAGCTAGAGCAACTCACCGAATATGTAACCGATGTGTCGTTGGTGCATAGTGTCTGGATCGTCGAGCATGGGATACAGGGACCGCGGTATGCTTTCGCCGTCGAGGTGGGTGCATCGGTGGATGGTGAGATGGCGCCCGCACCGGTGCAGAGGCATGAGTTCATGTGGTAAGTGGAACTAAGATGAGCACACGACAACACAAACGCCTTATCAGTACCGCAGCGGTCATCGTTGCATGCGCGGCGATAGCGACAGTGTTGCTGGGCGTGGCAGTGCCCCCACAAGTGACTGCTGAGATGCTTCAAGTTGAACCGGTAACGAGCCCTGCAGTTGACGCCAATGAACCGTCAATCGATAAGTCGCTAGCTAACAAGAATCGGCCTGACCGCGAAAGGCTGCGTCAGTTAGCGAGCATTCAATTGCGTCAGCGGTTGTTCGACCCACCCCCCCCTCCTCCTCCCCCGCCTCCGCAGGCCAATGTCGCCCAACCGGCTCCGCCGCCGCCGAGTTCACTCAAGATTCGTCTCGTCGGCACTGCCGTGGAAGAAGGTAAGTCGGTAGCGCTGCTTCACATGCCCGATGGTACAATTAATGTTTGCCTGCTCAACGAGAGTCTGAAGTATGAAGAGCAACAAGTTACGGTAACACACGTGGACTCGAGGAACGTGAAACTCGAGTACGCGGGACGGACACACGAACTGAAACTCCCGCCTCGTGAGTAGTGAGATCGGTTATGGCAGACCATTTCATAATATTCGCTTCGGATGAGCAGTGGTCTGTCGGCGTGCAGCAGGACGATCATGTGCTCATTGAGACGGTCGAGTCCGTCGCGGGCAAGGGGCTGGCTGAGCAAGTTGCTGCGGTGCGTCAGGCAATGACCCATTTAGGATACGCGGAGCAGGCCGCAGCCATGGCTGTGCCTTCGCAGTGGTGTCTGTCGGCTGTGTTCTCAAGCGAAGACCTGGAGCGCGGCAATCGCCATCGTGCTATGGGATTCCGCATCGAAGAGCACCTACCGATGAGCGCCGAAGATTTCGTCGCCGACTACATTGAGTTGAGCGGTGATACAGTCCTCGGAGTGTGCTGCGAGTACCAACGTCTGCGCGAGATAGTTGATGCGTTCGATGGCGCCGGAATTGTGATCCGGCACATAGTGCCGAAGGCGCTGTTGGTGGCCTCACACGTCTCCGAAGAGGTTCCCGACGCCGATGCTGTGCTGATTGCGAATGCGCCGCACCCAAGTGGGGAGGAATGTGCGACACATGAAGCGATGGCGTCCTCGAACGGGACAGAGGATACGGTGACCTATGACTTCATTCAGTTCGGCAAGGGCAAGCCGGTGCGTTGGTTGTGGCTGAGCGATGATGAGCCATCAGTACGCAGCCAGCTTGCTTCCTGCGCATCTTCCAATGGTAAGCCCACCCAGGTCGTGCAAGTGGGCGACCTGCCGCGGCGTAGCGAATACGACGCGATTGAAGGGGTCAAACGAATCGAACTGGACGGCCTGAGCGCAGATGAGGGTGCTGTACGTCATGCGGCAAGAGTTCTGCAGGAGACGTCGTCGCCGTGGGTCGACTTGAGGCGAGGCCCACTGGCACCGCCTGATCGTTATGAAGTCTATCGGAAACCGCTCATCGCATTCGCAGCTTCGGTCATCGCGCTACTGCTGTGCGTAATGGCCGTAACCCACTATCGCGGTCAACAGTTCGACAGTATGGCCAGCGAGTACCAGGCCGACCAGCGGAACGTGTTCCGGCGGGTACTGCCCAATCAGCATGTGCCGAGTACGAGTAGGGCGATAGAGATGCACCTCACGCGGGAACGCGGCCGCTTGCTTGCGCTTGGGGGCCAGTCCGACGGTGAAGGGCAGACTGCGCTGATCCTTCCCGAGTCGGCGCTGACGCATTTGGTCAACCTTCTGGACAGCCTGCCGACGTCACTGCGTTTCCGTATCTTGGAACTCAGTATTGAGCCTGACCTGCTGCGCGTGGACGGCGAAGCACGTAGTCACGTTGAAGCGGAGCAGGTGGCCACGGCACTCCGCGCGACAGGCCTGTATGAGGTCGATCCGCCGCGGACGCAACGGCTCCGCGACAAGGGTGTCAGCTTTGCCTTTTCGGCACGACCTCGCTCAGAGCCTGAGAAGGCGGGGGCTGACGGATGACTTCACAACTTCGACAGAACCTGCTAGTTGCAGTAATGATCGTGATGCTCGCCGGCGCCGCAGTATGGAGCGTGGCATCGATGATGGATCGGAAGGCAACCGCCCGCGATGAACTACAGAAGCTCCGGGACTGCGAGCGGATGGCGGCCGATATCATGGCCTTCCGCGATCAGCCTACAGTCGCCTCGGACGAGGAGATGGGCATTCAGGAGTTGGGCGACCAGATCTCCTCGGCCTTGGAGTCGGCTGGCCTAAGAGCGGATGTCATTGATGGTATGTACCCGCAATCGGAGCGGCGGCTGGGCGATACACCGTATATGCAGAAGCCTACGCAATTGGTCTGTCGTCAGGTCCCTCTTCCTCAACTTGCGGTATTTCTGTATGATCTATCGGATGACACGGGGCTGCGTATCCGTGATCTGCGCCTGCGCGTACCACGGGACGATCAGAACAACCATGCATGGGACGTCGACGCTACGCTAACGTATCTCATCTATTCCCCCGTGAGTTCTGCAGGACGTTGATGAATTACTCGATGCTATGCTCCATCCTCCGCAAGCTTCCAGTGTTAATGACCTTGGTAGTGGCTGGTATCGCAGGCTGCGGTGATAGTACCATCAAGGCCAGCAAGGGACCGTACCGAACCATCACCACGGACCCGTTACGTGACACCGAATCCGCACGGCGCCACTATCAAGCTGGTTTAGAGCACCTGAACAACCATGAGGTCGACAAGGCCATCAAGGACTTCGAGCGCGCCTTGGCCGCTGATGTACAGTTTGGGCCGGCCCACAATTGCCTCGGCCGAGCGCATTACATGAACGAGGATTGGTACGAGGCGGCGTGGGAGTTCGAATATGCGCGCAAATACCTGCCCAAGCATCCTCAGCCATTGAACAACCTCGCCCTGTTGTACGAAAGAGACGGCCAGTACGATCGTGCGATTGACTACTATCGCAAGGCGGTCGCCATGGCGCCGCGAGATATTCAGTACCGTGCTAATCTTGCGCGAGCCATGATACGCCGTGGCGATCGCAATGACGAAGTCAAGGACCTTCTGCAAGATATTACTGAAGAGGATTCGCGCGCGGACTGGCTCATCTGGGCCAAGCGGTGGTCGACGCGTATCGCTGGTTCAGAGTAACAGTTCTGACCTACGGGCGCCGCGCACTACATGCACGACATGAAGCGGCTGACGGTGATTGCGTTTACTCTCGGCCTGGCGCTGTTCATCGCGCTGCTGGCGTATCGCGGTATTGGCGATCTGCAGGCGATGTTCGCGCGGGTCGGCTGGGGGATTACCTGGCTCGCGGGGTATTACCTTGTGCCACTGGGGTGCGCGGCGGTCTCCTGGCGATGGCTGTTCCCGCCGGGCCATGGGCCCCGGTGCCTCGCGGCGCTCTACGCGACCTGGATCGGCCTGGCGGTCAACTGGCTCCTGCCTGTTGCACAAGTCGGCGGTGAGGTGGTCAAGGTCTGGCTGCTGGGCAGCCGGACCTGTTCCACCGAGGATGCCTTCGCCAGCGTCGTCATCGATAAGACCCTGCAGGTCGCCACGCAGGTCGTTTTCACGATCATCGGCCTGGCTCTGTTCCTCACGCATTACACGCAAGACGACCTGGTCGTTGGCGTTGTCGCAGGGATGAGTTTCCTGGGTGTCGGACTCGCGCTGTTCTATCGACTTCAGCGGCGAGGCCTGTTTGCAGTGCTCGCACGATTCGTGAGGAAGTTCGTCAATGCAGCGCGTGCCGACCAGATCAAGGCCAACGCCGACAGCGTGGATGCCCGCGTCGTGTCAACCTATCATCGCACCTCCCGGTTGAGCGCGGCTTTCGCCATGCGATTGACCTTTCGCTTCGCCCTGGTCGGCGAAGTGATGATCGCCTCTCATCTGCTCGGGTTGGACATTGGTCTGGCCGAGGCGCTGATTATTGAGAGCCTGATACAGGCGGTGCGTGCCGGTGCGTTCCTGATCCCGGCTGGGCTCGGCGCTCAGGAAGGCGCAATGGTCCTGCTGGGCATCAGCTTGGGCATCGACGGCGATGCGGCGCTGGCTTTGGCCTTGTGTAAGCGTGCCCGGGAGTTGATGGTGGGCCTGCCCGCCCTTGGTGCGTGGCAGTTCGAGCAGAGCCGCCGCGCCGTAGCCTCACGCAAGTCCATTGCTCAGTAGTCGGCGGCCCGTTCGGCTGACGCGCAGGTGCCCGCATGTTCCGCAACAAACGACAGGAAGCCGGCAAGCACCTCATCAGGAGCTTCCAGGGGAGGATAATGTCCGACGCGGGGATTCATCTGCACAAGACGCGCTTCGGGCAGCGTCTTCGTCCACACGCGCGGCACATGTGTGCCCGAGACGGGGTCCGCCGCACCATTGAGCAGTTGTATCGGCACGGACGTATCTCTCAAGGCTCCGACCCATCGGTCGCGTTCCCGGAAGCGTTGCTTGAGGTACTGAAGCACATCGGGAACGACCCGGTGGCCATCGTTGTAGGCCAGCACCTGCCAGTGGTGCAGCAGTTGCTCGGCGCTCGGTTGCGTGTCGGGCCCGAAATTGCGCGGCAGCTTTCGGCAGAAGCTGCGATATGGCGCTGGTGCCATGCGCATGAACGTGCGGCCGACGGGTGAGATCAGCAGTTTCTGCGTGAGCGTCGGTCTCGTCGCCTCAGGGAACAGCCCGCCGTTAACGAACGTCATCGTTGTGAATATGAGGCCCTGAGAGCGTGCTTGGTCGCATACCTTGCGCCCCATGCGACTGACGTGGCGGGCCAGCAACTCCTGCGCGGTCGTCACACCGTAGGCGTGCGCGAGCACATGCAAAGCATCAAACCCCCGTTCGGCCAGCAGGGCTTCTACCCCGTCGGCGAGATCGAAGATCGAATAGTGCCGGCCCAACGGCTTGTCCGAAAAGCCCGAACCCAGCAGGTCGGGCGCAATGACACGGTACCGCTCGGTTAAGTCCGGCCACATCCGATGCCACCCCCACGAGGCGCTGGGATATGCATGCAGCAGCAACAGACCGGGTCCATCACCTGACTCGGCATAGAACAACCGTCGGCCCCGGAAGTCAAAATACCGGCCTTGTCGACGCCATTGCTCCGGTGTCATGTTCGTGCTCGTCTGGTGTTCGATGCCCTGCCGCGGCAGGCAGTATAGAGCCATCGCGATTGGGATGCCGTCGGGGTTTCCGGGCCGCGCCGCGGGGACAGGCCAAAGGCGTTAAGATACGCATACGATTGGCGTCTATGATCGAGCGAACACAGGGACCCACAACGGAACCATCATGCTGTTTCACCCACTAAGCGGCAGCAATCCGGGCACACTCTGGTCGGTGCTTCGCGCCAACGGACAGGTGCCGTGGCGGAACTGGGGTCGAGTAGGGCTGGCGATGTCGGCTTCGTTGGCCCGGACACCGTTTGGTCTGATCGAGCGGGGCATTGTCCCGATGAAGTTGCGCCGGGCGCCACAGATGCAACCACCGATATTCATTGTCGGGCACTGGCGAAGCGGAACAACCCACCTATACAACGTACTCGCGAAGTCGGAGCAGTTTGGCTATGTGCCGCCGCTCGCGACCGGGCTGCCATGGGACATGCTGGTGCTCGCCCGCCTTCTGCGACCTTTCCTGTCGCATCTACTGCCCAGCCAGCGCTACATTGACCGCATCCCCGTGCACCTCGACTCGCCGCAGGAAGACGAGGCTGCGCTGGCCAATATGCAAGGGCTCTCGTTCTATCACGGCCTGTATTTCCCGGAACGGTTGCGCGAGAACTTCTACCGGGGTGTATTCTTCGAAGGTTGCCACGCCTCGGAGGTCGAGCAATGGAAGAAGCGGTTCCTCTATCTGCTGGGCAAGTTGCACCTGCTTAATCGCGGCCGACGGCTGATGATCAAGAATCCCGTCTATACCGCGCGGGTGGGCATGTTGCGCCAAATGCTGCCCGGATCCAAATTCATTCATGTCCACCGTGACCCGGTGAGCGTGTTCGTATCGATGCGACACTTCTACTACAAGTTGCTCGATGCCATGGCACTGCAGGACTACGACACGGATGGCGTTGACGACCTGATCCTCGAGACATATCCGCGGATGATGCAGCAACTCATCGCCGACACCGATACGTTGCCGGCGGATGATTTTGTGGAGATCAACTATCGAGACCTGGATGACAGGCCCATCGAGCAGATCCAGCATATCTACCGCGCACTCGGGCTCGGTGGCTTCGACGCCGACCGGCCGGCCTTCGAACGGTATCTCTCGGCAACCGCGGGGTACCGGAAGAACCGGCACGAACTTCCCGAGGACGTGCGCGAGCGCGTGGAGCGCGAATGGGCGCCGTTCATTCGGCGATTTGGTGAGTTGCAGGCTGCGTGACGATGTCCTCGCGGCGTGGGGGTAGCATCGCCGGCAGCAGCACGAGAGTGCTTCCGACGATCAACACCAGCCCGATTGTCAGAACCTGTCCCATGCTCGCCGTGCCCGGGTGGGGCGACAAGGCCAGCCCGCCGAAACTGCACAGCGTAGTGATGGTGCTGAACAGCACGCTGCGCGCGGTGGTGGTCTGAAGCAGTCCGCCGCGTGCCGTCAGCGGGCGGCGGCTTCGCTGCACCATGTGGACTCCGTTGTCGACGCCGACACCTAGTAACAGCGGCAGCGCAATGACATTCGCGAAGTTAAGCGGTATGGACAGAAGCACCATCGTCGCGGCCGTCATCACGCCGCCAGCGACCAGTGGCAGCAGAACCGTCAGTGAGCGCCGAACGTCCCGCATGACAGCGAGCAAGACCACCAGGATGCCTACGGATGCGCTGATCATCGCAAAGCGGAAGGCTCCAACAACCGAGCGACCTGCTTCGACCTGGATGACGATGGCGCCGCTGGCGTCGGGTGCGATCGCTTGGATAGCATCGACAAACCGCCGGCGTGCCGCATCGCTTTCCATATCGCCCGATGGCTGGATCTCCACGCGATACGTGCCGTCAGGGCTAACCCATCGACTCCTCAAGCCGGATGGCAACGCCTGCAGCGAGATTGGCTTAGCCGACAGCGCCTGCGTGAATCGCTCCCACGCGATGGGCAAGGTGTGCAGCACGCGATGTTGCAGGTCCCGGACAGTGGCCTGCTGGTCGGCGGCCGTCATCGATTCCACCGTGTCGAGCCAGCGACCAAGCGTCTCACGAAGTCGACTTCGCGCATCGCTCGGATTTGGTTCGGTGGATAATGAACGTTGGAATACCCGCACCGCAGCAATCTGCTCTTGCGCGCCATTATCGATCGGCTCGGGCTCGAGTCTCCAATCCGTGCCGATGGCCATAGCCAACCGCGTGACCTGTTGAAGCCTCTCGTGCTGTTGATCGGGGATCAGGTCGAAGACGGTGATGGCGCGCTCGACCTCGGGCAGCGCGGACAAGGCTGTGGACAGAGTTCGCGCTTGCGCCGGGCTGCCCGCAAGCGCGAATGCGCCGGGCTGGCCCGCGTTCGCGTGGCGCAAGTCCCGCCGTGTACGCACGGCTTCGCTTTCCGCTTCGCGCAGGTCAAGCGGATCGGTGTTGAACGCGACCTGAGGTGCGAGCCAGGCCGAGGCGGTGACGATGATCGCAGCCGCTGCGATCACGGTCTTGCGGTGTCGTGCCGGCGCTTCGATCACCCATCGCATGGCGACCGGGATGCGGGCGGGGCTCATCTCCGCGCGTACCCGGTCCGGGGCGAGCAGCAACAACGCGGGCAATACCGTCAGTGTGACGACGAGGCTGATGATCATGCCCCCGCCGGCGATGATGCCGAGTTCCGCCACGCCGGTGAAGGCGGTTGGTACGAACGCCAGAAAGCCGATAGCTGTCGTGAGGGCGCACAATGTCAGTGTGCGTGCCATCTCGCGCCCCGTGGCGTGCAAGGCTACGTCGCGGTGCTGCGCGCGTCGATGCAGCGCCCGGTAGCGTAAACCATAATGAATGGCGAAATCGACGCCAAGCCCAACGTACAAGAGAGCGAACGCGACGCTGATCAGATTCAGGCGTCCGACGACGAGTGCGGCGAACCCAGCCGTCAGCACCAGCCCAATGATCAGTGTCACCACCGACGCCAAGACGAGCACCGGCGAGCGAAAGCCCATCAGCAGGACGGCGACAACCAGCAACACGGCGATGGGTCCGCCGATAGCCATTCCTTCCATCAGCGATGTCATCTCAGCGTGGGCCAAGGCAGACTTGCCCGTGACGCGCAATCGACCGCCTCGGGCGCCATCCAACCCGATCTCCGTACCAACCTGACGCAGTGCATCAATTGCGTCGCCCGTGGACAGCAATCGGCCGTAGTCGGCGCGAGGTTGGGCGATGACGGTGGTTCTGGCCACGTCGCCCTGGTCAGTTGGCCCGCGCATCAAATGCTGCCACGAGATCATGGCCGCCCGCCCGCCAATTTGCGCCGTTGCGACGCGATCGAGCTGCGTCAACAAGGTGTCAAGCTGTTCCAATGCCATCGGCGACTGGGACAGCAGGCGGCCGAGCGGCTGGAGCAGGCCGCGAAGCGTCGGATCGGATTCGAGGGCAGCCATCAGCGGCTGCATACGCGCCAGTCGTTGGCCCAATCGCTCAATCTGTTCGGGTGACTGGTACAGCAAGCCGTGTTGCCGGAAGAATGGCCCACCGGTTGGTCGATGCGCGTGAGCGAACTGACCTGGCATGGCTTGAAGCCGTGTAACCAGGGCCTCGGCTGCGATGTCAGCTTGCTCAGGGGTAGGGCACTCGATAACAGCGACCAAGTCCTGCCGGTTCTGTGGGAACCCCGCTTCGAAGCGCGACATGACCTGGCGTGACGGCAGTTCGCGTGACAGCAGATCAGCGGTGTCAGTGTCGATCCCGAGAGTGGTAGCGGCGTAGTAGCCGGCGGCGGCGGCCCCTGCCAGGGCTACGGCCACTACGATAAAGGCATGGCGACGAGACAGTTGCGGGTGAATTTCTTGCATAATGGCAGGCGCGTGGACTCTGGGCGTGCTTGGGGCTGCTGATGGTATCAGTGTTGTGGCCGGCCGACACGGCATTTGTCGTCAGGCCTGCCGATGCACCACCCTTGCGATTCGCCTATGGCGCCGTTGCCACATCTCCTGAGTGCGAGGCTAATGTCGATCCAGGCGCTGGCTGGATCAGCAGATGATGCCATCTGCAGCACGCCCCGAGGACGTGAGGTCGCCGCGTCCCGAGCTACGCCGGGCGTACCCTTAGGGACTCGGCCGGGACGATCCGAGCATTCCGTGAACTCATGCATGCCTCACAGGGCGAACCCACCAAGAGAAGCCAGTATTGGCCATTCTACCTATCTTGACGCGGGATATGCTGGCACAAGCTTGGGAATCTGGAAGGTCTGTACAACCTGGTTCCCACTTACAGTTACGTACGTAATACACTGGCCTTAAGTCCAGTCTAACCGTATCGGCGTTTATCGCCTACAGGCTCAGGCAACTCCTGAGAGATTGTAAGTAAAACACCTGTTTTGCGCGGAGCGCGAACCGCGATGCCGCCTTCGTGCAACGCCCGGATTGCTAATAAATTCGGTAATTCTACCTACTTGCTTCGGAGACATCGTGTGTTAGCGTCTACAAGAGTTGCTTAGGGGTCTTACGTTACCGGCTGAAGCGACCCCCACGTGTGACCGATAGTCGTGGTATCGGATGGCTGGGCGTATGGGTGAAGAATCCAGTGAAATAGCGCGTGGGCACAGACGGCAACTTCGGATCGCGGCGAAAAGGGACGAGCGGGAGATCATCCCCGTCGCATGATGGGCCGTGGGGACACGCCGATGGAAACCACCAGTGAATTATGAGGCCCGAAAGCCGCTGTGGCAACGACTGGGCAGCATTGTTGGTCGGGGCCACCGGCTTGGCCACTGGCCGTCTGTGCGGCATGAAGCACGGCCCAGAGCCTGAATCGCGGAGCCAAGTGGCGGACATGTGGAACGATAGGTCGCCCTATGCGGCGTCCGCGTGATGAGCGGCCCCTGAGGCTGAGACAACGGATAAAGGCATCGGTCTGATAGAGCTGCACAAAGGTGCGAGCGAAAAACGCCGATCGCCACTGAGTCAATGTCGCATGCGGGGCCGTGCGTCATTGACGGGGACATGCTTTCCGGGCTCTGGGTGTTTCCAGGGATGTCCCAAAGCGGATGAACTTGGCGAGCTCGACCGCGCATTTGGAGAGCGCGCAGTCGAGAGGGGCGGAGCCTTGCCTGCGGGACGCAAGCATGCCGCGCGCCAACAACGCCCTCGGCAGCAGGATGTTGCAGCAGACAGACAATGGATAAGCATCACGTTCATACATGCGAACCGCGAGCCCGGCGGTGTCCAATGGCCTGGGACCTCGCAGTGCATCGATTCTCAAGGCGACGCGGCGGCGGCGGGCTCATCCCATGAGCGATGTAAGCAAGACCCATGACGGGCACGCACTGGTAGCTGCGAGCCAGTACCCCGCGGAGCATGTTGTCCCGAACGGGGGCAACGGAGATACCCAGCCAGCCGACCGGTCATTTGTCCGCGCCGAACGCCGTTGCATCCGCACCCTGATCGCGGATGACCATGCCCTGTTCGTCGCTGGCATGTACGCCTTTCTCGAAGGATATCCGGGCATCAGCGTTGTTGGATGCACGTCGGATGGTATCGAAGCGGTTAGCAAGGCCACGGAACTGCAGCCGGACATTGTCCTTATGGACGTGACAATGCCTGCCTTGAACGGGATTGATGCGACGCGGCAGATTCGCGCGCGGGCTGAACATGTCCGGGTACTGATTATATCCATGCATGCCGAATCGCCGATGATCCGTCGAGTCTTCCACGAAGGAGCGTCCGGCTTCCTCCTGAAGAGATCGGCGCCTGGTGATCTCATCCGCGCAATCAACGCCGTGGCTAATGGTGAGACCTTCCTCTGCCCCAGTGCCGCCAGTGTACTGATGGGAGGCGTGCGCGAGGCGGACGGCGGTGCGAGGGCTGGATCGAAGTTTGAGAAGTTGACTGCCCGCGAGCGTGAAGTGCTTCAACTCATCGCAGAGGGCAAGTCAAGTAGAGAGATCGCGGAGGGCTTGCGGCGTAGCGTGAAGACGATCGAGACCCACCGCGCCCGTCTCATGCGAAAGCTGGACCTGCACAGCGTAGCGGACCTCACAAAGTGCGCCCTTCGCGAGGGCATTACCACGCTAAGTGACTGACAGAACCATGACGCAGGCTATTGAGACAATGCACACCGCAACGAGTCATCAGGCCCTCACTGATCCGTTCGAGCAACTCAAGGCCGCAAGGCCGGAGGGGCAGTGGATCGTTCTCCAAACGCGTAGTCGTCAGGAGAAGGCGGTGGCCGCCGATCTCAAAGCCATGCGGGTCGGTCATTTCCTGCCCTTGGTGCGCAGCGTGCGGTACTACGGCCGACGTAAGGCCGTTGTGGATATGCCCCTGTTTCCCGGTTATGTCTTCCTCCATGGCATCGTTGACGACGCCTACCAGGCGGATCGACTTAAGAGGATTGCAAATATCCTACCCGTGATCGATCAACAGCAGATCGACTGGGAATTGCGGAACCTGCACCTGGCTATTGGGCAGGAGGCCATGCTGGATCCTCACCCGTTTCTCGGCGTGGGCACCCGGGTGGAAGTGCGGGCAGGCCCATTTCAGGGCTTGCAAGGCGTGGTGGAGAATCGTTCCAACCTTGGCCGCATCATCCTGCAGATCAACTATCTCAGCCGCGCCATGAGCCTGGAGATAGACGCCGCCCTGCTGGATGTTCTCGATTGACACGACTGACGTCATGGGCTGCCGGTCATATGCCGCTCCGCTGTGCGGGTCGCGCCGCCGAGAACGAAGGCGGCCTTCCATTGGCCTAATGTTGCTGCGCATGGATGCCATGTCGCGAGCGTGAATGCGCATCGCGCCTGGTACTGAACGAACTTTATGGGCACAATGTTCTTAGCCGCGATTGCCGTTGGTGCGATGCTGCTGTCGGTGGTGCTGACACCGCTGACCATGCGGTTAGCACGTCGGGTGGGCCTGCTCGACATGCCGGGTGCTCGCCGGCTGCATCGATCACCCGTACCACGCATCGGCGGCGTCGCCATTGTCGGTGCGATGGCCATCGTCGCGTGCATCGCGCTGCTTGTGGCGGACTATCGACAGCTCATTGACCCGCAAAGCATGGCCCAACTGGTCACCATCGGTGTCGCGGGGCTGTTCATCTTTGGTGTTGGGCTGCTCGATGACCTGAGATCGATCCCCTCACGATACAAGGCGTTGGCGTTGTTGACCGCCAGCGCCGCTGTATGTGGGTCAGGCGCTCGCATTGATGCGCTGATCTGGGACAGCGGGACGGCCACCATTGACCTCGGCTGGTTCGGCTGGCCGCTCACGATCCTGTGGATTTCCGCCATCACCGTCTCCATTGCATTCATTGACGGGATGGACGGACTGGCAGCCGGTGTAGTGACTATCGCTTCAGCGACGCTCTTTGCGTCATGCATAGCTGCGGGCCAGCCCGTGCAAGCCATGCTCCCGTTAGCGCTTGCCGGTGCACTGGTTGGCTTCGTGTTGTACAACTCGAGCCCTGCGCTGCTATTTATGGGGGACAGCGGCAGCCTCTCAATCGGATTCCTTGTTGCTTGTGCATCGGTGTTCGCCACGCCGGCGGTGGGTGCCCCGCGCGGCCTGATCCTGCCCGCCTTGGCATTATCTGTCCCTCTGTTTGACCTGGCGCTGACCCTCTTTCGCCGACGATTTGTGCAACGCCAGAGCATCTTCTCGGCAGAGATGGGACATATTCACCACAACATGGCGCAACTGGGACTGTCGCAACCCAAGACCGTCATGATCCTTTGCTTCGTCTCCGTCATGGCGGTCGCCATTGGCGAGATGTCGCTCATGGCCCATGGCTGGGCCACACTGGGCGGACTGTCACTCCTGCTGCCGCTGCTGCTCGGGCTCTTTCACGCTGCCGGTTCCGTGCGCGTCCGCAGCATGGTCACCGCTGTCAAGCGTAAGTGGGCGCTCGACAAGGAAAAGCGGCGATACGACGCGGCGGCCGATGAGCAGAAACTGCGGTTGCGTCACGTCGCACGCTTCAGCGAATGGTGGCAGTCCATTTGCTCCATCGCCGACTCACTGGGTTTCGTATCCGTCGTGCTGCCGCTCCAGCATCGCGACGGCAGCGTGAGTCAACTGCAATGGACGCCGACCGATAATCGTTACGCTGACTGTGAAACCCTGAATGCCATTGTCCCGATTCGCGATCGCCGTCAGGGCGCACCGATCCGTGCTGAGATCCGCGTTGCCGCGACAACGTGTCTCGAGTCGGCCGGTCATCGCTTGGCGTTGTTCTCGCGACTGATGGCTGACCACAGCCTCGCCAGTTTGCCGGAAGAGGCCGCCGTCGGGCCGGACGGCCGATGGTACCAGAGCACCTACCCGGACGTGGACAAGACCCTTGTGAATGATAAGGCAAACGCGACGCGGCTACGTGGTGCTGCCGGGCCTCGTGTAGCGCTGGTTCACGATTTTCTTTACGTGTACGGCGGCGCTGAACGCGTGCTTGAGCAAATGCTCGCCGTATACCCCGAAGCGGACGTCTTCAGCCTGTTTGATTGCCTCTCTGATGAGGAGCGGCACTTTCTCGGCGGGCGGTCGGTGCAGACTTCGTTCCTGCAGAAGATGCCGGGGGTGAAGAAGCGCCACCGTGCATACCTGCCGCTCATGCCACTGGCCATTGAACAGCTTGATCTCAGCCAGTACGACATCGTCATCTCAAGCTCATACATGGCCGCCAAGGGTGTCATCACCGGGCCGGAGCAACTGCACGTCTGCTACTGCCACTCGCCGGTCCGCTATGCATGGGACCTGCAGCATCAGTACCTTGCCCAGCAACGGCTGCGCTTCGGGCCAAAGGCCATGCTCGCCCGTGTGATCCTGCACTACATACGGAATTGGGACGTGCGTTCGGCATCCGGCGTCGATAGGTTCATAGCCAACTCGCACTTTGTGGCTCGCCGGATTCAGAAGTACTATCGCCGAACGGCCGATGTCATTCACCCGCCGGTTGCCATTGATAGCTTTGATATCGGGTCCGAGCGCGGTGATTTCTATGTCTGCGTATCCCGCCTTGTGCCGTACAAGAGAATCGACCTTGTCGTCCAGGCGTTCAACCGCATGCCCGAGCGACGCCTGATCGTCATCGGCGATGGTCCGGAGTACCGGCGAATCGCCGGCATCGCGAGCTCGAATACCAAGCTGATGGGTCATCAATCTTTTGAGCAGATACGCAAGTATCTGCAGATGGCCAAGGCGATGGTCTTCGCCGCGGAAGAGGATTTCGGCATCGTGCCTGTTGAAGCTATGGCGTGTGGGACACCGGTGATCGCCTATGGCGCCGGAGGGGCAACCGAAACGGTGGTGGAAGGACAAACCGGTCTGTTCTTCTACGAACAGACGCCCTATGCCATAGCGGCCGCGGTTGAGGCTTTCGAGGGTCAGGCCGACGCCTTTGATCCCAAGGCCCTCCGCGAGCATGCCCGTGGATTTGACGCATCGCGATTCCGCGAGGAGTTTGGCCGCTGCATCGAAGCAGCATGGCAGCAGTTCCGCAAGGACTGTGCGCGTGGTTGTACCGACAACGGGGCGCAACAGGCTGCTCGAGATGATCCCCCGCCCGACGGTGAATCGCCGCAACCGTCACAACGACCGCTTGCCAAGTCTGTAGTGGTCGATACGTCTGCCCAGTAGAACTCTGCGCCCGGGAGGGCACGAAAGACACTGCACGGCTCGCATGTGCACGAGCCAAAGGAGCGTTGGTCATGACAACCAGCATTGTAATAGCCGAAGACCATCATCTGGTACGCCAGGCTCTGGCGAACCTGCTGAACGCGGAACCCGCGTTCGAGGTCACCGGCGAGGTGGACGACGGGCGAGAGGCGATTGCCCTGGTGCGCAAGAGCGCTCCGGATGTCATGCTGATCGATCTGGTCATGCCGGAACTGAACGGCTTGGATGCCATCCGAGCCATTGGCCGATTGGGCGTCGCGACTCGTTGCCTCGCGCTGTCCAGTTCCGTGGAGAGCCGCACCGTCGTAAAGGTCATGGAAGCTGGAGGCTGGGGGTATGTCCCCAAGTCGATCATCTACACGCAACTGATAGAGGCCATCCGCTCGGTTGTGGCTGGTCAGAAGTGGCTCAGCCCCGCCGTCACAGACGGTTTTGTCCAGCACTGCCTGGTCCACAGTGAAGGCGGCAATGGGACGGGCAACGGCAGCGGCAATGGCGAAGCAGCCGGAGGTAGCCGCCGACGCAAGAACGGCGGGCGAAATGGCTCCGGGCACGCCACCCGCAGTTCGTCGAACGTACTGACTCCACGCGAGCGCGAAGTCCTGCAGCTCCTCAGCGAAGGTCGCGCCAGCAAGCAGATCGCTGCCGAACTGCACCTCAGCGTCAAGACGGTTGACAGCCATCGCGCTGCCTTGATGCGCAAGCTCGAACTACACAGCGTTGCGGACTTAACCAAGTACGCCGTGCGAGAAGGAATCACCCCGCTCAGTTGATGCGGAGCGATATCAACGCCTGCTGATGCGGGGTATGGAGGTCACGATGAACGACCACAGACTGCATGAAATCGATGATATGGATGAGCAGGCACCGTCTGCTGGATCCAACTTCAATGTGCTGCGGTGGATCCACTACCTGCTGCGTGGACGCTACCACTGGGCATTGCTCTTAGTGCTGATCTTCGGAAGCAGTGCGGGGTACTACCTGTACCAGAAGGTCGAGCCCATGTACGAAGCACGCGGCACGATGCGCATCCGTGCGTACACGCCGAAATTGCTGTACGGTAACGAAGCATCCGGACGCATGCCGAACTTCGATACGTTCATGAACGACCAGATGCGCGTGCTGCGCAGCGAACGCGTGGCGGCCATGGCGATGGAAAGTGAAACGTGGCGCGCGCTGGGTCGGCCGTTTACCCCGGATGCGCAAGCGGAATTCCAGAGCAAGCTGCACGTCTGGCGTTCCGATGAGATTCTTGGCGTGTCGTTCCGTGACGGTGAGCAGGCGGCAACCGAGGTGGCCACGCGAGCTGTCATCGAAGCATATCAGCGTCTGTTCCAGGAGACGGACCCCACCCAGGACCGCGCACGGATGCAGATCCTGGATGAAAGCCGTGTGTCCTTGTCCAACCAACTGAACAGCATCAATGATCAGATCGCCAGTTTTGGTGACGCGTACGGCCCGGATGGTGTGAAGTTCCGGTACCAGCAGACCGTGATTCGCCTGCGTGACCTGGAAGAGGCGATTCGTAAGGCGGAAATTGATATTCAGCTGACTCAGGCGAGGCTGGAAGAAGAGCCGCCTATGCCCTCAATGGAGGAGATTCGCGAAAAGCACCCTGAACTCGCGAAGCTGTTCGATGAGCTAGAGAACAGGCAAAGGCGCATGGCCGTGCTCAAGGGTCAATACCCCGATGAGCATTCGGCGGTTGTCGCGTTGCAGGAACGCATCGACCACGTGCAGCAGCAGATCGATGACGCCAGAGATGCGTTCAATCTCGAGGGGTACCGCGAAGCATGGTACGAGCAGTGGCGTGACAAGCTGGCTGCGTTGAGAGCAAGAAAGGCTGATCTCGCCTCGCGACTGGAGGAAGGTAAGCGGACCCTGCGCGAGGTATCCGAAGAAAAGAATCGCCTGCAGCGTTTGGAACTGGAATCTGACCAGGTGCAGGACAAACTGGCCAAGGTACGCTCACGTATCGAGCAGTTGAACTTTGAGAGCCGGATGGGTGATCGCTTGATCGTCTATGAGTATGGGCAGGCGGGCCAGAAGCCCATCAACGCCGACGAGCCGCGCAAGCAGGCGATGATGGGGGCGATGGCTGGCGGTAGCGTCGGCTTGGCCATGGTCATGCTTGTTGGCCTGATGAATCCGAAGCTGAGACGTTCGGATGATCTGTCGGCCACAAGGGGTGCCCCCAAGGTCCTGGGTATGCTGCCGCACTTACCGGATCATCTTGATAACGCTGAGGAAGCCTACTTCGCCGGTCAGTGTGTGCATCAGATTCGCATGTTCCTTCAGTTGGAAGGCGGCACACAGGATGTGCACAGCTTCGTGGTGACAGGCCCCGAAGCCGGCACCGGTAAGACAAGCCTGACCATGGCTCTGGGCTTTTCGTACGCCGCCGCTGGTGCAAAGACTCTCCTGGTTGACTTTGACATGATTGGTGGCGGACTGACATCGCGCATGGGTTTCGAGCGGTTCAAACGGTTGGGACGCCTGTTGCAGGAAGAAGGTCTGGTGAGCGCCGACGCCATCGAAGAAGTCGCGAGTGACCTTACGATGGATGGGCGATTGGGAGAGAAGCTTGTTGCCCGCGGATTGATCGAGCCTGAAGACGTCGCTCGGGTCCTCGAGCTTCAACAGCGCAGCCGAGTCGGCCTGCTTGACGTATTGGCCGGGGAACCGCTCGACAATTGTGTTATGGACCTGCCATCGGATAATCTCAGCCTGCTATCGATCGGTAACGCCACGGCCGAGCACATCAGCCGCGTGGGGCGATCGGCGGTCAAGCGGTTCCTGCGGAACGTCAAAGAGCGGTACGAGGTCGTGCTCATCGACACGGGCCCGGTACCGGGCAGCGTGGAGGCATCACTGATTGCCGCCGAGGCTGACCGTGTAGTGCTGGCGGTGTCACGGGGCGATCAGATGCGCCGGCTGAACGAATGTCAGGGCTTTCTCCGCAGCATCGGCGCACGGATCGCCGGTGTGGTTTTCAATCGCGCCGAGATGCGCGATATGGCCCGCTCCCGATACTCGTTGACGGGCAGCATCCGCTCGCTCACCGTGAGCCACCGCGATGGCGCCACGCGTCGCCGACATCAGATGGGACCCGTCGCGGTCGCGTCTGGGGGCGATGCCACTGATCCTGCTGCCTATGCAAATGATTGATAGCCGTCCGGGCTACACAAACGCACAAGCTGAATGAGCTACAACACCATGGAAACAATTCCGCAAGACAGCAGTCACAAATCGCGCCGGTTGCTGGTGGTACTCACGGTAGTCGTGCTGATCGTCGTCACAGGCGGGAGCATCTATTACTGGCGTCTGAGCACACGCGCGGAGCATGTTGAAAACCTTAAGCCGCGTGGCCTCCAGCATGTGCAGGACGGCGAGTACGAAGCGGCTATGCAGCTCCTGAGTGGCTACCTCGGCCGCAACCCCAACGACGTTGAAGCGTTGCGCGGCTATGCCGAGGCTCGCGAGCACACCTACGAGCGCGGCGGTGCGCATATCAAGCAGGTTGTCGATGTCCGGCGACGGATACTTGAACTTGCCCCCGATGACCACGTCACGCGTCGCAAGCTGATGAAGCAGTATCTCGAGATAGGCTTCTTCACCGAGGCCATCGAGCTCGCGGACAAGCTGGTGAGCGAAGACCCCAATGATCCACCGGCATTGCGTGTGAAGGCCCGGGCCTTGACGGAGAAGAATCAGTACGAACAGGCTCTCGAAGTCACCCAGCGTTACTGTGCCGTCAGGCCCAACGATGTGGAAATGCATATGCTCGCGGTCCGCATCATTCAGGCTATGGGTCTACGTGATCAGGACGCCGTCAAGCATGTCGCAGGAATACGCGTTGGCGACAGTGTGGAAGGTAACATCGCTGTGCAGGGACAGATCGCCGAGCGCATGCGAACATGGAAGTGGAATCAGTCGGAGCAGATGCGTAAAGAGCTGAGTGGATTGGTCGCACAGCACGGGCACGGGCAGGCTTTCATGGCCGTCCTTGGCTACGCCTACCACCTCAATGGTGACCTTAATCGCGCTCGCGAAGCGTACAAGCAGGCGGCCGATCGGGCACCGGACAATGCCGATGAGGCGGGTCGCCTCGCGACGCTCATGGACCGCTTGGGGCTGTTTGATGAAGCTACGACGTTGCTGATGCGGGCCGAGCAAAGCATTCAGGATGCGGATGTACAGCACTTGTACGTGCGTCGCTTGTGGGAGCGTGGTCAGGTGTCGAAGCTGCGCGAGCGCGCACGCTCTCTTGAACTGGGCGGCGTGCCGATTGATACGGACACCGTGGGGATCTGTGCGCTGGCTCTGGTTGTCGCAGGCCATGACGACCCGGCCGAGAGGCTGATCCATCAACTCGAGCAGTGGAAAGATGACGAACTGGCCGCCAGTTGGACGTCACTGCTGCGCGTCTTGCAGGACGATAGTGCCAGCCCCGGGCGCCTCGAGCAGGTAACCGCGAAGGCGATGACCCATTTCTCGAAGCATCCCTACTTTCACTACTACCATGGCGAGGCCGTGGCCGGGCAAGGCAAGACCGAGGAAGCCATTCAGGCATGGCAAACCGCCGGCCAACTCGCGCCCGCGTGGCCGATGCCGCTCGTCCGAATGTCGCACGCATTCTTGCAGACCGGTCGCGGACCACTGGCCGCGGCCACGGCCAAGGCGGCGGTCGGCCGGCACCCCAACGATCCACAAGCCAATATTGCGTTCCTCCAGGCAGTGAGCCCGCAACTTGACCAACTGACCGACGACCAGATCACGCAGTTGGTCGAATGGGCCGACGCATTTGACACCCACTTGACGGCCGTCGCACGGCCGTACGTGTTGCCCATACGCATTGCCTTGAGGGCAAGGGCCGGCGAAGCAGACGAGGCACGCGGGCTCATCACCGCTGCCCTGCAGTCTGACGACCCCATCTCGGGCACGGTGTGGATGCAGATGGCCGCCGTTAGCGCCGAGTACAACCTGGATATGGTCGATCAGTGTCTTGACGCATATCGGCGCACTGAAGGCGCCACGCCCGCTTTTGCCGTAGCGGCCGCTGCACGTATTGCCGATGCCCAGGGTATCGATGAGGCTGTGGCGGCGTTCGATCGCGTGATGAGCCAGACCGCGCTTGATGACGAGGGGCGACGACAGGCGTGGGAAGTGGCGCGGGCCAGGTTGCTGGATCAGTTGCAGCACCCCGAGGCGGTTGAAGAATGGCAACGGCTCATCGAGCGCTATGCCGAAAACGCTCCAATGCTTTCCGCTGCTGTCGATGCGGCAGCACCTTGGCAACAGCGGGATGTAGCGAATACGCTGGTACAGCAACTGGCGGCGACCGCGGGTAGCAAGAGTCTGGCGTACCGGCAGGCCTACGCTCAATTGCTCACGAGCAACGCGGATGCCAGTCAGCGAGAGCTTGCGGAGGCTGCCTCCCTGCTGCTCGATGTTACGCGCGAAGCGCCGTACCTGCTGAAGCCACACATCCAACTGGCAGAGTGTTTCCTGCGTTTGGACAATCCGGAGCGTGCTCTGGACCTGTTGCAGGAAGCGCAGGCGCTCACACCGCGGTCATTGGATATCGCGCTTCAGCGCTTGCACCTGCACCAACAACTCGATCAGTGGGATCAGGCCAATCGCCTGATCGATCAGATCAGTGGGCAGTCGACCGCCACAATTTCGCAACGCATCAGCCTGGCGGGACTGATAGCTGTTCAGGGCGATACAGAAGAAGCTGAGCGTCGGCTAAAAGCCATACTCGACGAAGCGCCCGGGCATCAAATGGCCAAATTCTGGTTGGCCAACCTGCTGTGGGATCAGCAGCGGGATGCGGAGGCGCTGGCACACTTCGACGAGCTTATTGAAACTGATGATCCCCAGGTGTTGCGGCGGGCCATCGCCTTTTACAGTGATCAGGGCGATCCGGAGCAGGTGCAGGTGCTGCTGGGGAAGCTCGAGGCTAGCCCGCAAGTGCCATCTGTCGACAAAGCGGTTCTCCAGGCGCGCTTCGCGATGCGCCAGGGTAACGTCGACCAGGCCGTATCGCATCTACGCAGTATCGCGAGCCGCGGCGAGGCCACACCCGCCGCGTACCGCCAGTTGATTGCCATCCAACTTCAGGCTGGACGGGTGGATGCGGCGATCGACTCAGCCGAAGAGGCGTTCCACGCGTTTCCCGACGAGGGCATGTTCAGCGCCATCAGCGAGCACCGCGCACTTGTACGCGAGGCATCGCAGCGACGCGGTTTGACTCGCCTGGTGGCGTCGCTGCTTTCAGGCGCCGACTATCGCGAGGCAGCATTGGAGGCTCTGCAACTTGTCATCGATGCCGAGCGTGAGGGGCGGCTGACTGTTGATGTCGCCGTGGAGTTGCGCGAGTTGGCCGATCGTCACCCGAGTTTCCTCGCACTGCAGGACCTGATGATTGGCTTCTACCAGAGCACGGGCCGCACCGCTGACGTGGTGGAGATGGCGGTCCGAACGATGCGTGTGCTCCCCGATTCGCCGGAAGCTGCTTGGATGGCTGCCAACGCCCTGTCGGCGGCCGGTCGCTGGAACGAAGCCCAGGATGCAGCGTGGGAATACCAGCGTCGCCTTGGCAAGAAGACACTGGCCTCGGACATGCTGATTGCTGAGTCGCACCTGCGGCTGGGTCGTGGCAGCGCCGCCGCGCAGCAACTTCAGCCCCACCTCGAACTGGACCAATCAGAGGCCACGGGCTTGATGCTCCACCAGACGAAAGCGAGGGCCCTGATCCAGCAGGAGCGTGTTGAAGATGCCCGCCAACTGCTCTTGCCCGAGCTTAAACAGTCGGTCAACGCACGGATGGCCTTCATGCGGTTAGCGCTCTTCAGCGTGCCTGATCCCGATGATGCAGAACAATGGCTGATGGACCTGGAGCAGGTGATTGACGCGGGACGCAGCGGTGAAAGGTTGTGGTTGGCGAACGCGTGGCAGCACGCCGGGCAGCGCTGGCGTCGCAGCGACCATCTACAACGCGCCGAGCGAATGCTGCGGCAGTTGACTGAAGATCCCAGGACGGCTGGCGAGGCTTGGCAGGCGCTAGGGGTCAACTACGAAGTGCAGGGTGAAGCAGAGCCGGCCCGCTCGGCTTATCGACAGGCCTTGAGCAATGACCCCAATCTATCCATCGCAGCGAACAACCTGGCCATGTTGCTGCTGCGAAGCGATCGTGGTGCCGAAGCGATTGCGCTCGCGGAACGAGCGGTTGCCGAGTCCCCACGCAGTGCGGCGTTTCAGGACACCTACGCTCTCGCGCTCATGGCCAATGGCCAACCGCGGGAGGCGGTCGCTGCGGCCCGCCGTGCTGCAAGCCTTGAACAGGGCAACCCGGAATTCTATATCACGCTCTGTGAAGCACTGGTACAGGCCGACCAGCAAGGCCAGGCACGCGAGATCCTGGCTCGACTGCATGAAGCCATGGGTGATGACGCCGACATGCCGCATTCCCTCGCCGAGCGTCTGCAAGCCTTGCGGCAAGTGCTTGGCGACTCGCCGGATGCGACCGAGCCAACCGGCGCAGCGATGTACGCCCGCTGACCATCCTCCCCTGGCGTCCAACCCCCAATAAGGACAGTCGCAATGACTTTCGCTGACGCGAACCCCTCGCGCCAATCGTACATGGTCATCGAGCCGCCTCGCGGTTGGAGCCCGCTGAATCTGCGCGAGTTGTGGCAGTACCGTGAGATGGTCTACCGGATGGTCATGCGCGACATCAAGAGCCGGTACAAGCAGAGTGCCTTGGGTCCATTCTGGATCATTGTGATGCCGCTGATCCAAGCGGGCATCTTCTCGATGATATTCGGTGGTCTCGCTGGCCTGGAGGCTGGCAAGGGTGCTTCCGGCCAAACCATGCCCTATCCGGTATTTGTCTATGCGGGCATGCTGATCTGGCAAACGTATACTCGATCGTTCGGGGCAAGCTCCGGTTGCCTGCGCGGTCAGGCTGGCATCCTTACTAAGGTCTACTACCCGCGACTCATTGCCCCCATAACAGGTATTGCTGGCGGTATGCTGGATCTGCTGCTCGGACTGGTGGTCCTGGGCGTCATGGTGGCCGTCACAGGAACATGGCCCACCTGGGGCTTGCTGACGTTGCCCCTATTCATTGTTGCGGCGTGGGTAGTCGGCCTTGGCTTGGGCCTGTGGGTTGCATCGTTGAGTATCCGCTTTCGAGATATCAGTCGTGCGGGCAGCTTCATCAATACCATGCTGATGTGGCTTACCCCTATCGCCTGGTCGAGCCAATTGCTCTATGAAGGCAATAAGGTCCCCGAGAAGTGGCAGGCGCTCGCCGAGGTTGGCTTTCAGCTCAATCCGCTGTACCACGTCGTCGAGGGGTTCCGATGGGCGTCGATCGGTTATACGGAGTGGCGTTTCACACCTTATACCGGCATCAGCATGGGTCTGATGGGTCTGGTATTCGTGGCCGGGATGTTTTACTTCCGCCGCATCGATGCGAACGTCGCTGATACGATCTGAGCTCTGGCTCTTGGAGGTTCACGCCGGATGACGGACGTCGCCATTACAGTGCAGCATGTCGGCAAACGCTTCGAATTGGGTGAACTGGGCACGATGTCGGACTTGGTGCGCAAGACACGCCGCCTGGGAAGCCGATTGGTGCGCTCGTCCCGACGCGGCCGCGACCACACCGGCGGCAAGCCGTGGGAACACGATGACTCCAACGCCTTCTGGGCCCTCAAGGACATCAACTTCGAGGTTAAGGAAGGAGAAGTGCTTGGCATCATCGGGGGGAACGGCGCCGGCAAGTCAACGCTCCTCAAAGTCCTCTCGCGCATCACCGCGCCCACCACGGGTCGCATCGAACTCTATGGACGTGTAGCATCGCTTCTGGAGGTCGGTACGGGCTTTCATCCCGAACTAACTGGTCGGGAGAACGTGTTTCTCAATGGGTCAATCCTCGGAATGAGCCGCACGGAGATCAAGAGCAAGTTCGATGAAATTGTAGCTTTCTCCGGCGTGGAGAAATTCATCGACACACCGGTTAAGCGATACTCCAGCGGGATGAAGGTACGCTTGGGTTTTGCAGTAGCCGCACACCTGGAGCCGGAGATACTGGTCATCGATGAAGTGCTTGCCGTCGGTGACGTGCAGTTTCAGCGGCGCTGCCTGGGCAAGATGAAGGAAGTTGCCGGGAGCGGTCGGACGGTTCTCTTCGTCAGTCACAATATGCCTTCCGTCCGCAACCTATGTGGGCGCGGTATCCTCCTGACTGACGGGGAAATCACGATCGACGGGACTGCGAATGAAGCAGTGGACGGCTACCTGAAGGGCACAACCGCCCAGTTGGATGGAACGGGGTGTCAGGATGCGGTGATCGACGCGCATCTTGATAAGGAACTGCCGTTCCATGTGACGGGGGTGACGGTGACCCATGCGGAGCTTGGCCCCGGGCACGCCATTGCAACGGGCGCGCCTGTGGAGGTCCGGCTGGACTACGAGGCAGCATCGCGATTTCATTCACCCGCGTTCATCATAAGCATCGCCAGCGCCGACGAAGTGGAGCTTATCCGGTTGAGCAATCTGCCGATAAGTGGATTCGAAATCGAGCATATTGAGGGGCGGGCCACGGTAGTGCTGAGGCTGGAGCATTTGCCGCTCACATCCGGCCGCTACTTCATATCGTTGGGAGTGGCGCGGCCTGGAATGGAAATGTACGATCGGCTGAACAAGGTCTTCATACTCGATGTCGAAGCGGACGACGTCTACGGCAGCGGGGCTATGCTGGACAACAATCGTGGGTTATTCACGATCGATCACACGTGGTCCATGGCGGAGAAGTCAGCGACGCTTGCCAGGACGATCGGATGAACGAAGCGATCATCTTCATTGCGTCGCAACCGCGCGCCGGTTCAACCATGCTGCAGCGGATGTTCGCGGCCCATCCGGATGTGGTCACCATGTCCGAGCCGTGGATCATGCTCCACCCACTGTATGCGATGAAGCGGCAAGGCATTGCAACGGAATTCAATTCACAGTGGGCGGCTGGCGCAGTCGAAGATTTCGTGTCACGGCTGCCAGGTGGACGGGAAGCGTATCGGAGGGCTATGTGCGATGCCTATGGCGGACTGTATCGCACCCATCTGGCCGCGGTGGGCAAACGAGTGTTCGTCGACAAGACACCCCGCTACTTTCTGGTGCTGCCCGAACTACGGTGGCTGTTCCCCGAAGCGCCCATCATCCTGCTGTTGCGTCACCCGCTCGCGGTGTTGGTGTCAATGATCCATACGTGGGCTCGGGATGACATATCGCGCCTGGAACCACACCGGGTCGATCTGATTCAGGGGCCAGCCAAGCTGGCGGTTGCCGCAGAGCACGGCAGTGACATCGTGGTCCGTTACGAGCAACTGCTCGCTAATCCGGAAGAAGAACTGCGACGACTATGTGTGGCATGCGGCGTCGAGTATCGCGGAACCATGGTTGCATATGGTAAGGCCCGCCAGGCCGCATGGTCGATGGGCGATCCGGTCAACGCACATCGCAAGGAAGCGATAGACCCGCAACACGCCGATGCATGGCGGATGAGATTGCGCGATCCGATGGTATGGTCCCTGTGTCGAGACTATTGGGCGATGCTGGGCCAGGAGACGACAACGCGACTGGGCTATTCATGGGAAGCGGGGTGGGGTTTGCTGAATGAGACAAAGCCGCGTGGCACCAAGCGCCCCGGACAATTGGAACGTCTGCTGGGCGTGCGGTCGTATCGTGGAGTCACGGGCGGCATGAGACTGTTCGCGGCACGTCGTCGGGAGATCGGCCTGGGCGCGGCCGTGATGGGCGCGGCACGAAGGGGCCGTCGCACGCTGTTCGGAGCCCCGGTGGAGCCTACGGCATGGTCGTAGACGATCAGACGATGATTCCCGAGGCCCTCAATCGTCATCCCGATCCCCAGTGCGCGTTCGATGAAGGCGCCTATCTGGCAGCCGGTGAGGCGACGGATGCGACGCAGGAATGGCCGCGGATAAGCATGGTCGTCATCAATTTCAACTATGGACGCTATCTCGAGACTGCACTCCGGTCGATCCTCTTGCAACGGTATCCGAATCTAGAACTTGTTGTGATAGATGGAGGCAGCACCGACGAGAGTCTCGCAATCATTCGGCATTACGAGTCATGCCTGACACATTGGGAAAGTGAAGCAGACCGAGGCCAGTCGCATGCGATCAACAAAGGCTTTGTTCGCTGTACGGGGGACGTGATCAACTGGCTATGCAGCGACGATCTGCTGCTGCCAGGAGCATTGGAGGCCGTGGGGCGACACTTTCGTGACCCGACCGTGAGGTGGTTGGTCGGTGGGTGTCGCAATGTATTCCTTGAGCAAGCAAAGCAGGTTGATGAGTGGCCCAGCATTGCAGACGTGTGGCATATCCCGGTCAAGAATCCGATACCACAGCCAAGTTGCTTCTATCGTCGGGCCCTGATCCAGCGACAGCATCTGGTGCGAGAGGACTTGCACTACTCGATGGACCGCGAATTATGGGCATACTTGCTTACGCAAGCCGGCGCCGCCACGGTCATCCCAGATGTGCTAAGCCTGTATCGGTGGACGGGCCACAACAAGACATCGCTGCGGGGGCCAGAGTCGGCACGCGAACTGCATCAAGTCATCAGCTCGTACACCAGGGACCGGGTATCTCTGAGTTTCTGGTACATGTGGCTGCGGTTCCCCATTCAGCGAAGATTGCGAGCGACACGCGGTGTAGAAGCCAAGATGCTGCGGCGACTCGACAGACTGTACCGCTATCTTGCAGCACGGTGCTACGGTCGCGACGCGGTGGACGCCATGGATTGGCGATTTCTGCTGCCACGACGATCATGAATGCGGGCCAAAGTGCTGCTGCCACGCGCGTCCTGCGAAAGCGCATGCGAGTTAGAGTTATCGCGTGCGTACCGATGATAAGGAGTGCGAGTGAGGGTTAGTGTCGTTATCCCGGTATACAACGCCGAAGCGTATCTGGAGCATGCGGTACGGTCGGCATTGAGCCAGGGAGAAGTCGGCGAGGTCCTGCTCGTGGAAGACGGCTCGAGCGACGGATCATTGGCCATGTGTACGCGACTGGCAAGCGAAGACGATCGCGTGCGTGTGCTACAACATCCTAGGGGAGAGAACCGTGGGGCGGGGGCGACGCGCAACCTCGGGATTCGCAGTGTGCAGTGTGACCTGGTGGCCTTTCTCGATGCTGACGACTACTACTTGCCGCAGCGGTTCTGCACGCCCGTGCAGATTATGACTGCGAGGCCCGAGGTCGACGGCGTCTACGAGGCCGTCGGAATCCACCTCGACAACGATGCTGCTGCCCGTTGGTGGCATGCTCTGCACGGAGAGCGCCAATTGGCGACGGTGCGCGAACCCGTCGAGCCGGACAAGCTGTTTCACGGTATGCTGTCCGGGCGTGTTGGGTCGTTTCACACCGACGGGATCTGCGTGCGGCGCGAACTCTTCGCGAAAAGCGGCGAGTTCGACGCTGAACTGCGCATGTGCCAGGATACTGCGATGTGGTTGCGAATGGCTTGCGTCGGGCGCTTGGAGGCGGGACGGCTGGATGAACCCGTGGCGATGTATCGCCTTCATGGCGACAACCGCGTCATGAAAGAGTCTCGCCGTCACGTATATTGGGGCGTCGAGATGGGGCGGTGCATGCTGAATTGGGCGCGGAAGAGTCGTGATGATGAGTTGGCCGCGACCTTCTATCAGCACTGGTATGATCGGTGGCAGTGGTACAGTCGCGAGACCGATAGTCGCCTGTCGTCTCGACTGGAGTTGGCCGGTTTGTGGTGGAGAATGGCAAGGCAGTATCCGCCCGTATGGGGCCGGCGTAGCTTCTGGGGCCTCCTCAAAGGTGCTTTGATGCAAGGCGGATCGGCATCGTGTGCACCGGCATTCACCAAATGACCGCGCACCGCGACACCGTGGAAGCAACCGGTGCGGAGGGGGTCGCCACCCCCGTCGTCCTCGTGGTATTCAACAGGCCGGAGGCTACGCGGCAGGTTCTTGATGCCCTCGCTGCCGTCCGGCCGCAGACGCTCTATGTTGCGGCCGACGGACCGAGGCATGCCGAAGATGTGCCCAAGTGTGCTGCCGTGCGGGAATTGATCAGCGACCCGCCATGGAAATGCCGCGTACACCGCGATATCGCCGATGCCAATCTCGGGTGTGGGCGCCGCTTGCCGACTGCCCTGGACTGGGTATTTGCTCACGAGGAGCGGGCAATCATTCTTGAAGACGACTGCGTGCCGCATCCGTCATTCTTTTCATACTGCGAGGATCTTCTAACGCGCTACGCCGACGATAGCAGTGTCGGCTGCATCAGCGGCGACACGATTCCGGGGACAGGTAACTATGGAAAGGCAAGTTACCGCTTCTCATGGATACCCCTGATCTGGGGATGGGCCACGTGGCGACGCGCGTGGCGCAAGTACGATCACGAGGTATCGGATTGGCGCACGCAACAACGAGCCCCGTGGCTGCGTCGCATCGCCCCAGAAGCGCTGATGCGGATGGAACTGATCAAGAAGTTCTCGTCCTCCTATGAAGAAGCGTCGACTTCAGCATTCAGCATCTGGGATTTCCAGTGGACCTACGCCTGCATGCGCCACGGTATGCGATCGATCCACCCTCGAGATGTACTCGTCTCCAACGTGGGATTCGGACCCGATGCTACGCACACCCGGGGGGCGGCTGTAACACGACACGCCGACACGGGTATGCCCATGCCGCTGACGCATCCGCGCAGTTATGCTGTCGATGTGGGTTCCGATATTGAAGTCTTCCATGCCCTGCATCGGCATCTGCGGCGCGACCGCCGGTCGCTGGCACATCGCATGAAGAGCACGATGCATCGTGTCGCGATGAGGCTGCGTAGCGCGTAACGATCATGCGACTGGCCTACCTAATTCTGGCGCACAAGAACCCGGCGCAGGTCATGCGGTTGGTTCGTGCACTGCGGGACCGAAAAGCGACCTGCTACGTACACGTAGACGCCAAACAGCCGTTGCATCAAGCATGGCGGGAGTTGGCGGCCTTAGAGGGCGTCGTGCTGATCCGCCGCCGCCGTCGCATCTACTGGGGGGGATGGAGCATCGTAGCAGCGACACTGAAGATGCTGCGGGTGGCCGTAGATGGCGGGGCCGATCGGCTTGTTCTTCTCAGCGGCCAGGACTATCCGCTGCAGCCGAATCCCATGTTTCGCGAAAGACTGTCGGGCAACGCGAATCACATGCAATGCTTCCGGCTTCCAGCCGCGTGCTGGACCAACGGGGGTATGGACAAGGTTGAGCGGTATCATTGGCTTGATCTTGCCGGACGACTGAACGCCGTGCGATTGCACGATCGGATAAGTCGCGTGTTGGAGCATGGTCTCGGCAAGCGTGTCGTCCCGGGCGGGCTCCGCCCCTTCGGCGGAAGCCAATGGTGGGCGATCACGCGTCAGTGCGCGCAGTTCGTCCTGGACTACACCAAGCAGCACCCGCACGTGCCGCGCTTCTTCTCGCGAACTCACGTACCCGATGAGTTGTTCTTTCAGACCATCATCGGCAACTCTGCCCTGCACGAGACGGTGACCAATGATCACCTGCGTGCCATTGACTGGGCAGGTGGGCATCATCCGCGCGTCCTGTGCCTCGCAGACTGTGAATGGCTGATGTCGCGAGGAGCATATTTCGCACGCAAGTTTGATATAGGTCTCGACACCGACGTGCTCGACCGCATTGATGAGTACAGGAAAGACTCGGCTCACTCCATGGCTTGGGACAAGGTCCGAACCGCGTGAGGGTCGTACACATCAGTAGCAGCGATCTGGCTGGCGGTGCGGCACGTGCGGCGTATCGTCTGCATCAAACACTCGTGGAACGCGGTGAGCAGTCGCAGATGCTTGTGCGCGCAAAGCGCTCGCTGGACCCGAGCGTTACTGCGCTAGGCCACCCCGACAGTGTGGTGGCAAAGGTGAAGTCCCGATGTGTGGACGCGGCCGTCCGGCACGACGCCAAGAGGTACGCGGCGTCTATGCCCGGTGGGTACGACGGTGTAAGCGACGACCGGGCTGGGGCCTGTGACCGGCTCCTCCACATGCTGCCGGATTGTGACGTCATCCATCTGCACTGGGTCAAGGGGCTTGTGGATTGGCGCCGCTTCTTCGCCAGGGTGCCGGGCCAGGTCAGTATCGTCTGGACCCTTCACGATATGAACCCATTGACAGGTGGATGTCACTTCGATCACCAGTGTGGCCGCTGGCGCGACTCGTGCGGTGCATGCCCGCAACTGGGCTCTGTCGATGCGGGTGACCTGTCAGCTCAGATTTGGCGCCGCAAGCGACATGCGTATCAGCACGTGAGGGCCGACCGGATGCGGGTCGTCGCACCCAGCCGCTGGCTGGCTGAAATGGCACGCGAATCGCCGTTGCTCGGCGGCTTCGAAGTCGATGCGATACCGAATGGGATCGATACGGATGCGTTCGCACCGCGCGACCGCGGCGTTGCGCGTGCGACGTTGGGCTTGCCGGCAGACGCCAAGGTTGTCGCGTTCGTTGCGCATGGTCTCCACGGGCGGCGCAAGGGATTTGAACTCTTGCGACAGAGCCTGGCGCGACTAGGCGAATTCCCCAACGTCCATTTGCTCTCGGCAGGCGCGATGCACGAGCTGTCAGAGGTTGCCGTGCCTCATGTGAATGCAGGCCCCATTAGCAACGAACGCATGCTGTCGCTGGTGTACAGTGCGGCAGACGTCTTCGTCATTCCGTCGATTCAGGACAATCTGCCTAACACGGTGCTCGAGGCCATGGCGTGTGGCACGCCGGTAGTCGGCTTCTCCACAGGCGGTATTCCCGAGATGGTGGAAGACGGCCGAACGGGCTGGCTTGTACCAGTCGGTGATGTCGCCGCGTTGTCGCGCGCTGTCATGATCGCCTTGGAAGACCCGAATCGCGACGAAGTCGGGCGCAACGCCCGAACTGTCGCGGTTGAACGCTACGACAGTCAGGTTCAGGCGGCCGCCTATTCCAAGCTGTACCAGTCCTTGACCAAGGCTCGCTGCGCCCCGCACTTGCCGACACAAGCATTGCCAGCCGGATACATTGCATGAGAGAACGTCGTCAGATCACGCTTATCACGCCGGCGCATGCCGGTGACCTGGAACGTTTCCGCTTTCAACGCGAATCCATTGAGCGTCTGGGCATCTGTGACAGCATCCGTCATGTCGCTGTGATCGATCACGAGGACCTCCCGGTGTTCCGTGACCTGGGCTATGATCGCAACCTCGATCTGGTGTCTACGCGTGAGTTGCTGTCACGACGGTTGGAGGCGCGACGCCGTGCCGTGCCGCGCCGTCGCCGCGATCCCCGTCGCTACATCCAGGCGAAACCGCTGCATGGATGGATGGCCCAGCAATTGTTGAAACTGGCAGCCACGCAAGCCGTCGCAACGGAAGGCGCGTTATCGTTGGATTGCGATACGTTCTTCGTACGACAGATTCAGCATGAGGACTATTTCGATGCCGATGGAACCATGTTGCTATACGAAGAGGATGTGAAGGCGCCCGCCAAGTTCATGGACTGGGTCATCAGTGCTATGAAGTTTCTGAAGGTGCGGATGAATCAGGCTCCGGTCCATGTGTACACGTTCTCAGCGGTGCCATTGCACTGTGGCGTGATCGAAGACATGCGGCGGTACATCGAGCAAGTGCATGGCGGGTACTGGCTGGAGCGGATTGTCGAGGCCAACGTCTTCGAGTACTCGCTGCATGGAGTGTACGCCCGATTCATCGACGAGTTGGCGCGACAGACACCGGTCGCGCCAAGCCTCACGCTGCACTACTGGAATCGAGAGGCCATGCAGGGCTTTGACGAACGGTTGGAAACGGACGTAGCCGTGTCGTCGGCTAAGGCTGTCATGGTGCAGGGGAACATGGGTATGCAGCCGAACGCGTATCGTGAGGCCGTAGAAAGAGTCTGGCGTGCTCCCGTCGTCACTGCCCCGCAGTGACGACGCGTACAAGTAGGTGTCGTGCAACACGCAGCATGAACGTATTTCTGGCGAACGCGTATCCGCAGATGCCGCGGAGCTATATCCCACTTGTACGGGATCTGGCGGCGCGGGATCGCTACAAGGTGCACACCCTTGTCGAACAAGCTGAAGAGGCTGACCTGATCCTGTACGTTGATGCGCGCAGCGACTTCAACGACTACTACTTGGGTGCGCTCCGACGGCATGAACTGGTGCGCCGCTACCCCGAGCGGTGCATGATGTACAACGAGATATTCAATGGGTGGCCGGCGCTGCCGGGGCTGTTTGTCTCGCCCCAGGTCCGTCGGTACGATCCGCATCGGCAGCGGCCGTGCGGGTACATCGTCGGGGTCCTCAACCCGTACTGCGAAGGCTGTGGCGAACACGAGGCTATGGAGCCGACGTTGTTGTACTCTTTCGCGGGGCGACCGGTGTGTCCAATGCGACAAAGCATGATGGCAATCGACCATCCGCGGGGACTGATTGAGGACACAACCGGATACAACTACTTTAGGGGTGCGCTGGATAGTCGTCTGATGGATAAGCAGCGTGAGTATGCGGATATGATCCGGCGTACCAAGTACGTGCTGTGCCCGCGGGGCATCGCTACATCGTCATATCGCCTTTACGAAGCCATGGCAGCCGGCCGGGCACCGGTCATTATCAGTGATGCGTGGGTAGCGCCGCGTGGGCCTGACTGGTCGTCATTCGCGGTGTTTATCCCCGAGAAAGATGTGGATGCGATACCCGAGAGACTCGAATCCATCGAGGACGAGGCAACCGATCGCGGTCGGCAAGCGCGAAAGGCGTACGAGGAGTGGTTCGGGTCGGATGTGCGTTTCCATTGGATGGTTGAGTGGTGCGGAGAGATCCTCTCATCGCGCCGCGTGCCGGAACGGATAATGCGCAGGGTGCCGAACCAACAGGTGATCGGCCACCGACTACGCCAGGCACGACATACGACCAAGAGACGCATCAAGGCGGCGATAAGAGCGTAAATGGCAGATGGTCTTCGCACCACTGCCGCGGGTGGAGGTGAACTGAACTCAGCGATGAACAACCTGAAGCATCGAGCGATGCTGGGCGCCATTCATATGCGGGTGGCCGCAGCCGTGCAGCATATCGCAGGTCCCCGGGACATAGCGACCGATGGCAAGTCCACGGTCGTAACGGCCCTCATGCGGGACGCCGAAACGCACGTGGAACACTTCATTGAACATCATCTGGCGATGGGGGCTGCGGGCATTGTGCTCATGGACAATGGTTCTGCCGATGCCAGCATCATCAAGGCGCGGCGCTACGCGGATGTCATCGTGCTCCGTTGCGACCTGCCGTTTCGTACCTGCAAGCAGTGGATGCGGCGGTACCTGTTCAATCGATACGGCCGAAGAGGCTGGCACATGGCTCTTGATATTGACGAGCGCTTCGACTTCCCAAGCTCGCGTACATTGGGTCTACCCGGCCTGGTGCGGTATCTCAACAGTCATGGCTTCACGGGGGTGATTGCCCACATGCTCGATATGTTCCCTGATGGCGCCATTGCATCCTGGGCAACGGCTGGCGCGAGTGCGAACGATGCCGTGTGGTATGACATCAGCGAGATTCGCAAGAAGCCGTACCCCGACCTGCCGGGATGCACGATCTCCAACACGAAGATTCGGTGGCATTCGCATGGCGTGCGAAGCGAGGTGCTGAATGGTGTGCCGGCATTGACGAAGGTGCCATTGCTGAAGCGTGCAGGTGGCGCGCGGCCGTCATTCATGAATGTGCACAACTGCTACAATGCACGCTTGGCAGACGTGACTGGCGTGTTGCTCCATTACAAGTTTGATGCCACGTTCGTAGAGCAGTGCCGGCTCGCCGTCGACCGGGGCAACTATTGGGATGGGTCTGCTGAGTATCGAGCATACCTCGAAGCATTGGAGGATGATTGGGAGCTGGCGTTGCGAACGAGCACCAGCGAGCAGCTGGAGTCTGTTGAGCAGTTGGTCAGTGCAGGCTTCCTCACAACCTCTGATACATACGACAAGTATCGGGGGGCCGTGGACGCAGGCGACAGGCAGGTTACGCACGCATGAGTACATGGCCACTCATCAGCATTGTCACGCCGTCGTACAACCAGGCAGGGTATCTGGAGCAGACGATGCGATCTGTTCTGGATCAAGGATATCCCAACCTCGAGTATATTGTGATTGACGGCGGCAGCACGGATGGGTCGGTGCAGGTGATCGAGCGATACGCCGAGCGGCTAGCCTATTGGGTCAGCGAGGCCGACCGGGGACAACCTCATGCAATCAACAAGGGCTTCGCCAGGGCGACAGGTGAAATCGTAGCGTTCCTGAACAGCGATGACGTCTATTTGCCCGGCGCACTACACGCAGTGGGCGAAGTCTTCGCACGTGAGCGGGATACGCATTGGATCGCCGGTGGGGTGCTGATGTTTGGCGCGCCTGAGCAGTTCCCCGATCCGCATTGGTGGCAGGGGGCGTGGGTGCCACGCGATGCGGCTGCATGTGTGTATCGCAACTACCAAGCACCCCAGCCAGGGATGTTCTGGCGTCGGTCCGTCTTCCAAGAGCACGGCGGGTTCGACGAGTCGATGCGCTACTGCTTTGATCATGAATTCTATTGTCGAGTCATGATCAACGGTGTGACGTGTGAGCCGATCGGTCGGCCCGTTGCTGCGTATCGTTTTCACGGGTCGAGCAAGACAGTTGCGGAAGGTGATCGATTCCGCACAGAGTTTGCGCTGGCGCGACAACGCTACGAAGGGCGGTTGCCGCTCGCGCGTGCCCGACGTGAGGCGCGGATCGCGGCCCGACGCGATGCGAGGACCGGTATCCTCGGGGCATTCAATAAGGCCATACGACTCGCTGCCGAGGGCAGGCGCTTGACCGCATGGCGTGAATGGTGGCTCGCCGTGCGGTCACGGCCGATGATGCTGATGACCCGTGCCTCGCTCGGGTGCCTGCGACGCATCATCCTGCCAGACAGCACGCGCAGCATCGCGGATGCATCCACGGTGCAGCCATGACCATTCCCATCGTCTATCACGGGCTGGGGATACGCTGGTGCTCATGGTCGGCCGGGCGCCATTTGGCTCTGATGCGGGCGATGGCTCAACGTCATCCAGTCATTATCCTTGACGCACCCGATCTCGCAGGTGGTGCATTCAGGCAGCGTCGCCCCCGGCTGGAGCATGTACACGACAACCTCCATGTGGTTCGCAACGCGTTCGGGTGGCGGGCGGCAAGATTGGGCCGACGGCTCGATCCCGTCTCGGCCTACGTGGATGCGGCATGGACTCGCGCGGCGTTGCGCCGGTTGGGGTGTCGCGACTACGTGCTATGGATGGGGTCGCCGGCACCCGAACGGGCGCGCTGGATGAACACCGGGCGCATGGTCTACGACTGCCTCGATCCATGTTTCGACTCGCGCCACCAGGTTGCGTTCGACCGGCGCGAGGAGAATGTCGCAACGAGGAGTCACGTCGTCTTCGCATCTGCAGATAGGCTCGTGGAACGCATGCGGCGGTGGAACGCCAACGTGTATCATTTGCCCAACGCTGCGGACCCATGCTTCGCCGCATCGCGGGAAGGCCCGAGCGCCCTGCCCGAGCCGCTTCGTGGCCGACCGCGACCGGTCATTGGGTACATGGGCACGCTGGACGGGCGATTTGACTTTGAAGCCATTCGCTGTGCGGCCGCAGCCTTGCCTGATTTCACCTTTTGCCTTGTGGGGCGAGTCAACGGCGACCAGGAGGCTGCGGCGTCAACACTACGCGCCATGCCCAATGTGATGATGCCCGGTCCGGCCCATGGCGACCGGGCGGTCGCGTACAACCACGCGTTCGACGTCGGCCTCGTTCCCTTTCGCCATGATCCTCTCAACGACTGCCTCGACCCGGTCAAGTTGTACATGTATTTCATGACAGGCAAGCCGGTTGTTGCAGCGGCGACCCGCGAGTGTCGCGCTCGCGAGCATCTGGTCTATCTGGCACGAGGCGCCATGGACTGGATCAACGCCGTACGCGTCGCCGCCACGGAGGATGATGCGGCCGCTCGTCGCGCGCGTACTGACTATGCCATGATGAACACATGGGATCATCGTGCAGAGCAGGCGCTGCAAACCATGCGGGTAGCGGGCCTGCTGGAGAGTGCGAATCGTGCGGCCGTACCGATGGCTGACCAAGTGGCACAAGCGACGGGCTAAACATGGTGAGCGTGCACTGATGCTTCAGAACTGCGCCAAGTCCTGCATTCGATACGCAGCCCTGGCCGGCCATCGATGTGTAGCCCGCGCCCTGGGCACGCGGCTGCGGATGTTGCTGATACAGTGTCCCATGCGCTCAGGTTCGTCGCTATTGAGCCACCTGCTCAATGGTCATCATGAGTTCTGCGGGCTTGGCGAAGCTAACCAGTCTTACACCGCAGGAGCAGGAGTGGCAGACCTTTACGCTGTGACCGCCTTGAAACTGCGGCAACCAAGGATTAGCGGGCGTTACATCGTCGATAAGATCGTTCACAATCGTTACCTCGACGCCGCTTCTTATGCACGCATGAATGCGTGGAGCATATTCCTGCTGCGCGATCCACGCGATTGCGTCGAAAGCATTGTCGAACGCATCTTCCATGGCGATCAACATGGCGCCATCCAGTACTTCGAAGCCCGACTGGCCGGTCTCGGCGAGTTGGCCGCAGCCGGATGTCCGGAAAGGCAAGTCTGGCTGACGTACGAGCAACTGCAGCACCAGACCATGATGGTTCAGACGCTGCTGTCGCAGGTTTTGGAAGTGGCCGGCCTGACCTGCGACGAGTACAAGCCGCACCGTTTCACGGGCCAGTGGGGGCACGGCGACGGCGGTGAGCGTATTGCTGCCGGCCGCATTCTGCGCGACCGGCCCAAGCATGGCGTGGAACTGATGCCGGGGATTGCGGATCGGGCACAGACAGCTTACGCGCAATGCGTCGAGGTACTGATGGCTTCGTGCCAGGGTCTACCCCGTACTACCGAGTGCGGGCACCCGGTGCAGGCAGAGGTAACCAGCGGAAGCTAATGAGTCAGGGATCACCGTCCATTCGATTCACCGTTGTCATACCCACCATGAACCGTCAAGCGATGGTCGCCGAAGCACTGCGAAGTGTGGTAGCGCAGAGCTATCCTGCTCACGAGATCATTGTCGTGCACGACGGTGGTGCGGATGGGACGGTCGATGCCATCAAGCAAGACTACGCAGGCGTGCTCGTGATCGATCAGGCGAACCGTGGTCTGCCGGCTGCGCGTAACGCTGCGATCGCACGGGCTACCGGCGAGTGGATCGCGTTTCTGGATGACGATGACCTGTGGCACCGGGATAAGCTCAGTCGAGTCGCTGAGTTCATCGAGCAGCATCCTGATGTGCGTGCCATCAATCACCCCAATTGGTACTTCAGCGATGATGAAGACGGTCCGCAAGCGCGGCTGGGATTGGGTCGAGACTTTGTCGCCACCGGCTATGATGCTTGCCAGGAGTGGGCCGACGGGCAACCGCTGCATGATGAAGCAGCCGCGGCTCGGCATCGTGTCACGGGCGACAGCTACCGTTTGCTGCTGGAGCGTAATCGCGGCGTTATTTCCGGATCGGTCGTGCATCGAGAGACGTTGATTGAGGCGGGCTGCTTCCCCGTGACCTGGGGTTGGGGTGAAGATTGGGCGATGTTTCTCAACGTCGCTCGATTCACCGAATGGCATACGCTGTCGTATCGGCTTGGATTCACACGCTTCCATTCAACGCAGATGACTACGGCCTCGCTGGTACCATGGATGCATTCGCTGAGCGGGTTTCTTGACGTGTGGCAGACCGGCCGACCGATGCCGTACCGCGTCACCGAAGAACAGAGAGTGTCACTGTTGGCGGAGTACGGCCCGGTGTATCGCCGCGTCGTGCAGGGCTTCATCCATGGCGCAGTGAAGCACCGCCAGCTTGGTATGGCTATGCGGTTGTATCGTTTGGGTAGCTGCCTGTTGCCGCGCTGGCGTGATCGACTCTATGTGTGGCTGCCCACCCGGGTGACATGGCGCTGGGATCGCAGGTGCGGCTGCCTGCCCAAGGGCCGTGCTGACGACGCCACAGGTCGCTGGCCTGCGCTATATAGACCCAGGCACGCAGGAGTCTCAGAGTGACAACGTCACTGACCGTCATTGTCGTTACGCTCAATCGCTCTGACTGCGTGCAGCGATGCCTGGCATGCCTTTCCGACCAGACGCATCCCGTTCAGCAGGTCATCGTGGTTGATGCGTCAACCGACGCGCAGCACAGAGCCGTAACGCAAGCCGTGGTTGCAGACAGGCCCGGTGTATATGAGGCGATCTATCTCCGCAATGAGGCTGGGTACGGCCATATGACGATGTCCCGCAACATCGGACTCGAAAGGGCGACCGGCGAGATCATTGCGTTCCTCGATGACGATTCGTTCGCACGGCCGGATTGGGCGGCGAACCTGCTTGCCACTTATGCAAATGCTCCCGATATTGGCGGTGTCGGTGGGCGGGCCGTGCGCTGCGAGCGGCAACTGCACGATCCGATTGACGAGCAGCAGGCAAAAATTGGCGTCTTGCGACGAGATGGCATGATCGGCGGAGCATGGACAGTGGACTGTGGCCGGCCGCTCGAGGTTGAGCACTTGCAGGGCTGCAACATGTCGTTCCGTCGGTGCGTCCTGGCCGAACTCGGTGGTTTTCGCGACGAGTACCGAGGCCCGGAAGTCCGAGAGGAAACTGACCTGTGCTTACGGGTCAGACGCCTGGGCCATCGCCTGGTCTACGCCCCTAAGGCTGTGGTCATACATATCGGAGCGCCCAAGCCGCAAGGTCGCCGTTTCGACCATCGCTATGAGTACTTCGCACGGCACAACCATGTGTACCTGCTGATACGCAACTTTGGCTGCTGCGCCATGCTCGCCCGCTATCTTATAAGTAGTCTAGGTATGGACCTGCGTTTGTACGGAGGGCAAGCGTGGCGAACCCGCGGTCTGGAACTGCCACAGGCCATCAGTGGGTTCGCTGTGACGCAGTATGGCAAGGTGATCGGCCTGTACCGCGGTGGTGTGAAGTGGCTCAGCCGAGGCCTGGACCCGCTCCGCCAAGACCAAACGGGCAGGGCATTGCGGCATTGGCTCAACCAGAGCCAAGATGCGTTATCGGGGTCGCATTCATGTGAACTTCGCACACGTGGCTCTCATGCTGTAGCAGAGGCATGCAACACCTGATGGTCTCGCCGGGCAACATGGCCAAGACTGCGCATTGGGCGCTACGCCGTATGGGTGAGCGTCGGACGTCTCGTGCGGTCTACATTGGTGGCCACGGTGGCGGCAACCTGGGCGATGACCTGATGCTCAGCATTGCACGTGACTTGTTGCCACAATGGGAACTGACAGACTGCGCGGAATCGTGGCATGAAAAGCGCTTGGCGCGCTTCGGTCTCAGTGGTGCAAGATACTTCGAACATGCCCTGCTGGGCGGCGGTACGCTGATCAGTCCGTTCTGGTACGGCAAGGTCGAAGCAGCGGTGGGCCTGGGCATACCGCTGTCATCGTTGGGTACCGGCGCAGGTAGCTGTGGGTTCATCCAGGACGACGGCATCGACCTGTCGAGCTGGGCCCCGCTCTTGAAGCGTTTCAAGCATCTGGGTGTGCGCGGTCCACGTTCACTCCAAAGAATGTTGGATATGGGTATTGAGCACGCCGAGGTTGTCGGGGACCTCGCCCTCTATCACACACGCGACAAGCCGATCGTACCGGACTCCACGCCCAGCATCGCGGTCAATCTGTGCCTGCCGGCGGCGAACGAGCCGCAGTGCGGTGAGGCTCAGCGTTTTGAGGAACTTGTGAACACGCTGCGCCCCTATGTGCAACAGGGATGGAGCCTGCGTCCTTATGCCATGAATGCAGCCGATGTCGGTCCCACCGCGCACCTGACGGAACGCCTGGAGCGTTCGGTGCAGCGCATACCGCACCTCAAGAGCGTTGAGGAATTCTTCGCACATGTAGGTCCTGCAGTCATCAATATAGCGGTGCGTCTGCACGGGGCGATTCTCGGATGTTGCGCGGGTGTGCCGCCGCTCATCCTTGGCTATCGAGACAAGTGCCGGGACTTCGCCGAGTCCCTGGGGCTGGAACGCTGGTGTGTCGACTTGCCGTCGGCCGAGATGGGTGACGTCGCCATCGCAACGGCTGCGGCGATGCAGGCTGCGCCCTTTGTCCGTGAAGACACGATTGCTCGAGCAAGGGCGCAGAAGCAGACTCTGATCGCATACTGTGATCGCATCACCCGTGAAGGGGCGTGAGGGGTGCAGACGCCGCTGGTCTTCATCCTGACAGCCGAGGAGAGCTTCACTCCCGAGCGGAGCGGTGCGATTGCCACGCATACCCACGGCTGCTGCGCTGAAGCCACCGCGGCTGGTATCGACACCGTGGTGCTTGGACGACCACACGCGCGAGCGCACCCCTATGAAGATGTTGAGACGATCCTGTACGAAGCGCCCGAACCACCGACGGGTGGAGCCGCGTTGCTGATTCGCCGCGCCGAACGTCGAGTCCGTTCATGGACACGACTTAGGTTTGGAGAGTATGCAGACCGAACAGCCAGCGTGATCACGAAAAGAGGACTCACGCACGCAACGCTGATCGTCCATAACGACCCTGAACTCGTCGTGGCACTGCGCAAGCGCCTACCGCATGCGTTGCTGCTGCACTGGTTCCACAATCAGCATACATGCAAGTCACGAACACGGGCGCAGTTTGCCGGGTGCGTGGACCACGTGATTGCCGTCAGTGACTTCGTGTCCGATTGGGTATGTGAGCACTATGGGCTGGACACCAATGCTGTCGAACGAATCTACAACGGCGTCGACCTGGAGATGTTTACGCCGCTGGAAGACAGTTGCGATGACAGCATGCCGGTAATCAACTTCACGGGGCGGACCGGGATTGAGAAGGCACCGGACCTTGTTCTGTCAGCGGCGCTGGAAATGGCTCGCCGGGGCAAGGCACGACCGTTCGGCGTACAACTCATCGGCTCCAATCACTGGGGGGAACGAACGATGGATGAGTACCAGGCACGGCTCGATACGCTCGCGACAGCGTTGGGCGACACCGGCATAGCGGTAGAGATGACCGGTCATCTCGGGCGAAGGGAAACGGCTCGTCGCATGCAGACTGCAGACATACACGTGGTGCCGTCGCGATGGGAAGAGCCCTTCGGCCTGACCACGATTGAGGGTATGGCATGTGGCCTTGCGACGGTTGCGTCGCGGACCGGGGCGACGCCAGAGATCCTGCGCGATGATGCGGGCCTTCTGTTCGACAATGAGGATGTCGCCGGGTTGGCCGATCACCTCGAAGCTCTGGTCGCTGACCCTGACTTGCGAAGGTCCTACGCCGAGCGTGCTCGCGTCCGTGCGCAGGAGTACAGCTGGTCGAATACTTGGCGTGGCCTAGAGAAGCTGCTGAGCCGGATCGAATAATCTTGCACATGTGCTTCGCATTGCCTCCGATTGAGCGCTATTCACCCGTCAGCGGCGGGGCGATCGCTACCTGCGTGATGCAAGTCGTACGCCATCTGGCAGCACGCGGGCACCAGGTTACCGTACTGGCAGACAATCATGAGTCAGAGCCATACGACGTGGGCCAGTTCGTGCCCATCAGGTGTCCGATGCAGCGTGAATTGCCGCTGTGGCGCCGCGGCGTGTCGAAGTGGCGATATCGTATGCATCGCTATGACTGGCCGCGGCAGGACGTATATGTGGATGCCGTTGCAGGTGCCGTTCGACGACTTGCCCCAAGCCCGGATGTTATGGTGGTCGAGAATGATCTGCATTCACCATGGCTGCTGAAGCGACAGTTTCCTGGCATACGGCAGGTTCTGTGGCTGCACAATGAGCATCACTCGCGTGATGAATCGCCGAATCGCTGCTGGGCTGCGATCGACCATATTGTCACGAACAGCGACTACATTCGGCGTTTCACACACGACCGATACGGCGTCGCCCTTGATCGCATGACCGTTGTTCACAATGGAGTCGATCTGGATGCGTTTGTCCCACGCGAAGGCTACAACAAGCCCCGACGCCCTCTAAAGGTGCTTGCGTTGGGCCGTATCGATCCGAACAAGGGCGTAGACCTTGCGGTCGATGCGGTGGCCGCCTTGCGAAGTGAAGGCGAGGACGTGGAGATGACGGTTGTCGGGGGGCGCTGGTTCTTCGGTGACGAAGCTGGGAGCGACCCGTACTTCCTGAGCTTGAAGGACAAGATGAATCGAGCCGGTGCGACCTACCTGGGGCATCTGCCGCGGAAGCAGGTGCCAGCGATCATCGCTCAGCACGACATAGCGTGCGTGCTCTCCCGCTCACAGGAGCCTTTTGGCCTGGTGGCTCTGGAGACAATGGCATGCGGATGCGCAGTGATTGCATCGGACCGCGGGGGACTGCCCGAGGCGTGCGCCGGGGCAGCGCGGGTCGTCGATGTGAACCGGTTCGACAGCGTGGTTGACGTATTGCGAGAACTTGTCCAGAGCCCGGAGCGCCTCGCAGAAGCAAAGCAAGCATCCCGACAACGCGCTTTGAGAGCTGATTGGGGCAAGGCAGGTGCCGCCATGGAGACCGTACTGCTGGCAGCATACCACGGGGGGGGATACGCCTCCACGCCTCCACCGCCTAAGGAGGTGGCATCGTGGGCTTAGATCAGCAGACCCTCATGTTCTCGATGGCGTTCAACGGCTACGACGTGCTATATAACAAGTGCATTCGTTCACAGCGCGCGTACGCTGAACGGCAGGGATACATGTACCGCTTCGTGAGTCGACCGCGCTGGACAAGCCTCACCCGGGAATGCGCCTGGCTGAAGATCGCGCTGATGATCCGTGCACTGGAACGTGGCTACGGCTGGGTCTTCTTCATCGACGCCGATGCTGAAGTGAAGCCCGACACGCCTCCCATCCAGCAACTCGCCGAGCCGACCAAGAGCGTCTACCTCGTGCCGGGGTGGTCGGGGCGAGTGAACTCCGGTGTTCTGATCGTACGCAACTCTGCAGATGCGATCGAGATGTTTCGCAACATCCTGGAGAACGCGCAGAAGCCAGTCCCCGATGAGGATGCGTTAAGCTGGGGCGAGAACGGACACGTGATTCACTACTCCAAGAATCAAGCGTTTGTGAAGATCTGTGACCGCAAGTGGAACAACAACGCCGACCCTGCGATGGATGACTACATTCGACACTACAGCAACGGCCCTATGCGCGATACGTACAAGCAGGTATGGATGTGGCGCACCCTATTCAAGTTCGAGAAGACCATGGCGCGTGGCCAGGGAAGGCTGATCCGCGCGGCGCGACAGAAAATGGGTCAGAACCGCCCGTTCTTGGAGAATCTGCGCACGCTGGAGCACCAGTGTACGAGGCACTACCCGGAATTCGGGGCCAATGGCGCTGCGAAGGTCGAGGCTGCTGCTAAGGCATGAGCAGGCGCATGCGAAACATCGCGATGATTTCGCTGTACCTGCCCGGTGATAGCAAGATCGGCTCGGGCTGGCAGGCCCATTACATGGCCAACGCGCTTGTCCGTCATGGCCATCGCGTCACCATGTTCAGCCCCGATCGTCCTGGAGACGACGCGACGTACGAGTACCAGCCGGTGTACGTGGGCAGCCACCTCACCACGTTTCGGTTTGCATGGAACCTACGAAGGGCTGGCTTGGACGCGTTCGACATCATCCACGCTCACGGGGACGATTACTGGCTGTGGGGCGGGAAGTATCCGCCGCATGTCCGCACGATGCATGGGTCGTGTCTCGCCGAGGCATCGCACGCATCGTCACTGCGGGGTCGCGTGCGGATGTACATGCTTGGCGTGAGTGAACTGCTGGCAACCTTCGTCGCCGACCGAACAATATGCATCTCCCGTGATACGTGCCGCTACTACCCCGGCATCAATGAGGTGATCGTCAATGGCGTTGACCTGACGGCTTTCTATCCATGCCCACTGGCGGACAAGGCCGTTCAACCGACGGTGCTTTTCGTGGGCACGTACCACAACCGCAAGCGTGGGAAGCTCCTGATGGAGCAGTTCGCTGAAGTGATTCGTCCGGCGATGCCCGACGCCCGGCTGTGGATGGTCTGCGGAGATGCGCCGCCTGCCCCCGGCGTCGAAGTGCTGGGACGACTCAGTGTGCGAGATCTGGCCGATCGATACAGACTGGCGACCGTCTTCTGTCTGCCCAGCAGCTACGAGGGATTCGGCGTGCCCTACATCGAGGCGATGGCTTCGGGGACGCCAGTAGTCGCGACACCAAATCCTGGGGCCTGCGAGGTGCTGGATAAAGGGCGTTACGGCCGAATCGCAAATCCCGAGTCCTTGGGTGAGGAAATACTGGGACTGCTCCGCAACCCCGTAGCCCAGCAGAGCATGCGCGACCTCGGCATCCAACGCGCCGCTCGATACGGCTGGGATGAGGTCGTGGCGCAGTACGAGACGGTTTACGACCAGATCGAAGCCGGTACGAACAGTCAGGCCGAATCAGAATCCAGAAGCATCGTCGCGACCACCGGGTCCGTTTCTAACCCGTGAATAGCCACGTAGTCCGTAAGGCAAGCACCTGTCCCAGAGAAATGTACCCATGAACATCACTCTATTTCCCAGTGCGTTCTACCCGAGTCTTGGCGGCATTGAAGAATTGGTCCGCCAGTTGTGCCTGGAGTTAAGGCGGCGCGGTGATGCACCCGTGTTGATGGTCAATCGCTGGCCGCGCGATCTGCCCGCGTGCGAAGAACGTGAGGGGTTACACATCCATCGTCTGCCCATGCGTGTGCCGGCGAGTGGCAATCTGAAAGCGCAGGTGAACTATCGCCTGACTCACCATCACGTGCGTCGCCAGACGGTGCGAGTGCTCCGTGAAGAGGGGACGCAGGTACTCCACGTCCAAGGCGTGAGTTGTCAAGCGGTATACGCCTTGCACGCCAAGCGCGCATTGGGATTGCCGTTGGTGGTAACGCTTCAGGGCGAATTGACCATGGATGCGCGGCAGATCTTCGAACGCGAAGTGTTCGCACAGCAACTCATGCGGCAGGCCCTGCGGGACGCTGACATCGTGACTGGCTGCTCCGGCAAGACGCTTGCTGACGGCGAGAAGTTCCTCGGTGAGTCGCTTGGCGACAAGGGACGAGTCGTATTCAATGGGGCCAGCGTAGAGGACTTCAAGACCGCACAGCCCTACGACTACCCACGACCATATGTGCTGGCGCTGGGGCGTATGGTGCCACAGAAAGGCTTTGACGTGCTCTTGCGCGCGTGGAAGCAGGTGCAGCCCGCTGGAGTCGACCTGCTATTGGCGGGTGACGGGCCGGACCTCGACGACCTGCAGCGCCTTGCCGGCGAGCTAGGCTTGGGCGATGCTGCGGGGGTGAAGTTCCTTGGCCGGGCAGATCGTCCAACAACCGCATCGCTGTTCCGCGGCTGTCAGTTCGTTGCTCTGCCATCACGTACAGACGAAGGTTTGCCTGTCGTATGCGCCGAGACCATGGCAGCGGGTAAGACCATTGTCGGCACGAGCGTTGGCGGTGTGCCCGAAGCCTTCATCGACGGTCAGACTGGCCTGATCGTCGAACGCGATGACGTGGAGGCATTCGCTGCCGCGCTGAAGCAGATGCTCGAGAACCCGACCATGCGCGATCAGATGTCGGCTGCCGCAGCGGATAGAGCGGAATTATTCGGCTGGCAGCGCATCACGACGGACTACCAGGCCGCGTATCGCGATGCCATGCGTGTCGCGGCAGGCGCTCGCGATGATATCGCGGTTGGTGCATGAGCGAGATGACAGGCGCGGCCTCCCCGAGTCTTGGTTCGACGCTGATTCGTGCAGCACATGTGGATAAGGAGCCGTGCGCAAGCATCGGGGTGGTCATACCTGTCTACAATCGACCTCGTCTGATTGTGGATGCCATTGACTGCGTCATCGCCCAGTCTCGCCGGCCTCAACGTCTTGTGATCGTCGACGATGGGTCGACGGATGCCACGGCGGCGAACATCGAGAAGCATCTGGCGGAGAGGCCACCGCCGTTTGAAGTGCGTCTTGTGCGCCAGGAGCGATCCGGTGTATCGGCTGCACGCAATCGTGCAGTTCATGAACTCGAGGAATGCGACATCCTGGCGATGATCGATTCTGATGATCTATGGCCTTCTGACTACCTCGAACGGATGTCTCAACCGCTCATGGACGATGCAGCCGCCGCAGCCACCTTCTGCGACCAGCGGTTTGTGGACACCCAGACCGGCGACTCACGACATCGGGATCTGGCGATCTATGCAACCCAGACGACACGGCGCATGTTTCTCTATGGCCCCCCGACGCCGTCCTGCACCGTATTGCGCGGTGACCTGTTTCGCCGGCTGGGCGGTTACGACCAGACGCTTACGTGCAGCGAGGATTACGACTTGCACCTCCGCCTCAGCTTGGAAGGGCGGTGGGTTCATGTGCCGGGCATTGAAGTGCAGATCCGTCGCGCAACGGGTGTAAATGACGTTACGGCCCACCACCTGACAGAGATTCGTGATCGCTGCATTGTCACACAACGCATCGTCATGCTGGAGCGATTCGTGCGGGTTCATGGCGGCGCGCGGCGGATGACGGGCCGTGAATGGCGGACGGCGCTCGGTCGCCAGTGGATACAGCACGGTCGCGCTTTGGCAAGTCAAGGCAGCGTCGGGGAAGCGGCCTGGTGTTACCAGCGCGCCTTGCGCGCCGCCCCATGGTTGGTAGCCGGGTGGACAGGCTACACGTCGACCCGCCTGCGTCGATCGGCAACACCGCCGCCAACAGATGTGGATGCGGTACATGCTCCCGTGTGACGCTGCATGGCCCAGTGTGAATCCGACTGCAAGCAATATGGAAACACGCAACGCACCGGTTCACCTCATCTATGCAGCCGATGGCGGTTTCGCCATGCCGCTGGCGGTATCGCTGTATTCCGTGTTGCGGCACCTTTCAGCACAGCGCTCGGCCTGCGTCTATATCGTCGATGGCGGCTTCACAGCGGTGCAGCGCCGCCGCATCGAAGCGGTGGCGGAACGCGGTGCGCGTGAGCGAACCCTTCATATACATTGGGTTCAGCCCTGCCGTTCCTGGTGGGGCGGCGTGCAACCCGACTTCTCCGGCAAGCATCTGAATGAGACAGTGCTGTACCGCTTAGGTGTTCCGCACTTCCTGCCCGGCGATGTCGAGACTGCGATCTATATCGATGCGGATGTTGTGGCCAAGGCCGATGTCGGTGAGTTGGAGCAACAGATCGTTCCGGGATGCGGCGTCAGCGCCGTCACCGACTACTGCATGGCGACATGGTCCCTGCGGTACTGGCACCGCCCCGAGCCCCTGGCGGCTTTGGGCTTGAGCGGCGATGAACCGTACTTCAACGCTGGGGTGCTCGGTATTAACGTGCGTTACTGGCGTGAGAATGGCGTAGCGAGTGCGGCGGCGCAGTTCCTCGCGAATTACTGCAACATTGCGGGCTTCTACGATCAGGATGCCTTGAACTACGTCCTGCGGGGCCGTTGGCATGCGCTGCACCCCGGTTGGAATTTCCCGCCGACGTGTCGCGACACCGTCGGTCGTCGCGGGGCGACCGTAGAGCAGCGAACGGGCCTGCCCTACGCCGAGCTGCAACAGCAGGCCAAACTGGTCCATTTCACCGGCGCCAAACCTTGGAACCAGGGCTTCACCAATCCAGAGCGGCCGACGTTCGTACGCGAGTTGCGCGAGAGTCGGTGGTTCGGCGTGACAGGCTACAGGGCATGGGCAGCCGGCTGGTATTGCAAACTGCTGTTCCGCGGACTGTGGAAGAAATGGTATTGGGCGGTCCGTCCACGAGTGCTGCAACTTGCACGCAAAGGTGCGGCCTGAACGTACCCGGTAATGCTGATGGGCCAGTGCATGATTCATGAGACTCCTACGCTTGCGGAAGGAGCGGCGGTACAAGACTCCAACGGCCGGACCTCGTTGCGGTGGTGCATGGGCGTTGTGACGTATCGGCGGGAGGATACATTGCCGACAACCTTATGCCTGGCCGCCCTGCAGTCGCGTGTGCCAGCCGAACTGGTCGTCGTCGATGCAAGCCCGGATTGGCGGCATATCGAACGCCGGTGTCGTGCACAGCTTGACGCATGCGGCGCGACTGTCCCCCTGCACTACTATGGCTACCCGGATGCGCCATCCATCCCGGCACAGCGCAACTATCTTCTCGAACGTACCAACTGTGACGTCGTCTTCTTCCTCGACGATGACAGCTACATGCATCCGGGCTGTGCGGAACGGATCATGTCGGTCTATGAGGCGGACCAGGACGGTCACATTCACGCCGTAGCAGCCAAGCCGTCGCAACAATGCCCCGATCTGCGGCATGCTCAAGGCCATGACGTCAGGCCGCAAGCGGTGAATCCACCGGATCAGGCAGACGCGGTGCGGTCGAGGCATGGAAGATCTGTGATGTCGGCGCTGCGAAAGCAGGTGCGGCGACCGCTGGGACACATCCGTAAGCGCCTGCGGCAGCGGTTGCAGCCGCACAACATGTTTGTGCCCTACGATGACGATTTCCCAAGGATGAAGCTGCCACAGCAGGTCATCGAACAGCCGGTACGGCCTCTACCGCTCATGGAAGGCTTCACCATGACCATGCGGGCCGAGGCGGCACGCCGGTGCGGCTTCGAATCACGTATGGTCCGCGGCGGTGAAGACCTAGACTTCTCATACCGCCTGTCGCGCTATGGCGCCATCGTTCGCGCTTACACCGCCCACGTGTATCATGCTCAAAGCCGAAGTGGCCGTAACTCGCCATATCGGGCAACAGCGCTCGAGGCGACGAACCCACTGTTCTGCCACCGCGTTCACAGTACCGATCGCGTGCGTTCGCGCAGCATGCTGCGCCGTACCTATGTCCGCCGCATCCTGCTCGAAGCCATCGACGACCTGGCCGCGTCCCGTTGGTCCATGCCGCGTGCACGTGGGTTCGTTAAGGGCTTCGCACGCATCCGTGGCGTGCTCGCCTTACCTGATGAACAGGTGGATGCACGGTGGCGTGGTTATCAGGAGCGGACGCTGGGCCGACCCGTGGCGTTGAGTCACGCTACCGACTTGGGGCTGGCCAGTGGGGCGTCAGGAGACCATGCCGAGTGACCACAAGCACGCACCGCCAGACCGCGATTCAAGTATTGAAGCGAAATGCTTCCGAGACGCTTCATGTCGTGCTGGCGGCTGATGATGGCTTCGCGATGCCCTTGGCTGTCACGGTGACCTCGCTACTGCGGAGCATGCAGGGCGATCTGGCTGTTGTGGTGCATGTGCTCGATGGTGGGATCAGCATCGCGAACAAACGCCGGATCGAGAGGGCAGCACATCGCACCGCCGCGAGCAAGTCCTGGGACTTGCGTTGGACCGCGGCCCCTCGCCACCTTGTGCCGGACGTCGCCGAGTACCGCTTCGCCAACACCGCGATTACAGCGGCGACTTTTCTGCGCTTCGCACTGCCCGGCGTTTTGCCTGAAGACTGTCGCGTAGCGGTGTTCATCGATTGCGACACGGTGGTAAAGTCGTCGATCGGTACGCTGGCCAAGGTTGCGCCGGATGATGCGCCGCTCGCTGCCGTCCGAGACTTTGGCATGCCGACGTTCGCACACCGCGGGTTTCCGGACGAGTTGCGACACCGTCACGGTATCTCTGGCAGCCACACACCATATTTCAATGCCGGAATGCTCGTCGCCAATATGCCGCTGTGGCGGCAGCAGCGGGTCAGTGAACGAGCGTGCGAGATCGTAGCCGAGGAGAAGCTCATGTTGCGATTCAACGATCAGGATGCGCTGAACATCGCCCTCGCCGATAATTGGCGTGAGATCGATCTCGGATGGAACCTGCAGACCGGTGCGCCCGATCGGATAAACCGTGTGGGCGGCAACGAGATCGATTACCTCGGCGAGAGCTATGCGGCGGTGCGGCAGAGGGCCAAGGTCATCCACTTCACCGGCAACAAGCCATGGGACCAGGGCTTCACCAATCCGGATCGGCCGGTCTTCGTGGAGGCGCTGCGACGCTCTGGTTGGTTCGGCTCGGTGGGCTTCCGCCAGTGGCAGGCCGGTTGGTGGATGAGATTACTCCAACGCCAACTCAGCGGGCGACTCAAGAGATGGTGCGCCCCGTCGTCGGGGGCTGCTGCGTCATCGTCTAGCGGGGCCAGGACCGCATGAAGAGTCCGACGCTGTGCATGATCTGTGAGGCCGTCGGGCCGTACAACGCCATTGGCAAGATTGCCGCCAGCGAAGTGCGTGCGGCACTCAAGTCTGGGTACGATGTCTCGGTCGTGGCGCATCGGCTCGACCCAGCCTTACAAGCCGAAGTGGAATGGCTGAAGCTGTATAACCCGCCGCGAGGCTTCGCCATTAAGTGGCTATCGGCTCGGCACTTCATCCGCCGAGCCTTAGCGGGCCGCACATTTGATGTGGTCCATGGCCATCAGCCGCAGATCGCGGACATGTGCGATGTATTTCAGTGCCACTTTCTGACCCGCGCGGCCGCGGAGCGGGGCTGCCTGGTCAGTGGCTCGGGCTTGGCAGCGACGATGCGGCAATGGCAGCAGCAGGCCATCATGCACGCTGAAGACCGCTGCTATCGGCGCTGGAATCCGGCCACCCGCATGCTCTTCGTCAGTGAGCTGATTCAACGCGAGTGCCAGCGGCTGCACGGGCTGCCACGTGAGTGGCGCGTCCTCGAGAATGCCGCGCCGCCATGGGACCCCGTGAGCGCTCAGGAACGCAGCGATGCACGCGCAGATTATGGACTGACCGATACGCCGCAACCGGTCATCGGCTACCTCGGCGGTCTACAGCGACGCAAGGGATACGTCGAGTTGCTCGATGCCATGGCCGAGGCAGCGGATGTGTTCCTCCTGATGGCAGGCCAGCACACCGAACGGTATGCCGATGATCGGCTGGCGGGGCGAATGCGCGGTCTAGGGTTGATCGAGCCCCGCCGCTTCCTGGCTGCCTGTGATGCGATCATCGTGCCCAGCCGCTTCGATCCATGTCCGATGGTAGTGCTGGAAGCAGCGTCGCGAGGCGTTCCCGTTATCGCATCCGAGGGAGTGGGCAATCGAGCTACGCTCCTTGAGTACGAGGCAGGCCAGCCGTGGGAGCCCGGCCAACCTTTAGCGCCAGTGGTGCGGCGTCTTCTCAATCGCATGGATACCTTCCGCGAGGGGTGCCGCCAGCTCGTCCGTAACCATGGTCAAGATGAAAACATGGCAGTGCTTCTCAACATCTATGACGACGTCCTACAGAGCAAGGCCGGCGTGGACGGCGTCCATCGACAATCTCAAGACGCCGTGCCCGCTACGGTGTCCTGCGTGAGCGAGCTATGACCCAGACAACAACCAGCCAGCCAAGTGTAAGACCCGCACCCACGTCGGAGCCGGCCTGGTCCGGCGACCCACGCCTGCAGACCATTGTGCAGATACCGACGCCGGGTGACCACTATTCGGCATCGACAGGCAGCGCCTTGGTGACGATCATTTACGAGATCGCGCGTATGCACGACCAGCAACACGGTCACACGCGCGTCATTGTCAATCAGGGCACTCGCCACGACTACCCGGTGGGGGAATGTGCTGTTGTGAAGGCTGCCTCGGCGCCGAAACGCTGGCAGAAGGCGGTGGACATGGCGGCAGGTCGGATGGGCCTGAGCCGACCTTTCGGGCGGCAACGTTATCGGCCGTGCTTGTCGGCGATCCCACGGGACTACGTCGGCCCCATCCTGGTGCATAACAACCCGGTTGCGTTGCCCATGCTCAAGCGCCACGCGCCCCATGCCATGGTCTGCCTCTGGTCGCACAATGAGGTGTGGCGCACTTACAGCCGACATGAAGTCCGGCGGATTGTGTCGGCCGCCGACCGACTGATCTGCTGCAGCAACTACATCGCTGATCGCACGCGCGAGGCGCTTCATCCGCGATGGCATGACAAGATTCGTGTCGTCCACAGCGGGGTGGATACTGAGCGGTTTCGGCCGAGCCAGCGGCCACCCAATGATGTGCCGATCATCCTGCTTGTGGGTCGTATCGTCGAGCAGAAGGGCGTGCATCTGCTGCTCGAAGCCGCGGCCAGGCTGGGCAAGGACGCGGGTCCGTTCCGAGTCCGCATCGTGGGCAGCGCCGGCTTCACTGCTGACGGTGAGCTGACCGCATACGAGCGCCACCTGCGCCATCTGGCAGAGCCATTGGGCGACCGTGCTGAGTTTGTGCCGTTCCGCGATCGTGAGGCGGTGCTGCACGAATACGCGGGCGGCGACATCTTCTGCGTACCCTCCAACTGGGATGACCCGTGTCCGCTGACTGTCCTGGAGGGCATGGCCAGCGGCATGCCGGTCGTGGCATCCCGCCGAGGCGGCATCCCGGAAGAGGTTGGTGACAGCGCCTTGCTTTTTGATCCCCCGGACACGGGGGCCTTTGCGGAGCACCTGCGGCGATTGCTGATCAACGAGGAGGAGCGCGCTACCTACGCTCGCGCGGCGAGACAGCGTGCCGAACTGTTCTCCTGGTCCAATCAGCATCAAGCCGTGCTGCGCGCATTGAGCAGCTGAAGCCGGCGACTCTGTGGCCATCGTTGTGCATGTGATGCCTAGCTGATGCCCTATCGATCCAATCTGAAGTTGGCTTTCCTCGGTGCGCCGTACCTGGGTGGCGTGTACGTGGTCTATCGATCGCTGCGGCGTGGGCTGGCGGCCCATGATATCGATGTGCAATGGGTGGGGGCAGGCCCTCACGCACACGCGATCATGGCGGACCCGGCGTGGTCGCATGAGCACCCGCACGGCCATGTCGTGCACGTGCCGCACTCCGACCACGAGACGGGCCGTGCCCTCTGCGCGCATATCGAGGCAGCCGGGTTCGACGGCGTGTTTGTGAACGTGCGGATGAGACCGGTTGAGATGAACGTCGTGCGGTACCTGCCGCGGCGCATCCGCCGGGTCATGATCGTCCACAGCACACAGCCCGGGACATACGGTCCCGCAGCATCACTCCGCGACTACGTCCACGCCACCATCGGTGTATCGCATCGCGTGCGTGATGACCTCGTTCATCGTCTGCGGTTTGACCCTCACCGCACATATGCGATCTACACCGGCGTCGATGGAACTGAGTTTCCGGATCGCCTCGAGCGCAATCATGGCCCGTTGCGCCTGCTGTACCTTGGTCGCATCGCGGACCGTGAGAAGGGTGTCTTCTGGCTTCCTTGCATCATGGATCACCTGGCGGACGTGAAGGTGCATCTGACCATCGCGGGCGAGGGCCCCGACCTCCCGGAGCTACGCGCTCGCTGCGCGAGCATGAATGGGCGCGTCGAGTTTGCTGGTGGAGTGAGCCGCGAGCGTGTGCCTGAGTGGCTCTCCCGACACGACGTGCTCCTGATGCCGTCGCGGTGGGAGGGGCAGGGGCTATCCCTAGTGGAAGCGATGGCGGCGGGGTGTGTGCCCATCGTGCCGGCGCTTGCGGGCGTCACCGACCGCGTGGTCAGCCACGGTCGCGACGGGTACCTGGTCGACGTAGGCGATTGCATCTCTATGGCGAAACATGTGCGTCAGCTGGCGCTCAGCGACGAACGGCGACGAGCGATGAGCGACGCTGCTCGCAAGAGTGCCCGAGGCCGCTTCACGGTCGAACGGATGGCCGACGCCTACTGTGGTGTCCTGAGCCAGATTGCCAGCGATGAGTTGAATCGTTCAGCCATATCGGCCGATGCATGGGATTACCCGCGAAGTTTCGACAGCCGCCTGCGACGTATGGTTCCCGAGCGCGTCAAGCGCTGGATCCTGGAGCACCGTTGATAGAAACCGCCCAAAAGCGCGACGAATCGGGTGCCCGGCACGCAGGCGATGCGGACATCATCTTCGTGTCCATGGAGACGTGGGATGACGTATGGCGGCGCAATCAGTTCATCTGTGCTGAGTTGGCTCGACGACAGCCGTTCCGACGGATCCTCTTTGTCGGGCCCGCCGTGGACATGTCGGCCGCCGCGCGGCGCGGCCGCGCCGATGAGATGCGAGGCCGGGGCACGCGGGCGGTCTCAGAACTGCCCAACATCACGGTGACGCGGCCGGTCAAGTGGCTGCCCAATCGGCTGGGTTTCGCCCGTCATGCCAACGAGGCCGCGTTGCGACGGCACGTCCGCCGTGAAGCGGGTCGGCTTGGTTTCTACGCCAAGGGCAAGCGCCCGCTGTTGTGGCTCAATCCCTACTACGCCGAGCATATGAGCGGTCGGATGAGTGAGTCTGCCACGATCTACGACATCACTGACGACTGGACACACTTCGGTCGCGATCGCCGACAGCAGCAGCGCGTGACCGCTCAGGACCGTGCATTGTGTGACAAGGCGGACGCCATCATCGTATGTTCAGAGGCGTTGCTGGCCTCCAAGCATGCTTACGCTGACAGGGTCAGCTTGATCAAGAACGGCGTGGATTGCCGTCACTACGCCACCGTCATGGAAGCGGAGGCGACGCATCCCGAGTGTACGCAGTCCTGGGAGAGACCCGTCCTGGGCTATACGGGCACGATCCATCGCGATCGCCTCAATGTGGCGATGGTGTATCAGATGGCGAGCCGAATGGATCGCGGCAGCGTCGTGCTGATTGGCCCCAATCACCTCAACGCACGCGAACGCCAGATGCTCGAGTCGACGGGACGCGTGGCGATCGCCGGAGTTGTGCCGTACCAGCAACTGCCGCACTACATGCGCGCCTTTGACGTGTGCATCGTGCCCCATTGCGTGACGCCCTTCACTGAGAGCCTGAACCCGATCAAGCTGTGGGAGTACCTGGCTTCGGGCAAGCCGATCGTGTCAACACCCGTCGCCGGATTCCGCGACTATCCGGAGCACGTGCGGATTGCCGCGGACGCGGAGGCGTTCCTGGCGGCGGCATATGGCGCGGTCTCAGAGAACGGCACGTGTGCGGCTGAGCGACGGCGGTTGGCCGCCGACCACAGTTGGGCCACGCGGGTCGACCAGGTCGAAGCGGTCATGCAAGCCGCGTTGGAGTCGAGGGAGGTTGGCCGCCAATGAATGCGCCGGACCTTGATCTCAGTGTCATCATCGTCAGCTACAACACGCGCGACGTGACGCTGGAGTGCCTGCGGAGGTTGCGTGATGGGCTGGGTGGCATTGCGGCCGAAGTGATCGTCGTGGATAACGCCTCGCACGATGGCAGCCCGGAACAGATCCGCGATCAGTTCGGCGATGTGCAATTGATCGCCAGCCAACGCAACCTGGGCTTCGGGTCCGCCAACAATATCGCCATGCAGCGCGCCAAGGGGCGATACGTCCTGCTGTTGAACAGTGACGCGTATGTCGAGCAAGCCGCCATCGGCGCGTTGAAGGGTTACCTCGAAGCACACGACAACGCAGGTGTGGTAGGTCCGAAACTGCTGAACGCCGATGGCACGTTGCAGCGATCGTGCTTCCGGTACCCCACGCCGATGCGGGCTTGGCTGGAGAACATGGGTATCGCGAGGCTGTGCAAGCCTCGATCGCGACTGGGTGACTATCGCCAGTGGGCCCACGACGAGGCCGGACCCGTCGATTGGGCTGTGGGCGCCTGCCTGCTCGTGCGGCACGAAGTGATCGAGCGGGTGGGTGGCTTCGACGAGCGATTCTTCATGTACGCCGAGGAAACGGACTGGCAGAAGCGCATCCGCGATGCCGGGTGGTCGATCCACTTCAATCCGGCGGCGCGGGTCATGCACCTGGGCGGGGCCAGCGGCGCGTCGGATCAGGTCCGCGTCAACCGCCACTTCTTCGACAGTCTCGATGCCTACCAGGTGAAGCACCACGGGTGGATCGGCCTGATCGCTTTTCGCGGGGCGATGGTGATCGGCGCGCTTGCTCGCCTGCCGGGGTGGTCGCTTGCGTACCTGCTCCGACCGACCCGCCGTGTCAGGGCGGCCGGCAAGGTCCGTCTGTACGCGTGGCTGCTCAGCAGACAACTGTCGTACTGGCCTCGCCAACAGAAAGTGTGATGTGACATGATGTCAACCATCGCGATACCGCGCAAAGACTCGTTCGGTTGGGTACGGTGGCTTATACTGCTGCTGCTCGGGGGGGCGCTGCTGTTCTACCTCGGCCAGATGGCCATGCCGGTGGCGGCACTGTTGTTCATCGCCGTGTACATGGTGCTCGCCTACGCGCAGCCCGAAGCCGCGCTGATGGTGGTCCTGGCCAGTGCGCCGTTCCCGTACGACATCTCGCCCGGCTTCCTCCCGGTCAACTTCTCCATGTCGGAGTTGAGCCTGATCCTGTGTGCGGCGGTTCTGCTGATCAAGCAGATGCAGGGCGACCGGCCCATGCGCCTGGGCCCCACGCTGCTGCCAGCCATGGCTTACATCGGCGTGTGCATCGTTTCGGGGTTGATCAACTTCCACGGTAACGCGATGATCAAGTCCATCCTGCAGATGGGCGTCTACTTCATCGCCGCCGTGGCCGTGTTCGCATCCATGGTTGATTCCAAGCACCGGTTGATGCCGGCGCTCTACGCGTTGCTTGCCGTGGGCTGCTTCCAGGCGATCCTGACCATCATGGGCAAGACCTACGCCATCGGCATTCACAAGAACGCGGCCGGTGCATCGCTCGCCGGCATCTTCGTTGTGGCTTTTGAATTGTGGTTCCTTGGGCGGGACCGCCGCACGCGCGTGATCCTGACGGGGGTGCTGCTGACGGTCGGCGCGGGCCTGATGATGAGCCTGTCGCGCGGTGCGTGGGTGGGCGCGTTCCTGGGATGTTGCGGCATCATGGCGATGCGGCGGGAGTTCGCCACGCTCGGCAAGCTCGTCATCCTTGGGGTGCCCGTTGTGCTGGTGTGCTGGAGCTTCCTGCCGTCATCGGCCCAGGACTACGCGTTCACCTTTAAGCCCGCCGGCCACAACAGCATCGCCGAACGCTACGAGAATGCCGCGGAGTTCTGGCGCAACTTCACGGCCAATCCCCTCATCGGCTCCGGCACGGGCATCCGCAAGTTCGTCGACGCGACGAACGTGGTCCTGTCCACCCTCGCGGAAACCGGTGTGCTGGGCCTGGTGACGTTCGCGTGGATCTTCGTTGCCTTCGGTCGAATGGTGTGGTGGACGCACAAACGCGTGTCGCGCACCGATCCCCTGTTTTCGTTGCTGGCGGTAGGTACCGGCCTGATGCTGTGCCGCCTCGGCCACGGCATGTTCGACCACTACTGGAGCCGCGGCGCGCTGACCGTGGCATGGTGTGCGGCCGGTATGGCGACGCTGGCGTACCTGACGGTCAGGGCACGCGAGGCGCAACGGCGTCGGATGGCCATGATGCACGCCCGTGGAGATGGGGCGTGAGGGTAGCGGTCAGTTTTCCCGGTTGCTATCGGCGGGGTGGCGTGGAGCGCGTCGTGCTGGTGGCGGCTAACGCGCTGGCCGGCCGCGGTCACGATGTGCATCTGTTCGCCCATGACTGGGACCAAGCACGACTGGACCCGAGCGTGGTCGTGCACCCCGTACAGTACTCCGAGCGCTTGCCGCTGGCCCGTGTGCGCCGGTTCCCCGGTTGCTGCCGGAGCGCCATGCATTCGTCCGGTCTGACATTCGATGCCCACGGGGCTTTCGGTGTCATGTCCCCACCCGGTGGGACGATCTGGGTCGGCAGCGTGCATGCGGCCTGGCTGCAGATCAGCAATAGCCAGCGGCCGTGGCGGCAGCGGCTCAAGCAAGCCGCCAATCCCTATCATCGATTCATCATTCGGCTCGAGAAGCATGTGTTCGGCGGCCGACGGTATCGAATGCTCATCGCGCTGACCGACCAGGTCAAGCAGGACCTGATCGAGCACTACCACGTCCCGCCGGCTGACGTTGCAGTGCTGCCCAACGGGTACTGCCAGTCGGAGTTCAATGTTCAACGTCGATGGGCTGAGCGTGAGCAGGTGCGGCGGGAAGTCGGTTTAGCCCCAGGCCAGAAAGCCGTCATCTTCGTGGCCAACGAAACCGAGCGTAAAGGCTTTGGCCCATTATTGAAAGCGGTCGCGGCCCAAGGTGACTCGAGCCTTGTTCTGATTGCGGTCGGTCGCATCGATGCGGCACGCTACCGTCAGCCCATCGCTCAGATGGGTCTGACCGACCGCGTGATCTTCACGGGACCCAGTGACGACGTCGGACGTTACTACGCTGCTGCGGATGTATTCGCGATGCCCACGCAGTATGAAGCGTGGGGGCTGGTCATCGTCGAAGCAATGGCGTGTGGTCTGCCCGTGTTGACCAGTCGGCTCGCCGGTGCCGCGGTCACGATCACCGAGGGAGCTACGGGACAGTTGCTAGACGATCCGTGTGACGCGGGTGAGATCACGAACAAGCTGCACCAGCTTCTTTCGGGCAGGCATGCGGAGCCGCAAGTCATTGCCCAGTCCGTTACTTCTTATGGCTGGACCCGTGTCCTGGAGCGGTACGAGCGGCTGCTGATGGACCCCGCTGGCTCTGCCGCGAGTAACGACCTGATTGGCCGACGCACTACAATGGCCTGCAGTCCTATCTGATGCCGGCATCCGCAAACGCGGGAAACAGGAGAATACGATGACGACGAGCGCGACACGCGCAGCCACATGGTCGCCCCAGGCGACGGGCTCGCCGGCATGCACCAGCCTATCGGTGTCGATTATTGTCCCGACGTACTGCGAGGCAGCTAACCTGCCGCGGCTCGTGGAGCGGTTGGTGGCGATGCGCGAGTCGTCGGGCCTGGACCTCGACGTCATCGTGGTCGACGACGACAGCCAGGACGGTACGGAAGAACTCTTCAATGAGCTGGCCCACCCGTGGATACGCCTGGTGATCCGTCGTGAGGATCGCGGTCTCAGCCAGTCCGTGCTGGAAGGCTTGTCGCAGGCAAGCGGCGACTACGTGGTTGTCATGGATGCCGATTTGAGCCATCCCCCTGAGGCGATCCCGGGCATGCTTGCGCGGCTGGAGGCCGGCGATGAGTTCGTGATCGGATCACGCTATGTCCCCGGTGGTTCCACCGACGCGGCGTGGGGCGTCTATCGCTACCTGAACAGCAAGGTCGCCACTTGGCTCGCTCGGCCTTTCACCAGGGCCAAGGACCCGATGGCGGGATTCTTCGCCTTTCGACGCTCGGCCCTGGCTTCGGCCGCTCCGTTGAATCCGATCGGCTACAAGATCGGCCTCGAACTCATCGTGAAGTGCGGCCTGCGACGGATCGGCGAGGTGCCGATCCATTTCGCCGACCGAACCGCCGGGCACAGCAAGCTGAACTTCAAGGAGCAGCTACGCTACCTTCAGCACGTCCGCCGCCTGTTCGTCTGGAAGCATCCCAATTGGTCATACGTCCTGCAATTTGCGGTGGTCGGGGGATCCGGTCTCATCGTCAACCTGGTGATCCTCACGCTGCTGTTGCTGATGCGTATGCCCGAGCCGATTGCGATCGCTGGTGGCATCGCCGTGTCCATTGTGAGCAATTTCATTCTCAATCGACGCTTCACGTTCTCTTATGCCAAGGATGGCCCGTTGTTGCAACAGTTCCTGAGTTTCCTCGGGGCGTGCTCGGTGGGCGCGACGGTGAACTACGCCACGGCACTGTTCGTGCTCTCGCTCACACCGGACCTGCCCGTCCAGGTTGCGGCCATCGCGGGCGTTGCTGCGGGCATGGTCATCAACTTCGCAATGAATCGCTACCTGACTTTCCGCAAGACGCGGGCAACGCCGTGATGACCGACCATGTCGTGCTCCTATTCTCCTGGCACAGAAAGGCATCGGTGCGTACGTGAGTCACAGCCCGCAGCTTGACTCGGCATCATTGGCTTGCCGGCCTTTGATCGGAGCCAGGGCGAGGCACGCCGCGCGAATCGAGGTCGTCATGCGACTGATGCTCGTCTTCGCGGGTGTTGGCAGCCTCGCGGTTTGGTTGGTGATCAAGGCCGGAACGTTCACCGATCCGTCACTGGTTGATGCCCCCGCGGGGGCTTGGGTGGGCTTGGCCTACTGGGCCAACGACGGTGTGTTCTTCCCTCCGATCTTCGATGGCACGCACTACGGGGGCACGCGGTTTGGTCCGCTGTCGGTCTGGTTGCATGCGCAACTGGCCCAGCTCACGGGTGAGTACATCATCTCAGGGCGGGTGTTGAACTCCGTGGCTGCTATGGCGCTGTTCGTCTGTGTGGCGGCGACCATCCGGCAAGCTGGTCGTCGGTGGGCGATCGCGGTAGCTTGGCCCGCCCTGTTATTCACGGCGATCGTGTCGGGATGGCTGGCCGGCATCCGTGGCGAGGGGCTGCCGGTGGCCCTGCAACTGGCTGGCCTGGCCTTGCTCGGCCGCGTTGGATCGAATGGCGACGCGCCCGGCCGCACGCGGTACCTTGTCGCGGCGGGGCTTGTTCTGGGACTGGCACCGGCGGCCAAGATGACCGGTATCTGGGGCGGGCTTGCCGCGGTCACCTGGCTGGCATGCTATCGACGTCGCGATCTGGCCCTCTTCGTCGCTTCGGGGCTCGCGGGTTGCACGGCGTGGCTGGGGATCTTTGGCTGGCTGTCCGACGGACGGCTGTTCGAGAACTGGCTCCACTTCGCCTTCGCCGGTGATGCGAAGGGCACGCTCGCTTGGACGGCGCCGCTGCAGGGACTTGGCCGCATGGCTGTGCGGATGTGGGAACAGGCGGACCTGGTGGCGACGGTCGCCTTGCCCCTTGCGGCATGGGCGTTCGTTCACGATCTCATGCGAAGGCGACTATGTCCGTTTGATTGTGCGCTGATCTGGGTGCTGGCGGTCTATTCGATCGTCTTTGCCAACGCCGGCGTGGAACACAATCACCTGATCGCGCCGCTCTGCCTGCTGCTGGTCGTCAGCGGGCGGTGGCTCACACGCATGCTGGACCCTCACCCGAACGCGTATCCGACAAGTCGTCGCACCGCGGGCTTCGCGATAGCTGCGGCGGTGATCGTTGGCTTGCTGGTGGTACAAAGCGACCGTTCGGCCTGGAAGAGCGGTTTGCTCAAGTCCGTGGAACGTTGGACCACCGCCCAGGACAGTTGGGGTGAGCAGGAGGCCCAACGGCTGCAGCGGCTCATCGCGCCCGGCGAGCGACTGCTTTCCGTTAAGCCTCATCTGCCGGTCCTCTTGGATCGCCAGCCGATCGTGATGGACTTCTTTATGTTCCGGCGGATCGATCGGACGATGACGCAGCCGCTGATCGATGACGTGCGTGCCGGGCGCGTCGAACACCTGCTGGTCAACGTCGAATCGGCCGACCCACGTGACGGGCCTCCCGGCCACCCGCTGACACCGTACTCGAATCGCTATGTCAAGGTCGGTCGCGTGATGGGCTTGAACCATTATGTGCCGTCTGAGATGGCCGATATGGTCCGCAGCCGTCTCGCCGATCCGGAAGAGGCGGCCGAAGCTACGGACGAACAAGCGCGCCCCGCCGACTAGCCGCGGCGAGGCCCCTCACTTCATCCATGCTGTTCAACTCCTGGGTCTTCTTCGGCTTCCTTGCCGTCGTGCTCGCCGGTTACTACGCCCTGCGCGCAAGGCGCTGGCAGAACATGTTCCTGCTGCTGGCCAGCTACGCGTTCTATGCGGCATGGGACTGGCGGTTTCTCAGCCTGATCTGGCTCTCAACGCTGGTGGACTATACCGTCGGTCGCGCGATGGGTGGCACGACGAGCAGTGGCCGCCGTCGCGTGCTGCTCGCCGTGAGCATCGTGGCCAACCTCGGTGTGCTGGGCTTCTTCAAGTACTGCAACTTCTTCGTTGACTCCGGCTACGCGTTCCTGCAGATGCTGGGGTTGAGCCCGTCACCGCTGGTGCTGCAGATCGCCTTGCCGGTCGGCATCTCGTTCTACACTTTCCAGACGCTGAGCTACACGATCGACGTGTACCGCGGCGAACTCGCCCCGACACGCAGCCTGCGCGACTTCGCCCTGTACGTCGCCTTCTTCCCACAACTCGTCGCCGGCCCCATCGAACGGGCTTCGCGGTTCCTGCCGCAGATACTCAACCCGCGGCGAACGACCCGCGAGCAGTGGTCGTCCGGGGCGTGGTTGATCGTATTCGGCCTGTTCAAGAAGGTGTTCGTGGCGGACAACCTCGCGCCGCTGGTGGACGAGGTGTACGGTGGTACGGACGTCGCGGCCTGGCAAGTAGTCCTGGCAACCTACGCCTTCGCGTTCCAGATCTATTGCGATTTCAGCGGCTACACGGACATCGCTCGCGGCGTGGCCAAGCTCCTGGGCTTCGAACTCATGCTCAACTTCCGTTTGCCGTACCTTTCCACCACGCCCTCTGAGTTCTGGCGTCGTTGGCATATCAGCCTGTCCACATGGCTCCGCGACTACCTGTACATCCCGCTGGGCGGCAATCGTGGCGGGCGGCTCGCGACCGGACGCAACCTGATGCTTACGATGCTCCTCGGCGGGCTCTGGCATGGCGCGGCCTGGAATTTTGTCATCTGGGGCGGGTTCCACGGTCTCCTGCTCGGCGGCCAGCGAGCCCTGCTGGGTCGCGAGGTTCGTGAGGTCGGCTCGACCTGGCTCCGACGGATCGCCGCGGTCGTCCTCATGTTCCATCTGACCTGCCTGGGGTGGCTGCTGTTCCGGGCGACCAGCCTCGAGCATGTCGGCACGCTGCTGACCAGCCTCGCGGGCGATTGGACGCTGTATCGCGATGATGTGCACCTGCTGAGTCAGTTGCTGCTGTTCGTCATGCCGCTGCTGCTGATCGAGACATGGCTGCACTCGACCGACCAGCCGTGGCGCCGGCCGGGGTGGTCGTGGGGGCTGGGGCCGGCCGCGGTCACGACCATGCTCCTGGCGATGCTGATGCTCGCACCGCCCGGCAACCAGGCGTTTCTCTACTTTCAGTTTTAGTGCGATGCATGAACAAACCATGACAGATGATGCTCAACCACCGCTGCGATGGCGATGGCTGCAGTGGGTGCTGGTGCCGCTGCTGATGGTCGGCGTTCTCGAGGTTGCGGCGCGGCCATGGGCGGCCGAGCGTGAGGCCGGCTATCACATGCTGCTGACCTATCCGCCCGCCGAGCGTGTGGACGCGGTGTTCCTGGGCGTATCGCGGGTTGAAGCGGCGGTCGATCCAGGGGTCTTTGAGAAGCACGCGTCGCGCCTGCTGGATCGGCGGGTGCACTGCCTGAATCTCGGTCGCGGCGGACGCTCGCCCCACATCCACTACTTCGGGTTGCGCAATCTGCTTGAGGCCTACCCCGAGCGTTTCGACGGGTGCACCGTGTTCGTCGAAGCGCCGTGCGGCTTGCCGGCTTACGAGCGGCTCGACAGACCGTGGTTCAACGGCAGCCCATCACGCCAGTTGGTCGCCCAGTTGCGAGCACGGGACATCGATGAGGCGCTTGATGTGCACCGGGACGTCGGCGATCGCCTTGCCTTGATGGGAACCTGGGCCGAGCGCACCAGCCACCTCGTGTTTTACCGTCAGTTGGTGCGGCGTCGACTCACCGACAAGCTCCACGATACGGCGATGCTCATGGCTGATCGCGCGGGTTTGGGTCATCGCCCCCGCCGCGAGGCGCCGCTGGAAGTTCGGACGGACGGCGCCATTCGCGTCGAAGCCGGTGCTCGCGAGGCTGGGCGCGCGATCGCCGACCAAGTCGTGGCCGGGGCCGAGAATCAGCAACCGCTCGGGGACTGGGATCAGAGCGTCCTCATGGAGATCAAGCGGCTCGTGGAAGGCCGCGGCGGTCGCCTGATCATCTTCAGGACAACCATGCATTCCTACCTGCGTCAACCATACGAGACGGCGATTCGCCAGACGGATCGGCGGTTCTTCAAGGACTGGTGTCGACGGCATGGCGTGCCGATGTTGCCATTGCCGCGCGCGTACGCGGACGAGGAGTTCCCGGACCTGTGGCACCTGCATCGCTCGCTGGCGTCTGAGTTTTCGCGAAACCTGGCGGAGCACTGGGTGCGTCACACCGCATCAGCGAAACCTTCCCAGCTGAGTCGCATGGATCGTGACGGCGACCGATCACTGCAATGAGACATGGCCGGACATCCACGTCGTCCCGCGGGACGTCTCTGAGAGCTTACGACATTGACTATGTGCGATAATCCATGGGCACGGCGCATCGTCGCGGTATTCTTGTTGCTGGTGCTGATCCGCCTGGTGGTGGGGTCGGCCTACCACGCGGCGGTGGCAAACCCGGGCGTCGACATCAAGATCTACCATCGCGCCGCCGAACGCCTCAACCAAGGCCTGCCGCTCTACCAGGCTGAGCCGTTCAACGGCTATGTCTATACGCCGGCGCTGGCATTGGCCTTGCAGCCGCTGGCCGCGCAGGGCGAATCGACCACGGTCAAGGCCTGGGCACTGGTCAATTGCGGATTCCTGCTGCTCGCTGTGGGGCTGTTCTGCTGGGCGGTGCGGTTGACGTTCGCTCAAGTCGCGCTGATCGCGCTGCTGATCCTGGTCTCGTTCCGCTACTGGCCGACCACGACAAACCTGTGGCTGGGGCAGACCAACCTGATGCTGCTGGCGTTGCTGGGCGGGATGCTCGCGGCCCAGTCGCGCCGCTGTTGGTGGCTGGTCGGAGCGCTCATCGCTGTCGCAGCGGTCATGAAGACCTGGATGATCGGCCTCGTCGTCTACCTGCTCATCCAGCGGCAATGGAAGGCAGCGCTGGTGTGCGGCGGCGTGGTGGTCGCGTGTGTTGTCGGCCTGTTCTCGGTCGTCGGCTGGGGCGAATGGAGCGAGTTTGCCGCGGTGACCTTCGGCAATTCCGTGCAGGCCGACAAGGTCTCGCATTCCTGGCTCGGCGCGGCACGCCTGCACCTGACCGATATGGGCCCGATGCCCGCGAAGGTTGCTTCGCCGGTGTACTTCTGGGCGGCGCTGGCGGTCGGGGCGGTCGTGCTGGGGTTGCCCATGCTGTACCTGCTGCTGCGGCGTCCGGCGGCGGGTGATGAAGAGCTGCATCTGCGACTGACGCTGGTCATGGCAACGATGCTTCTGGCGATGCCGCTGTGCCATCGCGAGTATCTCGTGCTGCTGCTGCCCTTGTTCTGGTGCCTGTTCACCCTGCCGCGGAGCCCCGGACGGTGGCGGATTGCCGTGTTCATCGTGACCGCTTGCGTCTATCTCACGTTCACGCGTGGCTGGCCGGACAACGGCTTCGGGCCCGAGCATGCGACCGGCTGGCGGTCGCTCATGGTCAGCGGCCACTTCGTGTTCACCCTCCTGCTCTGGCTGGCGGGCGTGGGCACTCTCGTGACGCTGCGGGCGGGAGTCGCGGTTGCAGACGAGCCGGTGCATACCCGACAGCAGTTGCCGCGCTGCGAAATGGCCGTGGAGTGTTAGGTGATGGCACTGTTGTCCGTGAATGACAAGCCGATGGACGCCGCACGCATGACGCACGACCTCGACGGGCCATCCGATATGCTGGCCCGACTGGAAAAGGCGATCTGGCGCCACGGCTGGTGGGTGCTCATCCTCATCGGCATGGCCATGCGATTGTATCGGTTCGGCGTCCTTCCAGCGGGCATCGCGCCCGACGAGGTATCGGCTTTCTATGAGGCGTACTGCCTGATGCAGACCGGCGCTGACCGGTGGGGCAACGCCTATCCGGTCTACTTCCCCTCATGGGGCAGCGGCCAGAATGTGCTGTACTCCTACGTCATGTGGGGATTCTTCGAGGTCTTCGGGGTGAGTACGCTGGTGGCGCGCCTGCCCGTGCTGCTCATGTCGCTGGGCACGATCTACTTCGTCTGGCGCGCCGGCGAAGCGGTCGATCGGCCGGCGGAAGGGCGGTATGCAGCGGCCCTGCTGGCCGTGGCGCCGTGGCACCTGCACGCATCGCGCTGGGGCCTGGAGAGCTACTTCCTGCCCCTGTTCCTGGCGTGGGGCATCGCGTGGCTCGCCGCCGCCCTGCACCAACCCACGCGCCTGCGTATCATCCGCACCGCCATCCCCTTAGCGCTGGCCTTTTACAGCTACGCGATCGTGATGTTTGTCTTGCCGACGCTGCTGCTGCTGGTGCTCTCGCTTTACCACCGGCGGATCATGCCGCACTGGCGCACGTGGCTGGTAGCCGGGCTGGTTGCGATGGTTCTTATTGCACCGTTCGGCCTGTTCATCACGAAGAACTACGTGGTGAAGGCCCCCTTGCCCGGCGAGTCCTTGCTGCCGTTCGGCTTACCGATGCTGGCGTCGCAGCGGGCGACGATCGGTGACGGGTCGCTTGGGCACACGCTGTACCACAACGGCCGTTTTGCCCTGCTGCACGGGTTCGATGACACCTCGGCGGTCAATACCAACACGCAAACGCACGCGCACGGCGGATTAATGCTGTGGCTCGCGGCGACCGGGGCGGTGCTGGCGGTGTTCCAGCTCCGTCGCAGGCGGGTACAGCTATGGCCGCTGCTGCTGATCGCGGCGTCGGCACTACTGTTGATGTTCGAGTTGAACGGCAACCGTGGCAACGCGATCCTGATCACCTTCGCACCGCTCGCGGCCGTCGCGCTGGTCGTCTTACGCGACGGGCTGACCGGACCGCTGGCCCGCACGGTGGTCGTCGGAGGCCTGCTCTTGGGGTTGACCGGCCAAGGTCTGCACTGGGGCTACTATTTCGTCACCGATTTCCATGAGCATGGGGTGCACGAGTTCGACCCGGAGATCGGGCGATCGCTTCATGCCGCGGTCGGGGCCGCGAGGGACGGCGAGTCGATCGCCGTCAGTCGCCACATGCAGTTCGGCTACCTGTATACGGCGTACGAGTTGCGCGTCGATCCCCAGGTCTTCCATCGTGCAGATCGTGAAGTCGTGGACGGCCGTTATCGTGTCTATGGATTCGACCGATACGTGATGCAGATGTATGCAAACGGGCGTCGACAACTGGCCGGGGCCCCTCACGCCGTGTTCGTGGAGCGTGTGAGGGATGAGCCACCCATGCATGCGGAGTTGATCTGGCGGGGCGAGCGCTGGCATGTATTCCGTGCCGCGCCCGACGAGGTCGCGTGGATCAGGCCGACGCTCCGGGCAATGCGGGCGCAGCACAAGCCGCGTAGCGGCGGCTTCCCGGCAGAACTGACGTACGAAGGGCCAACCGAGCGATGACCGTTGTCCTGTTGACCGACTCGGATGTATTCGCGGGGACCGAGCGACACATGCTCGACCTGGCTGAGGGCTTGACCGGCGCGGGTGTGGACGTCGCGATCGGCTGCCCCGCCGACACCCCCCTTGCACGGCAGGCCATCGACCACGGCGTGCGGCACCGCGAGGTGAAGCGAGGCCGGGCTGTGGATATCTCGGTCGTGCGGATGCTGGCCCGCTGGTTGCGAAGCGGGCAGGTCAAGCTGATCCACGCTCACAACGGCCGGACCGCGCTGCTCGCGTCACTGGCACGCCACATGGCCGGGCGCGGCAGCATCGTCTTGACCCAGCACTTCATCCAGCCCGGCCGCCTCGCCCGTCGCGGCGTCAAACATGTGATCTCCGGGGGCATGCACCACTGGATGAACCGGCGGATCGATCACACCATCGCCATCTCCAATGCGGTGCGGGATGCGGCGATCGATCGAGCCGACGCCCCGGCGGATCGCATCACGGTGGTCCACAACGGCATGGCCGACCCCGCATCCGAGTCGCGTCGCCCGGCATCGGCGGTCCGCGAGGAACTGGGCGTGCCGCTCGATGCCCCCCTGGTGGTATGCGCCGCGCGGCTTCAACCGGAGAAGGATGTGGGCACGCTGATCGACGCCTTGGCCCTGGTCGCTGAGCAACGGCCGCGGTGCCATGGCGTGATCGCTGGCCGGGGCAGCGAACACGAAGCATTGCAGCAGCGGATAGACCAACAGGGCCTCGGTGAGCGGGTGAAGCTGCTGGGTTTTCGCGACGATGTCCGCAGCATCATCGCGGCCGGTGATGTGTTTGCCTTGCCGGCGAAGGCGGAGCCGTTCGGCCTGGTCCTGCTGGAAGCGATGGCGCTGAGCCAACCCGTGGTGGCCACACGAGCCGGCGGCCCGCTCGACATCGTCGTCCCGGGCGTCACCGGTGACTTGGTCGAACCGGAGGACGCCAGCGCGATGGCGCGGGCGATCGTGGACTTGTTGGATGACGCCGCGCGGCGCCGCGCGTGCGGCGCTGCCGGCCGCGGGCGCTTCGAGTCCATGTTCACAGTGGCGCGGATGGCGGAGGCGGTCGCCGCAGTCTATCGAAACGTGTTGGATCGCTCGGCATCACCGGTGGTGATGAAAACGCCGGTCGCAGCCCTGGAGCAGGGGTGAGCCGATGCGTGTCCTGTTGATCTCCCATACTTGTCAGTCGCGGACGGAGGGCCAGCCCAAGGCGCGTTGCCTGGCCGGCCTGCCCGGCATGGTGTTGAGGGTCGTGGTGCCGACCCGCTGGAAGCGATACGGGCAGTGGCGCACGGCGGAGCCGGCGCTCGACGGCAGCTACGACTATACCCCATTGAAGGTGCGCTGGCCGTGGATCGGCCCCGCACAGACTTACCTGCATCACTATCCTCAGTTGAGACGCGTGTTGAGCGAGTTCCAGCCCGATGTGATCGATCTGTGGGAGGAGCCCTGGAGCCTGGTCAGTGTGCAGGCCTGCCGTCTGCGCCAGCGGGTCGCGCCGCAGGCGCGCGTGGTGACCGAAACCGAGCAGAACATTCATAAGGTGCTGCCACCGCCGTTCGAATGGTTCCGCCGCTATACGCTGGCGGAGGCGGACTACCTCGTGGGCCGCAGCCGCGAAGCGGTCCACGTGGCGCAGCGGTGCGGCTACGAGGGACCGGCGGATGTCGTTCCCAACGCCGTGGATACCGATCTTTTCGGGCCGATGGACCGCGAGGCCTGCCGACGTCGCAATGGCCTTGACGGCTTTGTGGTCGGATATGTGGGCCGACTGGTCGAAGCCAAGGGCGTGAGTGACTTGCTCGGGGCGATCGCGGGCCAACGCCATCGGGCGACATTATTGCTGGTCGGCGATGGGCCCGACCGGGCGTTGTTTGAGCGCGAGGCCGCCGAACGGGGTATCGCCGACCGTGTGCGGTTTCTCGGCAGCCAGCCCTTGCCGGCATTGCCGGAACTGATCAACGCGATGGACACGCTGGTGCTCCCGTCGCGCACAACGCCAAGTTGGAAAGAGCAGTACGGCCGCGTGATCATCGAGGCACATGCGTGTGCCGTGCCGGTGGTCGGCTCGGACTCCGGGGCCATTGCCGATGTGGTCGGTGACGGCGGGCGTGTTGTGCCCGAACGGTCACCCGAAGCGTTGGCGGCGGCGCTGGATGAGTTGGCTGGATCGCCCGCCGATGCACGCCGCCTCGGGCAGCAGGGCCGCCAGCAGGCGCTGGAAACCTGTACGTGGCAGCGCGTAGCCGAGCGGATGCATCGCATCTACCACGCCACGCTGGATGAGTCCTCGTCGAAGCGAGACGCGCCGTCGAGGGCCCTGGAGCCGGCGAGTACTCACTAACCGCCGCCGCGCCGCACGATGCACGTGTTCTCTGGAGAAACGGCTTGAGTGGGATGCTTGTTGTGGCCGTGTGTGTCGCCGCCGCGGTGACGTTGGGGGTGGGGCTGATGCGCGGCCTCGCCACCGCCGCCGCCACGTGCGTCCTGACGGCCGTGCTGCTGATCCCGCCGGTCGCCGTTGGCTCGACCGGTCTGCCGTTGACCGATGCCTTTGTGCTGGCCGGTCTCGCCGCGCTTGTCCTATGGCACGGGATGCGACAGGCCAGCCCCGTCTCGTGGCAGTGGTTCGACCTGGTCGTCGGTATGGCGATAGTGATGCCCACGTTCAGCGCGTGGTGGCACACGCTGCATCCCCCGACGGCGCTGATGGAACTGGCCGACATGATGGCGTGGCTGGGTGCGCCGTACGTGGCGGGTCGGGTGCTGCTGGCCGACGGCACTTCGTTCAAGCGCGCCGCTATGGTCATCCTGGTCGCGCTCACGCTGTACGCGCCGTTGTGCCTAGTCGAGTCGCTCGTCCAGCCGCCTCTGGCCGAACGGGTCTTCGGGCTGAAAGGCACTAGCTCCAACGCCACCGCCATGTTCTTCTACTATTGGGGCCCGGACGGCTATCGGCCGTGCGTGTTTGCCAGCAACTTCTTCCAACTCGCGATGATTCAGGTCGCGGCGGTGGTGCTGGGGTTCGGGATGTGGCGTGCCCGGGGCGTGCATCGCGAGGGTCGGATCGTGCTCTGGCGGGGTGTGGCCGCTTTGGCGTTCGCTGTGAATCTCGCGGCGCTGCTCTGCCTGTCGCGATCGTGGGCGGGTGTGATCCTGCCGGTCGCCGCGCTAGGCCTGCTGGGCGCGTTGATGCTGACGCGGTGGCGCGTTTGGGTGCTGCTGGCCTGCATGGTCATGCCGGTGTACGTCGGGCTCCGTGCCTATGAGGTCATCCCGACCGCGCCGCTGCCCTTGCGCCACACCGATGGCTCGGAGTTCCTCGCAGGTCGCGGCCGTTCCATCAACACCCGCATGACCCAGGAGCAACAGGTCCTCGACGCCGTGGGTCACCAACAGCCTTGGATCGGCACCGGCGCCCGCTACCGCATCGATCACGACAGATTCCGCATCGCCACCAAGTCAGGTGTCGACAGCGGCGTTTTCACCGCGCTGCTTCGGTCCGGATATATCGGCCTGGTCCTGCTGTGGGCGGCCCTCGTGCTGCCGGCCGTGTTGCTGGTCGTTCGGCTGCCCACCGCGTCATGGTCGGTTCAGTATGGACCGCTGCTGCTGGCCGCCGCTGTAGTCATCGTGACAGACGCAGTGAACCTCATCCCCAACAGCGGGAGCGCGGCGTTGTACCCGCTGCTCGGTGGAGCACTGGTCACGCTGAGCCGGCGGCGTTCGACCGATCTGCCCGTCGCTATGCATGATGACACCACGGACACGGACTATCAGCGTTGGGCGCTGGTCTGTGGGATGCCCGCGACGGAGGCGGTCGCGCCGGTCCACGACCGATCCCGACGTAAGGCGCTGCCCGAACGAACCGATCTATATACGTAAGATGCCGTCATCCACCGACATCCTGTTCCTCGATCATGTCGGCGTTATCGGCGGGGCCGAATTGTCCCTCCGCGATGTCGCGATGTATTTCGGCCAACGCGGTCGCGTCGTGCTGCTGGCCGACGGGCCGTTCCGTGAAATGCTCGAACGATCGGGCGTGCGCGTGGACGTGGTCGCCGGTCCCGCGGCGTTCGCCAATGCGCGGCGGGAGAGCGGCGTGGGTGCGGCCGCCGGGTCGAGCCTGGGCCTGTTGCGACTCCTGGGGAGGCTCTATCGGCCTGCGCGGCGGGCAAGGGTTCTCTATGCCAACAGCCAGAAGGCGTTCGTCGTGGCGGCGTGCCTGGGCGTGCTCACGCGGCGCCCGGTCATCTGGCACTTGCGGGACGTCCTCAACGCCGAGCACTTCAGCCGTGTCAATCGCCTCGTGACCACGCGCCTGGCCGGCTTGTGCAACGCCCGCGTCATCGCCAATTCCCACGCGACCCGCCAAGCATTGATCGAATCGGGCGGCCACCCCGATCGCGTCGTCACGATTCACAACGGGCTCGCCCCCGATGCGCTGGATGCGGTCAACGACGATGACGCCGCCCGTTGTCGCGCCGAACTCGACATCGATCCATCGGTGTGGTTGGTCGGCGCGTTCAGTCGGCTCGCGCCGTGGAAGGGGCAGCACGTGCTGCTCGAAGCGATGGCGCAGGCCCCGGACGTCCATGCATTGATCGTGGGCGATGCACTGTTCGGCGAAACCGCTTACCGCGACCGCCTGCACCGCCAGATCGAGCAGATGCGACTGGGCGGCCGCGTCCACATGGTCGGCTTCCGGGACGACGTGCCGCGGCTGATGAAGGCATGCGACGCGGTCGCGCATACATCGATCGCGCCCGAGCCATTCGGCCGCGTCATCGTTGAGGCGATGCTCGCACGGCGCCCGGTGGTCGCCACCCACGCCGGCGGCGCATGCGAGATCATCGCACGCGACGACCAGGGCATGCTGATCGCACCGGGCGACGCCAAGGCACTGGCAAGGGCGCTGGAACGCCTCCGCACCGACGAGGCGCTGGCCGGTCGAATGGCCAGCGCCGGTCGGACGCGAGCCGAGCAGGCCTTTTCCGTGCAGACCATGCTCACCCACATCGAAGAGCAGGTGATGCTGGCCTTGGGCGACGAGCCCTTGCCCGTCGCGGACGATGCTGCCGATGCGAAGCGCGCCGGGTCGGGCCCCGTGTCGATCTCGACGCCCGGATCGACCGTCTCACCTTGAGCTGTCTAGGGAGAACACCTTGTCCACATCGAGCCACGAAGTGACATCGCCGACTCCATCGGCGGCACGCCCGTCAGCCACGCCGACCACGGCGCGGCGTGGCACGCGGCCGCCCCAGCCGTCCAGCGACCTGCTGCCGGCGATGGCCGAGCGCGGCTGGTCGATCGGGCACCTGGCGCTGATGGCGACGCTGGTCGCCGCGGGCGTCTGGTTGACGTGGGGCGGCTGGACCGACCTGGCATGGCTGGCCATGCACGACCCGGAGTCAAGCCAGGTACTGCTCGTGCCGCTGATCGCCTGCTGGCTGCTGTTCACCCGTCGCCGTCGCCTGGCTGAGGTCGCGCCGGGCTTCAGCGTGCTCGGGCCACTGTTCATCGCGCTGGGCTGGGCCGCCTGGGAGTACAGCTACTACAACAACGTGCGCGTCGCCGGCCACATCGCCGCCGTCGCCGTGCTGGTCGGGGCCATCGTCAGTGTCACCGGCGGCAGGCTGTTATGGAAGCTGCTGCCGGTGTTCGGCGTCCTGCTGTTCGCCATCCCGGTCCCGCACCGTGTGCGACTGCCGATCTCCGTGCCCCTTCAGCGCCTCACCGCACAGGCCACCGAGCACCTCATGCAGTTGTTCAACATCGGCGTGACCCGAACCGGCAGTGTGCTCACCATTAACGGCACGGACGTCGGCGTCGCCGAGGCCTGCAACGGCATGCGCATGGTCTTCGCCGTGTTCCTCGTGACCTACCTGGTCGTGTTCATTTCACAGATCCGACCCTGGATGCGGATCCTGGTGCTCGCCATGGCGCCCGCGCTGGCGCTGGTGTGCAATGTCATTCGCATGCTGCCCACCGTCTACCTCTACGGCTTTGCCGACGAGGCGGTCGCCAAGCAGTTTCACGATATGTCCGGCTGGGTCATGAACGGCGTGGCGTTCGTCATGCTCCTGGGCGTGCTGAACCTCGCGCGGTGGGTGCTGAGCGACAATCGGATTCGGCCACGACACCCGGCGTTCCAGCCGGCGGGAGGGCGGTAACATGCGTCGATTCGTTCACAACCTGCTCGCGCCGCTGATCTCGCTGGCGATGCTGGGTGGCTTGTACGCCACCGACGCGATGCACCTGCGGCCCTCCGATGTGGGTGACTATCACGAGCGCGTCGCTGCGGCGCTTAAGGATGTCCCTTACGCGGTCGGCGATTGGATCGCCCGCGATGTGCCGGTGCCGACTCAGGCTACCGACATGCTCAAGCCCAATGCCCTGCTGTCCCGCCAGTACCTCAACACGCGGACCGGCCAGCGCGTCAGCGTGCTCGTGGTTCACACCCGCGAGGCCCGGGACCTGATCGGCCACTACCCGCCGGAATGCTACCCGGCCAACGGCTGGACACTCACCGAACGCGAGGCGGTCCACCTTCCGAAAGGCTCGTCGTCATCGGCCGAAGGCGACAAGCAGTCGCTCGAAGTCGGCCGCTACAGCTTCGTCATGGACAGCTTCTCCGGTCGGGACGAACTGGAGGTGCTCAACCTGATGGTCTTGCCGACCGGGCGGTACTCGTTGGGGATGGCGGGGCTGGCGGGTGTTTCGGGCGACTACCGCGTGCGACACTTCGGGGCGGCCGCGGTGCAGTTGGTCTTCAATCCGCCGATGTCCGAGCAGGCGCAGGCCCATGTGTGGACGCTGTTTTTCCAGGCAATGCAGCCGGCCCTGCAGACGATCCAATCGGCGACGATTTCAGCCGATCAGGCGGCAGGTCGAGTCGAATCGGGCCCCCAGTTGTGAAGATGGGGAACCTGCCGTGTTTCCTACGTCGGGCGTCTAGGGAAAAGTCCACCATTCCCACCCCACTTTCAGAAACATTACCGATATAACCGCTCTCGCCGGTGGGATATCTTACGGTTGTCGAAAAGGAGGGGCGGAAGGTCCGCCCCCATGCTTCTGTTTGCAGCCATCGCCTTGGCCCGCAGCGGCATGCACCTTGCAACGCGAATATTGATACGACATGCGAAAACAAACCGCAGCAAGACGGAACACATAGAAAGGGGGACGTGGCTGGGGCACACGATACCGACTGTGAACAAAGGGTTTCGAGACACCATAACCAAGAGGGGATCACCAAGACTTACCCCCTCACCCGATTCCGGAAAGGCCCGGACGGGAGAAAGACAGGAGACTCGCAAGATGAACGTTAAGACTTTGGGAATCATGACAATTCTGGCCATTGCTGGCTCGCTCACCTTCGCCGGCGCGGCCAAGGCCGCGTCCATCGAGAGCTTGATCGTCGCCGACGGCGTCACGATCAACACCGGCGACGACAAGAGCGGTGAGTATCTCGTGGACGACGGCGATCCGCTGAACCCCGGCTTCATCAACATCGGGAGCATCGTCCGCGGCGCCATCAACATCGACACGCTCACCAGCGATGTCGACCACACCCTGGCCAACGGCACCAACAACCAGTGGTCCGCCGTCTTCTCGCTGGAAGTCAAGGAAGTCGTCAACCTGACTGACGTCAACGGCAGCGTCGTCGATCCCGACGGTTCCATCGCCTCGGGCGAGGGCCTGAGCGGTGATGAGACCGGCTTCGATGGCGACGAGTTCGGCGACATCATCTTCGGCCCGGACGCCACCTTCGGCGCCTACCTGGCCGGCCTCGCCGGCACCGCCGCCCTGCCGGGTGGCCCCTCCGGCCCGGCCGTTGCGGCCGGCACCATGGTCCGCTTCTGGCAGAACCCCACCAAGACCTTTGATCGCACCGGCGATCAGACCACCGTGCCCATCCAGCCGGACCGCGTCGATGAGAACATCGCCACGCATGCTACAGGCTCGTTCTTCTGGGACCTGGGCTTCACCGATACCAGCGCCACTGGCGCTTCGAACGACTTGGATGACGACGGCGTCATCACCTCCGGCAACGGCGAAGGCTGGGTGGCCCGCAACGGCGGCCTCGCCCTGACCGCCCTGGCCGGTGTTGATCCGGGTCAGTTCATTGGTCTGGGTGAGTTCTCCGTGCGTAACCTGCAGGGCGCGTTCTTCGGCAACATCATTGAGCGCGTGATCCCCACCCTGCCTCCGGGCACCAGCCTGGCTGCCGTCCTCGGCACCGCGCCCGGTGCGACCGGTCAGTTCTTCGGCAACTCCAGTGTCGAAGGCGCCAGCGGCGCCGTCGCCGACGCCGGCTTCGATGCCAGCAACAGCAGCGCCTTCACGTTCGTGGCCGTCCCCACCCCCGCCGCTGCGGGTCCGGGCCTGGCCCTGATCGGTGCGCTGGGTCTGCTGCGTCGTCGTCGTCAGCAGGCCGCCTGAACCGCGGATCACATCCGCTGAATTCTGTTGACCATGCGAGGGTCCATCCGGACCCTCGCTTTTTTTATGCGCTGTGAGGGTGAGGTTGGCCGGTCAGGAAGTTCGCTCGATCATCTGGCGTGACAGCGGTAGTCGCGTCGATCGCGACCGCGGCGCGGCGCTGTGCCCGACGCGCCCCATGAACACACCGTGGTCGTACACGTCGTCCCCGAAGAGCTCCGACATGCGGCGATGAACTTCTCGGGCACGCTGCATCGCCGCGTCCGAGTCGCAGAAGCGGAGGGACCGGTGTACGTACCGGCTGAAGATCAAAGGCGTCATCTCCGGCTGGAGCAGCAGCCCGAGCTTTGCGGACATCAGCCAGAACCGCTGAAGAGCGCGGCCGCCGTCGATCCAATCGTCGATCGTCTGCAGCGGTCGATCGGCGATGATCATGAAGTGGGCCGCGCATCGCACGGCCGGCTGGTAATCCAGTTGAAGTCGTGGCAGCAGCGTGCCGCCGAGATAGCGATTCATGAAATGCACGCGATTGAAGCTGCCCATCGCCCAGCGCATCAGCTTCAGCGCCACCGGGTCGAGCCCGACCGCCCGGTCGGGGATGCGGTCCTCGCTGTACCGGGCGCCCCACTCGATCATCTGGCGGTGGACCTCGTACGCCTCACGGATCGTCAGACGGACCCAGGCGCTGCGGAACAGCAGCTTCGCGATGCGACGGCGATCGGCGCTGTCGGCTTTCCATGCGATGGTGTAGCCGTCGCCCACCGCAACATTGAACGCCGCGATCTCATCATCGCGCAACGGCGTTGTCCGCATGGGTCGACGCTGCGTGACACGCTCGGTCACATAGGGCAGCAGGGGGTCCGGTTCGCGGCCGGGCTCATCGCTCAAGGTCACGTCGAAGGTCGGCCGCGTCTCCGGGCTGTCCGTCCGCCGCGTGACATGGGCCCGCATCCGTTCGCCCGAAGCGGCGATGTCGATCGTTTCCAGCAACGCGCCCAGGGCCAACTGGCTGGCGCGGCCATCCAGGTCATAGACCACGTGGTCGCGCGTGTCGTGGCCGTGAACGACCACATGATGGTCGTCGCGAATCTCGAACCGCCACGGCTGCGTGTTGTCACCGCTGGGCGCCCATCGCGCCAGGTCGAGAACTCGCTCGACGGGGCGGCTCTCGGGCGATACGGATTGGGTCTCGTAGCTCATTGCTCGCACGCCTCAAGCTGGGTCAGCATCTTCTTGCGGGCGATCCATAGCGTCAGGCGCTGCAGGGGGTGTCGGTTGCCCCCGCGCCGCCTCGAACGCCGCCAGCGATTGCGGTAGGCGTCGAACTGCAACACGATCGGCGCCGCGGGCACCTCGCCACGCCCGAGCAGCAGCTTCACCGCCTGCGCCCCGGTCAGCCCCGCGCACAGGTCGATCGCGACAGCGGTCGACGGGCCCCGATGGTTGGCCAGGTCGATCGTGCTCGGGTCCACGAGGTAGCTGCGGTGCAGCCCAGCGGGCGCCAGGCCAACCAGGAACCGCAGCAGTTGCTCGGGCTCGTCGCAGCCTTCGAGCTGGAAGTAGTCTTCGAAGGTCATGCCCCCGGGCAGGAAGGCGAGGAACGCCACGCCCATGCCCAGCGGCGCCGCGGTCAGCGCGGGGATGCGGCGTTCGGCGCACGCCTTGAACACCATCCGCCGCGCGGCCACCGCGAAGAAGTCCAGGCTGTCGACGTACAGGTCGACCCCGTCAAGGAACTGATCGATATTGCCGGGATGGATGCCCTCGTCAAACGTCCTGACGTCGGTCTCGGGGTTGATCTGCAGCGCCAGCTCGGTCATGACGCCGACCTTGGCCCGACCGACGTTCGCCATCATCGCGCCGGCTTGCCGGTTGAAGTTTTCGATGTCGAAGCAGTCGAAGTCGGCCAGGTGAAAGGCGCCCACCCCGAGCCGGCTGAGCGTCAAGAGGTGCTGGCCGCCTACGCCGCCCATGCCCGCGATGGCGATGCGACTGGCGCGGAGCTTGTCCTGTTCGCCGCCGGTGACCCAGCCGATGTTGCGTGAGAACGCGCGCGCGTAGTCGAACGTGCTCGGCTCCCGCGAGGAGGCGGGCGACGTCCGATCAGCCGGGTGCGAATCACGTGCTGCGGAGTGCATCATCAGCATGGTAAGCGGGAAAACGAATCGGGTGACATGGGGATGATCGGCCATTTCGCCGACCGGTATTACCGTCACGTTCGCCATGACCCGGGGCGATCCACGCGAGGCAGCGGGCGTGCAAGGGTTCTCATCCGGCCTGCCGACTCACGCGCGCCCTCGCCATAGCCGACATGCATGGTAGCGCGACCGGCCACGGGGCCGGCCCGCGGTTATGGGACCTACGACAGATGCACGGCCAAACGTCCAATCCATTGTCCGAGCCGGACCGTCCGCGCGGGTTGCTGGGGTGGTTCGCCGGGAATCATGTCGCGGCGAATTGTCTCATGGTCCTGATCGTGGGGGCGGGCATCGTCGCGATGCTCCGCATGCCCCTGGAAGTCTTCCCCGAGGTCGACCCGGACCTGGTCACGGTGACCGTCCCTTACCCCGGTGCGACATCGGCCGACGTGGAGGACGGGATCATCCGCCGCATCGAGGACCGCGTGACGGGCATCGAGGGCGTCGCCAAGGTCCGCTCCGTCGCGGCCGAAGGCGTGGGCACCGTGATGATCGAGGTCCAGCCCCACGCCTCGGACCAGCGGGTGCTGGACGATGTCAAGGCCGAGGTGGACCGCATCGACGCGTTCCCCGAGCTGGCCGATCCGCCCATCGTTGAGCTGGCGACCACGCGGGTGCAGGTCATGTCCGTGGCGATATACGGCGACGCGAGCGAAAGCACGCTTCGCCATCTTGCCGAGCGTGTCAAGGATGACCTGATGCTGCAGGCCGACGTCACGGAAGTGGAGCTGAGCGGTGTTCGGGAGTTCGAGGTCTGGGTGGAGGTCGATGAGGCGGCCCTGCGCAAGTACGGCTTGGCGTTGAGCGACGTCGCCGACGTGGTGCGCAACGCCTCGCTCGATCTGCCGGCGGGCAAGCTCGTCACCGAAGGCGGGGAGGTGCTGATCCGCACAGTCGGCCAGCGCTACAAGGCCGCCGAGTTCGCCGACATCGTCCTGCTCACCCGCGCGAATGGAACGATGGTCCGTCTCGGCGATGTGGCTGAGGTGCGCGAGACCTTCGAGGATACCGAGACGGCCGCGTTCTTCGACGGCGAGCCCGCCGTGCGGATCGAGGTCTTCCGCGTCGGCGATCAAAGCGCCCTGGAAGTCTCCGAGGCGGTCCGGGCGTACGTTGAACGGCAACAGTCGCAACTGCCCGAAGGCGTCAAGCTGGCGGTCTGGCTCGATCGATCTCAGGAACTGGCCGACCGGATCGCCATGCTCTCGACCAATGGCGCACTGGGGCTGCTGCTCGTGCTGGCGTGCCTGGCGCTGTTCCTGGACCTGCGGTTGGCGTTCTGGACGACGCTGGGCATCCCGATCTCGTTCCTCGGCGGGTTCGTGATCATGATGGCCGCGGGCGTCACGGTGAACATGATGAGCCTGTTCGCGATGATCGTGGCGTTGGGCATCGTTGTGGACGACGCGATCGTGGTGGGTGAGAACGTCTTCGCGTACCGCCAGCGTGGCTACGGCCCCGTGGCGGCGGCGGCCGCGGCGGTGCGCGAGATGGCCGCCCCCGTAACCATCGCCGTGTTGACGACGATCTTCGCCTTTGCGCCGATGCTCTACACCCGTGGTGACGCGGGCAAGGTGCTCTGGCCCATCGCCGCGGTGGTGATCGCCGTGCTGACCGTCTCGCTCGTCGAGGCGCTGTTCGTGCTGCCGGCACACCTCGCCACCTCACGCGGCAGCGAGCGCCGCGGGCCGATAGCTCGGCTGCAGGCCTTCATCCGGCGACAGTTGCAGCGGGTCATCGATGGTCCTTATCAGCGGCTGGTTGCAGCGGCTGTCAGCTACCGCTACGCGACGGTAGCGCTGGCCGTGGCCATCCTCCTGGTGGTCGGCGGGCTCGTCGCGGGCGGGCACGTCAAGTTCGCTTTCCTCCCATCGTTCGACGCCTACTACGTCTGGTCGACCATCCGCGTTCCGCCGGGCACACCGCCCGAGCATGTGCGGCAGATCGTGCAGGAAGTCGAGCAATCCGCGCGGGTCGTCGCCGACGAGTGGCAGGTTCATGGCCGCATCACGCGCTCGCCCATCCGGCACATCTCGACCAACATCGGCGCTCAGCCCATCGACGCTTTCACCCAGGCCGGCCCATGGTCGGTGGCCCTGGGCGGCGAAGGCAGCCACCTCGCCGAAGTCACGGTCGAGTTGACCACCAGCGATCTGAGTGAGGTTTCGGCCAGCGAGTTCGCCGAAATGTGGCGGCGGCGCGTGGGGCCGATGCCCGGAGGGGTGCAGCTTGGATTCCACGCCGATCTGTTCAGCGTCGGTGAGCCGGTCTTCGTCGAGCTTCGGCATCACGACCATGACCGGTTGCTCGAGGCCGCCGAGCGATTGAAGGCGAGGCTGGGCCAGTTCGTAGGCGTGACCGATATCAGCGACTCATATGAGCCCGGCAAGAGTGAGCTGGAACTGTCGCTCACCGACGAAGGCCGCACCACCGGCCTCACACAGCAGCAACTCGCCGCCCAGGTGCGGAACGCCTTCCATGGCGCCGAGGCGGAGAAGGTTCAGCGCGGCCGCCATGAAGTCACCGTCCGCGTGCGCTATCCAGAGCACGGATCGATCAGCGAACAGCAGCTCCGCGCGATGCGGCTGCGGATGCCCGACGGCACCGCCATGGCCTTCGATGCGGTGGCCGAGGTCCGGCCGGTGCGCGGGGTGCTGCAGATCGAGCGCGCCGATCGTGAGCGCGTCGTCAACGTCACCGCGGATGTCGATCCGGAGTTGACCAACGCCAACGCGGTCAACGCCCGGCTTCGGGACCGGGTCCTGCCTCAGTTGGCGAACGAACTGCCGGGCCTTCGGTACCGCTTCGAGGGCGAACAGGCCGAGCAGGCCCAGACGCTCAGCTCGCTCGGTATCAACTTCGCCCTGGCGATCCTGGTGATCTTCACGCTGCTGGCTACCCAGTTCCGCAGCTATGTCCAGCCGCTGATCGTGATGACGGCGATCCCCTTCGGTTTGGTCGGGGCGGTGGTCGGCCACGCCGTCATGGGCTACCAGCTATCGATGTTGTCGATCTTCGGCGTGGTGGCCTTGGCCGGCGTGGTCGTCAATGACTCGCTGATTCTCGTGGATGCGGTGAATCATGCGCGGCGGGCGGGCACGCCCGCCCTCGAAGCGCTCAAGCTGGCGGGCATGAAGCGGTTCCGCCCGATTCTCTTGACGACCCTCACCACGTTTCTCGGGCTCACGCCCATGATCTTTGAGACCAGCTTCCAAGGGCGGTTTCTCGTGCCGATGGCGATCAGCCTCGGCTATGGCATACTCTTCGCCACAGCCATCACGCTGCTGCTGGTGCCGGCGTTGTACATGATCGTCGAGGACATGCGCATGCCGCGTGCGCGGCGTCTGGAGCCCGTCTCCGCCCCGTCGGAGGCTGAGCCCGGGGTAGCCCCGGCTTGACGGCCCCACGCCCCACAGGCCATCCAGCTTCATAAGAACCGCAGACCTGTGCGGATGCTTGATCCTCCGGGTTCGGGCCGGGTTGCTCGCTGCGCGATCGGTCCGGAATTGTGGACCGCCAAGTTATAATGCAATTGTAACTTGCAATGGACCTGCCCATCGCTATTAGTTATAAGTTGGGATAGATGGGGGGATTGCTGCACGTCGCCGCAATGCGCCCCATCAGGGCGCCGAACCGCCGGCTCGGCGCTGTGGGAAGAGAAGCAGCCCCGCATGGGGAACGCGGAGCGTCCACCGTCGTTCCCGATGGGCGGCTGATACTTCTGTGAAGGGAGAGAGCTATGGTTGCTGCCATCAGTGCAGACGTACGGCCTGCGCCGACAAGATTCGATGCGCCGACCCGCAGGTCAGCACGCCGCGGGTTCAGCGTGGGCATCGCGCGTAACGCCGAAGACGTCAAGGCCGCATGGATGCTCGTCTATCACGCCTACCGCAGGAAGGGGCTGATCAACTCCAACCGCCTCCAGGTCCACCTGGTTCCACAATCCTTGCAGGAAAGATCGGCGATTGTGGTCGGCGCCGAGGGTGACGAACTCGTGACGACGTTGAGCATTTATGAAGATGCGAGGCTGGGGTTGCCGCTCGACGCAGTCTATCCCGAGGAGCTTGACGACCTGCGGCGGGCCGGTCGACGCCTTTATGAAGTGGGCATGTTTGCCGATCGCTGCGAGACACGAGGTCACAAGCCCGCCGAGCTGTTCGAGATCATGCGGTTGCCGTTCCACTACGGTCACTGGGCGGATCGCACCGACCTGGTCATCGGGGTGCATCCGCATCACGAACCGTTCTACCGCCGCCTGATCGGTTTCGAAGTCATCGGACCCGAGCGGACGTACGGCATGGTTCGGGATCACCCGGTGATGCTCTTGCGGCTGAACCTGTTGCGGGTCCCGATGCTCGACGCGGTGCCCCGCGGGATGCAGTACTTCCTGCAGCGGCCGGTCCGCCGCGAAGTCTATGACCGGCGTTTCCGGTTCCACCCGGATACCGTTCAGCGATCGCTCCGGGAATGCGTCGCAAGCATCATCGAGAAGCCCAAGCAGCTCGACGCCGCGTGATCGCGTCGGGCGAACGCCCAAAGTCAACGGACGGGTTCAGCAGCTCGCCGTTGCCGTGAGGTCTTGTAGAAACGCGCCGATGCGCGTGCCGCTTGTTGTTTGCGGCGTAAGCTCGGCTCGGTGGTCGAAAGTCGTGGCGTTGAGCGGGAGCGACTTGAAGTAGGCCAGGCCTCGCGGCAGCTTGTCTTGGCCATACGTCTCAGGGATGGCCAGCCGCAGCGGCACCATCGGGCTGCCGTTCACCGACGGGCAGCCGGCCGTCTCGGCGCACACCTCGAAGCCGAAGCAACGCTGGTAGAACCCGGCGTGATGCGGGTGCACACCGATCATGATGTCCGTCGCGTCGATGCTCACCGCATAGAAGAACGTGTACCGCATCAGCTCCATCAGCGCCGAGACCGAACGAGAGATCCGCTCGCGGCGGTCGGCGAACAGACCCACCTCCACAAGACGCCGGCCCGTGTGACGAAGATCATCCAGCACGCTCGAGTACACCCGGTCGAGCGCCAGGGCCCCGTCGCCGTCCGGATAAAGCGTCATCGTGGAGACGACCTCGTCGCGGATCAGTCCCACGATCACGGCCGAGCCCGGCCGGACCGCTTCGGGCACCAGATGGATGCGGTGCGCGTTGGGGCGGATCAACTCCTGCCGGCAGTACGAGTCGTAGACCAGCGACCAGGCCTGCTGCACGTCGTCGAGTGTGTCGGCGACCCTGAAGGTGAGGCTGGTCCGGGCCTGCGGCCGGCTCTGCCTCTGCGGTTCGGCCGTGGTCGTGGGGGGTGAAGTGGATGCGCTCATCGTACTTCCTTTCCGGGATGCCCACCTGCCGTCGGGCAGGCGCCGCGCGGGTGGGCTACTCCCCGGGCGCCCAGGCAATCATGCCATCGACCAGGTGGGCCGCATGCTGCACGACAGAACCGCGCACGAGTGGAAATCCTGTTGCGCCTGGATGCGATGTAGCGTCTGTAACGATTGTGCCTGCTGCGCAAGGGCGGCGATCTACCGCGTGGCCGCGCTCGCGGGGTCGCATGGTCGATACTGAATGGCGCAGGGGCGCGCATCGTTCGGCGACGCGCCGGGTGCCGAATGCGGGCATCGCCCGTGCAGTGGCCAGATGCGTAGCATGGACAGCGATAGAACCGGCTGGCCCGGCCGAAGGAGACCCGAGATGATCCACGCGTCAGCGGTGGCGCGGTTATGCCTGATTGCCGCGGCCGTGGTAGCCACGACCGCCGTCCGTGCCGAGCATGTCGAGCCCGTTGCCGACTCGCCGGCGGACCAGCCCGTGACCGCCGGGCGGGGACCCGTCCCAGAGCTTCTGCGTCAGCTCGATCGCCAGGGACGCCTGGCGGGCAATGTCGGCGACATCTACGACAACCGCGATCGCGGGCACTCTATGCTCCCGCTCAAGCAGTTCCCGCAGCTTCACCGCGTGGTCTACAGCGAGGCCGATCGCCAACATCATCGGGACTGGGCGCTGCCGAATCGCATCCGGCCCGGCGTGGTCGTCGGCAACTCCTCGACGTCGGCCGCGCCGTCGCGGCAGGGCAGCAACCCCCGCACGCTTCTCGTTCGACGGGGCGGGCTGCGCTTCGCCTGGACCCAGTACCTCAACAACAACCTCTACGTCTATCCGGAACACCGCGATTACGAACCGGGCCCGTTCGCCATCGATGACGCCGGCGACTGGTACCACGCGCACACGCCTTACGTCCTGATCAGCCGCGGGTCCTCCGGCTCGGACCAGCCGCTCGTTCGCGCGGTCTTCTGGTCGTTGGCGGCGATGCGACCCGCGGTCAAGCAGCGGCTGACCGACGAACACCTGCTCATGGCGACCGTGCAGATGCTGTTGCGTCGCTCCCAGCGCCACGTCACCAGCGACGGCGCGTACCTCGATGCCGCGACCCATCCGCCGGTCTTCGACGCCGATCAGCTCGACGTCGGGCAGATGGTCATGCGTGCGCACCGCTTGTCGCCCGACCGGCTGCCGCCGCTCGCGAGCATGCGGATCATGGACGAGAGCGCATCGCGGTTGAATCGCGACTACTGGCTGCCGCAGCAGCCCGAGCGTTGGGGGCAGACGCCCGGGGCGATCAGCCGCGTCTTCCGCGGCCCGCGACCGCATTACGAACTGGTCATCGACCTGAGCAACAGCTACGACGCCGACGATCGGTCGCTGCGGTTCGAGTGGCGCCTGCTGTCGGGTGATCGCGCGCTGGTGGAGATCGAACGCCTGACGCCGACGGGCAGCCGTGCGCGGATGCGGGTGGCGTTCCACAACGACCCGATCGATGCGTCGGATGGCTCGGGCGTGCAGACCCGCCGCGTGGACATCGCCTGCTTCGCGCACAACGGGGTGCACTACTCGCCGCCGTCCATCGTCTCGATCTACATGCCGCCCCAGTTGCGCCACACCGTCGCGGACGACGGTCGCGTTATCGAGATCGGGTCGGGTGCGTTCGCTTCGGCGCTGCGGCCGCCGCGCTCGCTCGACGAGGTCATCAACGGCGATGGCTATGTCGGCGACTGGCCCGGCCTCGCGGGTTGGTTCCTCGGCGATACCGATACGGCGGCCCTGCCGGCGTCGGCTCTGTCGCCCTCGCGGCGGGCCCAACTGGAGGATATCCGTCAGCAACTCGCCGATCCGTTGGAGGACCTGCATCACCGACGCGACGCGCTGCGTCGGGCTCAGGCTGACTGGCAGGACGCCCGCGACCCGCAACGAAAGGCCGCGCTCCGCACCCGCCACGATACGGCGCAGCGCATGGTCGAGATGGCCGACCGGCGGCTTTGTCGCATGCTGTACGCCTGGCGCGGGCAGGGGGGCGAGTCCGCGTGCGCCTTGTTCATTGACTCGCTCCGCGAGCTCCGCGACGACCCGGAGTTCTTCACGCGGCGGCAGGGCGCTCTGCCCGGTTTGTCACACCGCGCCCTGGCGCTTCGCGATCGGCTGGTCGACCTGGGCATCCTCACGCAAGTCGATGGGCGGTGGCGCGTGCGATCGGTCGGCCCGGGTGACAGACCGATCGCCGAGCGCGCCACGGTCTTTGAGCGTAATCAACTGGCGGCGTTCCACGAACACATTCTGGCGGAGGTGTGCGACGCGGGCCTGAAGTTGCCCGAGCTGATGGTGGGCGATCGGCGGGTGTCCCTGCCGCATTGCTGGCGCAACGTCTACCACTACGACGATGCGGGTGAGATGACCGGCTGGACGCGGTACTCCGATGCATCACGATGGCATTTCAATGCGGTGGGGCAGTTGCTGGTCGAAGGCGACCCCGACGGCGGCCCGCCGGTCAACGTCCGATATGTACCCGACGGCGAGAACGTCTGGTCGCAACGATTGCGCATGGTTGCGCCGGATGTTGTCATGCCGGATGACCGGTCCGCCGATTAATAAGTTGCGTCGGCTCGCCTAGCATGTACTGTTGAATCATCGGCCGGTTGTATGACCGATGCTGTAGGGATGGGAAGATGTTGGACAGGCTAAGTTTCCAGGTCTTATCTGGCGACAACCCGGGGCGACGGATTCACGTGCAGTCACCGCGGATCGAGTTCGGTCGGTCGTCGCGCAGCATCGCCTTGAACGACTCGCGCGTATCGCGCCGTCACGCGGTCGTGGAACTCAGCCACGGTCACTGGTGGGTCAGGGACCTGGGCTCGCAGCATGGCACGCAGCTCAACGGGGAACCGATCTTCAAGCCGGTCAGGCTCGGCGACGGTGACGAGTTGCGTCTGGGTCGGGTGCTTCTGGCCGTCCGCCTGGAACAGGGCCCGGCGACGACGGTGCCGGATGCCCAGCCGCGGCCCGCGGACCGGTCGGAGGGCCGCGAGCCGGCGATCCCATCAGCGCCTTCGCCGTCTCGGCGTCCGCAGCCGGGCGCCACGTCGGGGTCCGCCGGCGCCGGCCCGCGGCTGAAGCTGCAGGGCCGATGCCGATCGCGCCGCCACGGGATCGAGCGCCGCCGCGTCCTCATCGCCGAGAGCGACGAACTCATCGGGCGCGCCGCGCCGCACCTCCGCCTCTACCACGCGAGCGTGGCGCGTTGCCACGTCCGCGTCTGGCCACAGGGCGAGCACTGGTACATCGAGGACCTGGGGTCGAGTTGGGGCACCACGGTCAACGATGTCCCCCTCGACGCGCCCCGCCCGCTGCGGGAGGGGGACCATGTGGCCATCGGCCGCGTCCGGCTCACGGTCGAGCAGGCACTGCCCGCCACGGCCTTCGCCACGACCGATGCCCCCGCCCCGCCGGGGTGGCGTCGCCGGCTACACACCGCGCCGGCCATCGATCGAGCCGACGATGCAGCCGAACGGTCCGAGAAGCCCGATCCCCCGATGCCGCGGATCGAAGTGCCAGCCGATGTGGACGCGACAACCTCTCCCGAGGCTCGAACCGGCGCCGACGACGCACCCTCGTCGGGCGCACCCGGAGTCGAAGAGCCACGCCACGACAAGGCCGGCGAACCCGCCGCCGCGTCCGACGTATCAGTTCAAGACTGTGGGGCGGTCGAAATGCCGGCATCGCCCGATAACCGCGTGGCGTATGAGCCTTCGCCGCGAGCCGCCGGTGACCCCGACCCGGATGAATGGGCCGATGATGCGGCCGGGCAAGAACGCGACGACCAGCAACCCAGTCTGTTCGAAGACGTGATGCCCGATCCCGAAGCACAAGGCGGCGATCACGACGCGCCCCGTCCCGCGGAGGATGATGCGTCCCGCCACGATATACAGTCTCACGATGCACCGGCCGATACCAGTGATGCGGCGTTACCGGCCTCAGCCCAGGACTCGGATCAGGCAAGCTCAATGAGTGACAGCGATGTATCCATACGATGGCGGGAGGCGCGGGCCCGGGGGGGCGATGCGCACGGGGCGGCCGATGCCGAGGCCCGCTCCGGCGAGCCTTCATCCTCGTCATCCCGGGGCCCGGAACACAGCGCCGTGCGTGATGCCGCCGCCTCCATCGAGTCCGCTCGCGCGCTGATGCACAAGGACCCGCCGCCTGAGGACGCCAACCCGGTGACCAGCCTTGTGCCGCGGTCCATGAGCAGCCTGACCAACAGCCGCGATCCGCTGCTGCAGAACATGAACGCGGTCTTTCCCCACATGGCGGACTACGGCAACGGCCGCCACCCCGCCCGGCCCATGCACCCGTTCGACCCGCGCCGGGCACGTCACCGCGGCTACCACCACCGCTCGTTCCTGAAGCGCATCCTCGACAACCTGCTGCGCTGACCCGGTCGCGTGCGACGGCTTGCATCGCACCACCTCCCCCTCACATCCAGCACCTTGACCGGCCGCCAGGCCGCTGATATCGCCGCGCCCTCTCTTTGCAGGCGGTGCTGAATATCAGTCAATGCCTGAGCCACAATGGGTAATAATCTGATTGTTTCGCGGCGGGCCGTGGGGTAGCTTTTGACATGTGGGCGTGACCTTCGCGCCCTGCCTTGGGCTGCCGCCCGCCGGCTCGTTGTCGGGACGAGCCGTAACCAAGAAGTACCCATAAGACGGCCCGCTTAGTCTGCAGGGGGATGAATGATGATACGGCTTCACACCATCGCAATCGCGGCATTCCTGGCGATTGGAGCGTCTCAGGCGATCGCGGCGAACGGCACCACCTCATCGGGCGACCGCGCGGGGGCGCAGGTCGGCCAGCCTTCGCCCGAGATCAAGCCGGCCGCCGCCACGCCGTTTGCTCCCGGTGATGGCGCGCCCTTGGGGGACTTCGACTTCAAGAACGCAGACCATGCGTTCTCGCTGGGTGACGCCGCGGTGACCGAGGACCAAAGCGTCCTCGTGCCGCTGCCGGCCACGGCCGGGGCGGGGATGGCGCTGCTGGCCTGCTACGCTTGGGGCAGCGCCTGCCGGCGCTGGCGGCGGCAACAGATGCCCGAGTCCTGAGAATCCGCATCCTTTTCCCCACTTCACACTGAAGTCGGCCCCCTCGCGAGGCCGATAGTCTCACCAAGTCATACGGGAAGCGACCGATCCGATTCGGTCAGGGGACGCTCCAACCTTGGGAGGCCATATCGTGTTCAAGCTACGTCTACATGTGCTGCCCGTTGCCCTGGCGGTGATCTGCCTGGCAACGATGCCGGCGTTCGGCGACCTCGACCTCGAGGGTAAGACCGTCACCAACGTCTTCTTGAGCACCGACCTGGCGCAGGCGCTGTCCGATATCTCGCAGCAGGTCGACGTGCCCATCCTCGTCGGGTCCGACGTCGAAGGCACCGTCTCCATCGAACTCGACGAGACACCGCTGCCCAAGGCGCTGAGCATGCTGCTGGCCTCCGGCGGCTACGTCTGGCGCGAGATGGACGGCTACGTGCTCGTCGGATCGTCGGACACCGAGAGCCCGCTGTTCGCCGGGCTGAGCGAGACCCGCCGGATCAAGCTGAGCAACACCAGCGCCGAGGAGGCGTTGAACATGCTCTCGCCGGCGCTGCGGAAGTACGTCACCGCCGACGCCCAACTCAATCGCCTGGTCGTCACCGCTCCGCCGCCCATCGCCGATCGCATCGCCGACGACATCGTCGACATCGACGAGCCGGCGCAGCACGTGCTGCTCGAAGCCCGCGTGGTGGTGCTCGAACGCGACGCGTTGCTGGACCTCGGCGTCGAGTGGGACTTCCCCACCGTCCAGACCGGCACGGTCAACCTCGACGTGCTCAACCAGGACTTCCCCTGGGCGATCTCGGTGGGCATGACGCCCGGCCTGCAGTTCAGCAACTCCCTCATGCTCGCCCTGAACTTCCTCGAACAGAACGAAGAGGCGAGCATCGTCTCGCATCCGCAGTTGACCGTCCGCGACGGCCAGCAGGCCAACATGGGCGTCATCACCGAGGAGTACTTCCAGATCGAGACGCAGGAATCGATCGACCTGGAGGTGATCGACTCGGGCACCCGGTTGAGCATCCTCCCCCGCATCGGCGACAACGGCAAAGTCACGCTCACCATGGACATCGAGGTTTCGGACGTCGTCGGCCGCAGTCAGTCTGATGCCGCCGGTGACAACCTGCCGGTCGTGACCCGCCGCACCGCCCAGAGCACGGTCCAGATCGTCAGTGGCGGCACCGCCGCGATCTCCGGGCTCATGGAAAGCCGCACCGACATCCTCAACCGTCAGGTGCCCGGCGCCTCGGACCTGCCGCTGATCGGCGGCGGGTTCAACAATGACGCGTCCGCCCGCTCGTCCAAGCAACTGGCCGTGTTCATCACCGCGACGATCGTTGAGCAGCCCAGTCCCCGGCAGCCGTCGGAGGTTTCGTACCCGCCCGTCGACGAGGAAGCGTTCCGCGCCGAACTGCGGGCTGTCCTCGCCGCCGATCATCCTGAGCAAGAGGGAACCCACCCATGACCACGACGCACCCCAACCGAACACCGCGCCCGCTGCGCGCCATGCTGATATTTGTCGGCCTGATGCTCCTCGCGGGCTGCGGGAACCAGACCCAGCCGCTGACCGTTGATCCGTTCATGGTGCCGGAGAAGGCCGAGCTCGACGCGGAGTTGGTCGTGAAGACCATGCGGCAAGCGGGCTTCTCGGACGAGCAGATCCTCGACCACGGCCCGGCGTGCCGCAACGCCCTGGCGACCGCGGGCGGCGTCCGCATGCGTGACAAGGAGTTCACGCTCGCGATGTTCATGATCCGCAGCAACGAGGTCTATGGCGTGGCGGTCAATCGCGGGGCATTCCACTTCCCGCTCGATGGCGCGTCGCACGACTCGGACAACTAGGCAAGCGGGGCGAAGTGGTGAAGCCCTGATTTCGCCGATGCGCCCGAAGACCCGGCGGATTCCACCGGATACTGCGCGATAGCTTGCAGGCATGAACGCCGGCCACCGTCACATGACGGTGGCCGGTTTTCTTAGGTCCGATCGCCTGGGCGGGCCACGCCGAAGCACGTCCAGATCACCTTATCATCCAATAGCTTGCGCAGACCGCTGGTGAGAATGACTACCCCGAATCCGTAGGATTACCAGTAGCCGATGCTCCCGCCAGATGTGACAATTCTTAGGTTGGAAAGATGACCCGGGGTCGAATGTGGAACTGTCTGCAGGCTGTGGGAGCAAAGTTGGTATGCTCAGTACGCGCCAGGCATGTTGGTCAGTGGCCATTGCGGTCACGACGATATTCGTCGCCGCCGCGGTGTCGCATGCGGGCACCGTCCTGGTCACAGGTCCGCACCTCAACGATTCGCGGTCGATCGGTGACGGTTTAGTCGTCGACAAGGGGCAGTCCCCCGGCCAGGGCCAAGGACAAGGCAAGGGCAAGGGCAAGGGCAAGGGCAAAGGCAAAGGCAAGGGGCCGGGTGGCGGCGACTCCGCGAACAAGCTCGACACATTCCAGATTGACTGGGATATCACCTTCGATCCGTCGACGCTGATCTGGACGTATCAATACACCTTCAGCGGCATCGAGCAGGGCGTCAGCCATTTCAATCTCCAGGTCAGCGACACCTTCACGCAGGCGAACATCCTCGCCTTGCGCGATGAGGACGGCGCCAACATCACCGACCAGTTCGCGCAGGAAGAGCTCGAACCCAGGGATTTCGACGACGAAGACGGCAATCTCAAGTATTACGGGATCAAGTTCGAGTTTTCCGACGGCGATGACCTGCCGGGCTTCAAACTCCAGACGACCCGCTCGCCGGTGTGGGGCGACTTCGAGGTGAAGAAGGGCACCGCCTACGCCTACAACACGGGGATCTTCCAGGACCCGCCGATGGACGGTGTCGATCGAAGCGACTTCCTCGCGTGGATTCCCACACCCGATACGATCGAGGACCCGATGAAGCCGATCCCGCTGCCCACGACGACCTCGGCGTTCCTCGTGCTGTTCGCCGGGTGGGCCCTGCGTCGTCGTCGTCCGAGCGCGGCCCAGAGGCACTGACGCATCGACCGCCCCCGATCACTTCAACATTCAAGGTGTGCTTGACTGACCGGCGTTCAGGAACGGCAGGATGCTGCTTTGCTCGACCTGCGAGCGGTCGAAGCGGTAGCGACGATCGTACGTCGCCGCGTCGAGCGGTCCCTCGACGAAGAACGCCAGGCCACTGGGCAATTGGTCGGCCTGGTGATAGCCGGTTTGCAGGTCCAGGCGGAGCGAGCTGATGGTGGGCTTGGGGTCGTGGGCCTGGTCGCGGGATACCAGGGGCGCGAAGCCGAAGCACCGACGGTAGAAGCGGGCGTGTCGGCGATCGACGCTGATGACGATGTCGTCCACGCCGCCGTGCAGCGCGTAGAAGAACACCAGCCTCATCAGCTCCATCAGCGCGCTCAGCGACATTGAGAGCTTCTCGCGGCGATCGGCGAGCAGGTCGACCTGCATGACGCGGCGGCCGGCGTCGCGCAGGTCTTGCATGGCGGGCGGGCAGACACGATCCATGGGCAGGGGTCGCCCGTCATCGACAAAGGCGCTGACGGTCGCCACGACCAGCCGATCGATCTGGCCGATCGCGACTAGGGTCTCATGGTGCAGCGCGGCCGGCTCGGTGTGCAACTGCCAGGGGTTGGGTTGAATGAGTCCGGCCGCGAGGTAGGAGCGATACACCAGCGTCCAGGCGGCCTCGACCTGCCCGATCCGCGTCGCCGGCCCGAACCGCAGGCCCGTCTCCGTCGACAGGGGATCGCATATCGGGCCACCACCGTCCACAGACTGTCCGCGTGCATCGCCTGTCATCCGATTCTCCGGCTGTCGAGCCCACCCGGCCGCCGGGCGCGGCCGTCACAACCCTTACAGATGTATCGGTCATCGCGGCCAGGCAGTTGACGCCGATCGGCGCGCCCGGGTCGACCCACCGACGCGCTCCGGCTTCAGCCTGTCATCAGATAGCGTCAAATGCCCCACTTGCCAGCCTCCTGTGGCACTTTGTTCGTTGTAGGCAAGATGGGTGCTCTTCGGGCCTGATAAGCGCTTGTGCGTAAGCGAACTCGGTAGTTCACCTAGGCATATTCAGGTGGAGTACGGATATCCCTCGGGCGGTCCATCGGGTCTATTACTGCATCGCTTGCCTTGGAACGCAGCCCGGCGTCGGGTTGGGCGCGTTAGGTCCTGATGCGAGGGAGTTTGTGATGAAGAAGTTGAAACTGATCTATTGTATTGCGTGTGCCGGTGTGCTGATGACTATGGCGCATGCGCAGGCCGGTGGGGTGTACGACTTCACCGCCCGCCTGACCGACTACACCAGCCGCACCGTGATCGACAGCGGCGCGTACACCGGGCTGTACGACTTCCAGATCGTCCAGACCGCCCCGGACGGCGCGCTGCCGATCGATCCGCTCGGCCGCGACGGCGTCTTCGCCGCGCACTGCGTCCAGCGGTTCCAGCCGATCCACGGCAACACCGAATACGCCTTCGAGGTCGTCTCGCTCGCCCAGGCGCCCGAGCCCCGAGACAACCGCGGCCACCCCAACGACGACTTCGCCGGCCGCGGCAACTGGTTCAACAGCGACGAGGTCGATGCGCTGCAGCGGCTTTGGGCCATGGAGTTCGCCATGGATAACGGCAGCTACGTCTTCCAGAGCAGCCTCACCGGCAAGCAGCGGTACGCCGCGGCCCAGAAGGCGATGTGGACCATCACCGACGGCATCACACTGGGCAGCGCCATGGTCGACAACAACGCCCGCCTGTTCCTCGATGAACTGCAGGCCATCGTCGACGGGCCTTACCAGCAGCGGTTTGATCACTACGTCGCCCCGGCCCAGTTGCAGGCCATGGTCAGCGCCGACACGCAGGACTTCATCGGCCTGTTCACGCTGGACGACCCACCCGTCGTGCACACCCCGGTCCCCGGCGCCGCGCTGGGCGGCATGATGCTGATCGGCGGCGTGGGTGGTTTCGGCCTCCTGCGGCGGAAGCGCCCCGCGCAGTGTTGACCGCGGCGTCGTCCGCCACCCGATAACCCATCGCACGCAGCGGCGGCCCTTACCGGCCGCCGTATTGCATTTGGTAGTAGTCCCGGTAGGCACCGCTGCGGACCCGCTGCCACCACGTGGCGTTGTCGCGGTACCACGCGACGGTGCGGCGCAGCGCCTCGGGCCACGCCGACCGCGTCGGTCGCCAACCCAGCTCGCCGGCGATCCGGCTCGCGTCGATGGCGTAGCGGCGGTCGTGCCCGGGCCGATCGGTGACGTGTTCGATCATCTCGTCGCCGCAGCCCATCGCCTCGAGGATCATGTGCGTCAGTTCGAGGTTCGACCGTTCGTTGTCGCCGCCGATGTTGTAGACCTCGCCGGTGCGGCCGCGCTCGAGGACGGTGAGGATGGCGTCGGCGTGATCGTCGACGTGCAGCCAGTCGCGGACGTTGAGCCCATCGCCATAGAGGGGGACCTTGCGGCCGTCGAGCAGGTTCGTGACGAACAGCGGGATCACCTTCTCGGGGAACTGGTAGGGCCCGAAGTTGTTGGAGCAGCGTGTGATGACCGTGTCGACGCCGAACGTATGGTGGGCGGCGCGGACGAGGCAGTCCGAGGCCGCCTTGCTCGCGGCGTAGGGGCTGTTGGGCGCCAGCGGGGTCTGTTCGGTGAACTTGAGGTCGGGCCGATCCAGCGGCAGCGCCCCGTACACCTCGTCGGTGCTGACGTGCACGAAGCGGCGGTCGCCGCCGACCCGCCGCAGCGCGTCGAGCAGCGCCTGCGTGCCCGCCACGTTGGTCTGTATGAAGGGCTGAGAGTCGATGATGCTGCGGTCGACGTGGCTCTCGGCGGCGAAATGCACGATCGCGTCGGACTCGGCGATCAGCGGCTCAACAACTGGGCCGTCGGCGATGTCGCCATGGACAAACCGGTAGCGGGGATCGGTCTGGAGGTCCGCCAGGTTCTCCGGGTTGCCCGAGTACGTCAGCGCATCGAGATTGATGACCGACCAGTCGGCCCGCGCGCCGAGGACGAAGCGGACGAAGTTCGAACCGATGAACCCGCTGCCGCCGGTGACAAGCACGGTGTTGGTCATGAGGTGATCGGCTCCATGTGGCGGAGTGTGGCCGCGAGGTTCGTCCGCCAGCCGGGCATCGGCCGGACCGCGTGTTCTGTCTCGGACGTGTCGAGCACGCTGTAGACCGGGCGCGCCGCCGGGCGGGGGAACTCGGCCGTCGTGCAGGGCGCCACGCCGGTGTCGCTGCCGACCAGTTCGGCGATCGCCGCGGCGAAGTCGTACCAGGTGCATGCCCCGCCATCGGTCACGTGCAGCGTGCCGCGCTGCCCGGCGCCCAGCAGCGCCAGGCTCACCTGTGCCAGGTGCTCGGCGGAGGTCGGGCACCCGCGCTGGTCGTTGACGACCCGCAGGTTGGGCTTGGTCTCCAGCAGCCGCAGGATCGTCCGCAGGAAGTTATGGCCCCACGGCGCGTACAGCCAGCTCGTCCGCAGAATCAGGTGCGGGCAGCCGGAAGCGCGGAGGGCCTGCTCGCCGATCGCCTTGGTTTCGCCGTAGGAGTTGACCGGGCAGACCAGGTCGCCCGGGCGGTAGGGCCGCGACGCGTGGCCGTCGAAGACGTAGTCGGTGCTGTAATGCACCAGGGTCGCACCGGCTTGGGCGCAGTGCTCGGCCAGGGCGCCGACGCCGTGGCCGTTGACCTGCTCGGCGACCGCGTAGTCCGACGGGGATTCGCAGGCATCGACGTCGGTGAACGCGGCGCAGTTGATGACGGTCGCGACGTCCGGCGTGACGTGCGCCGCCAGCGTCCGGGGCCGGCGCAAGTCCAGCGCGTCGCGCGGCGGCGCCGCGTAGCGCAGGCCGCGGTGGTCCATGAGGTGGCGCCACTGGCGGCCGAGCATCCCGCCGCCGCCGATCAGCAGCACCGGCTCGATCACGCGGGCCTCGGAAATGGGGCGGTCGGCGTTCATCGGTGGTCCACCTCCCAGGTGAAGCCCGGCACGCTGTCGAAGGCCCGCCGCTGTTCGTCCGGCGCCTGGGGGTTGTACGCCTGCGTGACGTAGTACAGCAACCCGGCGGGGTCCGGGCCGACCGTCATCGCCCCGTGCCAGAGGGTCGGCGGGATGATCAGCACGCCCGGCCGCTTCTCGCCGATCACCAGTTGCCAGGCCTGGCCATCGTCCTCGCGGAAGACGCCTGCCTTCAGGTGGCCGCCCAGGCACACCCAGAAGTCCGTCTGAATCTGGTGGCGGTGCCAGGCCTTCACCACGTGCGGAAACATCACCGAGTAGTTGATCTGGCCGGTCGGCTGGAGCACGCCCAGCATCTGGTTCATCAACGACCAGCCGCGGTCATCGACATGGACCTTCGAGGGAATGAAGATCGGCACGCGCTGGGCCTGGGCGCGGGCTTCGGCCTCGGCGAGCGGCAGGTCCACGATCGGCGGGGCGGCGCAGCGCGGCGCGGCCGATGCGGGCGGGGGTGTGCGGTTGGTTTGCCTCGCCGTGGGCGTGTCCATGCTCATCGCTCCTGGGGTCCGCCGGCCCGACCCGGGTCAGTCGGACGCCGCTGTCGAGAACAGCGGGGGGGCCGCGGCGGCGAGGTCGACGTGGTTCGCCCCGCCCGATGCGACGAGCTTCGACGCCCGGTGCAGGCTCTCGAAGGTCCCCGCGTCCGTCCACCAGCCCTCCAGCACCGACCACGTCAGGTCGCCCCGCTGAAGGTAGTAGTTGTTCACGTCCGTGATCTCCAGTTCACCGCGGTCGGACGGCTTGAGCTCGTCGCACACGTTGAACACGTCGTTGTCGTAGAAGTAGACGCCCGTCACGGCGTAATTCGACGGCGGGTCGGCCGGCTTCTCGATGATGTCGACGATCTTCTCCCCTTCGAAGCGGGGCACGCCGAACCGTTGCGGGTCGGAAACCTGCGAGAGCAGCACCTTGGCGCCCGACGGCTGAGTGAAGAAATCACCCGCCGCCCGTCGCAGGTTGCCCTCGATGATGTTGTCGCCGAGCACGACGCAGATCTTCCCGCCGTCGGCGAAGTCCTCGGCCAGCTTCAGGGCATCGGCGATCCCGCCCTCGCCTTCCTGGTAGGCGTACTCGAGATGGCTGATGCCCAGGTGCTTGCCGTTCTTCAGCAGCTTGAGGAAGTCGCCGGCGTGCTCGCCGCCGGTGACGATCAGGACCTCCCGAATCCCCGCGTTCAGCAGGCACTCGATCGGGTAGTAGATCATCGGCCGGTTGTACACCGGCAGCAGGTGCTTGTTGGTCACGAGGGTCAGCGGCCGCAGCCGCGTGCCCAATCCGCCGGCCAGCACAACGCCCTTCATCGCTTCACCTCTCGTTCGCGTTGGTCCGCACACACGTTTCCGCGGGTCGCAACGCCTGGCCCGACCGCCCGGATGCCGCCGCCGTGGGGGCTCCCGTGCCTACGGCGACCCGGACGCTACGCGCAGTGACCCTGACATCGTAACACCGAATGCATCGGTCATATCCCCGGCGAACCTCAGCATTACTACGGAAACGGGGGCAGAAAAACCCGCACCGCGGGCAGCCGGCTCAACCCCGGCGTCCCGCCGCCCCGCGGCGCGTCAGCATCATCAGCCCGAGGCCCACAATCCCCCACGCCGTGCCCGGCTCCGGCACCGAGGCGCCGATCCGGAAGCCCAGCGTGTTCCCGCCCACCGCGGGGTTGCTGAACAGGTTGCTCGTCGACCGCAGGCCGCCCTCGCTGAAGTCCCACGACCCGCCGTAGATGCCGCGCGAGGTGCTGGTCACCAGCGTCTCGTTCCATTCCCAGGCGTTGCCGTTCTGGTCGAACGTGCCATAGGGGCTCGCCGCGTCCTCGTACGCCCCGACGTCGTTGAACGGGTTGGTCGTATCGGGGTAGTCCGTCGATCCGCTCACCGCGTAACCGTCGTTGACGCCGTTCGCTTGCCCATCATCGTTGTAGTAGTTGACCGCGGCCGGGTCGTCGTCGGGCCGATCGCTGACGGGCACGTCGTCGCTGCCCGTGGCGTACTTGAAATACTGCCCCGCGGTCCCGGCGGACTTGTCGTGATAGGCGGCCTTGTACCACTCGTCCCGGTCGGGGATGAAGTAGCGGGCATTGCCGCTACGGGTCTCAGCCAGGCCGTTGGTCACGGCATACACGCCGGACTCGGTGTCGGCGTCGCCCTGCCCGTTGCTGAGCCAGTTCACGAACCGCATCGCGTCGAGGAACGAGACCTGGGTGACGGGGTTATCGCGTCGAGCCGCCTGGGCGACGTACCGCGACCCCGGCGCGTTGCCGGGCTCCCGCACGATGCCGCCGAAGTTGCCCGACATGGCGTTGTCGTAGAGTTGCAGGCTGTTGGCGCCGGTGGGGTCCACGGCATTGAGGAACTCGGCGTACTGGCCGTTGGTGACCTCGTGCCGGGCGATGCGGTACTCGTAATCCACGGCGCCGACGCCGGTGGCGGGGTCCGCCGCGTTGCCCGCGTTGCCGATCAACGCCCAGTCGAAGCCGACGTGCGCTTGCGCTGCCGGCCCGGCGGAACACATCACAACCGCGGCCGCGAGCAGGTGCTTGATTCGATCCATCGCGTAGGCTCCGTCGTCGCGCCGCGATGCGATGGGCTCGGACCCATCTTCCCGTACAAATCCCATCGCGGGCGGGCACATCGGCCGTCACCACGATCATCGGCTGTCTCGGTCGCGCAGTTGATCCGGTCCCGGTCGGTTCGCCGCTCGGCCCGTCAGCGGGCCAGCCAGCCCCCGTCCACGGCGATCGTGTAGCCCTGCATGTAGTTCGACGCCGCCGACGCCAGGAAGACCGCCGCGCCCTGCATGTCCTGCGGCGCCCCCCAGCGCCCGGCCGGGATGCGGTCGAGGATCGCCTTGTTGCGATCCGGGTCTTCCCGTAGCGCCCGCGTGTTCTCCGTGGCCATGTAGCCCGGTGCGATCCCGTTGACCTGGATGTCGTGAGCGGCCAGCTCGTTGGCCATCAACCGTGTCAGCCCCATGACCCCGCTCTTCGACGCGGTGTACGACGGGACACGGATGCCCCCCTGGAAGCTGAGCATGGATGCGATGTTGATGATCTTCCCGCCGCGGCCCTGGTCGATCATCCGCTTCGCCGCCGATTGGCTCAGCAGGAACAGCCCCCGCAGGTTCACGTCCATGACCTCGTCCCAGTCGGTTTCGGTGAATTCCGTGAGCGGCGCTCGACGGATGATGCCCGCGTTGTTGACCAGGATGTCGACGCCGCCCAGCTCACGCACCGTCTCGCCGACGATCCGCTCGGCCGCTTGCTTGTCGCCCACGTCCGCGGTGATCGCCACGCACCGCCGCCCGAGCTGCTCCACCGCCTGCCGCGTTTCGGTCATGTCGCTGCGCGCCACGAGGGCGATGTCCGCGCCGGCTTCGGCGAGCCCGATCGCCATGCCGCTGCCCAACCCGCGCGACGCCCCGGTGACGATCGCCACCTTCCCGTCCAGCTTGAACTGATCCAATATCATGGTTGCCGCACTCGTCTTACTTCAGGTCCGCCATCGTCAGGTGATCCATGTCGTCGAACGCCTGGTTCTCGCCGCCCATGCCCCAGCAGAACTTGTACGACCCCGTGCCGGCGCCCGAATGAACGGACCAGCTCGGGGAGATCACCGCCTGCTTGTCCGCCATCACGATGTGACGCATGTCATCGGGCCGGCCCATGAAATGGAACACCCGATCCTCCGCGGCAACGTCGAAGTACAGGTAGACCTCCGACCGGCGCTCGTGGGTATGCGGCGGCATCGTGTTCCAGACGCAGCCCTCGGCCAGGTACGTGTACCCCATGACCAGTTGGCAGCTCTCGATGCCGTCCGGGTGAATGTACTTGCAGATGGTGCGCTTGTTGGCCTTGTCCGCCGAACCGAGGTGCGCTTCGAGGGCATCGCCCGGTTGGGCGTGCCGCGTGGGATACGCCTGGTGCGCCGGGTAGCTCAGCAGGTAGAAGCACGCCGGGTCCGACGCGTCGCCGCTGGCGAAGCGGATGGCCCTGCTGCCGCGACCGATGTACAGGCACTCCAGCGGCTTCATGCCGAACTCGGTGCCGTCGACTTCGATCGTCCCGGCCGACCCGACGTTGATCACACCCATCTCGCGACGCTCGCAGAAGTATTCGGCGCGCAGCTCGTCGGCTGAACTCAACGTCAGCGGCGCGTCGGCGGGCACCGCCGAGCCCAGGATCGCCCGGTCCACGTCGCTGTAGAGCATCTCGATCGTGCCCCGCTGAAACAGGTGCTCCACGAGAAAATGGTCGCGGACCTCGGCGGTCGTCATGCGTGAGACGCGGACCGGGTCCGGTGCATATCGGATTTCCATGCTTGAGGCCTTTCGCACGCTTATCGTGCATACTCGATGCGGACAGGATGATCGATGCGTTGCTTGAAGCCCTCCAGGTAGGACTTCCATTGTTCGGCGGTGGTGATCGTGCCGGCCTTCTCCCAGCCGAAGCCGGCGTAGTAGACCACGTGCGCATTGCCGCGCGAGTGAACCACGAGCCGGACCTGGCTCTCGTCCTTCTCGTCGCTCTTGACGGTGTCGCTGCTGTAAGTGGGCGGCGTGGCCGCGATCGCCCCGACGCCGAGGCCCTGATCGTCGATCGTCTCCCAGCAGTAGATCAGGCCGCGGTAGTCGTCCGTGTAGGCGGTCGCCTGCTGGTCGTGCGTGGTCAGGCCGATCGCGAAGTGACCGATCTCGTCGGCGTCCGGGCCGGTGAACGTGCTCTCGAAGCGGGTGAGCTGTTGGCCGAGATCGATGCTGATCCGCTTGGTCTCGGTCAGTTGCTTGCCCGAAGCCTTCCACGACTTGTCGTAGGTCAGCTCGAAGATGCTGCGGATGGGGCCGTTGGCGATCACCTCCCAGGCGTCGTAGACGTTGGAATGGGTGTAGTCGCCGTCGCGGCCGATGGCCAAGCCGCCGCAACCCGGGGACTTGCCGACGTGATACGGGTCGTATCCCTCGCCCCAGTCGGTGTGGTACGACTTGTGTTCCATGTTGCCGTACCACTTGTCGATGACCGGGTACGGCACACGCTTGAGCCAGCAGTCCACGCCGGAGTTGACCGCGTCATCCCACAACGCCGGGCCGTACATGCGGAACGCCACCCGGTCGTTCTCCCATGCGAAATCGTCCGCTCGCTCCGGGACGAAGCGGCAGAAGGTCCGCACCCCCGGTCGCGCCGCTGGCAGCGAGGACGGCCGCTCCATGACCCAGAAGTGCTTCTTCTGGCCCGGCGCCAGGTCGGTCTGGAACAGCAGCGCCGCGCGGCCGTCTTCCTCGACAACCTGCGTCACCAGCAGGGCGTTGGCCCGGAGATCGTAAACGGCAACGTCCGCCGCGTTGATACCCCGAAGCGACCGCTGAATCCGATGCAAGTCGAGGCTCACCGTCTCGCGATCCCGGAAACTCAATGTCGGGTTGATCACGCTGACCTTCTCGACCGCGGCGCCGTTGCGCACCGCGATCTTGTAGACCTCGCTGCCGGCGAGCAGGAACGACCCCACCCCGTAGATCTCGGTTTGCTCGGGTTGCACATGCCGCGGGTCCGCGCCGATGGGCTGGACATACCCGAGCTTGCCGTCCGGATGTACGCAGCCGACCAGACCCTCCCACGCCCTGATGACCGCGGGCAGGTACTCCTCGGCGTCGAGGTAGCCGTGGTTGATGCCCCACGCCAGGCCGTAGCAGTGAAAGCCGCTCCCGCTCGCCTCGACCGACGGAAAGCTCACCGGGTCCAGCAGGCTGGAATGCCACAGACCCTTCTCGGGCTGGATCGCCTTGATCTTCGCCGCCATCTCCTTGTAGAGGGTTTCGTACCGCCCCCGATCCGGGTGGTCCGCGGGCAGCGCCTCCAACACGCGAACCAGCCCCCCGAAGACCCAGCCGTTCCCCCGCGACCAGAAGACCTTCTCCCCGTTGGCTTCGCGCCGCGCGAAGTACCGGTCGTCGCGGTAGTACAGGTGCTCGTCGCGGTCGTACAGATAGTCCGTGGTCGCCCACCACTCCCGGTTCATGTACGCCAGGTACTTCGTGTCGCCGGTGATGCGGGCCAGGTGCGTCCAGACCGGCGGGCCCATGAACAGCGCATCGCACCAGTTCCACCGCTTCTTGTGCGATTTGCTGTCATGCGTCAGCGGGGTCGAGGGCTGGTCGGCCAGGATGCCGTCGAAACACGCCCGGATCGGGCCGATCATCTCCGGGTCCCGGTATTCCTCATACATGGCGATGTACATCTGCCCGACCGCGTGGTCGTCGGCGTGGTAGTCCCGCTTGCCCGGCTTCCAGCCGTTGCCCTCGCCGAAGCCCTTCAAGGCGTCGTCGTACTTGTCCGAGTCGGCCATCTGTGCCCACGCGGTCATGCCGGCGAACAACGCGCCGTGCGTCCAGTCCCGCGTGTCATGCCGGCTGGGGTGGGCCAGTTGCCAGTCGGCCACCTTGGCCATCACCGCACGGACCTGGTCCGGCTGTATCCGCTCCGACAAAGACTGCGCAGCCCCCATCGTCGCGCAATGCCCCACCAGGATCATGCCCACCACGGCACTAAGCAGCGACTTTCTCATCTGGATGGTCCTCGTATACGTGTTCCGTGGCAATCCGTTCGGCTTAACCCGCAGCCCGTCTCCGAGCCGCAGCACGTGCATGGTGACAACCGCCGTCACCGCGGTCAAGACTCCAGGACAAGCCGTCGAAGGCCCCCGCATCATCCCGTCCAGCCGGGATGGCCGCCACGCCAGACGTAGCATCCACAGTACCCCGCACGCCCCCGACCCGCCCACTTCAGTGGCCGGGGCCGGGCCCCTCACACCCGCCGCTTGCCGCAGGCCCTGGTGGCCGATGTCGCACAGGCCCCACGCCGCGGGGACTTCGCGTTTCCGGCTCGTGTTCTTGGCCGATTCCCTGGCGTCGTCAACCCGGACATTCACGCTGAACGCCATGGTTTGTGCCCCAAGGGTTCGTGGATGGGCCTGCGGGGCAAAGGCGCAGAGCCCCGTGGGCGCGTTGCGCTGGCGGCGGCCCGCCGCGGTGCATGCCGGATGCCTTGGACGCCCCCGGACATGGTAACGG
>CAYWKS010000006.1:0-130561 GCA_964458935.1 uncultured Planctomycetaceae bacterium
CGGAGAGGGCGGGATTCGAACCCGCGGTAAGGACCTTAATCCCTACGCCGGTTTAGCAAACCGGTGCCTTCAGCCACTCGGCCACCTCTCCAGATAAGCATCTTATCCTTGCATTGCGACGGGACGTTGTCAATCGTCCGGTCCGGGCTGCGCACGCATCCGGCGCGAGCATGGACGCCGCGATGCGCCGCTGGCTCGCGTTGGCGTCGTCGTGGTCGCGTCGAGCGATGCGCGCGGGGGTCATAAGGCCTGTGAACTTGGGTCCGGGGCGTCGGCCAAGGGGTTTTCATCGGCGCTGAAGCCGAACACCGCCGGCACCGTGACGCCGATCGCACGCAGGTAGGTGCACAACTGTCCGCGATGATGGTAGAGGTGGTTGAGCAGGACCTGCCGCACCACGTCTCGCACGGGCATGGTCATGAGCACGCGTTCGCCGGCGACGAAGCGCCAGTCGGCGTCGACGCGGGACTCGGGGATGCTGCGGAGGGTATCGGCGGCATGTTCCCGGCTCTGCTCGAAGGCCGTGAGGATCGCCTGTCGCGACTCGGGCGCCTTCGGGGTGAAGTCGACGGTGGTCACGTCGACGTCGCCGCCGGCGGCCATGCGGGCCACGCTCGACGGCACGCCGGCGGTGTGCAGGGCCAGTTCGCCCAGCGACATGCCACGGGGGTGGGGCCGCCAGTCGAGCCGGTCCGCGGGGACCTGCTCCAACACGCGTCGCGTGGCGTCGAAAGCGTATTCCATCTCGGCGATCATCGGGTCGAGGGGGTGGGGCATGGCGGGTCCTTTCGTGGGGGTGGGGCCGTGCATCGCTTGCATTATGCAAGCTTCTGATCAGAATACCCCGAAAACTTGCAGAATGCAAGTCTTCGGGCCGATACAATGAGCTATGGCGCCCCGACGGGCACATCCCGACACCCCGGCCGGGCATCGCTCGCCCTGCCCGCTCGCCGCGGCGCTCGACGTCGTCGGCGACAAGTGGACGCTGGTCATCCTCCGGGACATGCTGTTCGGCGGGTGCTCACGCTACAACGAGTTCCTCAAGGGCCCCGAAGGCATCACCACCAACATCCTCGCCGACCGGCTGAAGCGGATGCAACTCGTCGGGCTCATCGAGAGCCGGGCGTACACGGACAGCCCCCCACGCCACGCCTATCACCTGACGCGGATGGGGGCGGAGCTGCTGCCGGTCATCGCCGCGATCGCCCAATGGGGCAACCGGCACATCGACGGCACGTGGCGGCCCACGCCGCAGATGCTCCGCGATGCGAAGCGGCGTCTGCGGAAGCAATTCACCGACCTGAAGGTCTAGGCCTCGCGGGCTGCGCCGGCGTTGCGCGAGCGCCGGGCATGCGGCGCCCGGCCCCTCACGCCAGGTCGCTTTGCGTGGCGAACTGGCGCTGGCGTTCGATCATGTCGCAGTACATCCCCCCGCGGGCCATGAGGTCTTCGTGCGTGCCGGTCTCGACGATGCGTCCGGCGTCGATGACCACGATCTGGTCGGCGTGGGTGACGGTGCTCAGGCGGTGGGCGATGACAAAGGTCGTGCGGTTCTCGTAGAGGTCTTCGAGGGCGGCCTGGATGAGCTGCTCGCTCTCGGTGTCGAGGTTGCTCGTCGCCTCGTCGAGCACGAGGATCTGCGGGTCGGCGAGGATCGCGCGGGCGATGGCGATCCGCTGGCGCTGGCCACCGGAGAGCTTGACCCCCCGCTCGCCGATGATCGTATCAAACCCGTCGGGCAACTCCCGGACGAAGCGCAGGGCGTTGGCCCGCTCGGCCGCGTCGGTGATCAGGGCGTCGGAAGCGTCCTTGCGGCTGTAGGCGATGTTCGCGCGGACCGTCCCGTCGAACAGGAACACATCCTGGGGCACGACGGCCAGCAGCCGCCGATAGCTGTGCAGCCTGATGTGCCGCAGGTCGATGCCGTTCAGTCGGATCACCCCCTCGGTCGGGTCGTAGAAGCGGGCGATCAGGTCGGTGATGGTGGTCTTGCCGGCGCCGCTGGGCCCGACGAGCGCGACGACCGTCCCCCCGGCCACCTGGAGGTTGAAGTCGCGGATCACGGGCAGGCCGGCCTGATAGGCGAAGCTGACGCCGTCGAACTCGAAGCTGTCGACACGACGGGGCGAATCGACCGCGCCGGGCAGGTCGGGCTTGTCGGGGGGCATGTCGAAGATCTCGAAGACCCGCTCCATCGCCGCGAGCGACTCCTGGGTCTGGTTCATCGTCGAGACGATCCGGAACACCGGGCCCAGCAGCATGGGGATGTAGGCGTGGAAGGCGACGATCTGGCCGAGGTTGGCCTGGCCCTGGAGGTAGAGCCAGCCGCCGACCCCGCCGAGCAGGATCGTCGACAGCGGGATCAGCGCCTGCCAGAGCGAGTCGATGGTCAGCGCGGTCTTCCGGGCGAACAGGCGCTTGCGGATCATGGTGTCATCGGCGACGGTGTAATCGAGCCGCTCGCGGTTTTCCCGCTGGAAGGTGCGGACCACGCGGATCCCGCCAAACGTCTCGGTCGCGCGGGCGTCGATGATGTTGCGATCGCGACCGGCCGACCGGAAGATCGGGCGGATCCGGCGGATCCACATCAGGCTGATGTAGAGCATGACCGGGAGCACGGCCCACGCGACCACCGCCAGCTTCCAGTTCCACGCGAACATGAAGACCGACCCGATGAGGATGCGGAAGACCGCGGCGGCGGGCGACATCACCGCCTGCTGGAGCAGCCCGGTCGCCTGGTCCACGTCGCGCGACAGCCGCGAGACGATCATCCCCGTCTTCATCGAGTACAGGTCGCTCAGCGACAGGTAGAGCATGTGGCGGTGCAGCTTGCGGCGAAGCCGCGTGATCATCTTCTGATTCGTGGCGATGGTGCTGATGTTGCGGAAGACCTCCAGCCCGCGCGCGGTGATGATGAGCAGGACCATCCCGGTGCAGATCGCCGGCAGCCAGAACATCTTGTCGGCCTGGTCGAGCTGATCCGACGTCATCCACGCCAGCGCCCACGGCAGGCGGCCCTCGTCGAGCAGGTTGATGATGAACCCGAACGCCAGCGGCGCGAGCATCTCCAGCGACGCGGCGACCATGCCCACCCCGATGAGCTTGAGCACCGTCCAGCGGAACGGCCAGATCAACTGCTTGTACTGGCGGAGGTACCCGCGGCGGGTCCGGGCATCGGCGCGGACGTGCTGCCGGCGGTCTTCTTCGGTGTTGGGGTCGCGGCTCTGAACGCCCTGCCAGGCTCGCTCCCGCCGAAACTTCTGGTAGCGGTGGCGCGATGATGTCGGCTCGTGATGGTCCACTGATTCGATTATAGCCGAGCGGCGTGGCGCCGCCGAGGGATGTGTCGTCCGGCCGATCGCGACGCGGGGCCGGCGTGAAGCGGCCTGCCCCGCCGACCCGATCACCCGAGGCTGATGGGCATGACCACGTAGGTGAACTCGCTGCCGGCGCGGAAGGTGCCGGGCTTGTTCGCCGCCTTCAACTCGATCGTCACCTGGTCCACGTCGAGAACCTTGAGCACGTCGGTGACGAACTGCGGGTTGAAGCCGATCTCCATGGGCTCGCCGGAGAACGACTCGACCGGCACGCTGATCTCGGATTCGCCCATCTCGGGGGCGCGGCTGGAGAGGACGAGGTGGTCGCTGCTGAAGGCCATGCGGACGCCCTTGGATTCCTCGTTGGTCAGCAGCGCCGCGCGGCGCACGCCCGACGCCAGGGCATCGGTGGCGAAGACGGCCTTGCGGTCGTGGTCCTTGGGGATGACATCCTTGTAGGGCGGGAAGTTGCCCTCGACGAGGTTGCTGGTGAGCGTGGCGGCGTCGGTGCCGATCAGCGCCTGGTTCTCGGTCACGCGGACGCGGACGGTCTCGGCCGGGTCGTCGAGCAGCCGGGTCAGCAGGTTCAGCGCCTTGGTGGGGATGATGACGCTGGCGGGTGCGGCGTCGCCGGCGGCGTGGACCGAGCCCTTGGCCAGGGCCAGCCGCCGGCCATCCGTCGCCACCATCGTCAGCTTCTTGCCGTCGCGCTCCATGAGCACGCCGTTGATCGCGTAGCGGCTGTTCTCCCGGGCCGTGGCGAACAGCGTCTTGGTGACCAGGTCGTCGAGCGCCCCGGCGTTGATCTGGAAGTCGGGCTCGCCCTCGAAGGGCTTGATGGGGGGCATGTCGGCCGGCGGGTAACCGAAGATCTTGTAATGGGAATCGGCGCCGCGGACGTGCGTGGCATCGCCCTCGGTCTCGAGCGTGAGCGTCGGGTCGTTCGACTCACGGGCGATGGCGCTGAGCTTGTCGGCGGGGATGAGCGCTTCGCCGGGCTCCTGGACCTCGACCTGATTGACGGTCAGGTGCAGGGCGACCTCCATGTCGGTGGCGGAGACGGCCAGGCCGGCATCGGCCGACTCCGCGGCGAGCTTGACGCAGGTCAGCACGGGCTTGGGCGTGCGTGCCACGACCACGCTCTGAGCCGCGGCCAGCGCGTCGACCAGTGCTCCACGATCGCAGATAACCTTCATGGCGGGGCAATCCTCCCTGATGCGTTGGATGCGGCTAGGTTACCGCGCGGCCGGGCCCGTGCAAAGCGGCCGCCGGCCGATCAACGCGCCGACGCCAGCGCCCCGCGGATGTGGCCCTGCACGGCCGACAGGTCGTTGGGCAACACGTCGAACCGCTCGGTCCGCTCGTAGAGGTCGGCCAGGTGCTCGGGCAGGGCGGGCCGGCGACCGGTCGCCTTCTCCACGGCGTCGGGGAACTTCGCGGGGTGCGCCGTGGCCAGCGCGACGGTCGGCGCGTCGCCGCGCTGCGCATTAACGGCCCGCGCCGCGCCCAGGCCGACCGCCGTGTGAGGGTCGATCATGTAGCGGCATCGCTGGAACATCTCGCGTACGAGGGCGAGGGTCTGCGGCTCGTCGACGCGCGCCGCGGCGAACTCGCCGCCGATCCGTACGAGCCGGTCCCGGGGGACCTCGAACCGCCGCTGCTCCTTGAGCTGGTCCATCAGCTTCACCACCGCCCCGCCGTCGCGGTCGTACACGTCGAACAGCAGCCGCTCGAAGTTGCTGGAGACCTGGATGTCCATCGACGGGCTCATCGTCGGGTGCACCTCGCCCAGCGAATGGTCGCCGGTCGCCAGCACGCGCGTGAGGATGTCGTTGACGTTGGACCCGATGATGAGCAGGTCGATCGGCAGGCCCATCCGCTTGGCGACGTAGCCGGCGTAGATATCGCCGAAGTTGCCGGTCGGCACGGCGAAGCGGACCGGCACGTGCGGCGCGCCCAGCGCCAGCGCCGCGTGGAAGTAGTAAACGACCTGCGGGGCGATGCGCCCCCAGTTGATGCTGTTGACCGCGCTCATCCGCACCTCGTCGCGGAAGTCGGCGTCGCCGAACATCGCCTTCACCATCGCCTGGCAGTCGTCGAAGGTGCCCTGGATCGCGATGTTGTGGACGTTGGGCTCGTGGACGGTGGTCATCTGCCGCCGCTGCACCTCGCTGGTGCGGTTGTGCGGGTGAAGGATGAAGATGCTGGCGTGCCGCCGGCCGCGGACCGCCTCGATCGCTGCCGATCCGGTGTCCCCGGAGGTCGCCCCGATGAGCGTGACGTGATCGCCGCTCCGCTCGAGCACGTGGTCGTACAGCCGGCCGAGCACCTGCAACGCCACGTCTTTGAACGCCAGCGTCGGGCCGTGAAACAGCTCCATCACCCACATTTGCGGGCCGACCTGCACCAGCGGCGTGACCACCGCGTGATCGAACCGCGCGTAAGCGTCGTGGAGGATCGCCTTGAGATCGTCCTCGTCCATGCACGGCTCAACGAACCGGCGAATCACCGCGTGGGCCAGATCGGCGTAAGGCCGACCCCGCAGGCTCCGCAGTTCCGCCGCGTTGATCGTCGGCCAGGCCGCCGGCACATACAGCCCCCCGTCGCGAGCCAGGCCCGCGCGCATCACCTGCTCGAAGTCGAGCGGCCCGTCGTTGCCGCGTGTGCTCAGGTACTGCATGGGCCACAGAATAGCGAATTCAGAATGCCCGAACCAGAATCGCGCGTGCCACCATCGGTGTACCGGGGCCGCGTCGCGGTCCGGCTTGGGGGGCGGGCGTCCCCACACACCGAGCCGGCTCGCTGCGCGAGCCTGGTACCGGGGCCGCGTCGCAGCGCCGCTGTGGGCGCTACTTCTCGTCGCGCGGGCGCTGGGTCCACATGGGTTCGTACCCCATCCGCGTGCCCTCGCCGGTGGGGCGGGCGGCCTGGCCCGCGATCGTCTTGGGCGCCGGGCCCAGCCAACGGTCGTCCGACAGGCAGTCCTTGACTACCTGGATCGCCTCCTCGATGTCGTCGGTCACCAGGAACCGCTGCATGTCGTCGGGGTCGATGTTCTCATGGCCCTGCAGCACGGTCTCACGCAGCCAGTCCACCATGCCCTGCCAGTAGTCCTTGCCGATGCAGATCACGGGGAACGGCTCGATCTTCTCCGTCTGGATCAGCGTCATCGACTCAAAGAACTCGTCGAGCGTGCCGAACCCCCCGGGGAAGTTGATGAACGCCGAAGCGTACTTCACGAACATCACCTTGCGGACGAAGAAGTAGTGGAAGTTGAGCTGGTGGGTCTGGTAAGGGTTGGGCAACTGCTCCATGGGCAGGGTGATGTTGAGCCCGACGCTCTTGCCGCCGGCGTCGTAGGCGCCGCGGTTGGCGGCGGCCATGATGCCCGGCCCCCCGCCGGTGATCACCCCGAACCCTTCCTCGGTGAAGCGGCGGCCGAGCTCGACCGCCTGCTGGTAGAACGGGTGATCCTCGGGCGTGCGGGCCGAGCCGAAGACGGTGACGGCGCGGCCGAGGCCGCTGAGCGTCTCGAAGCCGTCAACGAACTCGGCCATGATGCGGAAGACGCGCCAGGTCTCGTTGCTCAGGTCATAGGGATGCATATCCGTCATGCCGACCTCCCTGCTCCGGCCGCACCGCCAACGTGGCGGAGCGCGGCCGGCCGCTGTGGAGGCACATGATAAGGGGTGGCGGGCAACGGGTCACCGACCGGCTACTCGTTGGGCGGGGCGACCGCGGGCGGCATGCTGTCGAGCGCGTCGTTGGCCGCGGCCTCCGACTCTTCGGGCTCCGGCGGGATCGTCGCCGCCGCGTTCGCCCCCGCCGGCTCGACGCCGCCGTCGGCCACGTCGGTCTCGCCGTCCGCCGGCTCGATCACCACCGGGATGTCCACCATGCCCACCGACGCGACCAGCGGCAACTGCTGGCGGATGATGTTGCCGTAGTCCGGCGTGAGCCGCGGCCAGTTGCGCAGCACGTCCGGTGCATCCACGCCCCCCTCCGCCAACGCCTCGCGCTCGCGCTGGACAATGATCTGCTGATAGTCGCCGTTGTTGGGTTCGGTGTGCAACAGCTCGATCGCCTGGTCGACCTGGTCCGACGGGACGAGCAGGTTGTACATGAAACGCGACCCCGCCTTGTCGGCCCGCCGGGCGTGCGTGGATGGCGCCCGCGGCTCGGCCGACGCCGGCGCGGCCTGCGCCAGCGTCGCCCGGTCGTCGCTCGACGCCTCCTTGGCACGCTTGATCGCCCGGACGAAGTCCATCGCCACCGGCTCCCGCCCATGTGCCTGGGCGTTCGCGGCCTCGGCGGCCAGGGCCTGCATCGCCGCCCCACCGACGGGCTCGGCCTGCACCTGCGCGTCGCGGATGTTGTCCGCCACGTAGTTCAATCGGCTCAGCGACCGATCGACGTCTCGCGTCCGCACAACCACCTGCACGACGCGCGGCGGCGCCGCGTCCGCGGTCGGCTGCGACGGCAGCGCCTGCCGCGGCTCGGGCCTCCGCAAGACCTCACCGCGCTCCGCCGCCAGTTGCCTCGCGGCCACGCTTTGCTCCGTGGCCGCTTCCACCGTACGCGGCACCGACGAGCCGGCCTTGTTCGCGACCGGCGCGGGATCGGCCGCGACCGGCGGCGATGGCGGCGCCTTCGCCGCCGGTGGCGCGGGCGGCGGTGTTGGAGCCGGACCCGACTTGGACATCATCGGCCCCGATTCGGTTTCGGCCGGACGCTCGCGCGTCGGCTCGGCCGCCTCACGCCGCAGCGTTTGGTCCGAATCCCCCGCCGACTCGTCCATCGCCATCGGCCCCGACGCCGCCGGGTACGCCGGCTTGTCGCCCCCGAGCTGGACCACCGACCACAGCACGATCGTCAGCGCCCCGAGGACCAGGGCGGCCAGCGCCGAATACGCGGCCACGCGGTTGAAGACGAAGCGCTGATGCACGTCGCGCTGCCCCTGCTCACCGGGCGGGGTCTCCAGCAGCATCGACCGCTCCAGTCGCCGATCGACCTCTTCCATGATCCACGCCGGCGCCGGCGGCTCGGGGCTCTCGCGCAACCGCCGGCGATCGGCGGCCATGCCCTCGACCAGGCTGCGCAGCCGCGGGTCGTCGGCCAGCCACCGCTCCACGCGGCGGCGGTCGGCCTCGCCGAGCTCGTCCTCGACATAGCCCAGCAGCAGATTTTCGTCGTAATCAATGCTCATCACGTTCACGCTTCGTCCGGCGACGGGCCGCCCATCGCCGCCATCTCCTGTCGTAACGCCAGCCGCGCCCGGAACAGCCGGCTCTTGACCGTCCCGATCGGCACGCTCAGCACCTCGGCGATCTGAGCGTAGTCCATCTCCTGCAAATCACGCAGGAGGATCACAGCACGCAGCGATTCGTCCAGCCGATCCACGCCGGCCAGCACCCGGGCGACCTGTTCACTGGTTTCGACGCTCTGGTCAGGCGACGGTTCGCTGTCGTCGGCGATAAGGCTCTTGAGCGTCGTGGCCTGGTCGCCGGGGTTGGCGGCCTGGCCATCGGCCGCCCCGGCGACGCAGGCGTCCAGAGACGCCGCCTGGCGCACTTTACGCTTTCGCAAGTGGCTGATCGACAGGTTCATCGCGATCCGGTAGAGCCACGTGCCGAACCGGCTGCGCTCGTGAAAGCTGTCGACGTGCTGGATGGCCTTGAGCAGGACCTCCTGGGTGAGGTCGGCCGCGTCGGAGGGGTTGGAGACCATGCGGAGGCACAGGTGGTAGACCTTGCGGTGGTAGGCCCCGAGCAGCTCGCCCAGCGCGCCGCGATCGCCCCGGCGGACCTGCTCGATGAGCTGCCGCTCGCGCTTCTGGCTCAGTGGGGGTTGGTGGGCCATCGTGTCCTCGACCACCCGGACAATCCTCCGCAAGACGCTCGCCGGGCCGCGGCGGCCGACGCCGCTATGCCGCTTGCATTGCGAATGTTACTATGACGGCCGCTCCGACACCGGTCAATCCTTGTTCACGCGACGCGGCCCATGCCCGATCCTGATCGCTACAGCTCGCCCCTCGCCGAGCGCAACGCCAGCGCCGCCATGCAGGCGATCTGGTCGCCGCGCCGCAAGTTCGCCACGTGGCGGCGGCTGTGGCTGGCCCTGGCCGAGTCGCAGCAGCAGTTGGGCCTGGACATCACCGACACCCAGCTCCGCGCAATGCGCGACCACCTCGACGACATCGACCTCGACGCCGCCGCCGAGCACGAGCGCCGGCTGCGGCACGACGTGATGGCGCACATCCACGCGTTCGGTGACGCCGCGCCCGAGGCCCGACCGATCATCCACCTGGGCGCAACCAGCCAGTTCGTCAACTGCAACACGGAGCTGCTGCTGATCCGCGAGGCCCTGGGCCTGGTCGCGGGCAAGCTCGCCGCGGCGATCGACGCCCTGGCCCGCTTCGCCGAGCGATACCGCGACCTGCCGACGCTGGGGTTCACGCACTACCAGCCGGCCCAGCCGACGACCGTCGGCAAGCGCGCCGCGCTCTGGGCCCACGACCTGGCCCTGGCGCTCGAGGAAGTCGAGCGGCGGATCGAGGTGATGCGGTTCCGCGGCGTCAAGGGCACGACCGGCACCCAGGCCTCATTCCTCGCCCTGTTCGACGGCGACCACGGTCGCGTCGACCAGCTCGATCGGCTCGTCGCCGAGAAGGTCGGCTGGCCCGGCGACGGCCGCTTTGTCATCACCGGCCAGACCTACCCCCGCGTGGCCGACGGGCCCGTGCTGGGCGCCCTGAGCATGGTCGCCGCGGCGGCGGCCAAGTTCGCGACGGACATGCGGCTGCTGGCCAACCGCAAGGAGCTCGACGAGCCGTTCGAAGCCGAACAGGTCGGCTCGTCCGCGATGCCCTACAAGCGGAACCCGATGCGTTGCGAGCGGGTCTGCGGGCTGGCGCGGTTTGTCATCGCCCAGACCACCCTGCCGTACACCACCGCCGCCGAGCAATGGCTGGAGCGGACGCTCGACGACTCGTCGACGCGGCGCCTGAGCCTGCCCGAGCCGTTCCTCGCCGCCGACGGGGTGCTGGAGCTGGTGATCAACGTGTCGCGCGGGATCGTGGTTTACGAGCGGACCGTCGAGGCCAACCTCGCGAAGGAGTTGCCGTTCATGGCGACGGAGAACCTGCTCATGGCCGCTGTCCAGCGGCACGGCCTCGACCGCCAGGAGGTCCACGAGACGATCCGCCGTCACGCCCAGCAGGCGGCGCTGAAGGTGAAGCAGGAAGGCGGCGACAATGACCTGCTGCAGCGGCTGCAGGGCGAACCGGCCTTCCGGGGCGTGGATTTCGCCGGCGTGCTCGACCCGTCGCGCTACGTCGGCCGCGCCCCGCAACAGGTTGATGCGTTCATCGCCGAGGTCGTCGAACCGATCCGCGGGCGATACGGCGAGACCTTGCGGTCCGGCGGGCAGGTCAGCGTGTGACGACCGGCCGCGCAGGCCGCACCCGGACCTTCGCCCGCTCATGCATCAGACCGCCTGCAGCGATTCGGTCAGCACCGTCGCGCTGTGCCGCAGGGCGTCGCGCTCGGCGTCGTCCATCTGCGGCTCGATCACCCGGGTGGCGCCGTCGCGGCCGACCACCGTGGGCAGCGACAGCGCGACGTCGCCGACGCCTTGGACGTCGTCGTGGAGGCGGCTGACGGTGAGCACGCGGCGGTCGTCGCGGAGCATCCATTTCAAAAGCGACGCGGTGACGAGCCCGATGGCGTGGTTGGTCGCCCCCTTGCGCCGGATGATCTCGTAGGCGGCGCGGCGGACCTGGTCGGCGATGCGGCGTTCGTCGTCGGTGGTCCAGTCGTCCCAGTCGCGGAGCGGCCGGCCGCCCACGCGCGCCCCGGACCAGAGCACGACCTCGGAGTCGCCGTGCTCGCCGAGGACCTGGGCGTGGATGGTGCGGGGGTCGAGATGGAGCCGGCCGCCGAGCACCTGCCGCAGCCGCGCGGTGTCGAGCATCGTGCCGGTCCCGATGACCCGGTGGCGGGGCAGGCCCGTGACCCGGGCCATGACCGCGGTCAGCACGTCGACGGGGTTGGTCACGACGACGATGATGCCGCCGAAGCCCCGCAGCTTCTCGCCGATCGAGCGAATGATGCGGGCGTTGGCCTGGAGCAGTTGGAGGCGGGTCTCGTCGGCGGCGCCGCCCCGGCCGGCGGCGATGACCACGGCGTCGGCGTCGTGCATCGCCTCGAGCCCGGCGACGCGGACCTTCGCGGCCGGGTAGAACGACATGCCGTGCGCGAGGTCCATCGCCTCGCCCTCGGCGAGCTTTTCGTCGAGGTCGTGGATGAGCAGTTCGCTGACGATGCCGGTCTGCAGGGTGGACATCGCCACGGAGCTGCCCACCCAGCCGATGCCGATGATGCCGATCTTCATGCCTTGATGTTAGGCCGGGCGATCGCGTCACCCCGGAGCGTGGGTCGAGGGAATGTGCTACGATCCGCCGCCCGACGCCGATGTCGTCAACGCGTCGATCCGTCCACGCGTCCGTCCGGGGCGGACGGCTACGGGTTGGCGAACGGACGGATCACCGAATCGACGAGCCGATGGAATATCTCATCCCTTCAGAGTGGTTCGCCGGCGCCCCGACGCTGGTTCTGATCCCGATCCTCGCGGCGGCGACGTACGCGCTGATCAAGGGCGCGGACTGGCTCGTCGAAGGCGCCAGCGGGATCGCATTGCGGCTGGGGATGAGCAAGGTCATCGTCGGGGCGACGATCGTCTCGCTGGGCACGACCAGCCCGGAGTGCGCGGTGTCGGTGATGGCGGCCTTCCGCGGCGACGCGGGCCTGGCGCTGGGCAACGCGGTCGGTTCCATCATCGCCGACACGGGGCTGATCTTCGGCATCGGCTGCCTGCTGATGGCGTTGCCCACCGACCGGTTCATCCTGAATCGGCAGGGCTGGGTGCAGTTCGGCGCCGGCGTGCTGCTGGGGGTCATCTGCTACGGCGCGTGGCTGGTGATGGGCGAGCAGGCGGCGGTCGGGCGGCCGGCGGGCTGGCTGCTGGTCGCGCTGCTGGGCTGGTACCTCTGGGCGTCGGTGAAGTGGGGCCGCCGCCACGCCGAGATCGCCGGTCGCCACGCCCACGCCGAGCCCGACCAGATCGTCGACGAAGCCGGCAACGTCCCGTTCTACAAGCTCATTGCGTGGTTCGCCCTCGGGCTGGTCTTCGTGATCGTATTCGGCCACGTGCTGATCGAGGTGGTGAAGGTGCTGGCGTTGCGGTGGGGCGTGCCGCAGGTCGTCGTCGCCTCGACGATCGTGGCCTTCGGGACTAGCCTGCCGGAGCTGGTCGTGGGCATCACCGCGATCCGCAAGGGCCACCCCGCCCTGCTGATCGGCAACGTCATCGGCGCCGACATCCTGAACGTGCTGTTCGTCACGGGCGTGGCGGCGACGGCCAAGCCGCTGCCGATCATCGAAACCGGCGCCCACGGCCAAGCGGTCCCGCTGCCGGAGATCTTCCTCGTGCTCCACCTGCCGGTGATGCTCGCGATCCTGGCGATGTTCCGCGTGTTCACCTTCATGGCCATCCGCCGCGGCCACTTCGCGCGGTGGATGGGCGTGCCGCTCGTGGGCCTGTACCTGGCCTACCTCGTGCTCAACTACGCGTTGGCCCGGTAGGCGCGGCCGCCCCGATCAGACGCCGCCGCTGCTCGACTCGGCGGCACGCTGCCCCCCGGCCCGCTCCCGCAGCACGTCCATCATGTCGCGGACCTCGTCGGCCATCTTCGAGTTGGGGAACTCGCGGATGATCTGCTCGCCCACGTTCATCGCCTCGATCCAGTCGCGGTCGCTGACGGCCATCCGGAACCGCACCGCGGTGTTCTCCCGCGCCTGGCCGATCACCCCACGCGCCGTCTCGTGGTACGCCTCGGCCTCCGCCGGCGTCAGGTACGTGTCCAGCTCCTTGAGCAGTTGCATCGCCTTGTCGGTGTCGTGGACCTCGGCGGCGTGGAGGAACTGCCGCTCCAGTTCCCGCTTGTGCTCGGCCCGCGCCTGCTGCACGTCCCGCGGCAGACCCTGCACCCGGCTGTCATCGGGGAACAGCCGTCCCAGCCGGTCCACCTCCCGCTTCGCCTTCGTCCAGTCGCGCCGGTGGCACAGCCCGTGCACGTGCTCGACGGCGTGGCTGATCATCTGTTCGCGATGGCGGGCGCGGGCGTCGATGATCTGCTGGCGGTACTTCTCCGCCTCCTCGACGTACCCGAACGTGTCCGCCATCTCGTCGACCAGCGCCAGCGCCGCCTCGTAGTCCTCCTTGCGGATGTCTTCGAGGATCGCCTGACGCAGCGCCTCGCGGTCCCGCTGGCGATCGACCACCCGGCGCTGCAGCTCGGACATGTTCAGCCGCCGCGCGATCTCCCGCAGCAACGCGGTCTGGTCCCCGCCGCCCTCGGCCGCCATGTCGCCCAGCCGATTGATCAACGGCACCACCGACGCGGGGATCATCAGCGTCACCACCCCCAGCGCCAGCACCTCGAAGCCGTTGCCCTGCCACGCCTCGAACACCCCCAGCCCGATCATCGCGATCCCGCCCAGTAATAGCAGCGCAAACAGGATCGTCGTCCACAGGTCCTTGCGGCGTTGGGGTTGCTGCTGGTTCATGTCACACCTCATGTTGGTTGCGGCCGCCCACGCGGGGCGCGGGTCCGGGCGACGTGCGTCGGCGGCGCAAATGCCCAGCGCCGCTCCATCGCATTGTAAGCCCGCCCCGTCCGGGTGAACAGCGGCGCGGCCGGCCGATCCCACACCCCGCCCGCCCCTTGCCAGAACCGCGGCCCATCTGTAGTCTGAGCTGTTCAACTGGAACGCTACGCCCCGCTCCCTCATGCGTCACGGAGACCGCGCGCCATGGCCGAGTCCGTCACCGGCATCGATACCCTGACCGACACCAGTGATCCCCAGGCCCGCGCCCAAGCCGACCGACTGGTCGAGCAGGCCGAGCAGGCCGAACAGGGCCTCGACCGCTGGACCGCCATCGAGCTGTACGAAAAGGCGTTCGAGCTGGCGCCCGACGACGAGGGCGTCTGCTTCCGGCTGGCGTACAACCTCGACCTCGTCGGCGAGGAGAGCGAAGCGCTGCACCTCTACGAGCAGTGCTGCGAGGCCGGCCCCGCCAAGGTCAACGCCCTGATCAATCTCGCGATCCTCTACGAAGACGCCGGTCGTTACGCCGAGGCCGAGAAATGCCTCCGACAGGTCGTCGACACCGACCCCAACCACGAGCGGGCGCGGCTCTACATGAAGGACGTCACCGCCAGCCGACGCATGTTCTACGATGAGGACCAGCAGCGCCAGCGCGACAAGCAGACCACCCTCCTCGAAACCCCCGTCACCGACTTCGAGCTCAGCGTCCGCGCACGCAACTGCCTCAAGAAGATGAGCATCCGCACCCTCGGCGACCTGCTCCGCACCACCGAGGCCGAGCTGCTCGCCTACAAGAACTTCGGCGAAACCAGCCTCCAGGAGATCAAGGCGATGCTCGCCCAGAAGGGCCTGCGGCTCGGCCAGGGCGCCGACGACCGCACCGACGCCGCACGACAAGAGGTCTACGAGCAGCTTGCCGGCTCCGGCAACGAACAGATGCTCGGCCAGCCCGTCGGCGACCTCGAACTCAGCGTCCGCGCCCGCAAGGCCCTGACCCTGCTCGGCATCGAGACCGTCGGCGACCTCGTCGCCCGCACCGAGGCCGAGCTGCTCGGCATCAAAAACTTCGGCGCGACCTCGCTCACCGAGATCACCGAAAAACTCGAAGCGCACGGCCTGGCACTCCGCAAGCTCGACGAAGAATAATGCTCCCACGCCCGGCCGGTCGATGACCTCATCACCATGACCGCCCGCCGATGCATCCTGCTCGCCGCGATGCTCCCGCTCGTCGCCCTCGCCGCCGCCGGATGCTCCCCACGCGTCGCCGATGACGTCGGCGACGCCCTCCCCGCCGAACCGATCATCCGCGTCCGCCTGCTCGCCCACGCGCCCGAGCTCCGGGTGGACGGCCCGCCCGCCGCCGATGTCTCCGACGATCGCGGCCGACGCCTGGCCACCCTCGAACTGCCCGCCACCGTTCGCCTCGTCGCCGGCCGCTGGCAGGCCGACAACCAGCCCCTGCCCCTGCCACCCCGCGCCCCCATCCGCCTCGGCGACGACCCCAACACCACCGCCGACCTCCGCGTCAACGGCCAGCCCTTCCCCGGGTTCATCCGCCTCCTGCCCCGCACGCGCACCCAGACGACCGACGCCAACGCCTTCGACGTCATCAACCACGTCCACCTCGAAGCCTACCTGCCCGGCGTGCTCGATCGCGAGCTCTACGACGACTGGTCACTGGCCACCTACCACGCCCAGGCCATCGCCGCACGCAGCTACGCCATCCACCGCATCCAGCAGTACGGACACACCCGCGACCACGACGTCGAAGCCACCCAGGCCTCCCAGGTCTACGGCGGACGCGGCGTCAACCCCACCAGCATCCGCGCGGTCCTCGAGACGACCGGCCTCGTCCTCGCCGAACGCGACCGCGTCGTCCCCGCCTTCTACAGCTCGACCTGCGGCGGACGCGGCGCCTCCCCCGCAGACACCTGGGGTTCGACCATCGGCTTCGACTGCCTCCAACCCGCGGTCCACCCGCCCTGGTGCCGCCGATCCAAACACTTTCAGTGGGGGCCGGTCCGACGCGACCTGGACGACCTCCGCCGCCGCCTCGCCGACTGGGGCAAGGCCCGCCACTCGCCCCTCGCGAAGCTCGCCGCGATCCGAACCATCGTCGTCTCACGACGCAACCCGCTCGACCGCCCCGTCGAGTTCACCCTCACCGACGCCGCCGGCGGTCGCTTCGCGCTGCTCGCCGACAGCTTCCGCACCGCCTGCAACCACGCCACCGCAGACCGACCCCTGCGGTCCGGCCTGCGCCTGCTCAGCGCCGACATCGAGATCGCCATGCACGCCGAACACGTCGACTTCTCCGGCCGCGGCTACGGCCACGGCGTCGGCATGTGCCAGTGGGGCGCCCAGGGCATGGCCGAAGCCGGCCACCACGCCGAGCATATCCTCGGCGTCTACTACCCCGGCGCCGCCATCCAACGCGCCTATTGATGATCCCCGCAAAGCCAACGCCCGATATCCCCAACCAGCCCCGCCCGGCGAACCTAACCCCGCTTCACCCCGCGGACCACCCAATGCTGCGTCAGCAACTCCTCGTCGCTGTACCCTTCCAGTTCGCCCGCCGCCCGCGCCCGCGCCAACTCCTCCCCGAGCCACGCCGCCTCCGGGTGCGGCGTGCCCAGCGCCGTCACCCCGTCCAGATGCTTCTCGAAGATCGCCCGCCACTCGCCGATGCGGACCTGGTTGATGAACGCCCCCTGCTGCGATTCGTGCCGGATCGACGGCCGCAGGTGCGCCCATCGCCCACGCCGCTGGCCCGTGATCACCCGGATGTCGTGCAGCGCGTTCGCGTTCGCCCAATGCCAAGTCCGCGCCATCGCCACACCACCCGGACGCAGCACTCGCACCATCTCCCGCATCGTCGTCTCCGGCTCGGCCAGGTGCTCGAACAGATCGCTCGAACACACCACGTCCACGCTCGCGTCCGGCAGGTCGATCCGCCGACTCACATCCCCCACACGCAGGTCCACCGCCGGCAACGTCTCGCGCCCCAGCGCCCGCGCCATACCCCGACGCATCGCACGATTGAAACCCAGCACCTCCCGGCCCAGGCTCTTCAACGTCCGCTTCAACCCGTTGTGCCGCAGCATCCGCGCATACGCCCCCGCACGCAGGCCCTGCGGCACGACATCCAGGTCGAAGCCCACCGCGCTCCGCGATCGCGTCGTCAGGTAGATCAGCAGGCTCGGCATCTGGCCCGACCCCAACTCCACCACGTCGCACGCCGAAAGGTCCCGATCGATGTACCCCTCCATCCGCCGGCAGTCCTCAAGCGTCTGCTCCGCCGCCCGGTCGATCTCTCGCACCTGGCGACGCACCGCGCGAAACTGGTGGTAGAAGTCGATCGCCGCGGAAAACGGGCCCACGGTGCGTGATGTGTAGCTCTTGCATGCCATGAACCGCGATTCGTCCTGCTCGCCGGCGATGCGGCCAATCATAGAACTGCCCACGTCGACCCACAACCTCCCTCGCTTCTCACGCCCACGGCCTGCCGGTATCATCGCGGCGACCCATGTTCGCCGATGCCACGACCGATCGACCGACCACCCCGACCTCGCCCCGGGCCCCCCGTCGGACGGGGCTGCTCGCCGCGCTCGTCCTGCTCGCCGCCGCCTTCATGGTCGTCCGCGGTCCGGTGCGTTCCTGGCAGGCCATCAACGATTTCGGGCTGCTCTACAGCGCCTCCCGCGCCTGGCTGCTCGGTGACAATCCCTACGACGCCTCGACCCAGCTCCGTGTCTGGACCGAGGCCGCCCGCCTCGACGCCCCTCCGCACACCGTCAACGCCGAACTGTTCGACGCGCTCTACCCCCCGGTGACCTACGTCTGCCTGGCGCCGCTGGCCGCCCTGCCGTGGTGGACCGCCTCGGCCCTGTGGACCGGGCTCAACGCCGTGCTCGCCGCTCTGATGCTCGGGTTGCTCGTGCGCCTGTTCCAGATCCCCTGGGCCTCGCCGCGCGCCTGGGCCCTCGTCATCGCCGGCTTGTGCTTCGCCCCCCTGCACACCACCCTCGCCTTCGGCCACCTCATCGTCGCCATCGTCGCGCTGCTCGCCACCTGGCGCCTCGCCGACCGCGCCGGGAGGCCCGCCTGCGCCGGGCTCGCCCTCGGCCTCGCCATCGCCCTCAAACCCCAACTCGCCGGGCTGTTCGTCCTGATCGATCTCGCCGATCGCCGTTGGACCACGCTCCTGGCCACCGGACTGACCGTCGCCGCACTCGCCATCATCGCCGTCGCTCGACTCGAACTCGCCGGCGTCCCCTGGCTCGACAGCTACCGGCAGGGCCTGGCCGACTTCGCCCGGCAAGGCGGCGTCGCCACCCTGGCCCATCCCATGCGGTTCACCTTCATCCACCTCGGCGTCGTCCTCCACGCCTTCACCGACAGCCGCCTGGTCGTCACCGCTCTGGGCTGGCTCGTCACCGCCGCCGGACTCGGCGTCGCACTCTGGCGTCGCGGACGCCCCGACGACATCGACCGCCGCGCACTCGCCCTGGGCCTCCTCGCGGTCATCACCCTCCTGCCCGTGTATCACCGCTACTACGATGCGCTGTTGCTGCTGCTGCCGCTGGCCTGGGCCGCCCGCGCCTGGCCGACCCCACAGCGCCGCTGGGCATGGCCCGTGGTCCTGCTCATCGCGCCGCTGTTCGTGCCGGGCGCCGCCGTGCTGAACTTGCTCGCCGACCGAGCCCGACTCCCCGACGCGCTCGCCGACTCCGCGGTCTTCCACCGCCTGATCCTCCCGCATCAGGCATGGCTGATCTTCGCACTCGCGGTCGTGATGACCCTCGCCGCCTGGCGCGGCGGCGCATCGCGACGGTCCCATGCGCCGGATCGCGCGCCGGCGCCCTCATAGGGAGGGCGCCATGTTTCGCCGCTCACGCACACGCTACCGCAGCCTCCAAACGACGACGACGCGACGCCCCGGTGCGCCACGGCCCGCGCCAAACGCCGAATCTGTCCGCCCGGACACAACCGGACATCCCCCACCCCGACACCCAACCCACGCATTCGCAGACCCTTACCGGCCGAATGACCGCGCCCCTACCCCCGGGGCGGACACGTGCCGCCCCGTGCGCACCGCCGGGCGCGCCGATCGCGCGCTATTCCAACTTTCTCAAAAAAATCTTGCACGCCACGCCGCGGCGCACGAGGACGACCGCCACAAGCCATCGGCTATCATGCGACCTATGCAGAACCTGACTCCGAAGCAGATCGTCGAGAAGCTCGATCGCTACATCGTCGGCCAAGACGCCGCCAAACGCGCCGTCGCCATCGCCATCCGCAACCGCTGGCGGCGCCGGCAGCTCGACGCCGAGCTCGCCCGCGAGGTCAACCCCAAGAACATCGTGATGGTCGGCCCGACGGGCGTGGGCAAGACCGAGATCGCACGCCGCATCGCCTCGCTCACCGGTGCCCCGTTCATCAAGATCGAGGCCAGCAAGTTCACCGAGGTCGGTTATCACGGCCGCGACGTCGAGTCCATGATCCGTGATCTGCTGGAGAACGCGATCGGCATGGTTCGCGCCGAGCACGCCGAACAGGTCCGCGAGCGCGCCGCCGAGCTTGTTGAGGAACGCCTGATCGACCTGCTCCTGCCCGGCAGCGAGCATGACCCGGAGGAACCGGCGCCGGCCGCCGCCCCCGCGGGCGGGGCGGCCACGCGGGGCGGATACGTCGCCACCGACGACTCCGGAGAACGCCGCGAGCGCGTCCGCCACCGCCTCCGCGAACGACTCCGCTCCGGCGAGCTCGACGACCGCGAGGTCGAGATCAGCGTCTCCCGCAAGGCCGTCCCCGTCGCCATGCTCTCCAACATGGGCCTCGACCAGATGGACCCGGAGATGGGCAAGATGTTCGAGAACCTCATCCCCGATCAGCAGACCCGCCGCCGACTCACCATCCGCGAGGCCCGCAGCGTCCTGGCCGAAGAGCAGACCGAGAAGCTCATCGATCGAGACAAGATCACCTCCGAGGCCATCGAACGCACCGAGAACACCGGCATCATCTTCCTCGACGAGATCGACAAGGTCTGCGGCGGGGACGGGTCGGGCTCCGGCGGGCGCGGCCCCGATGTCAGCCGCCAGGGCGTCCAGCGTGACCTGCTGCCCATCGTCGAGGGCACCGCCGTGACCACGCGGCACGGCACGGTCAACACCGACCACATCCTGTTCATCGCCGCCGGCGCGTTTCACGCCGCGTCCGTGAGCGACCTCATGCCCGAGCTGCAGGGCCGCTTCCCCATCCGCGTGGAGCTGGACGCCCTGACCCGCGATGACTTCGTGCGGATCCTCACCGAGCCCAGCAACGCCCTGACCCGTCAGCAGGAGGCGCTGCTCAGCACCGAGGGGATCACGGTGACGTTTGAGCGGGCGTCGATCGAGGCGATGGCCGACATCGCCGCCCAGGTCAACGCCACCAACGAGAACATCGGCGCGCGGCGGCTGATGACGGTGATGGAGCGGCTGTTCGAGCGGGTCAGCTACGAAGCGCCCGACATGGCCGGCCGCGGTGAGGACAAGCTCACCGTCACCGCGGACCTGGTCCGCGAGCAACTGGCGGGCATCGCCGGTGACGAGGACCTGAGCAAGTTCGTCTTGTAATCAGGCGAGGCGACGACGCGCGTCGCCCCGACCGGGGGAGTGCGAGGATGAGGCAGCCGGCGTTACTCGGCCTTCTGGGGTTCGCTGCCGACCAGTTCCTCGGCGAGCTGGACCAGCCGCTCCAGGCGGACGGGCTTGTGCAGGTAGGCGTCGACGCCGAGCGTCTCGGCGTAGGCCTGGTGCCGCTTGCCCTCGTTGGCGGTGATCATGATGACCCGCGGGGGCGCGTCCATCTGCTTGATCCGCTCGAGCACGAGGAACCCGCTCCGCTTGGGCAGCATCATGTCCAGCACGACCAGGTCCGGGTCGTCGTTCTCGCAGAGGTGCACGGCGGTGTTGCCGTCCGAACACTGCTTGGTCTTGGCGCCCTCGGCCTTGAGGGCGGCGTCGACCACGCCCAGCACGTCCGGGTCGTCGTCCACAATCAGGATGCGTTTATCGGCCAGTCGCCGTTCGCGTTCGACCATCGTATGCGGCCTCCATGGCGGGCTGTCAGGGGTGAACCCTGTATTGTCCTATTGCACATGCACAGGGTCAAGTTGGGGCGAGACTATTTCGGGTTGGCGTTGAGCACGGGCTGGCGCAACGCGTCCAGTTCGGCGTCGGTCATCCACGGCAAGTCGCGGAGCTTGTGCTCCAGGGCCGCCGGGAGCGGGCGGCCTTCCCGCTCGTGGCGGGGCCGGCTCTTCCACCGCCGGTGGACCCAGAGGTACTGCTCGGGCGCCAGGCGGACCATCGCCTCGATCGCACGCGCGTAGCGGGCGGTGAGGTAATACAGCGGGTCGGGCCGGTCGGCCCAGTCTTCGGGGTAGATGATGTCGGTCGTGCCGATCTCATACGCGAACCGCGGCCCCAGCCGGCGGGCGTACCCGCAGATCACCGGTGCGTCGTACCGCATCGCCAGCAGCCCGATCGACTTGTACGCCGAGGCGAGCCGCCCGAAGAACGGCACGAACAAGCCCCGGTCGCCGGCGTTCTGGTCGCCGATGAACCCGAGCGTGCCGTTGGCCTCCATGATGCGGGCCATGCGGTCAGACGCGCCCCATTTGGTGATGATCCGCATGCCCTGCCGCTCACGCACGCCCCGCAGCCAGCGGTCCACCATCGGGTTGTCGATCGGCCGCGCCACCGCGTCCAGGTCCAGCCCCACGGTCGCGAGCACGTACCCGAGCAGCTCCCAGTTGCCGAAGTGGCCGGTGACCATGACGGTCGGCCGGTCGGCAAGCATCACGTCCAGCGCCTCGCTCAGGCGGTGCAGGCGGACGCGTTCGGCCCAGGTGTCGCGGTTGACCAGGCGAGGCGTGAACAGCACCTCGCTGCCGAGCTGGAGGAAGTGTTGCATGGAGCGTTCGGCGACGTCGGCGGCCCGCCGCTCGCCCAGCGCCGGCAGGCTGCGGCGGATGTTCTCGATCGCCCGCAGTCGGTGCCGCTTGTCCCAGCGGTACATCGCCGAGCCGACCCCGCGGGCGCCATGGAGCACGTCGTCGATCGGGAACATGTGCAGCATCATCGTCCCCAGCCGCAGGGCCAGGTACTGCCACGTGCTGGTCAACGCCGACTGGTCGCGGGCCATGGGCGGATTCCCGATCGCGGCGCGTCGATGCGCGAAGGCAAGAAAAAGCGCCGACGGTCAGTCGGCGCCGGTTGGTGTTCGATCACGGCTCGGCGTGCGCGGCTCGGCGGCGGGCTCACTGCTGATAGTAGCCGATGAGCGTGAGGAAGCGGTTCTGGTTGAGGATCGGGATGCTCAGCTCGCGGGCGAGGCCGATCAACTCCTGCTGGCGGATGTACCGCTCCTTGCGGCCGAGCCATTCCTGGATCTCGGCGGGGGTCGGCGGCGGGTTGTCCGGCGGGGGCTCGGGGAATTCGAGCTGCTCGCCGATGACCAGGAAGTCGGTGTCGACGGGCATGTCGTCGCTGTCGATCACGACGCCGCCCCACTGCTGGATCAGGTTGGTGGCGCGGCGGCGCTCCATCTCGGTGGCGCGGCCGTCCTGGTTGAGGTCGAAGTCGCCGGTGACGAAGAAGCGGAACGTGCGGTTCTCGTCGTAGACGATGTTGGAGATCAGGTCGCCGCTGAGGATGGGCTCGCCGTAGCTGCGGCGGATGACCCGGCAGGCGGCGGTCTGGCCCGACTCCGAGAAGCGGATGACCTCGATGGTGGCCTTGCCGCCTATGTGCTGGACCTGGCCGTTGTTCCGAACCTCGGTGCGGACGCCGGTCTCGGCGTCGAAGACCTCGAAGGTCATGCCGAGCACGAGGTTTTCGTCGCGGCCGAGATTGATGTAGACGACCTGCTCACCGGTGACGACCTCGACGATCTGACCGTCGGCCTCGAGGGTCAGGTCGGGCGAGGACAAGCGGTTGGCGTTGATGATGCCCAGCAACTCCCGGACCCGCGCGTCGCGTTTGGCGATCTCGTTGTCGAGCGTCCGGATCTCACTTTCCTTTTGGCGCAGCTCCTCGCGGGTGTCGGTCTTGTACTGCTCGTAGGTCTGCCGCAGCTCCTCGCGTTCCTGTTGAGCCGCCTGCTCGGCCTGGCTGAAACTCTGCTGCAACTCGTCGATGCGAACCTGAAGATTGCTGACGGTCTGCTCGTGAGCGTCCTGCTGCTGCTCGTTCTGCTCCTGGAGCGAGGCGAGCTTCTGGGCCCGCTGCTGATTGCCCTGCTCGAGCTGATCGATCTGCTGCTGGGCCGAAGTCAACGAGGCATTGAGCTGCTGGACCTGCGCGAGGACGTTGCTGCCCTGGGGCACCTCGGCGGCCTGGAGCTGCTGCTCGATCTGGCCGAGCGGCATGGTGCCGTCGCCGGTGAGCCAGCGTTTGAGGTTCTGGTTGTTGACGACGAGCTGGCCGAAGATGGTGCGGCCCTGTTGCCGGCGCTGGTCGTTGAGGCTGCTGTACATGTCGCCGCCACGTTCGGTCTGCGAGATGAGGTTGCCCTGCTGGTCCTGGAGGGTGGCGACCTCCTCCTGGGCGGCGGTTTTCTGGGTATAGAAGAGCACGGCGAGGGCGCCGCTGAGCACGAACAGGAAAACGAAGGCCACCAGGGCGAAGACTGCGCCGCTGATGCCGCCTGAACGAGTTGCCATGAGTCATGCCTCCCTGGCTAGGAACGTGGGGCCGGTGTGGGGAGCCCGACACGCGGGGCGGGGATATCTTTGCGCCGCTAAGTATCTACCGGGAAGGGGCTTTGGTCAAGTGCGTCGGCGTGGGGCGTGTTACTCGTCGGCCTTCTCGATCTGCCAGTACTCGATCTCGAGGGGGGTGGCACGACCGAAGATGGTGACGATCACGCGGACTTTGCCCTGCTCGGGGAGTAGCGCGTCGACGGTGCCGTCCATATTCTCGAAAGGGCCTTCCTTGATCTTGACGACGTCGCCGGGGGCGAACTCCATCCGGACCTCGGGCTCTTCCTCGGGCTGGCGGGAGGCGAGGACCATCTTCTCGACCTCGTGCCGCTGCATGGGCGCGGGGCGGCCGGCGGTGCCGATGAAGTCGCCCACGCCGGTGGTTTCCTTGATGAGAAAGAACACGTCCTGGGGGATGCGGCCATCGGCTTCGAGCTGCATCTCGACGAACACGTAGCCGGGGTAGAGCTTGCGTTGCTGGACCTTCTGCTTGCCGCCCTTCATGGTGCGGATCTTCTCGGTGGGCACCAGAATGCGATTGACCAGGTGCGTCATGCCCTCGATCTTGATCTTCCGGAGCAGGGTCTCCTTGACCGAGTCTTCCTTGTTGGAGGCGACCCGCAACACGAACCAGTCGAAGCCGGGGTAGACGAGCGGTTCGTCCTCCATGACCTCGCCGCGTGTGTCCTGTTCGTCCTCCGCCGAGCCGGCGTTGTCTTCGGGCAGCTCGTCGGCGGCATGAGAGGATTCGGCGTCGTCGGGCTGGCGTTCGCGTGGCTCGGCCTGGTCTTCAGCGGCGGCGAACGTGTTGAGGTCGGTCGATTCGGTCGGCTCCGACGACTCGTCGACATGCGGTTGCGGAGCGGGCGACGTCGAATGGTCGTGCGGCTGGGATGGGTACTGGGTCATATGCAAAGGAGCTCTCAACCCCAGAGTTTGATCTTCAGGACGCCGATCTCGTAGAAGAAGATGCTGAAGAGGATATCGGCCAGGAGCAGGATACCCACGATCGCGATGAGAAAGAAGATGACGATGCCGGTCGAGCCGATGACTTCGCGGCGAGTGGGCCAGTTGACCTTCTTCATCTCGGCCTCGGTGGCGATGAGGAAGTCAACGGTCTTGGGTTTGATGCCGACCCACCAGAACACGAGCAGGCCCAGCACAACGAGGGGCACGACCGAGCCGACGGCCTGGGTGTAGATGCCGCCGGGGAGTCCGGCGAGCTGCTCCCAGAGCCACCACGCTCCGAGGCAGATGAGGACGCCGGAGCCGAGGCCGCTCACCAGACGGGTCCAGTAGCCCTGGCCGGGCTTGTAGAGGTGGAATCCACCGGCACTGGCGGTTGCCTGAGGCTTATTGGAGCCGCCATCGGAACTGCTTGTGGAGAGTGTGCTGGCCATAATTCCAATCCGCTTGCCGCTCAACACGCCAGGGAGGAGTCGAACCCCCAACCTGCCGCTTTGGAGGCGGCTGCTCTGCCAATTGAGCTACTGGCGTTCGTACGATTTCCGACGTTCACAAGACATATCGGGCGGGAAGCTGCTTCGGTCAGGGATCGGGACGTTCGGCAGCCGCCTGCCCGCGATACACGTCACTTCCGCTTGATCTTATGCAGCGTGTGCTTGCGAAGCCGCGGGGAGTACTTATTCAGTCCGGCCTTGAGCTTCTCGGGGATCCCGCCCTTGACGTTAACCGGGGTGCGATAGTTCAGGTCCCCGGACTCCGAACATTGCAGCCAGACGTATTCGACGGCATCTTTGGATTTCTTGGCCATGGTCGTACTCCACCGGACGGCCCTTGCCGGTCAAGGCAAGGGGGCGGCGATTACTCGAGGATCTTGGTCACGACGCCGGCGCCGACGGTGCGGCCGCCTTCACGGACGGCGAAGCGGAGGCCTTCTTCCATCGCGATGGGCTTGTCACCGAGGTCGACCTCCATGGTGATGTTGTCGCCGGGCATGCACATCTCGGCACCGCCGAGGAGCTTGATCCCGCCGGTGACGTCGGTGGTGCGGAAGTAGAACTGCGGCTTGTAGCCGGAGAAGAACGGGCTGTGCCGGCCGCCTTCTTCCTTGGTCAGCACGTAGACCTCACCCTCGAACTTGGTGTGCGGGGTGATGGACCCGGGCTTGGCCAACACCATGCCGCGGTCGATCTCGTCCTTTTCGATGCCGCGGAGCAGGCAGCCGACGTTGTCACCGGCCTGACCTTCCTCGAGGGTCTTGTTGAACATCTCCACGCCCGTGACAACCGTCTTCTTGGAGTCGCGGCGGAGGCCGATGATCTCGCAATCGTCGCCGACCTTCATGACACCGCGCTCAATGCGTCCGGTGGCGACCGTGCCGCGGCCCTTGATCGAGAAGACGTCTTCGACGCTCATCAGGTAGGGTTTGTCCACCTCGCGTTGGGGCTCGGGGATCCAGGAATCGATGGCGTCCATGAGCTCGGCGATGCAGGCGTTGCTCGCATCGTCGTCGGGGTTCTGGAGCGCGGGGAAGGCGGCACCCTTGACGATGGGCGTGTCTTCCTCGAATTCGTACTTGGACAGCAGTTCCTGGACTTCGAGCTCGACGAGGTCGAGCAGTTCCGGATCGTCGACGAGGTCGACCTTGTTGAGGAACACCACGAGCTTGGGCACGTTGACCTGACGGGCCAGGAGCACGTGCTCGCGGGTCTGCGGCATCGGGCCATCCGCGGCCGAAACCACCAGGATGGCGCCGTCCATCTGGGCGGCGCCGGTGATCATATTCTTGACGAAGTCGGCGTGGCCCGGGCAGTCGACGTGGGCGTAGTGCCGATTCGTGGTCTCGTACTCCACATGGCTGGTGGCGATCGTCATGATCTTGGTCGCGTCGCGACGCCCGTCGGACTCCGAGGCCTTGGCCACGTCGTCATAGCCCTTGAACGTCGCAAGGCCCTTGGCTGCCTGTACGGCGGTGATGGCCGAGGTCAGCGTGGTCTTGCCGTGGTCGACGTGGCCGATCGTGCCGACGTTCACGTGGGGTTTGGTTCGTTCGAAAACACCCTTAGCCATTGGTCGTACCTCCGTACATGGTGAGCTTTCCTGCCGCGTCGGGCCTCGTGGTTGATGCGATGTCGAGTCCGTGCGTCGGCGCTGCTGCTGGTGGTTGTGCTCGGCTCACCCGGCCGAGTCTCGTCACAGGCGTGTTGCGCTGTGCGTTCGCTACTGCTGTCCGGCACGCCGGGGCGACCATCGCCCGCATCCGGTCCGGCCTTTCAAGCCACCGACGGGACTTGAACCCGTGACCTCTCCCTTACCAAGGGAGTGCTCTACCACTGAGCTACGGTGGCGGCGGTGCCGGACGACCTGGTCGAACCGGAATCCGACACTTTAACAACCTCGGTCGGATGAAACAACCGGGCGTTGCGCCGAGGTCAATCCACCTCGACTCACGCCCAGTGAGCCATCCCCGAAGCAGGGGTATCATATCCCCTAACCCCCTCCTGTCAAACGGTTGCATCGACCGCGCAGGCCGCCGCACGACGGGCAGATGCGGCGGTGGCGGGGTGCGTGTTATCCTCTGGTCATGCCGCCTACCCACGCTCGCATCGACCCGACGCAGATCGCCGCCCGCCCGCTGGCTGAACGGCAAGATCGCGTGGATATCCGCTCTGCCGCGATCGACCCGGCCACGTCGCCCGACGCGGCGCCTGCGGCCCTGGGCGAGGGCTTGCAACGGCTGGCCGAGGCGATTGTCGCCGCCCGGACCCGCGATGCGTCGGTCATGCTCACCTACGGGGCCCACGTCATCAAGAACGGTTGCGGACCGCTGCTGCGCGAGTTGCTCGCCAGCGGCTGGGTGACGCACCTGGCCACGCAGGGATCGGGCCTCATCCACGACTGGGAGTTCGCCCACCGCGGCACCAGCAGCGAAGCTGTCGAGCAAAACGTCCACCGTGGCCGCTTCGGCACCTGGGACGAAACCGGGCGGGCACTGATCGCCGCCGCGATGATCGGGGCCGAGTCAGACTGCGGCTGGGGCGAGGCGCTGGGCAGGGTCATCAGCGAAGACGCCGCGACGCATCCCTATTGCCATTACAGCGTCACGGCCGCGGCCTATGCAAGCGGTGTGCCGCTGTGCGTCCTGCCCGGCATCGGCTACGACATCTACTGCTGCCACCCGATGTTCACCGAGGAAGCCGGCGCGGCGATCGGCCGATGCGCCACGCGCGACTTCCACACCTTCGCACACGGCGTCGAGCGATTGACCGGCGGCGTGTACCTGTCCGTCGGTTCTGCGATCATGAGCCCGATGGTGTTTGAGAAGGCCATGAGCATCGCGAACAACCTCCGCCTCGGCCGGGGTGAGCGGCCCATCGCCGACCATCACGTCGCGGTGGTGGACATTCAGGACGGCGGGGGTTGGGACTGGTTTCAGGACGGCGAGCCGCCTGAGGATCACCCGGCGTACTACCTGCGGTTCTGCAAGAGTTTTCACCGCATGGGCGGGCGGATGGACTACCTCCAGGCGGACAATCGGCTGGCCCTGCATCATCTGGCGACGCTGCTTCGGGGGCGGCGCCCGACGCCGTGAATGCGGGTATCAGCGAGCCGCGACACGCTCGGCAAGGCGATTCATCTTGACCGCACCGCCGACGATCGTCGTCATTGCGCGGCCCCGCAGCGTCCAGCCGTCGTAGGGGCAGTTGCGCCCCTTGCTGGCGAACTGCGACACACGCACCGTCCATTCGTGCTCGGGATCGATGACCGTCACGTCGGCGTCGGCGCCCTCGCCGAGCGTGCCCTTGGTCGACAGCCCGAGCAGTTTCGCCGGCTCGAGGGTCATCATGGCGATCATACGAGGCCAGTCGATCGTCCCGGTCTCGATCAGCGCCTTGGCGTACAGCCCCAGGGCGCAGTCGAGCGAGACGATGCCGGAGGGGGCGGCGCTGAAGACCAGTTGCTTTTCCTCGAGCGTGTGGGGGGCGTGGTCCGTGCCGAGCACAGTGATCACACCGTCGCGAATGCCCTTGCGGATCGCCTTGACGTCGCGGCGGGTGCGCAGGGGCGGGTTGACCTTGTACTTCGGGTCGTAGCCGGCGCAGTCGTCCTCGGACAGCAGCAGGTGATGCGGGGTGGCCTCGGCGGTCACGGGCTGACCGGTCTTGCGGCCCCAGCGGACCAACTCGACCCCGCCCTCGGTGGACAGGTGCTGGACGTGGTAGGGGCAGCCCACATCGCGGTTGAGCATGATGTCGCGCTGGATGATGAGTTCCTCGGCGACGGCGGGTCGGCCCGGCAGCCCCAGCCGCGCGGCCAGCGCACCGGCGTTCATCGCCCCCCCTTCGATCAGCGTCGGCTCCTCGCAGTGCTGCATGAGCGCCTTGCCGGTCATGTTCACGTAAGCCAAGGCCCGGCGCATCATGCCGGCCGAGGCGATCGCATCGCCGTCGTCGGTGAACGCCACCGCGCCCGCCGATGACATCAGCGCGATCTCGGCCAATTCCTCGCCGGCCCGCCCCTTGGTCACCGCGCCGGCGGGGAAGACGTGACAAGCGCCGTGCCGCCCCACCTGCCAATAGACGAAGTCGATCCGCGCATCGTCGTCGAGCGCCGGCTGCGTGTTGGGCATGCAGCAGACACTGGTGAAACCGCCATTGACCGCTGCGGCTGTCCCGGTGGCGATGGTCTCTTTGTCTTCCTGGCCCGGTTCGCGGAGGTGAACGTGCGGGTCGATCAGCCCGGGGCACACGATCAGGCCCGTGGCATCAATGGTCCTGCCGGTCGGCTTGGCAACCTTCCCGATCCGAGCGACCTTACCGCGCTCGAGCATGACATCGGTTACGCCATCGAACTGGCTGGCAGGGTCGATGAGCCGGCCGTTGCGGATCGTCAGTCGGGTCATGACGTCTAGGATAGCCTGCCCACGCCCGAATCGAAACTGGGCGCGTGAGATACACACGCACGGGACGCCGACATGCCGCGGCGATCAGTCGCCCGACGGTGACCGCGTATCGGGGTCCGGCCGGACGGTGCGCAGGTACCGGAAGTACGCGCTGTCGGGGCTGAGCACCAGCGTCGTCTTCTCGTTGAGTGACTGGGCGTAGCTCTCGATGGTCCGCTGGAAGGCGTAGAACTCCGGGTCGGCCGAGTACGCCTCGGCGTAAATCCGCGTGGCCTCGGCGTCGGCCTCGCCCCGGATGATCTGCGCCTGTCGCCGGGCCTCGGAGCGGATCTCGGCGAGTTGGCGGCTGGTCTCGCCTTCGATGCGGCTGGCCTCGCCCTGCCCTTCTGACCGGTACTTCTCGGCGATCCGCTGCCGCTCGGAGATCATGCGGTCGTAGACCTGTCGCCGGACGTCGTCGATGTAGTTCAGTCGCTTGATGCGGACGTCGAGCAGTTCGATGCCGTACTGCGGCATCTCCGGCCGGGCGCTGTCGAGGATCTGCCGGGTGAGCGTCTGCCGGCCGACCTTGACCGGCTGCTGCAACTCCTTGTCGCCCGTCTGCGCGGCGACGACCTCAGTCAATTCAAGGTCCTCAGCGGTCACCGCCCAGTCGGCCGAACGTACGATGTCGGTCAGCTCCGTCGAGCTGATCCGGTCGCGCACGGCCGAATCGATGATGTCGTCCAGCCGCGACTGTGCGGCCGTCTCGTTGGACACCGATTCGAGGAACTTCAGCGGGTCCACGATCCGCCACCGTGCGGTGGTATCGACGGAGATGAACTCCCGCCCGGACGTGGGGATCTGGGTCGGCGCCCCGTCCCAGATCAACAGGCGATTGTCGAACCGGCGCACCTCCTGGATGAATGGAACCTTGAAATGCAGGCCAGGGCTGGTCACCGGATCCCCAACGGGCCGCCCGAACTGCAGCACGATCGCCTGCTCCGCCTCGTCGAGCCGATACGTCGCGGTATACAACAGGATCACCGCGACAAAGCCCAGCGTAAGCAGTAGACCCGTCGTGGCACGACTGGCTGCATTCATCGCGTGCCTCCCTTCCGCTCCATGGCCCTGCCCGCGGCGCCGAGATCGAACAGCGGCAACGGCTGGTGCGCCGAGCCTTCTATCACGTACACGCCACCGAGCCTGGGCATCACCGCGTCGATCATCTCCAGGTACAGCCGCCGCCGCGTCACATCTTCGGCCTGGCGGTACTGCCGGAGGATGGCGGTGAATCGCGAGGTATCGCCCTTGGCCGCGTTAATCCGCTCGGACTTGTAAGCCTCGGCTTCGGCGATGGTCTGCTCGGCCTCGCCACGGGCCTTGGGGATGATCTGGTTTCGCTTCTTCTGGGCCTGGTTGATCAACGACTGGCGCTCCTGCCGCGACTTGTTGACCTCATTGAAGGCCGGCTTGACCGGGTCGGGTGGCGTGACATCCTGCATCTCGACCGACCCGATGCTGATGCCCATATCGTATTCGCTGGTGTTATAGCCGGGGTCGTTGGGGTCCTGGTCGTCGAGGATTCGCTGCATCTCGGATCGCACCTCGGCGGCGATCTCCTTACGCGCCACGGTCAGCGCTTCTGAACCCAGCCGATTGCCGATGATCCGTCGCATCACCGCCTCAGACACATCGCGGACCGTCTCCACCGGATTACGCACGCGGTGCAGCCACTTGTCGGCGTTGGTGATGCGGTACTGCACGACCCACTCGACGTCGATGACGTTGAGGTCGCCGGTGAGCATGAGCGATTCACGGGCCTTCATCTGCGGTGTCTTCTCGAACCGCGATCGCTCCCCCGCCTCGACCGTGCGGAAGCCGAACTCCTGCTTGAGCACGCGTTTAGTCGGCACAATCACCGCCGCATCGATGCCGAACGGGAGCTTGAAGTGCGGGCCCGGGCCGACAATGCCGACCACCGCACCGAAACGCTTGATGACCGCGTTGCTGTCGGCGGGGACGGTGTAGAAACTGCTCATGGCCCCGTACACGATCAACACGACGGCGATGCCAAACAGGATCAGTCGGCCCCCGTAGCGTTGCATCTGCCGCTGAGCGTAGTCCTCGAAGTTGAAACCGCCGGGTTGCATGCGAGACCTTCCAGGTCAGTAATCGGCCAGGTCGATGGTACCCGCGCCGCTCGCGCCAAACCACACGCGTTCAGTCTATGGGCGAGAACGCCAGTTCGAGCGGCCGCATGATCTGATTGTCGCCGATCCGCGTGGCCATCAGCTCGATGGTGGCGAGACCAGGGTCGAGCGCGACCTCGCCCAGCTCGATCTGCCGGGCCGACTTGGGATCGCCGTCGGTCGGCACACCGGCTTCGAGCACGGACTGGCCGGCCCTCAGGCAGATGTCGCCGCCGCCGCTCTGATGGGCCGGCGTGTACCATAAGGTGACGCTGAAGCGGCCGGGCTCGGTCAGGCGCACCGACCATCGCAGCCACTGGTCGGTGCTCGACCAGCCGTGCACGAAATAGCGGGGCTCAGCGATCTTGCCGTCGCCGTAGCTCAGCCCGGTCTTGCCCCCGGTCACTTCGGTCTTCGTCCCATCGCCGGCGTCCGCGTCGACCCGGGCACACCGCTCGGCGTCGAACGCCAGCAGCCGCGACGCCACATCCGTTGGCATACGATATACCGCGTCGGCCTCAGGCCCTGAGCCAAACGTCAGCCGCACGACTGAATCGGCGTCGTGCGACCACCCGTCCGGCAGCCGCAGTTCGACATCGAGCTCGCTCAAACGTCGCCACGCGACATCATGATCATCGATCAACATGGCCGCCCCGGCCGGGTCGGTCTTCAAACCGCCGACGATCAACCGCCCATCCGCCGGCCAATCGAAGACGTGCAGGAAGACGTGCTCGCCCTTCATGGTTGTGACGCCCCAATGCTGCAGGGGCAACGGCGAGCCCGTCGTGCCGTAGATCGCTTCACCGTTAACGGCCAGCCAGTCGCCGATGGCCTCGAAGATCCGCACGTCCTTCGGGTCGATCCGGCCGTCGCCCATCGGCCCGAGGTTGATCAGCACGTTGCCGCTGCGGCTTGCGACCTTCGCCAGAACCCGGATGAAGAACGCCGGCGGTTTGTGACTGTGATCTTCGGCGTGGTAACCGTACGACTCGTTGGTCGTGGGCATGGTCTCCCAGTCGCCGCCCTTCCGGGCGAACTCCGCGGCGCGATCACCGGTATTCACGTAGTCGCCGTAGTTGCCGCCCCGACCTCGCGCCAGCCGACCGTTGACCACGACCGTCTGGCTGACCTCGCGGATCGCCTTGAGGATTCGCATGTTCTCATGGAACGGCAGCTTGCCCGACGTGTCGAACCACAAGAAGTCTGGATCATAGTTCTCGATTAGTTCGAGAATCTGTGGGATGCTCTTCTTATCGACATACTCGCGGACGATGGGGCGGCGCAGGGCGGGGTTCTCGTCCCACCAGTTCGTCCCGCCGTGCAGGTGCAGGTCGCCGCCGGGATTCTCGTACTCCCAATCGTTGCCGGGGCCGTGCGGCTCGCCCCAGTCGAACGCGTGCGAGTAGTAGAAGCCGAACTTCAGCCCGTGCCGCCGACAAGCGTCGCGAAGCTCGGACATCGGATCGCGGCCGAAGGGCGTCGCCCGGACGATGTTGTAGTCGCTGACCGCCGAGTCGTACATCGCAAAACCGTCGTGGTGCTTCGCGGTAATCGCGAACATCTTGGCACCAGACCTTGCGACGAGGCTGACCCACTTCTCGGCGTCGAAGTGCTCGGGGTTGAACTGCTCGACGGCGTCGCGGCGGTACTCGTCCTGCGTGATGGTCAGGGCCCGCTGAATGTGCTCGGCGTAACCCTCGTGGTGCTTGCCGCGCCAGTTGCCCGCGAGCACGGAATAGACACCCCAGTGAACGAAGCAACCGAAACGCGCTTCGCGCCACCAAGCGATCCGTTGCTCGCGAGTCTTCTCGCTCTCGACCCACCACCCGGACTTCGCCTCGTCGAGCGCTTCCTTCGCCAGGGTATCGCTGTCCTTCTCAAAATACGCTTCGTCAACTGCACTGGGCATACGGCACACTCGGCCTTCGACCGGCCGCCTTTCCTTCGCTGGTGCGGGTGCGTGGGCTGGAACTCGCTTCCAGCAACCTTCCCGAAAGGGTACGGCCCAGACGCCGCGGATACAAGAACAGCCGGCCCAATCGAGCGGTCAGAATCGAACCTGGAGGGACTTCGCGTAAGGGGTGAGCTATAGCGAAACACCGTAATTCCGTGGAGTGCGACTGTGCTGTTGACATCATCGCACTCATGAATGTCGCGGCGTGCTAACGCCGGCCGTAGCCCGGGTGCTTCAGCGTCGAGTAGTTGGGCAGCTTTGCCAATTCGATCGCCTCACGCACCTCCGCCGACACCGCCCACTGCTCGATCACACCGCGATACGTCGTCTTCTAGTGCGTCCGCAGCACCAGGCACGTCACCAACTGTGGCTGAGTGAAGTCCTTGCGGCTATTGATACTGCCGTAGGCCGCCACGTGTTCACATCCAAGCCGCATCGCCAGTGCCATGACCTTCAGAATCCGATCGGGTTGAGCATCCGTGCTCATCCCCACCAGTGCAGCGCCAATCCACGCGCCTGCCAACTGGTCTCAACAGAGTGAATCTAGCACGATGTGGCGGCACGGAGGAAGACAGATCAGCGATTGGCATGCTTTATCGCTCGCTCGGAATCGGCTCGAAGCACACCGTATAGACCATCTCTTCGGGTCTGATCCAGTATCTTTTCAACGGCCCGGGTCCGCAACTGCCGTTACCCAAGGGCGCCATGCGATAGTCGATGTTCCAGACCACCTCGTTGATCCGCTTGAGGTCGTATGTGTGTTTCGCCTCATCCAGGTTCTGGGTCGTATAGTGTCGCACGGACATCTCCAGCGGCTGCGCGCCTCGGACCAGCAAGCCCATCCCGTCGCTGTCGGTCAGACTTGCCCACCTCACGTCCGTCTTGTTGCCGTTCTCCTGCGGCATCGGGTAATTCACGAACTGATCGTCAACCGTTCCGGCGTATCGCCCAAGCATCACGCCGACCTTGCGGTCACAGTATGAGTGGTACGGCCCGCGGCCGTACCATTCAAAACGCTCCATGCCCTTTGCGGCGATGACCTCAAGACCGATCCTCGGTAATTGCCCCGGCAGCTTGCCCAGCGGTCTGACCTGCACATCCAACTGCACCACGCCGGTAGAGTCCACGCGGTAGTTCTGCTCGACCTCGAAGCCAGGCGACGCGGCGTCTTGTCTCCATGTCTGAAGGAAGACGATCTCGGCGGGCCCGGCCTCGTGCACATGCATCTTGAAGTCATTGGAGATGAGCCGGATGCGGTCGAGTCCGGCTTGCCGCCACTTACGGGCAAGGCCCTTGTCGTTGCTCAACTCGGCCCGCCAGAACGCCGGCACCGGCCCGCGTTCCAGTATCTTCCTGCCGCGATACTCGTATGACGTGATCTGGCCCCGGGCCTTGTCGAAGACGATGCGCCAGTCCCCGCCGCCAAGCTCAAGGGTCGGACCCGCCGCCTGCTCTATGCGCGGAGCTGTCTGCAGTTCGGGGCCAACGAAGTCCCAGCCTGCCTGCACGAACTCCTCGCGGGCGATCACATGCCCTTTGCTGGCCCAGGTCGTGTCCTGATTGGTGCGGGCCTCCAGGTGAACAACATACTCTGGACCGGGCGGCATGGCGTGCCCGGCAAGTGGCGGCACCATCGCGACGGCGCGTTCACCCGGCCCCGCCGCCGGTACGTTGAGCCTGCCGTGACGGACGGACTCGCCATCGCGCAGCAGCTCCCAGCGAAAATCCAACTCCGACAGATTCATCCCATGCGACTTGTTCATGATCTCGACCTGGCCCGAACTGCCGCCCCTCTCGAACGCGATCTGCTGATAGACCTTCTTCACCTCCATCAGCTTGCCCGTCAGTGTCCTGTCGCAGAAGACCAGGCCATTGAGGCAGAAGTCACGGTCGTTGGGTTCGTCGCCAAAGTCACCTCCGTAAGCGACGTAGGGCGTGCCATCCTCCGATCTGGCGAAGAGCCCCTGGTCGACCCAGTCCCAGATGCACCCGCCCAGCAGGTGCGGATACTTCTCAAACACCTCCATGTACTCCTGCAGGTTGCCCACCGAATTACCCATCGCATGCGCGTACTCATTCAGAAGGAATGGTCGGTCCGGCGGGTTCTCGCCGAACTGCTCCAGAAGCTGGATGCTCAGGTAGCGGTTCCACCGGTCCGGCTTATCCGGCCGCCCACCGCCGAGAATGTCGCAGGATTTTGGCTCGCCCATGAAGTGATAGTGCGTCGGCCGGGTAGGATCGAGCCGATGCGCCTGCTCGTCCATCGCCTTGATGTTCATACCATTGCCGGCCTCGTTCCCGTGCGACCACATGATGACGCAGGCGCGGTTCTTGTCTCGCTCCAAAACGGCGCGGCCACGCGCCAAATGGGCCTTCCTCCACTGAGGCAGCTTGGCCAGCGAATCGGCCCCGTAGCGGATCCCGTGCGACTCGACATCGGCTTCATCGATGACCATCAATCCCATCTCGTCGGCGTAGTCGTAGAACGCCACGTCATGCGGGTAGTGAGCCGTCCGCGCTGTGTTGATGTTGTGCTGCTTCATCAACACGACGTCCCGCCTTGCGGTCTCAGGCATCACGGTCTTGCCCTCGATCGGATCATGCTCAACACGGTTGACGCCGCGTATCATCAGCGGCCGCCCGTTGAGCAGAAGTTGCGAGTCCTTCAACTCGATTTCCCGGAAACCGAAGTCGCATGCCACCGCTTCCTCTGTGAGATCGTTCTGATCATGCAGACTGACAACCAGCGGATAGAGCGCCGGAGTATCCGGCCCCCACTTGGCCGGGTCCTTGACCGGAAGTGACAATGTAAGCTTGACCTGCTCGCCGGGTTCAATGAGCCCCGTGTTCTTCACCGCAGCCCCCGCGATCCTGTTCGGGTCGAGCGTATCGTACAAATGCAGGCGCACCCGGCGACCCGCTGACGCCTGTTTGCCGCTGTTGCGGACCCATACATCAACCTCCAGTTCCGCGTCGCGGTACGCCTCGTCCAGATCACAGCGCGCGAAGAAGTCCCGAATGTGCACTTGCGGTGCCGCGAACAGTTTCACGCTGCGGATAATGCCGCTCATACGCCAACCATCCTGGTCCTCGAGGTAACTACCGTCGCACCAGCGATACACCTCGACGGCCACGACATTGCTGCCGGGCTGAACGTATTGGGTGATATTGAACTCCGCCGGCGTTCTGCTGCCCTGGTGATAGCCGACTTTCCGGCCATTGATCCACAAGTAGAATGCCGCGCTGACACCCTCGAAGTGGATGTATACCTGTCGGCCGGCCCAGCTTTCGGGCACCTCGAAACTCCGCCGGTACGACCCGACCGGGTTGCCGTTGGCGCCGCCGATGTACGGCGGATTCTTGTCAAAGCCATAACCAATGTTCACGTAGATCGGCGTGCCAAACCCATGCATCTGCCAGCAGCCAGGCACCGGCATCTCCGCCCAGCCGCTGTCGTCAATACCCGGACGCCAGAAGTCGTTCGGCCTGTCCTTCGCCTCCTTTACCCAGTGGAACTTCCACAATCCGTCAAGGGGTCGAACGAATGCCCTGCCCTTGTACCGCGTTGACAAGGCCTCCTCGACATCCCGGCAGGTGACAAACGTCGCTCGCGGCGGCTCCGTGTTGATGCTCACGACCTGCGGGTTCTCCCAGTCCTCACCGGCCGCGGCCTGCCCCGCAGCAGCCACAGCAACCGTCGCAAGAACTGGCAACAGGCCCAATACACGCCAGGAGCATAGATTCATGGCAGATTCCTTTCAGCGATGCCACACCACACCGGCAGAGGGACATACATCAGCACCCTATACCGTCCAGGCAGGACCGCCTGCGGTCCCACTAAGACCTTAGTGTACTCGGGACAGCCGCCGAACCGCGACACTTCACATGCCGTCACTGCCTGGCCCATGCACACCACTCAGTGCCCCTGGAATTGACGATGAACAGCAGGACATACTTCCCGTCGATGTGCTTTACAGTCGGGTTGTGCGGCGCGTTGAACTCACCGTCCCGATCTGGCACCGCGATTCAGATATATTCGAACGGCCCCTCCGGCGTGTCGCCGACATAGTGGGCAATTTCACTGGATACCATCCATCCTGTCTCTTTGCCGTCTTTGGCCTGGCCGCCGAAATTATCGTCCGCAGGTCGTTCCCATTGTGCCACGTAGAGATGCACCTTGCCGTCAGGCCCTATGATCGGGGACGAACCCCAGACGTGGGTATTCTCACGCTTGACCGCCACGCCTAGACACTCCAGGCTCAGGGGCGACCAATCACATTCAGCCAAGACGTTTCCGGGGCTGATTATGTTAACCAACAAGATAAGGGACGGGAGGGAACATTTCATGATCATACTGTATCGCAGTGCCGATGAACAATCGAGCCGCACGGGTCATGGGTCCTGCTCGTCGAAGCACCCTTCACGACACGGCGCTGCACGCACCGACAGTCTCGACCAACACGCACCCCGCCGGTATACTGGATTGCTCCATGAGACATATTTCCGCACACCGCAATGCAGGGAAGAACATGATTATCCTGTCCGTCTCGAGGCCGTTGGTTGCGATGCTCGTTATAATGATTCAGGCACACCTCTGCACCGCGCAAACGGTGCGTTTTCGGGGCGATGTGGTTGACCCAAGCGACAACCTGATCAATGGGGCACAGGTACACTTGAGCCGCCTGAACGCATCGTGGGTCACCGATGACAATGGCGCCTTCGATATCGAACTTCCGCTCCCCGAAGACTACCAACCGTCTGCCGGTGGCGTGCTCGACAAGCTGGAGATCCGGCATCCGGATCATTTGACCCGCAGTATGGAGATCCGGTCGCAGGACTTCTTCGCGCGTAAACAAAGGATCGTCATCCAACCCGTGCCCATCGATCCGACGATCCCGGGGTTCAAGGGGCGCATGGACCTGAATAATGCAACCATGACCGAATACACCGAGATTCATGTACACCATGAACTTGGTAGACCGCGACCCGGGTCCTACATCGAGCCCGAAGCGTTCGAAGCCGTTTTCCGCAAGCGGCAGGCCGAGCGCAAGGAAGCGAGGATGCAGCAGGTTCGGTTTCATATCTATGTTCCCGAAACCACCAAGCGCATCAAGGCCGCCTTCTTCATATCCAGACATGGTTGCGGCAACATTGGTCATCGCGTGTTACGAAAGTTCGCCCATGAACACGATGTGGCACTGATCGGCGTGAGAGGGGCCGCAGCGCAGCGAGGCTTTTATCCGGTTTCCACCATCAATCCGCATGTGAAGAGGCTGGCGGAGATGTCAGGCCATCCGGAACTCGTCGACGTGCCATACTTTACATTTGGTCATTCGAACGGGACGGGGTTCGCCACCACCATGGCTGCGGGCAGGCCGGAGAAAGCCCTGGGCTGGGTCTCCTTCCACTCGGGCTGGAGTTTCTATCTGCAGTTCCCCGGGCTTGAAAAGGTGCCCGGCATGCTGATGCACGGCCCCAGGGACAAATGGTTCAAGCATGGGCAGGAAGAAGCCATGGCCCACATGAGAAAGCACCGTAACGCCCCGTTCAATCTGACGTGGGAGATCTCCGAAGGCCATGGCCCGTCAAACAAGGATGTGACCTGGTCCTATATCGTCGAGTTCTGCAAGGCGGTCATGCGCGTGCGACTGAACCAAGACGGAAGCGTGAAGCCTGTCGACATCGAGTCGGGTTGGCTCGGCGCCAACTATGACAAAGCCAAAGGTGGTCCGCAGAAGCTCACCATTGCGCCCTACCATTCGTTCCCCGGCGACAAGACCGTGGCCCATTGGCTTCCGGATGAGGAGTTCGCCCGGATTTGGCAAGAGTTCTGTCTGCGTGACGCCCGCCGGGAAAACAAATAGTCTCTCCCCGTTCCCCGCCGGACGGACCCCACTCTTGCGAAGCGGGACTGGATTTCTACGCCAAACCGCTTACAGATGGTCCACATCATCACGCGGCTGCGCCGGCGCAACGGACGGTGCATGTTCCTAACCGAAGGCGAAGCCGCGCCTGTCTCGGCGCCCAGCACGTCGAGGATACCAGTGGTTCTAGCCGGACCTTGCTCGAGGCCATCGCCAAGGGCCACCGGTGGCAGACCCAACTCGAATGGGGCGCGTACGCCGGGTTGTCCCGAGCGAAGCCGAGGGGCCTCAGCCTGGAGCAACTGCGAAAGCTTGTCCTGAGCGGCGCCGCAGGGAACTTGCCAGTGAGGTGGTAGGAGCAGCGAAAGGCGTGCCTACACCATTGATGCCACGCGGGCGGGGTCAGTGCGTCAGGAACAGTGGTCGGCCGGCTTGTCGGACGATATCGCGCGTGACGTCGCCGAGCGTACTGTGCAGCAGCAGGCTGTGGTAACTGTCCGCGAGCACGATGAGGTCTGTGTCATGATGTTTCGCCATCGGCAGTAATTCTGCACGAGCTGATCCGTGACCGCGGAGCAGTTCAACCTGCATGTCGTGCGCGAGGCAGTAGTCGCATGCCGCGTCGAGAAGATCATTTGCGATGGCTGCATTCTTCTCAAAGGTCATAATCTGGACGGCGGCATCTGGCCAGGGACGCATCTGAACGAACCGCTTCATCGCATCCGCCGACTGTGCGGAGCCGCTGTATGCGATCATGATACGATGAATACTCCGATACTCAGGGGTGACGGCCACGATGGGCGAAATGTCATGGCGAATCAACCACGCTATCGTCGCCTCAGGATCGGGGATCAGGGTTTGATCGAAAAGCCCGCGCAGACCGAATACCAGCAGGTCGTGGTGACGGGCTTCAGCAACCAGATGACTCAGCGGATCGGATTCGGGATGGACCATGCGATACTTGATGTTGGCGGACTCGCATGCCCGAGTGAACTGCGCGGCGATCTTCCCGGGACGTTGCTGAGCTGTTTCCCAAGGCCGACTCTCGATTCGACGCAGCATCTCCCCCGCACTGCCTATGGTCGGCCAGCCGCCTTTCCAATGCTCCAGGTCCAGCACGGTGAGGCCGGTCACTTCAGCGTCATGTCTCCGTGCGAGCTCGATCCCTCTGCGGATTACGGTATCGGCATAGAACTCGCGGCCCAAGGCCAGGAGAATGCGCCGGATCATCAGCAGTTGCCTTTCTCAGGCTTGGCAGCACAATAACGGCTGCGGTCGCTCGAGTTCACCGTGACAGGATGTTCTGCGGAGAATAGCCTCCACGATCCGATACGATTGTACCATCGCCTACGCTCGGATAAGAGCAGGACGGGCCACTGATGCACGGCGTGTTTCTACAAGACCTGGCGATGGTGATGATCGTCGCGGCGGTGGTGGCGACCGTCTTCCGTCGCTTCGGCCAGCCGGTCGTCCTGGGTTACATTCTCGCGGGACTGGTCATCGGCCCGCACACGCCGATGATCCCGCTGTCGGTTCAGGATCATCATACGGTCAAACTGCTCGCGGAACTGGGCGTCATCCTGCTGATGTTCGGACTCGGGCTGCACTTTTCGCTCAGACAACTGGCCAGCGTAGGGGCCACCGCGTTCATCGCCGCGACGATGGAGATCGCGTTGATGCTCGCGATCGGCTATGGCATCGGCCAGATGTTTGGCTGGTCGGCCATGGACAGCATCTTCCTCGGCGCGATCCTCTCGATTTCCTCGACCACGATTATCGTCAAGGCACTGGAGGAACTGGGCCTGGTCAAGGCGCGGTTTGCCGAACTGATCTTCGGGATTCTCATCGTTGAAGACATCCTGGCGATCGCGATGATCGCGCTGCTTTCCGGCCTGGCGACGAGCGGTTCGCTGGAGGCGAGTGAAGTGGCGTTGACGCTCGGGCAGATCACGCTGTTCCTCGCGGCTGTACTGGTGGTCGGGCTACTCGCGGTGCCGCCGCTCGTGCGATCGATCGATCGGCGTTGCGGTGCGGAGATCCTGCTGATCGCAACGCTTGGTCTGTGCTTCGGCGTGTCGCTGCTGGCATGGGAACTGGGCTACAGCGTGGCGTTGGGCGCTTTTCTGATCGGTGCGGTGATCGCCGAGACGCGCGAACACGTCAAGATCGAGAACCTGGTCGCGCCGGTGCGGGACATGTTCAGCGCCGTGTTCTTTGTGGCGGTGGGGATGCTCATTGAGCCGCCGATGCTGATCGAATATGCCCTGCCGATCGCGGTGATCACGGCGGCCGTGGTGATCGGCAAAGTCGTGACCTGCGCATTGGGCACGTTCCTCGCCGGTCACGATCCGCGGACCTCGGCCAAGGTGGGCATGGGGTTAGCGCAGATCGGCGAGTTCTCATTCATCATTGCATCGCTGGGCCTGACCCTGGGGGTCACCAGTGACTTCATCTATCCGATCACGGTTATGGTTTCGGCGATCACCACGCTGCTGACGCCGTATCTGATCCGATCGGCCGACCCCACAGTGGACCGCTTGGGCCGGGTCATGCCGCCCTTTGTGGTCAACTACATTGAACTGTATAGCGGATGGCTGGCGCAACTGCGCCGAAGCGGCGGCCGAAGCGGCGACGTTCGCCGGCTGATGCGCCGGCTGAGCCTGCAGGTGGGGTTGAATCTGCTGCTAGTGGCGGTGCTGTTTGCCGCGACCGCGATCGCGGTCGGCCACGCCGAGGCGTGGTGGCCGGATCTGCCCCGTTGGATCGGTGGCCCGGAAGCAGTCGGCTGGCTGGCGGCAATGGTCTTCTCCCTGCCGCTGCTCGTGGTCTCGCTCCGCAAGGTTCGGGCGATCGCATCGATCGCGGCCGAAGCAAGCGTGTCGCATCGAGCCGCCGGTGAACAGACCCAAGCGGTGCGGGCGGTGATCGCCGGGACCATTCACACCGTCGGCTGGACAATTGTTCTCTTGCACCTTGGCGGTATGACCCTCGTCATCACGCCGACCTGGCCTGCGCTAGTCATCGCGGCGGTGGCGGCGGCGGCGGTCGCCGTGTGGTATAGGCGATCGTTCGAGCGTATCTACTCCAAGGGCCACATCGCGCTGCGTGAGGTGTTGAGCCAGCCCCCCGAGCCGCCGCCCGCGCCGACCCCTCGGCCGCTGCCGACGGTCCTTCAGGACGCCGAACTTGAAACGGTCGCCATCGCCCCAAATTCTCCGGCGGCGGGAAAACTGCTCGGCGAACTCCAACTGCGTCAACGAACAGGGGCCAGTGCCGTGGGCATCCAGCGCGATGCGGTGAGCTTGCCCAATCCCGGGCCGGACGAAGAACTGCAGTCAGGCGATCAGGTGCTGCTGCTGGGAAGCCGAACGCAACTGGATGCCGCCAAGCGCCTGTTGCTGATTGAATCATCCTGAAACAGCCACTGCCGTTGCTGCACGCGGAACTTTGCGCGGCATACACGTCTTGTCACCGGTGACACCGCCCGCGCCGCGCACTGCGGTCATTCGCGCTCGCGTTACCCAAGCAGTGCCAAGCGGTGCCAGTCATGTGGCGATCATGTAACCGCAACTGGCATCGTCCTTCGCACGAGGCTGCGGGAGACAGGCTGCAAGCGGTCAGGTGACCAGCCTTCGCCAAGGCTACAGCACGGCAGGCGGGGGTTATGATCCCGGGTGGGCCCGGACCCACAACCTTCAAGCTTTGCCGGGGACGATCGCCCCGTGTTCCTTGAGCAGGGCATGCAACTTATCCAGCGGCACTTTGCCCGGCGTTGTGCTGTCCTTCGCGGCGATGGCGGCTGCGCAGGCGGCGGCCTGGCCCATTGCCATGCATGGTGCCTGCACCCGCAGACCCGAGTTCGCCAGGCGGTCGCTGGAAACGCAACGCCCGGCCACGATGATATTCTTGCTGCCCTTTGGGATGAGCGCTGACAGCGGGATGGTCGGGACCGTGCCCGGCTTGAGCGGCTCGGGCTTCACGCCGTGGCGTGTGTGCAAGTCCACCGGATAGAACGCGTAGCAGACCGCGTCGGCGAAGTGCCGTCCGCTCCGGTAGTCCTGGACGCTGATCACCGTCTCGCCGTCGATGCGGTAGCTTTCGCGGAACGCGGGTTCGGGCTGCAGGTGCATCAGGCGCTGCCTGGTCGTGCGCACTTGATTGAGCACGGCCTTGCGTCCGATCAGGCTCGCCTCGGTAACGGTGCGCGAGTTGGTCGAATCGGCGCCATGGACATAGATCGCGTGCAAGAGGCCCGGCCCGCCGCGATTGGTGGGGCGGCCTGGGTTGTTGGGATTGTTCTCGCCAATCAGGAACTGGATCGATCCGGGCTGTCGTTCTTCGTCGCGCAGACGCCGGTGTCCGAGCATGCCCACCACTTCCGCTCCGCCGGTGCAGTCCACGATCTGCTTGCACCGCACGCTCCGCCGCGTGCCGAAGCCGACGCAGTAGACCTGCCAGCCACCGCTCGTCGGGGTGATCGCCTGGGGGGATTCGTGATAGCAGATCTTCACGCCGGCCTGCTCACACTTCTCCTCGGCCAGGATGTAATACAGGTACTGGTTGATGTGCACCTGGTTCTGCCAGTGTCGATGGGGCACCTTTGCGAAGTTCGGCAGAGTCCCGCCGTCCAGTTCGACGCATTCCTTGACCAGTTCCCAGCCGATGCCGGCGATGATCTGCTTGCCCCACGCGTCGAATAGCCCCGGGAAGCACACCCCGCCGCGTGTGGTCATCCCGCCGAGGTACGACGCACGCTCCATCAACATCGTCTTGGCGCTGGTGCGGCCCGCCTGGATCGCCGCGATCGTCCCCGCCGATCCGCCGCCGACCACCAGCACGTCGACCTCGTCGGTGATGTCTTGCCCCTTGGGGCCGCCGACGCTCTCGCTGTCTTGCGCCAGGGTGACCTCGGTCGTCGTCGTCGCGGTCAGGCCGGCGAGTCCGAGCGCGCTCCCCACCAGAAAGGTACGGCGCCACAGCGCCTTGGGATCTGTGTTGGATAGCTGCATGGCGCGTCCGTTAGTTCATGGGTTGACACAAGAGATTGACGCTGCAAACGCCCACTATGGTACAAACCCATCAACGTTCAAGGGCGGTCGCGGCCTGCACGTCAATAACCGTACCGTCAGACTAGAGATGGCCTGCCATGAGCGAGCGTGGGCGCACGCCCACGCAAGTCGAATGGAGCCGGGGGGAGTTGAACCCCCGTCCCGTGACAGTCAGCACAGCGCCTCTACGTGTGTATCCGATGGTTTGATCTTGACGCGTCCACGGCCATCGGCGGCCTTGGACGGATCCAGCCCCGTTAAAGTTTAAGCGTCGGGCCCCGGGGCGAGTTCCTCAGCCGAGCCCGCTGTTTTTTTCACCCCGCCTTAGCCGCGGGCGTGCCGCGGCGGGATGTGGCTGTCATTTACGCAGCCAGAGCATAGTTGCCAGTGTTGGCATTTATAGTGTGCATCCTTTTTACGAGGCCGGGATGCTCCTCGACACGCCACACTGTGCCTTCCCTGTCCGGTCGATACCGGTCGGCCCCTGTTGTCAAAGATCAGCGCTGTATTGTACGTCGGCCGGCCCGGGCGGTTCAATGAGCAACTATTGCCCGTCCCGGGTGAGGCTACAATCGCTCATGCTCAGTCGCTACAAGATCAGGCGCGGCAAGGACGCCCAGGCCCACCGGCCGCCCGAGGGTGTGCGACACGACATCCGCAAGCATACGGGCCACGTTCTCAGCCCCGAGCCACACATGGTCGAGCGTTACCTGGCGGACCCGTCCGACCGGCAGTGGGACGAATTCGCCGGCGCGTACCGCCGTCTGCTCGAAGCTCGATTTGCCTTGGACGCCGGGCCGTTCGACGCACTTGCGACCAAGGCCCGGGATCGGAACGTGTACCTGGGCTGCAGTTGTCCCACGGCCAGGAACCCGCGTGTGGACCGGTGCCACACGTGGGTCGCGCTGCAATTCATGGACACGCACTACCCCGTTCTCGACGTGATGTACCCGGACGTCTGAGCCCGCCTGGTGCCTCACGGCTGCTGAGCGTACGGATTGCGCTGGACGGTGTCGGCGGCGGGCCGATCAAACTCGAACGACGGGCGGGCCATGATGATCGGCCGGCGGCGGGCGACATTGAAGATCAGCCCGACCAGTGTGTAGCTGGCGACGAGGCTTGACCCACCATAGCTGACCATAGGCAGGGTCATGCCGGTGATCGGCAGCACGCCGACGGTCATGCCAACCGTGACGAACATCTGCGTGAACAGCACCGTTGCGGCGCCGACCGCCACGAGGCGGGCGAAGGGGTCTTTCGTCAAAGCCGCGGCGGCAAAGGCCGACCCGATCAGCACGAGGAACAGCCCAACGAGTCCAAGGCCACCGATCACGCCCCACCGCGTGCAGATCACCGCGAAGATCATGTCGTTCTGCGGCTCGGGCAGCGCGTTGTATTGAATGAGGCTGCCGGCATAATCGGCCTCGTGGCCTGTCCATTGCCCGGCGCCCACGAGGGTCTGGGCCTTGTGGCCCTGAAAGCCGATGCCCTCGAGGTGCTTGGTCTCCCCGCGTAGCTGGCTGACCATCGCGACGATCCGCTGCTTCTGGTGGGGCTGGAGCAAGGGGTACATCGCGGGCATCAGGCACGCACCGATCACCAGCATCAACAAGAGGTGTTTGAGGCGGGCCCCGGCCACGATGAGCATCGCGAATAACACCGGCATGAAGATCATCGCCGTGCCCAGGTCGGGCTCGACAAGGATGAGACCCATCGGCACAAAGGTCAGCAACAGCGGCGGCAGCAGGCCGCGCAGCGTCCGGTAGTTCTCGCGATAACGCAGCCATGTTGCCAGCGTCAGCACGTAGGCGATCTTTGCCAACTCGCTGGGCTGCGCAAGGACGAAATGCAGGTTGAACCAACGCCGCGCTCCGTTTCGGACCGGCACGATCGACTCGGGCATTCCGGGGATCAAGAGCACGATCAGCAAGACGATCGTCACGCCCAACACCGGATAAGACACATCCACCAGCCTCTTGGGGTGGATGACCGCGGCGACCAGCATGGCGACCGCGGCGATGGGGACAAACTGAACCTGCTTTGCCGCGAACTCCGGCCGCACCAAGTGAATCGCGTAGAGCCCGACCGCGGTCAGCGCCGCCGCCGCGAACAGCGCGATATGGCCGATGTTCGGCGTGAAGAGGGCTCGGATGGACGGCGGGAGATTCATGGGCACAAGCCGGCCGGTCGTCGTGACCGGTTACAGGTATCCTTCAATGCGGAGTGCGTGGAGGACCTGGTTGGCGACGGGCCCTGCGGCACGACCGCCCGATCCGCCGTACTCGACGACCACGGCGATGACATAGGCGGCCTGATCCTCAGTCGGCCGCTTCACATGACAGACATACCAGCCGTGGTACCCGCGGCGGATGACCGTCTCCCCGTCATCGAGTCGACCGTTCCCATTCGCGTCATCGAACTGGACCGGCGCCTGGGCTGTGCCGGTCTTTGCTCGCACGGTGACGTCGTGCAGGTTGATCAGCGGCTCTCGCCGTCCGTCGATGTTGATGTGGTGGCCCGTGCCATAGGGCTTATTGGCCGAGTCCTCCATGCCTTGGAGCACGTTGTCGACCACACGCGCGGGCAGGCCGAGATCGGACGACGCCTGCCCGTCCCGACGGTGTTGCGCGAGCAGCGGGGTGAGCCGCCGCCCGGCCCGGGCCAGGGTGGCGTGGGCATGGGCGACCTGCATCGGCGTTGCGGCGATCGGTCCCTGACCGATGCCGATGAACATCGCGTTGGAGCGGTTCAACTCGCGTCCGGGCGGGTTCGGGCCATCCAGATGTGGCATGATTCCCGCGGACTCACCGGCCAGCCCCAGCCCGGTCTCACGGCCGAATCCGAATAATTCGAGGCCGCCGACCAGCCGCCGCGGGCCCAGCCGATCACCGCACGTATAGAAGTAGATGTTGCAACTGCGGGCGATCGCTTCGATCGGCGCCAGCGGACCGTGGCTCATGTAACCGTACTGCGACCGGTAGATCCAGCAACGGAAGATCGAGCGGCGTTCAGCGTAGTAGTGGCCGTTGCAGGTGATGGCCTCGTCCCAGCCGACCGCGCCCTCCGCGGCGGCGATCGCGTAGACGATGGGTTTGAGCGTCGAGCCCGGCGGATAGACCCCGGCGATCGGGCGGTTGATTCGCGGCTGGTCAACCGGCTCGGGCCAGCCCATTGGGTCGTTGGCGTCGGGCAGCCCGGCCGGCGATGTCACCATCGCCAGCACGTCACCCGAGGCGACGTCGAGCACGACGACGGAGCCGTTGAGTGGTGTGCCGGTTGGCATAGTGCTCGAACCATGCCAGGGCTGGACCTGCATCAGTCCCACACTTGGATCAAGTAGAGCCTGGACCCGCGCCTGCAGGTGGCCATCGATCGTCAGATGCACATCCTCGCCACGCCGCGGGTCACGGACCCGCTGGTCGCCTGTTCGGCGGTCGGTGATCTGGACGCCGCGAACGCCGCGCAGGCGCGATTCCTCAGCGTGCTCAACGCCATGCAGGCCCATCCGATCGCCCGGCAGGTAACCGCCCAGATCGACCGTGCCGTCGCCGCGACGATAGGGACGACCGCCCTGCGTTTCGTTTACATCCTCGGCCCACACGTCGCGCATGCCGCCGACGATGTGATCGACCAGGCCACGCACGACCACCTGCTTCTCATGCGCGGCCCGCAGCGGGGAGATCATGTTCGACATGTCTACAGCCACATCGGCTTCACGCAGCGGATAGGCCCGACGCTTGGACTGGATCACTCTCAGCCCCGGCAGGTCGCCCTCGCGCGCGGCGAACCACAACTCCGTCGTCAAGTCCACAGCCGGCAGGATCGTGTGCGCTTCGACCTCCTCGCGCACGCGGATCGCGACATCGGCCAGTTCGACGGGCCCCTCGCGCTCCAGGGCCCGCCGCCGCGAGGCCCGGCTCCAAACCGCCGCCCGGATCGTCTGCACCCGATCCACGATCGACGCCTTGCGCCGCTCCAGTTCTTCGCGGGCCAGGTTCCCATGGCGGCACAACGCCAGCCACAGCCGCTCCACCTGTCGGTCGTAATCGCTCCGGTACTTGCGGATGAGTTGTTCACGCTGGTCGAACGACAACCGGCCCCACCGATCGGTGTGTTGCTGATAGGCCTCACGCCTCGCCTGGCGGTAGGCCCAGTCGCCCGAGATCACGTCATACTCCACGGCAATGTCCGCACAGGGCACATCCTCCGCCAGCACGCGACCGTTGCGGTCGTAGATCGTGCCGCGCACCGTTGGCAGCAGCTTCCGCGTGGAAAGGACCTGCTCGGCCTCGGCCAAGCGGTCCGCCCCCTCGACCGCGGCGAGGCGCAGGAGCTGCGCCGAGACGCCCCCGACCGATATCAGCACCACCGCCCCCAGCAGCACCAGCCGCCGGTGAAACATGCTCGGGATCGCGCGTCGCAGCATCGCCATCATCAAAGTGTATCGTCAAGCCCCGGCATCAGTTCACAGTTTAATGCAACCCATGGCCCCTCCGCTGGGGTGGGCCCCGCATCCCGCTGTGCGGCGGCAGGCTGTTTCCGTCGATCGGCCTGGCTGACGTGGGCGGCACTGAGGTTTTCACGAAGCTGCCGCATTTGAGCTGTCGTTGCGGCGGCGGCGCTACTTCTGCTTTTCGATGCAAGCGTAGGCGTTATGACTGTGAATTGACTCGAAGTTCTCGCTGTTGATCTGGTACCAGTGGACCCGAGGATCGTCATCGAGTCGCACCGCCAGGTCGCGGACAATGTCCTCGACGAACTTGGGCGAGTCATACGCTTCCTCGGTGACGAACTTCTCATCCGGCCGCTTGAGCACAGGGTAGACCGGGGCGCTCGCGGCCGACTCGCAAAGCTCCACCAACTCCTCGATCCAGAGCATCTTGCGAATGCGGACGCGGGCTTCGATCATGCAACGCTGGTTGTGGGCCCCGTAGGCACTGATGGCCTTGGAACAGGGACACAGGCTCGTCGCCGGCACCTTGACACCGAGCACGAAGTCGTCGCTGGCGTTGGAAGTGCATTCGAAGCGGACGCGAAACGCCATCAGACCCTTCAATCCCGTCACGGGCGCCTTCTTGTTGACGAAGTAATCGAACTCCAATTCGAGGTGGGCGTCGGCGGCGTTCAACCGCTCCTTAATGTCGTGACAGATAGCCATGACATCGGTCGGGTCGATCTCCTGTGCATGCTCGTTGAGCACTTCGAGGAACCGAGACATGTGCGTGCCCTTCTGGTGATGGGGCAGCGAGACATACATGTTCACCGTCGCTACCGTGTGCTGCTCCCCGCCGTCCGGCGTCCGAAGGCGGATCGGGTAGATCACGTCCCGCACACCCACCTTGTCGATCGCCACACGGCGAAAATCGGCCGCGGCCTGGACGTCGGTCAACTTCTGCGCGTCGGTGTCTGTGGCGCCTGGAGCGGTCATAGGGCAATACCTCCGGCCCGTTGCGGCCAAATCTGCAGCGAACATCAGTGCGATCATAGGGACAGGTCCTCATGCGATCAAAACCGCAATTGCCGGCGCACGCCCAACTTATCGCCGAAAGCCCCTGTCGGCTCGGCCGCTTACGCCACCACCACGACGTGCTTGTGCCGTGACGCGTGAATGGTCTGGCTCCAGCCCACGCCCATCGCCACCCCGGCGATCCCCCCCGACCCGTAGAAGACCGGCAACGCCAGCGCCAACGGCAGTATCGGCTGGATCGGGGGCGTGGACCGGGGGTAGTCGGCATAGTAGCTGGCGAGCATTGCTTCCATGCTGCGCGCGTCCATCGCGGTCCAGACATACGCAGCCACACCCAGGATCAGGGGCCCCGCCAGCATCGTCAGCCGCGCCTTGGACGGGAACAACTGGTGCGCCAACAACGCCGCCGCCGTGAAACTGACGAGCATGGCGCCGATAATTTGGCCCGGGTCGGCGTTGCGCATGAGCACGATGAGTCCCGCGCCGGCAACGCTGATCATAACCGCGGCGCCGAGATATGCCGGCGCTACGTGCGCCCGAGTGACGGATCGCTCCGAGCGGCGGTCGAGAAGCGACTGGGCCGCCATCGTCGTCGCCCATAATGACAGCAAAATCGCGAAGACCCCCATCAGTGTCATGATATAGCCCCCGAACAAGGCCGGCTGCAGGCCGTACACCGCCGCCGCTGAGATAACAATCGGCAGAAGCGTCGCGCCCATCTCCGCACGCGGGGGTGCCTCGTCAACGGGTTCGGTCTCTTCGCAGCAGGGACTGCGTAACACGGATGCGGCCGCACGCACCTTACCGCGCAGGTATCGCAGCACAAGCGTCGCCGTAATAATTGGCACAGCCCAGAGCACCGCCTCCGCCGCCAGCAGATAGTACGCGTTGGGTGAATCAATCCCGCGGATCCATCCGTCGATCGACCCCCCCTGGCCGGCCACGTACAGCAGCCCCGCGCCGATCACGAACGCGCCCGACAACGGGTTGCCCGTCGAACCGCAGATCAATGCCAGCGCCACGACCACCGCCGCCCAGAGCAGCATCGCGGCCAGGGCGGCGGCCGGCTCGTGCGTGCCCAGCAGCGTCGCACCCCGGCCGTTGACCGCGCCGAAAGCCGCGGCGCGAAACGCTTCGCCCGCTATCGCCGCGACCACCACGCCCAACGCCAGGATCACCCGCTGCTTGATGGATGGAAACATGAGCCTTTGATAACGATCCAGCCGGGTCCGTGCAAGCCTGCGTCAGCCGCCCCGCGACATTGCCGCATCACGATGTTAGGCTATACTGGTGGTTTGCCCCCGGCGCCGGTGGCGGAACTGGCAGACGCGCAGCGTTGAGGTCGCTGTGGGAGTTAAATCCCGTGGAGGTTCGAATCCTCTCCGGCGCATTCCTGACAAGTCGCGCAGCACCGCCACATCGCTGATGCGTCGCGCCGATTCGCGCGTGCGACCGCGAACCGCAGCTCACTTGCCGTACACCTCATCCGGGTCAAACACGCGGTCCTCGACGAACGCCAGCTTGCCGACGCCCACGTCCTCGATCGCGCGATAGAAGCAGGTATGGTAGCCAACATGGCACGCGGCCCCCGCGGGCTTCACCCGCACCAGCACCACGTCCTGATCGCAGTCCACCCGTGTCTCCACCACATGCATGACGTGCCCCGAGCTCTCACCCTTGACCCACATCTTTCCGCGGGATCGGCTGTAGAAAGTGGCGCGAGCGGTCTTCACCGTCTGCGCGAGCGCCTCCCGATTCATCCAGGCCACCATCATCACCGCGCCGCTGTCGGCGTCCTGGACGATCGCGGGCACCAGGCCCTGCGCGTCGAATTTCACATCCAGCCGATCGCCGGTCTCTCGCTCGGGTAGCGCCATGGCTGCGTATCTCCTGTCGTGTTGGCGGACTGCCGAGTGTACCTTCGGCGTCGGAGCAGGCAAGGCGAACGCGCCCCGGAAATCCACGGCGACTGGGCGGAGTTTTCGTGGTGGCCGCGTCGGCTTATAATCGCGGCCACCTATGCTCACGAGGTCGAATGCATGAACTTCACGCCCGCCGGCCACGTCATCGGACACTCCCGACGCCGGCGGCTGCGGCGTGGCTTGGCAGGCATACTGGTCGGCCTGATCGCCGTGGGCGCTTCCCCGCTGCTGCACGGGCAAAGCACCTCCGATCGCCATGCCCAGCGCATGATCAACAACTCAGCCACCGGCGTCGTACTTCCCCAGACCCCGCTCAACACTGATGCCGTACTGCGGGCACGCCGGTCCTCAGCGTGGAGCGACGGACCAGTGCAGCGTTTGCTCCTGGAGGATGACGTCCAGGTCAACATTGGCGGGTACGGCTTCAATGCCCATAGCGGCGTGGTCTTCGCCACCAGCCGACCCACGCTCACAGGTCGGGTGTACGACCTCGCGATCTACCTCGATGACGTGCGTGAGCTTGGCGGACAAGGGGCTATTCGTGCTGAGGCGCCGCGGTTGCTCGTGACGGTATCGGTCAGCGGCGAGGTGGTCCTGCACACCGACAAATTTGATCGGCGTTCGCTCGCGGATGACGACTTCGTGCGGGATGCCATGGCTCGGGTGCAGCGGTACCGCCGCGCCCAGGTCGAGCGGATTGCCGCGCTGGGGCAGCGCCCCCCGCTGTACCCGCTCGAGGTGCTGGCCCGGCGTGATCGGCCGCATATCCCACCGCGTCGGCCGGCCGTCACACCCGACGCACCGGGCGCGGAACCGTCCGAGGCTGCTGCATCATCCGTACCAACGGTCGAGACAGCGCCGCCGGACGTCGAGGAGCAGGTCGCGGCGTCCGAGCCGCCCGCGCCCCCCGCCGGGCGCACCACACCGCCCACGGATGGCGACGTGCACCCCGAGGCGCCCGAGGACCTCGGTCAGTTGCAGCGGGTCCAGTTCCGCGCTGACAAGATCGTCTACGAGGAGCTCGACGGCGAAGCCGCTGCGGTGCTCATGGGCGACGTCCAGGTGCTGCACCACGACCTCGCTGCCGGCCGAAGCCTCTCGCTCAGCAGTGACCGGGCGGTCATTTTCACAGCCCCCGGCGCGTTGACCGGCGGCACGACCGTCGAGGCGCAGACCGTCCGTGGCGTCTACCTCGAAGACAACGTCATCGCGACCGACGGCGAGTACACCCTTCGCGGGCCGCGTGTGTTCTTTGATGTGCTGGCCCAGCGGGCGGTGGTGCTTGACGCGGTCTTCTACACATGGAGCATCGAACGCCAGGTGCCGCTGTACATCCGGGCGCGCAAGCTCATGCAAGTCTCGCGGAGCCAGTGGCAGGCCGAGCGCGGCCGCCTGAGCACCAGCGAATTCCACGAGCCGCACTTCGCGATCGGGGTGGATCACCTCACTGTGAATCGTGAGGCGGCGGACGACGAGCGGGCGGTCTACCGCTATGAGGCCAGGGGCGCGACGCTGCGCTACGGCGATACCCCGCTGTTCTACTGGCCGCGCATCACGGGGCAGACCGGCGACACCCCCCTGCGACGAGCCAGCGTCAGCTTCGACACGCAGGACGGCGTCGTGCTGCGGACCCGCTGGGATGCGTTTGCACTTGCCGGGGCCGACGCGCCCGAAGGCGTCGATGCAACCTTCCTTCTCGATGGTTTCACCGAGCGAGGCGTCGCGACAGGCGTCGAGCTCGACTATGACGTGCCCAAGGCGTTCGGCGACGGGATCGCCTATGGCATGTACGATACAGGTGAAGACGAGCCCGGCGGCCGCGACGAGATCGACCCCCAGACCGACACGCGCGGCGTTGTCCACTGGCAGCATCGCCACCTGTTGCCCGACGACTGGCAGGTCAGCCTCGAGCTAAGCTGGATCAGCGACCCGACCTTCCTTGAAGAGTTCTTCACCTCTGAGGCTTACACCGACAAGCCCTGGGAGACCTCGTTCTACGCAAAGAAGCAGGACGAGGACTGGGCGTTCACGTTCCTCACGCGGTACGATCTGCTCGACTTCCTACCGCAGTTGCCGCGGCTTCAGACGCCCGGCTACACCGTCGATAAGCTGCCTGAGCTGGCGTACTACCGCATCGGCACGCCCCTGTTCGGCGATACCGTGACGTGGTTCAGTGAGAATCGCGGGTCGCTGATGGCGATGAACTTTCCCGAGCAGGCGCCCCGCGAGCTTGGCTTCAACCGGGCAGAGTCCCTGGCGATATTCGGCGTCGGCCGCGGCGTCCCGCTCGACCAGGCGCTGGGCGCCCGCGGGTTCGAGGATGACCACGTCGCCCGCTTCGACACCCGCCAAGAACTCAACCTTCCACTCAAGCTCGGGCCGATCGACATTGTGCCCTACGTTGTTGGCCGCGCCACGGTCTACGACGACGATTTCGCGGAGTTCCGGGGCGAGCAGGACAACGCCCGGCTGTGGGGCCAGGGCGGCGCCCGCCTGCACACCGCCCTGACGAGGAACTACGACTCGGTGGAAAGCCGACTGCTCGACCTGCACCGCCTGCGTCACATCATCGAGCCCTTTGTCAATGTCAGCTACGCCGACACGAACATCGAGCAGCAGAACCTGCCCGTCTACGACTTCAACGTCGAATCGCTGAGCGACGGGTTGGTCACGAAGCTGGGGCTGCGGAACACGTGGCAGACCCAGCGAGGCGGTCCCGGCAACTGGCGCAGCGTCGACGTCTTCCGGCTCGACACCGAGTTCGTCATTCAGGATGAAGACATCCAGGTCGAATCCCCCATCGCCCGATTCTTCGACTACCGCCCGGAATATTCGCTGGCCGGCGACCACTTCTACACCGAGATGGCCTGGCAGGTCAGCGACACCCTCTCGGCGGTGTCCAACCTGAATTACAGCTTCGACACCAGCGAGGTCGAGCGGTGGAATGCCGGGGTGCTGATGGACCATAACCCGCGGCTGACCTCGTTCATGGAGCTCCGCCACATCTCCGACCTTGATTCGCTGCTGTTCCGGTACGGTTTCGAGTACCTGCTGAGCACGAAGTACCATCTCGCATTCAGTCAGGCGTTCGACTTCGATCGCAACGAGGTGCGGGACCTGAACGTGGAGCTGACGCGGCGGCTGCCCCGGGCGCTGTTCCGTGTCATCGTCAGCGTCGACGAAGTCGGGGATGTCAGCAGCGTGGGCGTGGCGTTCAGCCCGGAGGGCGGCGGCAGCCGCGGCCACCCCTCGCGCAACCCGTTCATCTACACCCGCTGAACAGGGCCGATCATCGCGGCCGGCCGCCGACACGCTACAATTCCCGCCTATGGTCGATGACCTGCACAGCATCACCCGGGCCCGCGGCTTTCGCGCCGGCGGCGCCTGCTGCGGGATCAAGCCTTCAGGCAAGCCGGACCTGGCCATGATTGCCTCGGACCGGCCGGCGCGGCTGGCCGCGGTCTTCACGACCAACGCCGTCGTCGGCGCGCCGGTGATCGTCGGTCGCGAGATCGCCGCCGGAGGCGTGGCTCAGGCCGTGGTCGTCAACTCCGGCTGCGCCAACGTCGCGACCGGCGCACGGGGAGTGGCCGACGCGCTGAACATGTGCGGCGCCACGGGTGATGCGGTCGGATGTGACCCGCAGCTCGTGTTGCCAGCCAGCACCGGCGTCATCGGCCGGGCCCTGCCGATCGAGACGATCCTCGCCGGCATCGCCGAACTCGGGCCACGCATCGCCGCGAACCCCGAGGCGGACCGCGCCGCAGCGCACGCCATCCTGACGACTGACCGGCGGCCCAAGGCGGCCTGGCGGTCGCTCAAGCTCGGCCGAGCCAACATCCACGTCGGCGGCATCGCCAAGGGCTCGGGCATGATCGCGCCGCACATGGCCACCATGCTCGCATTCATCACGACCGACGCGGCGGTCGGGCTGCCGCAGCTCCGCAAGGCCCTGCGGATCGCCGTCAATGCCGAGGCGAGCTTCAACCGCATCAGCGTCGACACCGACACCAGCACGTCCGATACCGTCGCGATCCTCGCCAATGGCGCTGCCGATCACCCCAGACCCGCCGCCAACTCCGGCGAGCTGGCCGACTTCACGCGCGCGCTGACCGAGGTCTGCCAGGAGCTGGCCTACGCCGTCATCGCAGACGGCGAGGGCGCCAGGCACGTCATCCATGTCACCGTCACCGGGGCGGCGAGCCAAGCTGATGCGCTCAACGTGGCCCGCACAGTCGCCGACTCGCCGCTGGTGAAGACCGCGGTGCACGGCGGCGACCCCAACTGGGGCCGCCTGGTCGCCGCGATCGGCCGCGCCGACGCCCGCGTGGACCCGGCCAAACTCACCGTCGGCATCTGCGGGTCAACGGTCTTCCGGCGCGGCGAGCCGACTCGCTTCGATGCAAACAAGGTCGCACGGGCCATGGCACGCTTTGATGTGCCCATCGAGATCAATCTCGGGCGAGACAGCCGGGACAGGGGGCGATGTGTCTTTCTCGGCTGTGACCTAAGCCGAGAATACGTCAGCATCAACGCCGATTACACGACGTAAGTCGGCGTCTATCATGATCCGCATGGATCGGCTCTACCTGGATAATAACGCGACGACGCAACCCGCTCCTCCGGTCGTGGATGCTGTGGCCAAGTCGCTGCGCACGCTCTGGGCGAATCCATCAAGCGTGCACCGTGCCGGCCAGGAAGTCCGCAATGCTATTGAACTGGCCCGGGGACAGGTCGCCCGACTCATCGGAGCGCGCCCCGCGGAACTGGTCTTCACCAGCGGCGCGACCGAATCGAACAACCTCGCGTTGCGTGGCTTGTCCGAAGCGCGCGGCAAGTCGCTCATCATCACCTCGACCGCGGAGCACTCGGCGATCCGCGAGCCCTGTGACATCCTCGAAACCGAGGGCTACGAGGTTGTCCGGCTCGGCGTCAACGTCGACGGCGTGGTTGACCCGGCTGAACTGCAGCGGCTCGTGGAGTCGCGGGCGAAGGACATCGCGGCGGTGAGCATCCACTGGGCCAACAACGAGACGGGCGTGATCCAGCCGATCGCCGACCTGGCGGCGATTTGTCGCGCGGCACGGGCGCCTTTCCACACCGATGCGACGCAGGCGGTCGGCAAGGTGCCGGTGGACTTCAAACGAGCCGGGGTCGACACTGCATCATTCTCCGCGCACAAGTTTCATGGCCCCAAGGGCGTCGGCGCGTTGTACGTGCGGTCGGGTCTGCGTTTGAAGCCGCAGACATTCGGCGGGCCGCAAGAGCGCGAGCGTCGTGGGGGCACCGAGCACACGCCCGGGATTGTCGGCATGGGCGTCGCCGCCGACCTGGCGACCGACTGGCTCACAGGCGACGGTGCGGCGACGCAGCAGGCCCTGCGCGATCACTTCGAGAGCAGCATCGCCGAAGTGATCCACGATGCGCAGGTGAACGCCGCCGGCGCACCGCGGTTATGGAACACGACGAACATCGCCTTCCCGCCCTTGCAGGCCGAGGCGATCCTGCTCCTGTTGTCCGAGCGTGGCGTGGATGCGTCAGCCGGCGCCGCTTGCAGCAGCGGGTCGCTCGATCCGTCGCCGGTGCTACTGGCGATGGGTCTGCCCGAGCCGGTGGCTCATGGGTCCGTGCGTTTCAGCATCAGTCGCGACACGACAGCCGCCGAAATCGATGCGGCGATCCAGATCATTCCCCAGGCGATCGCGAAACTTCGCGAGTCGATGCCGGTGGGGTGAGCAGCAGCACCAGGCCCGCGACAAGGACGAGCGCGCCCAGCCCGATCCACGCGTACGTGAACCAGAGCATTTCGTGGGCGAGCCCCGCGGGGTCCAGACTGGGGCCGGCGGTGCGCACCCGCCAGCTCATCACGCTCTGCAGCAGCGTATCGGGGTACGGCAGGTCGCGCGGCCACGCTGCTGCACCGCTCGTGCCCAACACCGCCGAAGTGAAGAGCCACTCCAGCCGCAGGCGCGCCCACACGCTGTAGAACACGACGATAAGCCCCGCCCCGATCGTGATCACGGTGATTGTTGCGCGCATCGCTGAGTCCCCGCGATCGGCCATGCCGCGTCGCACCGCGTGCTCACGCCTGCCCCGTCGACGCTTCGACCGGCTCGAACAGGGCGCGGCCGAGACGGACGACGTTCGCGCCACACTCGACCGCGACCTCGAAGTCGCTGCTCATACCCATGGACAGGATGTTCAACCGCTCGCCGAAGGCGCCCGACGCCTTCATGTCCTGGAAGACCTCGGCGGTGCGCTGGAAGACCGGCCGCGCGTCCTCGGGATCGTCGCCGTAGGGTGCGATGGTCATCAGACCGCGGAGCCGCAGGTTGAACATGGTCTGCATCTGGTCAGCGAGGTGAGGCGCTGCCGACAATGCCACGCCATACTTGCTTTTTTCGCCCGAGGCGTTGACCTGCAGCAGCACGTCGACCTCGGCCTCCTGCCGCGACGCGATGGCTTGGATCTCCTCGGCCAGCCGCAGCGAGTCGATGCTGTGGATTAACTTCACCAGCGGCAAAACCTGCTTGACCTTGTTGCGTTGCAGGTGGCCGATCATGTGCCACCGCACCGACTCGGGCACGTCGGTCTTCCGCGGGCTGAGCATGCTCTGGTGGCGGGCGACAAACTCCTCGGTCATCGCGGCCCGCTGGATCAGTTGCTGGACGCGGTTCTCGCCGAGGTCCTCGTGGCCGAGTTCGAGCAGGTGGCGGATCTGGTCCGGGGCGGCGAGCTTGGTCACCGCAACGACCAGGACATCGGAGGGCTGTCGGCCGGAGCGTTCGGCGGCTTCGCCCACGCGCTGTATGATGTTCCGGTACCGTTCACCCAGGTCGCCGCTGCTCATCGTCAGGCCGCCCTTTCATCCTGAAACGTCGCGTGCACGCAAGGATAGGATGCGTCGGCACGGGTGACAAGATGACGTGGCTACAGGTCGAGTTGCTCGGCGCGATCGCCCCGCGAGCCCTTCCCGCGCAAGATGCGTCGCATCTGCTCGAGCTGGGCTTCGGTCAACAGCGCCTCGACCCGCTGCCGCACGGGGTACGGGCGCGCCTCCGGATACGCGCGGAGCAGCGACGCGAGACGCTGGCTTGCAGCCTGAATGGCCTGCTTGTTCTTGGCACGTTTCGCACGCCCAGCCGCGTCATACGCCTGCCTCAGCGCAACGCCATGCTCGCGCATCAGCTTCACGGACGCCGTCCGATGCACCTCGACGATGGCATCGACCCGCCGACGTTGATCGGCGGTGAGATCGATCGCCTCGATCGCCTCGGCAAGTTGCTGCACGGGACGGACAAACGGCGGCGCGAACATCTTTAGCGCACCGCGGTAGAGCTGGTCCGTTTGCGCATGGCTCAGGGCTGCCTCCAATCGCTGCAGCAGCTCGATCCGCTCGGGCGTTTCATCGCGCAGCATATGGAGCTTGCGCTGGGCGGTCTCGATGGCCTGCTCGTCCTCCATCTCGCGGGCTCGCCGGAGTAGCGCCTGCACCCTCTGGGTGGCGCGGCTGGCTAACTGCCGTTGCGCCGCGTGGTCGGCGACGATCTCGCGGACCTGCGCGGTCTGTCGGGCGTCGAGGTCGAGTGACGCGAGCAGGGCGTTGAACTGGGCACCCCGATTGCCGCGTGTGCGGCCGCTGAACGTCCGATCGGACGGCGTCGCTGATCCCTCCTCCACGGGCCCGGCCAGGATCGGCTCGTCCCCCGACTCCGCCGCGGTGGCGCCATCGGCCCACATCAAGGCCGATACGACCATTACCATCAGCGTGACCGTTCGTCGCTGGCACTTGTTCATGACCTTGCTCCGAAGTATGACGGACGGCCTGGTCCTTGCAGCACAACGCGAGAGCTGACGCCGCTATTGCGACGCGCCGCCTTGTCGGCCTGTGCATGCCATTCTACGATGCATACGTGGCTCACGCCGCAACCTCTTCTTTCCCGCACGGAGGCAGGCATGCCCATCACGAAGGACCAGGTCATCCAGCAGTTGTACGCCATCCGCGACGGCGAGAGCGACAAGAGCATCGTCGATCTGGGCATGGTGCGCAAGGTGGCGGTGTGCGACGATCACGTGACGGTCCAATTGGCCTGCGGTGGGATCGATGACAGCAGCAGCGCCCAACTCGGCGAGGAGGTGAAGACCGCGATCGGCAAGCTCGGCGACGCCGTGCGCCAGGTCAACATTGAGCTGTCGAATGCCGAGCCGAGCCCCCCGCCCCACGAGTCGTCGACGGCCTCACCCGCCGAGCCCCGGCAGCCCTCCACGGACGCGGCGGGCGGCGGAGGGGGTGAGCCGGCCAGCCCGCAGGAGCAGGCCCGTCAGTCCAACCCCCTGCCCAATGTCCAACATGTCATCGCCGTCGGCGCCGGCAAGGGCGGCGTCGGCAAGAGCACCGTCGCGGTCAACCTCGCCGTCGGCCTGTCGCGGCAGGGCAAGCGGGTAGGCCTGCTCGACGGCGATATCTACGGGCCCAGCATCCCCACACTGCTCGGCCTGCACGACCAGCCGGTCACCGGCTCGTCGCAGCAACTGCACCCGTTCTACGTGCACGGCATCAAAGCGATCACGATCGGCAAACTCGTCGACCCGGACAAGCCGCTGGTCTGGCGCGGCCCGATGGCCCATGGCGCATTCCGCCAACTCGCCACGCAAACCGACTGGGGCGAATTGGACTTGCTGATCGTGGACCTGCCGCCGGGGACGGGCGACGTGCCACTGACGCTGGCGCAGTTGCTGCCCCTCGGCGGCGCGGTGATTGTCTGCACGCCCCAGCGTGTCGCCCAGGACGACGCCGTCCGGGCCGTCCGCATGTTCGAGCAGTTGCAGGTCCCGGTGCTCGGCGTGATCGAGAACATGAGCTACTTCATCGGCGACGACGGCAAGGAATACGACATCTTCGGCCGTGGCGGCGCGACGGAGATGGCCGACCGCCTCGGACTGGACATGCTCGGGACGGTGCCGATCAACATGGCCCTGCGGGCGAATGGCGACAGCGGCGAGCCGCTGAAGAATTTCGATGCCGGCGATGCGCTGGCCGAGGAGTTGGACGCGATGTGCCGCAACGTGGATCAGGCGATCGAGGCGCGTGCCGCCGCGCGACCGACGCTGAACATCGGTTAAAACCGCAACGCTGAGCCTGTGAGACGGCGAGCCGGCCGGCGAGTGATGCAGCGACTGACTGCGCCGCCGCTTTCAATACATGCACCCGAATGGATAGGCGTCCGACGTATCGACACGGCCGTCGGTCACCGCGACGCCTTCGGCGGCCAACAGGTGGGACTTCTTGGCCAGTCCACCGGCGAAGCCTGTGAGCCGACCGTCGGCGCCGACGACGCGGTGGCACGGCACGTCGGGCGCGTAGGGATTGCGGTGCAGGGCCTGGCCCACGGCGCGGGCGGCACGGGGCTTGCCCAGCGCCCGGGCGATGGCGCCATACGTCGTCACCCGCCCGCGCGGGATGCGGGCCGTCAACGCCCAGACACGCTCGCTGAAGGTCATGTCATCCATGATCCGGCCTGTTATGATGGTCATGGGTGTGGTCATGGGTGTGGTCATGGTGCGCACCGCGGCCCGGTGCCTCACACCGCGACGGCTTCGCGGCCGTGCGTATCGATCTCCGCCTTCGCCATGTCGATGAACTGCTCGAGCGGGACGGCGCCGAGGTCGCCTCGGGTCCGCTCGCGGACGCTGACGGTGCCGGCCGCTTCGTCCTTGCCGCCGACGACCAGCATGTAAGGCGTCTTCATCTCCTGGGCCTCGCGGATCTTGGCGTTGACCCGTTCGCTGGAGCGGTCGATGTGCACGCGGAACCCCGAGCTCTTCAGTTGCGCCGCGACCTTTTCGGCGTAACCCATGAACTTGTCGCTGACCGGCAGCACACGCACCTGCTCGGGCGACAGCCAAAGCGGGAACGCCCCTGCGTAGTGTTCGATCAGGATCGCCATGAAGCGCTCCATTGACCCGAACGGCGCGCGGTGGATCATGACCGGCCGATGCGCCGTGTTGTCGGCGCCCACGTACTCGATGCCAAACCGCTCGGGCAGGTTATAGTCGAGTTGCACCGTGCCCAACTGCCACGAGCGGCCGATCACGTCGCGGACCACAAAGTCGATCTTGGGCCCGTAGAAGGCGGCCTCACCCTCCTCAGCCTGGTACTCTAGCCCACGGTCATCGAGCATTTCGCGAAGCTCGCGCTCGGCACGATCCCACTTGGCCGGGTCGCCGACGTACTTGTTCGAATCGCGGTCGCGCAGGCTCAGCCGCATCTCCACGTCCTCGAAGCCGAACGTCTCGAAGACGTATTGCACCAGATCGACGGTGGCGCCGACTTCCTGCTTGACCTGATCGTCGGTGCAGAAGATGTGAGCGTCATCCTGCGTGAATCCGCGAACGCGGGTCATCCCGGTCAGCTCGCCCGATTGCTCGTAGCGGTAGACGGTGCCGAACTCAGCCAGCCGGATAGGCAAGTCGCGGTAGCTCCGGGGCTCGGACGCGTAGATCTTCACGTGGTGCGGGCAGTTCATCGGTCGCAGCAGGTATTCGTCCGCGTCGTCGCCGCGCATCTGGATCGGCGGGAACTGGCTGTCCTGGTAGAACGGGTAGTGGCCGCTGGTCTTGTAAAGGTCGATCTTACCGATGTGTGGGGTGTAGACGATCTCGTAACCGACCTCGAAGAGCTTGTGCTTGAGGAAATCTTCGAGGAGGTTGCGGACCATCGCCCCGCGGGGTTTCCAGAGGACCAGCCCCGGACCAACCTGTTCATCGATAGTGAACAGCCCGAGCTTCTGACCGATCACGCGATGGTCACGCTGGCGGGCCTGCTCGAGTCGTTCGAGGTGTTCGTCGAGCGCCTTCCTCGTGGCGAAGGCGGTGCCGTAGACGCGCTGCAGCGGCTGGGCATCGACATCGCCCTTCCAGTGGCTGCGGGCCAGCGACATGACCTTGTACGCGCCGATGCGGCCGGTGCTCGGGACGTGCGGGCCGCGGCACAGGTCCTCCCAGTCCCGGCCCGGCTGACCCGTCACATACCAGCTCAGTCGTGCATGGGGATCAGCTTCCAGCGCCCGCTCGGCGTTGTCGATCTTGTAGGCGTTGGCTTCCTCCCGCAGTTTGGTCAACCCGTCGTCGGGGGCCAACTCGTAACGGGTGAAAGGTCGATCCTCGCGGATGATCCGGCCCATCTCATCTTCGATCTGGTCGAACTCATCGGCGCTCAGCGGCTCGTCGAGGTCGATGTCGTAGTAAAAACCGTTGTCCACCGGCGGGCCGTAGACCAGCTTGGCCGTCGGGTGCAGCGTGCAAATCGCCTCGGCCATGACATGGGCCGCCGAGTGCCGGATCACATACAGCGCATCGGGATCATCGTCGCGCTCGGTGATCAGTTCAAAGCGGGCGTCCCGGGTGAACTCGCGGTCGAGGTCGACGATCTGGCCGTCAACCTTGGCGGCGATGGCGGCCTTGGCGAGGCGGGCGCCAATCGATGCGGCGACCTCTCGCGGCGTCACGGGCCCGTCGAACTCCTTCACGCTACCGTCCGGTAGGGTCACTTGCATGGTCACATCTCCGTCGAGCGTCGCATCGTATCAAATCCTGCAACGGCTGGCCCGGGCCTGTGCGCGGCGCCGTGCGAGCTCCCCAACGGATCACACGGGCCAGGCCATGCGATATAATGCGATAGCGAGGCCAGGTGATACTACACGTTGTGGCTGCGAGAGGTCAGTAATGATTTGCCCGATCTGCGGCGCTGACAAGGACAAGGTCATCGACTCCCGCGCCGCGGAGAATGGGCGGGTCGTCCGCCGTCGGCGCGAGTGCCTGAACTGCCGCCGCCGATTCACCACCTACGAGCGCGTCGAGGGCGCGATCAAACTCACGGTCATCAAGAGCAACGACCAGCGTGAGCCCTACAACCGTCGAAAGCTGCGGGCGGGCATCGAGCAGGCCTGCTACAAGCGGCCGGTCGACGAGGAGGCGATCAACGACCTGGTCGACGCCGTGGAGGAAGAACTGCATCGGCGGTTTGATCGAGAGGTGGAAAGCCGGGAGATCGGCGAAATCGTCTGCGAGCGACTGCCGGCCCTGGACCAGGTCGCGTATGTCCGGTTTGCCAGTGTATACAAGCAGTTCAAGACGATGGAGCAGATCATGGCAGATATGCGGGAAGCCATGAGTCGGCCCCCCGAGGCCAAAGATCAGGGACGATTGTTCTAATCAAAATCGGCCATCGCATCGGGTGGCCCATCGGTGTTACAATACAGGCTTATGTCCGATGTACTGCCTCCAAGCAGCGGAGCGGCGGCCGACGACGCCTTTGACCCCGGGGCCGACTATTTTCACCCGCCGACGATTCCGACACTGGTGTGGTGCCTGCACTGCGGTGAAGAGTACGACAGTTGGCGGATGGAGTACCGCATCTTTACCGACGAGGACGGCGCCCGCCGCGGGTTCTGGTGCTGTCCCACGCCGAACTGTGATGGCAGGGGTTTCGGGTTCGACGTGTTCCCTGTCGACGAGAACTACGTAGACCCGGACGGCCGGGAGATGAGCGCGTGGGATGACGACGAGCCGCCGACCCCTGAAGATGATCCCGATCGCCCGCCGGACGTGCCCACGCCCGTCCGCTGCGAGCAATGCGGCAGCGAGTACCTGAGCGACGCCCTGATCTGGCGCGTGGACAAGAATGCCGATGGCGGGTATGCGATGAGCGGGTGGTGCTGCCCGGTGCCCGGCTGCCGTGGCATGGGCTTCGGCATGGACATCCGCCCGACTGACCCGAACTACCGCGATCCGCTCGGCCGCCGCATCTGGAGTCCCGGCGAGAAACCGCCGCCGCCCCATGACGAAGACATCCCCTACTGATCGCGGCGATCACGCTTCCGGGTGACAACCATAGTCATCATCCGACAGCCGGCGGCGCTCGACGCCCGGGCCTTGCCATTCCAACTCGACGTCGCGTCGGCCGTTGATCTCAATCGACAGCGGGTACTGGCCGCGTTTGAGCGGGACATCGGCGGTGCGCGGCATCGGCGTGCCGGGTATCTCACGCCGCGCGAACACCGCGTGGTCGCCGATCGTCATGCTCCCGTCGCCAGTGGGTCGGAAGTGAAACGTGTAGACGCCGTCGCGCGGGACGTTGAGCCTGCCGCGGAGCAGATAACGGCCCCGGGCGTCGCCGGCGGGGTATAGCGATCTAGCTGCCGAAGCATCCGACTGACCGGCACGCGTTTCGATCAGCTTGCCCGCGACCAGTTCCTTCGACGCGGCCGGGTCGGTGGCGATGCGCCAGTCGTACCGTCTTTCGAGAGGCGTCTTGACGCCCCGCGGCGTGATCGAACGGACGACCAGCGTGCTGTCACGATCGATCTCAAGCGTGCCGTCGCAGGTCTGCCAGTCACGATCGGCCAGGGGCTGTTCCGGGGCACCCTCACCTTCAGGCGGCAGGATCGCGTACTGCACCGCGGCCTCGGGGTCGGCCGAAAGGCTGCGACACCGAACCGTGACGGGTTCCAGGAATGCGCCACCCGCCGGGGCAACGGCCACCTCCGCCGCGGTCGACGTCGCCGGGTAGACGACGAAATGCGTCGCGCCGGTCTGCCACCGCTGCGGGAAGAAGTATTCTTTGAGGCTGTCGCCATCGATGTCGAGCCCGCTGTCGGAATCGAGCCGCATGAAGGTCTTGCCGTCGCGTTGCTCGATGCCTGCGATGCGGAAGGTCCAACCCCCGCCGCCGTTGACCAGGTGCTCGCGCCGGTCCGCGACCTTCTGCTTCATCCGCTCGACGTACCGACCGATTGGGCTCTTCCGCGTCAGTGCGTCGGCCTGCTCATACGTCAGGTTACCCGCGCTCTCGTAGTCCCGACGCAGGTGCTTGAGCTTGTACTCGGCCCAGTCGATCAGCCGCGTGAAATCGAGATCCGGCCGGCCCATCCGCGGCGAATCGTCGAGCTTGCCGTTGTTGGTCAGCATGACCCACGACCCGACGAGACTGGCGGGCAACGCTTGCTCGGCCTCCACGAAAAACCCGTCGACCGCATCAGCGTTCCACCGCCGCAGGCTGCGCGTCACCACGCCCTGGTACTCGGCGGCTACGGCCGAAAGCTTGTGGTCGGCGGCCATCAGATCCGTCCCGCCGATGAGGTAGGCGTCGGAGCGTTCGCCCTGACGGACGGCCATGCCGATGCGACCGTCGAAGCGGATGCCCTTGACCCGCGCCCGAAACGGATCCGTGTCGGTGCTGAGAAACACGGTGTCGGTACGATTGTCGAACTCGACCTCGAGGACGATGGCGTTGTCCGCGCCTTGCACGGGCAAGCGGCGCACGGCCCGGATCGCCGGCGCACCGGACCACGGCTCGTGGATGGCGACGAACTGCGCCTTGCCGCCTTCACCTTCGTGCCGAAGCAGGAATGCCGGCATCCGCCGCCACGACTCGGATGGCTGGCTGCTGTCCATCCCGCCGGACCACGGCATCTCGGCGAGGATGGCGGTGTAGCTGTCGTCCGAGACGTAGTGATGCCGCACCCCAATCGCGGGCTTGTCGGACCAGGATGTGTCGGTCGCCTTGTAAGGCAACTCGGCGCGGCCGGTCTTGCCGTGGTGGACCACCTCCTTCCCATCCACCATGCGCTGTACACCGGGCCACGGGTCCTTGAGCTTGTAGTCCACCGTGAAGTAATCCGGGGCCGCGGCCTGGCGAACATTGAACAGCACGCCGTAGCCGCTGAGGTAGTCGGCGAACTCGTCAACCCATTCGACGCCGTCGGGCAACAGCGGCCGCAGCCCCGGCACGGGCCTGGCCTTGAGCGAGGTCGACTGCGTGCTCGGGCTCAGTTTCGAGCTGCGCATCATGTAGTCGCGGACCTTGCCGCCCTCGACGACGAACAGGTCGATCACGTAGGGCCGCTCGGGGTCCACGGTGTTCAGCGCCAGCGTCCGCTCGTACCGGGTGGTCTTGTTGGCGTAGGCGCGGGGGGCCGCGACCCGCGCGACCGAGAAGCCCGGCAGGTTGGGCTCGTAGTACACCACGTCGCCGTCGGCGTAGGCCGCGCCCTGGTTCTCGTGATCGACGATCACCACGTTGTGTCCGAACGCTCCGGAGTAGGTGATCCGCAGGGCGTGCTTGGGGTAGCTCAAGTCATCGATCAGGTAGTGGCCCTTGGCAAACAGCTGCATGTCCAGCGTGTCCTGGTGGCCGTGGTTGGTCGACAGGCCGAAGCCCATGTGCACCTGGACCTGGTCGTCCCCGGCGCCGTCGCCGAGGACCACGTGTCGCAGACCGGGCTTCATGATGTCGTCGCTGCGGACACGGGGCGGGCGATAGAGGAACGGCGCGCGGCCGAGATATCCATGCCCACAGTCGTTGAAGATCGGATGCCCGCCGCTGGGCATGCGGATCTCCGGCAGGCACTTAAACGCCCGCGCCCAGAAGTCCTCGTATCGGCCACGTGGGAATTGCCAGTCGACGACGCGGCCCTGGTACGGGACGTCGCCTTGGGGGAAGGCCTCGGCCCAGAGCTTGGCGTTCTTGCCATCGCCCGGGGTCTTGTAGTCCGGCGGATCCGTGTAGCCATTGATCGCCCGCAGGGCTTCATCAGCGCGCCACAGGTGGATACACCAGTAGCCCGGTCCTTCGGTGTACCCGCCGTCCACGGTGAAGGAGACCTGCGGCATCTTCTCGCACGCCTGGGTAAACAGTCGGAACGTCTCACGGTCATGGGCCAGCCGCGCGAAGTTGAACCGGCCGTATACCGGATAGCCTTGATGGAACTTGCCCAGCCCCCCGCCGTAACGGTTCTTGGCCATGTAGACGGTGTCGATGGCCTTGCGGCGAAGGTCCTCGCCGATCCGCTCCGACATCACGTCGAACGCCTTGCTGTTCCAGCAGATGTCGGTGGCGGTGATCATGTAGCCCGGCCCGTTGGATTCGCCGGATGCCCGCCGGCCATAGCGGGTGTCGGTCCATCCGTACGGCCAGTCGCGCCCGGCCGCATCGAGGTAATCCTCGCCATAGCCCTGTACCAGCAGCCAGTCGCGGAACCGCGTGGCGTACGCGTTGACCATGAGCGCGACCTTCTCGGCGTAGCGCTCGTCCCGGGTCTCGTGATACGCCCGGGCGAAGTTGCGCATCAGGTCCTGGCAGAACTTGTCCCGTATGGTGTCCAGCACACCGTCGAAGCAATATCGGCGTCCGGTCGCTTTGTTGTAGTAGTAATGGACCTTGACCTTCCTACCACGCGGCCCGCCCTCGCTTAGCTTGGGTGTCTCCATCTCGAGAGTCAGGTTCTTGGGGAACCTCGGGTTATCGGGGTAGACCTCGCCGCAGGCTTTGCAGGCATACTGGTCGGGCTTGTTCGGGTCGAACACGTAGGGCGTGACGTGCTTCCAGTTGCGTGTGGTGTGGCTGTTCATGCCTCTGCTCCGCACGCAGTTCGGGCAGTGATGATGGATCAGGGGCGATTGCTCGGGCAGGCAGGCGACGATCTTTTGGTCGGTCATACGATCCAGCAGTCGCTCCATCTCCGCAATCCAGCGGGCGCGATCGCCCATGCCGCCGAATCGCAGTGATTCAGGACGCGGGTGTGAGAACAACACTTCGTCGGACCAGGGGCCTGGCTTGTCTTCGGCATGGACCGGCGTGGCAAATGCGACGAATAGCAGGCCCAACAGGCAAAGTATGCGATGTGGCATGGATCCTTGGGTCTTTCTGGACGGAGGTGGTATGACGCCGCGCGTCTACGGCGGGATTCGACATCGCGGATCGGGCTTGAAGATCGTTCAAGTTACCTGCCGAGCAACCCGCACCGCGTCTGTATGACGATGCATGTGACCGGTTTGGCTCAGGGGCCCGTGTCCGGAGGGGGATGACCGACCTGACGGGCCAAGAGTCGGTGCGACGAGGCGGGCCGACCGGGCCGACGCCTTGACCGGTCTGCAATCGCGTGTCATATTGGCGGTTAGACTGCCTTGACCGTGCTGGCCTAAGCCTTCGTAAGATAAGGTGCTGCAAGCGGTTTGCTCCATTCGAGTCTCAAGCCAGTTGCTTGATTCGCCGAGTGATTAGACATGTTCGGCGCCCGGCACCCGGGAGCATGACGAGGGCCCGGCGCCGTACAGCAATGGTGCCGCTACACCCCCAACGCCTCCCCTGACCGCGCTCGGACTGACCGACCGTGCCGGCTGGATGGGTGGATGCCACGGACGGATCGAAAGCCCAGGAGACGGATGCATGCCTGCCTCACAAACTCAAGTGGACAACGCGACGATGGGAGGCCTACCCAACGCCATGGTCGATTGGCTGCTCCGCGTGGTCGACAACAACGGCCCGCGGGAGAGCGACTTCCCCGGCCTGCATGAATTCGTCACGCTCGTCGCCCGGCTCCGCCAGGCCCGCGTGTTCACCGAGCAGCACCTCGAGCACCTCTGGAACCAACTCGGACGCCTGGGCACCCCCCAGACCCTCATGGGCCACGTCTACCGTAAGCCGCACGGCTACGCGGGCGACTTCAAGATCATCGACGCGATCTACTCCGGCCGAACCACGGACGACCCTACGTTGCGGCGGTGGGATGACTACTTCCTTCAGTTGCCGGCGGTGCAGGCGGTCCGCAACCGTGGCGATCACTGCCTGCGGACCGTCGACACACTCATGGACGAGGCGAAACGGGATAGCCTGTCAGACCAGCCGCTCGCCTTCCTCAGCCTTGGCTGCGGGCCCTGCCGCGACCTTGAACAGGTCGTCGCCCGGTACCGCGATCGCATCCGCTTCGTCTGCGTCGACCAGGACACCGAGGCGCTTGACCACGCCCGCGAGCGCTTCGAAGGGACGGCGGCGGACATCTCTTTCGTCCCCAGCAACGTCCTGCGGATGCAACTGGGTCAGAGCTTCGACATCGCCTGGTCTGCGGGCCTTTTCGATTACCTCAACGATCGGCTGTTCGTCGCGGTGGCCAAGCGGATCCGCCGCCACCTCAAGCCCGGAGGCTGGCTGGTCATCGGCAACTTCGGCCCGGCCAACCCCTCCCGGCCGTTCATGGAGTTCGGCAACTGGCACCTGATCCACCGCACCGAAGACCAGTTGCATCAGCTCTGTGACCTGGCCGGCTTTCCCGCCGACCGCATCCGTGTCGAGCGCGAGTCCACCGGCATCAACCTCTTCGTCCACGCCCAGCGCGACTGAGTCCGTCATCCATGGTCAGCCTGTGGGTCAAGCCTGCGTGGCCGAGGGATCAGCACGCTGCGTCGTGCTCAGCTCGATAGTGAACGTTGCGCCCTCGCCCGGCCTGGACTGGCAGGTGATCCGCCCGCTGTGCTCGTCGATGACCTTCTTGGTCACGGCCAGGCCCAGCCCCGTGCCGCGCTGCCCCTTGGTCGAGTAAAAGGGCTGGAAGATCTCCCGCAACGACTCGGCGTCGATCCCCGGGCCGTTGTCCGAGATCACGATCGTCGCGGTGTGCCGCCGCGGGTCGTAGGCGCACCGCAGGGTGATCGCGCCGGTGTCCGGCTCGACCGCGTCCAGGGCGTTGTTGGTCAGGTTCATCAGCGCCTGGTGGATGCCGCCGGGGTCGGCGGGGATAGGCGGCATCTCCGTCTCGAAGTCGGTGATCAGCGCCACGCTCCGCCGATCGCACTGGGGCTGCATCAGCTCCACGACCTCGCCGAGCACGTTGGGCAGGCTCACCATCTGGAACTCTGGCATCCGCTGCTTCGAGTAGGCGAGCATGTTCATGGTCAGCTCGTAGATGCGGTCGAGGTTGCGGCTGAGGATATCCCATCCGTTGCGGACCAGCGCGAAGTCCTCGCGCTTCATGCCCAGTTCGACGACCTCCGCCCCGCCGCGCATCCCCTGCAGGATGTTCTTCACCGAGTGCGAGAGGTTGGCAACCGTCTCGCCCACCGCCGCGAGCCGCGCGTTGGTCAGGCCCTGCTGGTAGAGCTCGGCGTTGCTCAGCGCCAGGCCGACCTGCGCCCCGATCGCCGTCAGCAGCCGAAGCTGGTCCTCCGTGTAGGTGTAGTTGGCCACCTGGCTGTCGAGGTGGATCACGCCGAACACCTTGTCGTGGAACTTGATCGGCGTGCACATCGCCGAACGGATGCCGTAGGCCTGGACGCTGTCGGCCGGGGCGAACCGCTTGTCGGTCATCGCGTTGGAGCTGAGCACGCCCTCGCCCTGGCCCATGCAGTGCTGGATAATGGTGCGGCTGACCATGATCCGCCGCTCGTCGGCGCCCCGCGGCTTCTGGCGGTACCGCACCACGACCGGCTCGGGCTGCGACTGCTCGTTCTCGCGGACCAGCACGAAACCCCGATCCGCCTGGAAATGCTCGAACACCAGGTCCATCGCCCGCTCCAGCAGCTGCTTGCGATCGAAGTTCGATCCGACCACCTGCATCATCTGGTACACCACCGACAGCTGCTGCATCGCCTGCGCCGACGGCTCGGGCACCGCCATGATCACCGAGTCCTCGTTGCTCGGCACCGTCTTCTCGACCGCGGTGTCCATCGCTTCCGGCCGCATCATCCGCACCGCCCTGTCCGACTGCGGCGGCGATTCCCGGCCGAACAGGAACAGCGTCGATCCCGTACGGACCTGGTCCCCGGAGCGGAGCAGTGTCGGTTTGTCGATCCGCACGCCGTTGACGTACGTCCCGTTCGCCGATTTCTGATCGTTGATGTACCACCGCCCGTCGTCGGGGGTGAGCTCGGCGTGACGCCGCGAGATCGTCTGATCGGTCAGCGGCAGCGCCTCGCTGGAGCGGCCGATGATCTGCGGCTCGTAGTCGGGCAACTCGAACCGCTTGCCGCGGTCGGGCCCCTGCAACACGGTCAGGATCAGCATCGCCGGCACGCTCGGTGGTTCATGGTCTTGGACTCGTCACGCGCCCCATCATATGGCGGGCTGTTCATGTTGACACCCCCGGCGAAGCGGCCTTACATTAATCGCTTAAGCCTCGTGGTGACCGTAGCTCAGTTGGTTAGAGCACCTGGTTGTGGTCCAGGGGGTCGGGGGTTCGAATCCCCTCGGTCACCCTTGTCATCGGCGGCACGCCGCGGGCCTGCCGCCTTTTTATTGACCCCCGGCGGCTGCCTCCGGGGCCCTGGCAAGGCGAGCGCATCCATGGATCAGGCCAAGCTGTTCACCGATGGAGCCTGCCTGGGCAACCCCGGCCCGGGGGGCTGGGCCTTCATCCTCCGTCGCCCCGACACCGGCGACCCCGTCGAGTCTGCCGGCGGAGAAGACCGGACCACCAACAACCGCATGGAGCTGACCGCGGTGATCCGCGGGCTGGAGTCGCTCGACGCACCGACCGCGGTCACGCTCGTCGGCGACAGCGAGTACGTGCTCAAGGGCCTGACCGAGTGGATGCCCGGATGGAAGCGGCGCAACTGGCGCAAGGCCGACCGCAAGCCCGTGCTCAATGCCGACCTGTGGAAGCAGCTCGACGACCTGATGCAGCGTCACGAGGTGCGGGTGCAGTGGGTGCGCGGCCACACCGGCCACGCCGAGAACGAACGCTGCGATGAACTGGCCAGCGCCGAGGCGTCACGGATTCGGGCCCAGGCCCGGTAGCGGTCACCGACGCCGCAGCGCCGGCGGCCGGTCAGTACTGCATCACCGCCAGCACCTTGACCTCGCGTTCCGCCGCGTCGTCGTGGAACAATGTCGAGCGATCGACCAGGGCCACCAGGCGAATCTGCTCGCGGGGCTCGTCCCAGACGCCCGCGTCGTAGCCGCGCACGGTGATGTAGATCGCGAACAGGTCGCTGCGCGTGGTCGCGATATTGCTCAGCCACTGCAGCGCCATGGCCTGTTCTTCGCGGTCGTCGGCGATGCCGTCCTCATCGGTGTTGGGGTCATCGGTGCCCAGGCCGTCGAAATCGATGGTGAGCCCGCCGAGCGTGCGGGTGTCCTCGCCGTCGACGAGCAGGTGCCGCGTGGCCGTGTAGGCCTCGTAGATGCTGGCCAGGCCCTTGTCGGTGCGCCAGCCGCTGATGCCCGGGACACGCTGGCCGCTGAAGTTCCGCGACTTGTCGCCGCCGGTCGCGTCGCTGTCCGAATAGGACGCGCGCTCCCGGTAGGCGACGATCAGGCCCGCCAGGTCCTCGCGCACGTTCTCGTCGTCGATGGGCAGCAGCTCCCTCAGGTCACGCTCGGTGATGGTGTTCAGGTTCACCACGCCCGGCACCAGCGCCTCGGCCAGCTCGTCGGTCACGTCGTTGGCGTTGTTGTCCAGGTCGTCCTTGTCGTTGCGGTTGACGGTGTAGCGGTCGAACAGCAGCGTCCCGTAAGGCAGTTGCACGGCATCCGGGCCGTCGCTGTCGCCGGCCAGCTCGTCGCCGTTGGGATCGAGCAGCACCGCGTCCATGTTGGCCGTCTGCGGGTCATCGAGGTCCGTGTCCAGCCGCCACCGCTCGGCGACCGTCTGCTCGCCGTCGTTGCCCTCGGGCCGGGGGCCGAGGATCATGACCGTCGCCAGTTCGCCGATGCTTCGCAGCTTGCCGTCGGGATAATTGGCGATCCGGGCCTGGTACTGGTTGGGGTCGAGGTAGTTGAAGACCGCCTTGGCGGTCTTGTCCGCCTCACCGAGCAGGTCGATCTCCTCGGTGGCGTCATTGCCCGAGTTGGGGTCGCTGACGCCCTCCGGCAGGGGCAGGTCGTTGAACCGGACCTGCTCGGCGAACAAATCGAAGTCTTCGCTGGTCATGAGCATGGCGTTGATGCCGTTGCCGTTGCCGAAGTTGGCGATCTTCTTGTGGCCCGGCTCGCTGGCCGAACTCTCGCCATACTCATCCTCGAGCGCGTCTTCGGTGTCCCCGCTGTCGGGCGTGTCGCCGGCGGGCACGTCCTCGCCGATCTGCGTGCCGGCCAGCGCCCCGTCGCTGATCGCGTCGCTCAGCGCCTTCTGGTAGACGATGAAATCGCCATCCTCGGTCTCCGCCAACAGCTCCACGAAGACCGTGTTGCTCTCATCTTCCGTCGCCTCGAACTGGTCGATCTTGCCCAGGTCCACCGGCTCGGGCCCGTCGGACTCGATGGTCTGCTTCACCTGGTCACCGCTGCCCGCGTCGTGATACAGCACGATGGCCTGACCGGGCTTCAACGCCCGGTCGCCCGACGGGACGTGGTCGCGCAGCGCGATCTCGGTCTCGCCGGACTTGCCGTCCACGCGCACCCGCAGCTTCGTCGTGAACTCATCGTTCCAGATGATCGCATCGTTGCCCGCGAACGGGTTGCGCAGCTCGATGGCGTAACCCGTGTCACCGTCCTGCTTCCAGTACGCCTTCCACGGGGAGTTGGGGTCGGCCTGCTGCCAGTCGATGCTGTACATCCGATGCCGATAGACCTCCGTGATGAAAGGCAGCGCCTCCAGGCCGTAATACGTCTGGTTCGCGTTCTCGTCCACGACTGACACCAGGTTGTCGCTGTCGGCGTAGTCCGCCCAGCAGGCGAGGAGCTGTGCCGCGTAGCGCTTGCCGCCCACGGGCAACGTCGGGGGCAGCGTGTAGCCATCCCCTTCGACAAGCAGATCGCGAATATCGTCGATGAACTGCGACTGGTCGTTGCCGTCCAGGATCGAATTCAAGTCCGCCTTGACGCGCTCGGACATCTCGTCATCGCCGGGCAGCACGAGCACCGGCACCGGTACCGCCCCGCTGAGCGTGGTCATGCGGTGGCGCGGCTCGTTGCGGAGATACTGCAACGGGTCGCTGCCAAACGGTGTGCCGGTGAAGTCGCCCTCCGCGTATTCGTCATCTCTGGAATCCTCCCGCATGAGCATCGTCAAATGCTCGTCGAGTTCGCTGCTGGCGTTGACGCTGTTCAACCCGTTGCGGAATCGCAACTCCAGCTCGTTGCCGTAATGGCCGAATGTCTCGAAGGCGTTGTCCTGCGTGAAGCCGCGCATGACCCCGTCAACCCAGAAGTTTTCATGGTCCTGCCAGGTCAGGGCCGGCGTCTTGTTCAGGCGTTCCTCGATGAACTCGTCCATCTCGGCCTTGTCGTAGCCGGAGGCGGCTCGACTGGCCCAGCCCAGGAGGTTCCACTCGCTGGGGTAGCGCCACCGCGGCGACGAACTCACACCGCTGGCGAAGGTCTTGTGATCACTGCCCGCCGCCGGGCCCAGGTGCACGTTGACGTTCGGCAACCCGCTCAGGTCCACCACGCGGATCGCCACGACATAGTTCAGCCCACCGATGTGCCCGACCGGGGCGGGCGCCCAGCGGCTGTCCGTGATGCCGTCGCCGTCCGCGTCGGCGCGGTCATCGGTCAGGATGTTCGGGTCGAGCCCGGCCACGTCGACCGGCGTCAGGCTGTCGCCCCCGAGGTCAGCGTCGCCCGCCACGAAATCGTCGCCATCGGCATCGGGGAACACGTTGGAGACCTGCGTCCAGGTGTCGTTCGCATCGCTGGGGGCGTGCGCCGCCAGCCACAGGTCGTGCTTGCCGGGGTAGTCGTAGGGCTCGTCGAGCCAGAAGCCGCTGCCCATCTCCGGGTGCTCTTCGCTGGAGAGGAACTTGGCGTCATCGTTCACCGTGCCCAGGACGTCGCGGCGGAGCTCGCGGAGGACCGCGTCGAGCGCGACATTGGCGACCTGCTGGCCGTTGTTGCGGTTGAGCTCGCGCGTCGCGGCGCGGTCAAACCGGGCCGACGCGATGAACGCCGTGCCGATCATCACCGCGATCACCAGCACTGCGGAGACGAGGATGAGGACGCTGCCGCGACGCCGCGGGTTGCGGACGGGCCGCGTGCTCGGTCTTGTATGGCTCATCGGGAATTGCACGTTGCACCTCCTTGGAGGCTTGGGGCCGGTCGGCTCAGTCATGCACCACACGCATGATCTGCTCGAAGCTGCGCCCGGGGCGCTCGTCCGGCCCGGTCGTCAGGTACCGCGCGTCGTGGAGGCGGTAGCGGATGCGGATGAGGCGCGGCCAGTTGGTCTGGTCGGACTTGCCGTGGCGGAAGACGTAGACGCGGTCGGCCTCGGCGGCGGGGTTGTCTTCGTACACCGGCAGACCGATGTCGTTCGGATCGGTGCTGTCGGAGGCTGCGAAGCTGCCGTCGGGCAGGGCGTTGTCCCGGCCGTACCAGATGATGTTGTTGCCGCCGTCGCGGTCGATCAGGTCATCGTCATCGTCAAAGTCCCCGGCGAAGTCCACCTGGAAATCGCTGATGTGGCCGGCGAGATAGGGATGCATCTGCGCCACCTGCCAGGCGGCGTAGAGGAAACTCGGATCATTGGGATCGATCGCCGGCCGGGGGTTGACCTGGAGGCGGTAGTTCTGGCCGGTGCCGTTGCGCATGAACAGCTGCTCGCGGGCCACGCCGATGTATTCCTCGGCGGTCATGTTCTCGTAGAGCGTGTAGTTGGAACCGGGCAGCGGGCTGGGCTTGAGGCGGTCGACCAGGGAGTTGCCCGACTTGAGGCTCAGCGACGCCCCGGCGCACAACCCGCGGTAGAGGTTCGGCTGGCCGCTGTGGGGCCAGCCCAGGCCATTGCTGGCCTCTTCGTCAGGGAAGGGCGTGCCCACCTTGGATAGGCCCGGGCTCGTCGGGTCGAGGTATAGCGCGTGCCGCGCCAGGATCCAATCGCCGGCGTACTCGTTGGGCGTATCCGGTTCGCCCAGGCCGTTCTCAGCAGCCGGGCGCCCGTCGGTGTTCGTCCGCCGGCCGTGGCCGTACCACACGCGGATGTACGACGCATCGCTGGCGCTGTTGTAACTGTTGGTCTTGCCGGGGACGATCGGCTCGGCGTCGGCGCGCCGACGGATGAACAGGACCTGGTCCGAGCGGCGATTGAACAACGCGCCCGGCACGTTCGGGTCGTTGGGGTCGGCGCCTTGTTCGTGCAGCCGCACCTGCGGGACCTGCTGGTGCGCGATCACGAGGAACCCGCCCTCGGCGGGCCCGATCACGTGCTCGAAATCCCGCTCGATCTGGTCGCCGACGATGCGGCTGTTCCGCAGGATCTCGCTGGTGGCGCGACCGACCGCGATCGACTCGCCGACCGTGTCAAAGATACGGCCGATCGACACGACCAGCACCGCCGTGATGCTGACCGCGACCATGAGCTCGACGAGCGTGAACCCGCCGTGGCCCGCCCCGGGGCGCTTCGCATGGGCGGCAATCCGCGTCATTGCACCGCCTCCTCCCCGAGCACGATGATCCGCCGCGTCGGGCTCGTGCGGTCGTCCTTGCCGCGCAGCCCGAACCACACCGACCCGCTGCCCGGCAGCGACGACAGGTTCCCCGCGAGCCGGAGCTTCGTGATCACCGGCTCGTCGCGGTTCTCGTCGAAGTCCCGCACGCGTAGGATGCGGCCGTCGCTGCTGAGCAACTGGTCGCCAGGCTGGATCAGCGGTCGATCGTCCACCTCGTTCTTGCTGATCGTCATGAGCGTGTACGTGTCGCCGTCCTCGGTCGTGATGATCTGGCGGCTCGTGTACGCCAGCGACACGACCTTGGGCACCGTGGCCGCGTCATTGGCGTTGGCCACGTCGTCGACGCTCGCCCAGCCCGTCTCGTAGGTGACGTCGTCCTTGCGGCTGAGGATGAACACGAACACACGCCGGCTGCCCTCGTTGTCCTCCACCACGGGCACCCAGTAGAAGTCGCGCTCGCCGTGGGCGCCGTCGTCCACGCCGTCGTTGTCGCTATCGAGCATCAGCGGGTAGCACCGCACGCTCAACGGATATTCACTATCCAGGCCGCTCACCGCCTGGATGCCCGAGCCGGACTGCGGGGGCACGGGCATCTCGTACAGCACGGCCTCGGCGTTTCGCTTGACCTGCAGCGTGATCGTGTCCTCGAACGTCTGCTTCTGGAGGTAGCTGGACACGGGGAAGATCGAGGCGATCGCGACCAGGCCGACCGACAGGATGAACATCGCCATCAGCAGCTCGATGAGCGTGAATCCGTCGGCCGCGCGCGGCGAGGCGTGGCGGCCGCGGTCACGGGGTGGGTGCGTCGGCCGTTTCATGGCAACTCCTTCACTCGGGCGCCGCTGTAGCGGTTGAAGATCATGTGCTTGCCGTTCTCGATGATCCAGTCGACCGAGTCGTTGTCGCCGCTGTCGGCGCTGTCGGCTTCGGTCGTGAGGTCGCCGTGCTCGAGGACAAGCTCCGGGCGGTTGTAGACGATGATGCCGATCACCGCCGGCAAGCTCTCGTCGCTGACGATCGCGCCGTTGCCGTTGATGTCGTACATCACAGAGTCGCTCGACGGGCGACTGGCGATCAGCACCCCGTGGCGATCGAAGCGGAGGGCAAACGCGCCCTTGCGCGGATTGTCGGCCAGGTCCGAGACGGGGGTGAGGCGGATGCCGCCGGCGACCACCTTGCTGATCCCGACCACGCCGACGGTCCCGGGCAGCGCGATCGGGTCCTCGACGCGGGTGTACTCCGGCTTGTCGGAGGAGTCCGTCCGCGTGTGGCGGGTGATGTAGATGGTGGTGGCGCCGGAGTTCGGATCGGGCGCGAAGACCGCCGCGGCGCCGAGGTAGTCGCCGTTGGCGACAACGTTCGATCGCGTGGCGAAGGCGCGGGCCGCCGCCACCGCCGAGTCGATCCGGTTGACCGTACCGCTCTCCTGGGCGCTGCGGATCATCGTGTTCGTTGCCGGCAGCCCGACCGCGACCAGCAGGATGATGATGCCGATCACCACGAGCAGTTCGCCCAGGGTGAAGCCGTCTCGGCGCGTCCAACGCTTCGATGCCGCGCCGCGGGATGGTGCGGGTCTGCGGTTCATTGCGATTCCAGTGCGAAGCTGTAGATGTTGTCGGCGGACTCTTCGAGGTCATCGCTGCCACCGCTGGCGTCGACGTCGCCCCACTTGCCGTCCACGCCGCGCGACGCGAAATACACCTCGTCGCGGTCGGGCAGGTTGCCATCTTGCGGCTCGGGGTCATCGGCCACGGGGTTCCACAGGTGGATCTCCTTCTCGAAGCCGTCCACGAGCGTCGCGTCGCCCTGGGCCTCGCCGAAGATCTCGTCGGGCAGCCCGCCGATCATCGCCTGCATCTCGGGGATGCTGCGGCACTTGCGCAGCAGCTCGCGGGTGCTCTCGACGGTGTGGCCATTGCCGGTGATGTCGTCGTACTCGCGGAAGATCGCCTGGGCATTGGTGAGGGTCGTCCGCGTGACGCGGTTCTGGCCGCCGGCCATGACCGCCGGGCCCACCGCCAGCCCGATCCCGATCAGGATCACCAGGACCACGATCACCACGAGCACCTCCATGAGCGTGAAGCCCGTGGCGGACGGGTTGCGATATCTTGCGTGAGTCGACATATCCAAGCCTCCTGGACCGCGGCCGAACGTCAGGGCCCGACCATGACCACGTCATCTTCGAGCACGTCGGCGTAGCCGTCGTTGTCGTTGTCCTGCTCGTCGTTGTTCCAGTTGTCCATATCGTTTTCGTACTCCGGGTCGCCGTCGGGTTCGGCGTCCGGGCCCTTGCTGTAGAGGACGATGCTGGCGCTGCGCGCCGCGTCCACGTCGACCTGCGGGTGGTTGTCGAGGCGGATATCGACCGGGGACGGCCCATGGGGCGAGTACCCGCGGGTGTCGTCGGGCCAGATATTGGGGTAGGCCAGCAGCAGGTCGTTGTCGGCGCCGATGAACCGCGCGTTCTCGGTCATGTGCCACAGCCCCGCTTCGTTGGGGCGGGCGAGGTAGTAGGCGATGGGCTGGTCCCACACGTCAGCGAACGCGGCGAACTCCTGCGATTCGCTCTGCGTGAAATCCGTCCGGTGCTGCGCGATGTTGAACCCGTCGGCCGCGACGTAGGGCCCGTAAACCGAGCCGACGTTCTGACCATCGGGGCGGAACCCCGGGCCCGACTTGCCGTCGGAGGTGTTTGAACCGCGCGGCTCCTCGTCGTCGGCGATGCCGAGCAGCGTCTGCATGAGCATCTCGCCGCCCTCGCCGGAGGCGCGGCTGATCGGGTCCTCCCCGTGCGACGCGGGAAAGACGTTGTGGTCCTGCTTGAAGCCCACGCTGGCGGTCAACAGCGAGCCCATGATCCGCTCGGTCGCGGCCGCCTCGGCCTGGCCGGACATCTTCACCAGCGCCGGGACCAGCAGCCCCATCAGCGCCACCATGACGACGACCACGACCAGCAGCTCCACGAGCGTGAACCCGTGACGCGGTCCGTATTCGCTTTGGGTACGTACGCGATTCATGTGTCAGCCTCCCATGACGGATGACATCAGCGCCGGCAGCGGCATGAACAGGGCCACAACGATCGTGCCGACCACGAGGCCGAGCACGACCACCATCAAAGGCTCGAGCAGCGACATCAGGGTCTTGACCATGTTGTCGACCTCTTCGTCGTAGTTGTCCGCGACCTTGCTGAGCATCTTGTCCAGCTCACCGGTCTCCTCGCCGACGTCGATCATGTTGACCACGAGCAGGTCGACCACGCGGGTTTCGCGGAGCGGGCCGGCGAAGCTCTCGCCCTCGCGGACGGAGTTGCGGACCTTCTGCAGCGCGTTCTCGTAGACGCTGTTGCCGACGGTGTCGCGGGTGATGCCCAGCGCGTCGAGGATCGGCACGCCCGCGGAGATCAGGGTGCCCAGCGTGCGGGTGAACCGCGCGATCGCGCCCACCCGCGTCAGCTTGCCGAGGATCGGCAGGTACAACTGGACCCGGTCCATGGCGTTCTTGCCGATCCGCGTTCGGCGCGCCACCTTCAGGAAGATGTAGATCAGGATCGGCGCCAACACGATCACCAGCGCCCCGGGGACGTGCTGGTCCGCACGCCCGCCCGCCATCCACTCGGCGGTAACGATCAGTTTCTCCGTGATGAACGGCAGCTCCGCGTCGAAGTCAGAGAAGATTTCCTTGAACTTGGGCACGACGAAGACCATGATCCCGATCACGATCAGCACCGCGACGGAGATCACCGCCGCGGGGTAGATCATCGCGCTGATGATCCGGCGCTTGAGCGCCTGGGCCTTTTCGAGGAAGTCCGCCAGCCGCTGCATGATGATGTCCAGCACGCCGCCGACCTCGCCCGCCGCGATCATCTTCGTGTACAGCCGATCGAACGCCTTGGGGTGTTTCGCCATCGCCTCCGAGAGCGACTGGCCACCTTCGACGTCGACCGCGACCTGGTCGAGGATGTTCTTGAACTGACCCGGCTTCTGCTGCTCGGCGAGGATCTGCAGCGAACGGAGGATGGGCAGCCCCGCGTCCTGGAGCGTCGACATCTGCCGCGTGAACTGGGTGATCAGCTTTTGGCTCACCCCGCCGATGCTGATCGTGATCTCGGTGGCCTTCTTCTTGGGCTTGGCGCCGCCGGCGGCGGGCGCGGCCTCGGCCTTCTTCTTCACCTTCTTCTCCCGCACGCTGGTCGGGAAGAAGCCCTGGCCTTTGATCCGCGTGATCGCGTCCTCGCTCGTGGCGGCCTCGATCGTGCCCTTCTTCGGCTGGCCCGCCTGGTTCAGTGCTTCGTACTGGAATGTCGGCATTGCCGTTCTCCGTTGCGCCGCGCGACCCGTCTCGGATCGCCGCTAGACCTTACTGTCGCCTCGCACCCGCCGGCGGCCCGCTGCCGGCCGCCGTCACTCCTCCTCCATCAGCGTCTCCCGGACGACCTCCTCGATCGTCGTCACGCCGTCGTAGATCGACAGCAGGCCCGCCTGCCGCAGCGTCCGCATCCCGCGCTTCCGCGCCTCGGTCCGCAGCACGTTCGTCGAGGCGTGCTGCATGATCAGCTCCTTCAACTCATCGTCGAGCACCATGATCTCGTACAACGCCTGCCGGCCGCGGTAGCCCTGCTGGTTGCATTGCGCGCAGCCCTTGCCGCGGTAGAAGCTGCGGCCCTCCACGTCGTCGGGCGTCAACTGCAGTTCCAGCAACTGCTCCTCGGTCGGCGTGTACTCCTCCTTGCAGTGCGCGCAGATCCGACGCACCAGCCGCTGCGCCACGATCGACTCCAGCGTCGCGGTCACCAGGAACGGCTCCAGGCCCAGGTCGAGCATCCGCGCCACGCTCGACGGCGCGTCGTTGGTGTGCAGCGTCGAGAACACCAGGTGCCCGGTCAGCGATGCCTGCACCGCGATCTGCGCCGTCTCCAGGTCGCGGATCTCGCCGATCAGGATGATGTCCGGGTCCTGACGCAGGAAGCTCCGCAGGCACCGCGCGAACGTCAGACCGATATCATCGTTGATCTGGCACTGCACCAGGCCGTCGATGTCGTACTCCACCGGGTCTTCGGAGGTGAGGATCTTGACGTCCGGCTCGTTCAACTCGTACAGCGCCGAGTACTGGGGCGTCGTCTTGCCCGAGCCGGTCGGTCCGGTGTCGATGATGATCCCGTTGGGCTTGCGCATGAGCTGCCGCATCGCCGCCAGGTCGTCGTCGCGGAAGCCGAGCTTGTCCAGATCGAGGTTGACGTTGCTGCGGTCGAGCACACGCATGACCACCGACTCGCCGAACATCGTCGGCAGGACACTGACGCGCAGGTCCACGGGGTGGCCCTGGACCATGAGCTCGATGCGGCCATCCTGCGGCAGGCGGTGCTCGGCGATGTCCAGGTTGCTCATGACCTTGATGCGGCTGATGATCGCCGGCGCCAGGTGCCGCGGGGGCGGCACCATCTCGTACAGCACGCCGTCGATGCGGTAACGCATCTTGAACTCGTCCTCGAACGGCTCGAAGTGGATGTCCGAGGCGTGGTCCTTGATCGCCTGGAGCAGGACCAGGTTCAGCAGCCGCTTGACCTTGTTGTCCTCCGCCGCGGTCAGCAGCGTGTCCAGGTCGATCGAGTCGCCCCGCTCGCCCAGCTCCATCAACCCCTCGTCCGCCTCCATGTCGCTGATCAGCGACGTGATCGACTCATCGTCGCTGCCACCGTAAAACTGATTCAGCAGCTTATCGACCTGCTTGGCGTCGGCCACCACCGCGCTGACGTCGAAGCCCATCAGCATGCGGATGTCATCGACGGCGCGGAAGCTGTCTGCGGTCTTGACCGCGATGGTCAGCTTGTTGTTCTGTTCGTCATAGGCGATCGGCACGCACTGGAAGGCCTGCGCGGTCTCGGCGGGAATCACCTTCGCCACATTCAGCGGGATCTCCAGCTTCTCCAGGTCCGCCGACTCCATGCCCGCCTGCGCCGCCAGCGCCAGGTTAATGTCCTCCTGAGTGACATAACCCAGCTCGACCAGCAACTGGCCCAGCGGACGGCGCTGCTGCTGTTGCAGGTCCAGCGCCTCGTGAACCTGGTCGCGGGTGACCTTGCCGAGCTTGGTCAGGACGCGACCGAGGCGGCGGCCCTTGAGTTCGCTCAGCGGCGGCATACCTTTGGGAGTTGCTTCGGCCATATTCAAGCCTCCGAACTGTCTAGCGGGCCTGCCAACCGGCCGGATCGGGTCTCAGGTCGTCGGGGCCTCGGGCCAACCCCGACCGCCTGAAACCTTTCTCCTTACCAGCCGCCCGTCAGGCCTGTCATGCCAACCGGCCGCATCCCGCCCGTGCGTTGAACTGCTTGTCGCACGCAGGCGTGCACTGCCGGCCGCCATGACCTTTCACTCATATTATCGCGTACCGGACACCACTACGACAACCCCATTTTTCCACTTCATATCATTATGACATATGGTTTTTTATACGTTTTTACGTCACGAAAAGCCCATTATATGATCGCTGCCTGGCGTGGCCATAATGCATGGATTATCGACGAGGGCGCTAGGCTGCGCCTTCATCGAGTTCGGGTCGGCCGATCTGGTCGCCTGCACGGTGGACTTTTTCGGTCAAGGCCTTCTTGTCGCGGCCCTTGTCGATGAGCATCGTGGCGCTGATCTTGCCCTGCTGGTAGAGCTGCCAGAGGTGGTCATCGAGCAACTGCATGCCGAACGACTTGCCGGTCTGGATAGCCGAGTCGATGAAACTGGAGGCCTTGGCCTCTCGGATGAGGTTGGCGATGGCGGGCGTGCATACCAGGAACTCGTAGGCTGCGACCATGCCGGTGGAGTCGGCCCGGCTCATGAGTTGTTGGCTGAGCACCGCCATGAGCGAGTCGGACAACTGGACGCGGATCTGATTCTGCTGATCGACCGGGTAGGCGTCGACGATACGGTTGATCGTGCCCGCGGCGGAGTTGGTGTGCAGCGTCCCGAAGACCAGGTGGCCGGTCTCGGCGGCTCGGATCGCCGATTCGATCGTCTCCAGGTCGCGCATCTCGCCCACGAGGATCACATCCGGGTCCTGACGCAACGCACGCCGCAACGCCTCGGCGAAGCTGGTCACGTCCGACCCGACCTCGCGCTGGTTGATGATCGACGACTTGTGGGGGTGGTAGTACTCGATGGGGTCCTCGACGGTGATGATGTGCCGGTCGAGGTTCTCATTGATGTAGTTGATCATGGACGCCAGCGTCGTGGTCTTCCCGCAACCGGTGGGCCCGGTCACCAGGAACAACCCGCGCGGCCGGCGGCACAGGTCCGTGCAGATCTCCGGCAGCCCGATCTGCTCGAAAGTCATCAGCTTGTTGGGGATTTGGCGCAGGCACAGCGCAAAATTGCCCCGCTGGCGGAATACCGACACACGGAAACGGGCCTTCTCCCCGTAGGCGAACCCGAAGTCGGTCGTGTGCTCTTCCTGCAACTCCTGCTGGTTGCGATCCGGGGTGATCGACCGCATCAGTGCCGAGGTGTCGTCGGCGTCCAGCTCCTTGGTCTTCAGCTCCCGCAGCCGCCCGTGCAGTCGCAGCGTCGGCGGCTTGCCCACCGTCAGGTGAAGGTCGCTGGCGCCCTGCTTGATCACCGTCTCCAGGAGTCGATCGATATGCACTGTCGACATGGCTGTTCCTGTGCTGAGTGAATCGGTCGTGTCACACCCTTGTCCCGTCCCCGGATCGCGGCCGCCGCCGCGGTCACCACGGGCCCCGGCGGGTTACATCGCCGCCAGGTCGTCCGCCTCCTCCAGCGCCACGGTGCCTTCCACCTGCGCGATCCGCGCCACTTCCTCGGGCGTGGTCATGCCGTTGAGCACCTTGACCCGGCCGTCTCCGACCAGCGGCATCATCCCCGAGGCGATGGCCGCCTTTCGGATGTGGCTGGTCGCGGCGCGCTTGAACGCCAGCTCGCGGATCTCGCTGTTCATCACCATCATCTCGAAGATGCCCTTGCGCCCGCGGTAGCCGGTGTCGTTGCACGCGCTGCACCCCACGGGCCGGTAGACCGTCTTGCCGCCCAGGTCATCCGGGTCGATCCCGATCATCCGCAGGTAGTAGGCATTGGGCCGGGGGTCGGGCTCCTTGCACTGATCGCACAGGATCCGGATCAGCCGCTGCGCCATGACCGCCTGGATCGAGCTGGCCACGAGGAAGGGCTTGACGCCCATGTCGATCAGTCGCGTGATCGCCGACGGCGCGTCGTTGGTGTGCAGCGTCGAGAACACCATGTGCCCGGTCAACGCGGCCTGTGTGGCGACCTCGGCCACCTCCTTGTCGCGGATCTCGCCCACCAGCACGATCTCCGGCGCCTGCCGCAGCATCGCCCGCAGGATCCGCGCAAAGCTCAGCCCGATGTCCTCGCGCACCTGGCACTGGTTGATCCCCGTGAAGTTGTACTCGACCGGGTCCTCGGCCGTGATGATCTTCACGTCCGGCCGATTCAGCACGTCCAGCGCCGAGTACAGCGTCGTCGTCTTGCCCGAGCCCGTGGGCCCGGTCACCAGGAAGATCCCGTTCGGCCGGCGGATGATCCGGTTGAACCGCTCCAGGTGGTCCGGCTCGAAGCCGAGGTTGGGCAGGCCGATCCGCACCGACTCGGGCCTGAGGATACGCAGCACCATCGACTCGCCGTGGTACGCCGGGCACGCCGAGACGCGGAAGTCGATCTGCTCGCCGGCGACCTTCATCTTGATTCGGCCGTCCTGCGGGATGCGGCGCTCCTGGATCTGCATCCCCGCCATGATTTTCAGCCGGGCGATGATCGACGCCTGCATCCGCTTGGGCAGGTTGTCCCGCTCGATGCAGACCCCGTCCACCCGGTAACGCAGCCGCACGCGATCGTTCATCGGCTCCACGTGGATGTCCGACGCGCGGCTGTTCACCGCCTCGGTGATGATCTTGCCGACCAGCCTCACGATCGGGGCATCCGACGCGTCTTTCGCCGCCGCCGCCATGGCCTCCGGCTCGGTCTCCCCCGACCCTTCCGCCGCGAGGCTCTGGACCGTCAGGTCGATCGACGTCTCGGTCTCGCTGAACATCGTGTCGATGAAACGCTTGATCTTGCTGCGGCTGCCCACCGCCGTCTCGATCTCCGCGTCGAGACGAAACCGAAGCATGTCCATCAACTCCAGGTCCATCGGATCGTGGATCAGGATCTTCAGCTTGCCGTTGCCCTTTTCCAGCGGCAGCACGTGGAAGCGCTGCACGATGTCCTGCGGGATCATCGTCAGGTTAGCCGCCTGCAGCACGTCGTTGCTGTCGAGGTCGATGTATTCCAGGTCGAACTGGCTGGCTAGTGCCTTCGCCACGTCGTCCTCGGAACAGTGTTCCAGTTCCACCAGCGCTTCGCCGATGCGGACGCTCTTGGCCTCGGCCAGCGTGAGGGCTTCGTCGACTTGCTCGGGCTTGACCACCCCCCAACGGACGAGGATCTCGCCGAGCTTCTTACGGGATCGTGCCATGTGCGCTGCACTCCGAACTGTCGGCCGGACGCCCCCCGGGCCGCCCCGCCGCTCGTGTTCCGGACCCGTTGTGAATCCGTCACTTACGTGCTACGCATCTTACTCGCACCCCGAAGCTCCTGACAAGCGCCCGCCGCATGCCCGACCGACAATCACACCATCAAACCACCCCATCACTGCCGGTTAAGTCGATGTGAAACACATCATCGGCCCCGCCGCTAGAATCGCCCTTGGACGTGCCACCGACCTGGCTGCGCGGTGTCACGCTGGCCGCCTCGTAGTCGGCGACCTTGCGGAACTCGGCGGTGAACTTGTTGCTGCCATCGACATGGTGAGGCATGGTCCAGATGTCCGAGCCCTTGATGCCGGCCTCGTCAACCTGAAACGTCCGGAGATTGCTCTCGCCGATCGCCGTCCCGTTGATACTGCTTGTACTCTGTGCGGAGTCCTCCAACGGACTTGTCGCCCCGCCACCGCGGGTGACCATCATGCCGCCGAAATCGCTGGCGCAAGAGCCGCTCGCGCAGATTCTTCTGCTCCGCTTCGATCCAGGCCGGGTCTGTGTTCCTGGTGTACTGGCCGTAGAGCCACGGGCGATGCTCCGCGCTCCACACAGCGGGCAGTCGCGGCTTGCTCGCTTCGTGCGGGGTCAACTCCCATATCAGCATGTAGATACACTCGTGCAGCCCGGCGGGATATATCTTCGGCCCACGGCGGTCACCGATCTCATAGACACTCGCGACCACCGGGCCTGCCAGATACATTAACAAAGCACATGCAATGATAAGCAGACCGCGCTTCCGCTTACACATGATCGGCTCGCTTTACATTCGCCGATTGGCTCTGGTCATGTCGGCGACCGTGTACGGGTCCGGATTGATCGAAACGCGCCGGCACATTTCAGCGCAGCACCAGAACGATAACCTGAGGGGGTGGTGTTTGACTACTGCGTCGCCGTTCGGATCGCCGGCGTCGGCCGGCATGCTTCGGCCCGTGCGCGTCGATCTTCTATGAATCGCTGAACAGCACCGCGTTACTCGCCGGCGATCAGGTCATCCAGCAGCCGCGCCTTAAGCAGCAGGACCGCCGTCTGCAACTGCGGGTCATACCCACGCTGCAGCGCCTCGCTCGCCGTCTCTGGCAGCGGGTCGTTCGGGTCCTCGGCGACCTCGTCGTCATCGCCCGCCCCGACCACGGAAGCCGGGTCGACGGCCTCGTCGTCCGACCGCAGCACGTCGATCACCATCCTCGCCTTGATCAGCCGCTCCACCTGCAAGTCCGTCATCCGCACGGTCACGTCGGGCTCCACGCCCCAAGTCGAGGCGTCGGGGCGGCGGTGAATGATGCGACCCGACGGCAGCTTGTAGTATTGCGTGGTGATCTTCGCCTGCGCCCGCGGGCGGTTCAGCGACATCTTCAGCGGGAACAACTGCTGGACCGAACCCTTGCCGTACGTCCGCTCGCCGACGATCAGCGCCCGGCCGTGATCCTGCACGCAGCCGGCGACGATCTCCGACGCCGATGCCGAGCCCTGGTTGACCAGCACCACCATCGGGAACATTGGATAGGTCCGCTCGTCGTCGGATTCCGAGTACGCCCGCCAGGCGTTGAAGCCCTCGAGGCTGGCGTGCCCGGCGACAATGATCTCCTCGGGCTCACCGTCGGCGTCGTAGTCCTGGCCGTCGCCGTCGATGTCGCTGGGGATGAAGCGGTCGGCGACCTGGACCGCCGTCTGCAACAGGCCCCCCGGGTTGAAGCGCAGGTCCACCACCAGCCCGTGGATCGTCCGGGGCTCGGCGAGCATGTCGGCCAGGCGTTCACGGCCTTCCCGGCCCAACTGCACGCCCACGCCCGGGTGCGCCCCGTCCAGGCTCCGCGTGGTCACGATCGTGGCGATGTCGGTCGGCCTCACGCCCGACTCCGACAGCAGCTTCACCGCGTTGTCGAAACGCATATGCGCCACCGCCGTATCCAGTTCCGACGCTGTCTGCGGGCCGAACTGCGTGATGCGGACGTAGCCCACGCGGCTGTCCGCATCGATCCAGTAGTCCCACAGCCCGCCGGGCAGGCGGCTGAAACCCTTCACGGAGTGGATCTGGATCGTCTTGCGGGTCAGGTTCACGTCGCGGACCTTCTCCTTGCCGGGCGACTGGATGCCCAGCGTCACCGTCGAGCCCTCCTTGCCGGTGATCGCGTGAACCGCTTGTGTCAGGGCGATGCCGACCGTGCTCTTGCCGTCGATCGTCACGATCCGGTCGCCGGCGCGAAGCCCCGCCCGGTGCGCCGGGGTCCCTTCCAGCGGGCTGACGACCGTGAGTTCCCCGTCGGTCAGCGTGATCTGGATGCCCACGCCGGAGAATTCCTGTTTGGTCGTGCGCTCGAACGGCTCCATGGCGCTGGGCCAGATGATCGACGAGAAGTCGTCGAGTTGGTTCATCGCGCCGTCGGCGAATTCGTGGATCACGACCCGCTCCGGGAGCTTCACTGTCTGTCGGTTATAGTCCATCAGGGTGTTGAACCGGGAGGCCGCGTCGCCGTAGCCCATCAGCCGCACCGGCCCCTCGATCCGCCGGCGCAACTCGAGTAACCGCCGGTCGAACGCCTGGACCTGGGCCGCGTCGCCGAGGCCCGGGAACGGCTCGGCCAGGGCCGGGTTGCGGATCACCGCCCGCAGCGCGTCGATCCCGCCGACAAACAGCTTGTCCATCGCCACGTTCTCGACGTGGCGGTCGGCCGCCCGCGTCATCGCCTGAACGAGCATCTGCGAGTCGATCCCCGCCAGGTCCTCCTGCCAGCCGTTGTCCTCGTCGCCGGCCCACCGCTCGTCCGGCTCGTCGCCCTGGCTGCGGGCGTAGTCGTCCGACTGCTGGTAATACGCCCGGGGCACGTACATCCGCAGAAGTCGAAGCTGACGCGAGACCCGACGCAGGTCCTCACGATACGTGTCGTGATCGTCGTACAGCAGGTCCAGGCGACGGTACAGCACCAGCGACTCGAACCAGCGGCCCTGTTGCTCGGCCTGCTGGGCGGCCCGCTCGGCTTCGTCGACCAACGCGCGGACCGGCCGGTCCTGAAGGAACGCGTCGGGGTCCTCGCTCAGGCCATGCGCGTCGACCGCGCTGGTCAGCGCCTTGGGCCAGCGGCCGGCTTCCACGTGCTCCTGCAACTCCGCCAGCGCCTCGTCGAACGCATGCCGCCGCTGGGCGTGACGCTGGTCTTCGTTCTGTTGATAAAGGCGGACCTGCTGCTTCAGGCCGACCATCTGAGGCCGATCAACCGGAAGCTGCTCGATCTGTTGCCAGAGCGACTCGAGTTCGCCGCTCGACGCCATCCGCCATGCGCGGTCGGCCAGGTCCGTCGCGGAAAGCGTGGTGCTCTGGGCGTTAACGGCGACGACGTGAACGAGGGCAAGGACGAGCGCGGCCGGGGCGAGAACACCCCAACGCATCGACGTCTTGCGAGAAATCCTGTGATGTGTCATGCGAAAGCAACCTCGAATGTGACTGGACACTTTCCCTCCGAGCAATGCCGCATTATTGGCCGGGATCGCCTCCGGATCACTCGCTCTTTCGCAAACTACTGCCACGGGGCCTGCTCGTCCAATCGGCTAGAATGGGTGGGATGGTGAGCCCGCTGTTGCAGATCGACGGGTCGGAGCCCGGCCGGTGGCTGGCCTTAGGGGCCGTCATCCTCCTCGGGCTGGTGATTTACGTGCTGCTGGTCGTGATCCGCATGTCGCACGGCCGCAGCAACGACCGCTGGTCGCGGATCCTGCGCAAGCCCACGCGGTATCACCCGGAGAACGACCCTTGGCGCGAAGCCTCGCACCGCGTGAAGCAGGATGACGAAGAAGACGACGCGCAGCCTTGAGTCGGCTCGACGTCATTGCATCGGGGCGGGCTGGAACTGCGATCCGGCCTTCACGTCTAACCCGACACGGGTGCCGGGCTTGATCTGGTCCGCGGCGTAGCGCTCGGGCAGCAGCCCGACGATGGGCGTGTCCCAGACGTCGACGACGACGGCGTTGGGTTCGGGGATCGCGGCGAGGACGCGGCCCTGCACCCGGCGTGGGCGGCCCCAGACCGGCTCCACGAACGCCCCGCCGGCCGACACCAGGTCCAGCTTCCACACCGGGCAAAGGATCAGCCCCCGCGTCCGGGCGTTCAACGCGCCGTCCACCGGGTCTGTCGGCCGAAGATAAAGCCGGTAGTTCGTGCCGGGCAGGCCGACGATGATCTGCTCCTCGCCGAACTCGAGCAGGCGGACACGCGCGACGGCTTCGCTGGGCAGGGTCGTTGTCATGGGCAAGCATGGTAACCAAGTGGCCGATCTTGGCAAACGTCGCCACCCCGGGGGCACGGGGGCGCTGCGGCACGCGGCGATGCCCTTATAATCGCCCCATTGCAAACCCCTGGCGAGGCTCGTGCCGCTCGTGGCTCAGCAGACCCGCATCAACCGCAAGTACGCCACCGACCGCCTGCGGTGTGACTTCGCCCACGTCGGCCTGTATGACGTCGGCGACCGCTCGCTGTGGATCGCCCGCCGCAAGATCGGCGCCTCGCCCATCAAGCTCAGCCACGCCCGAATGATCACCGGCGGTTCCAACAGCACCGGCGTCGCCGAGAAGGACCGCTTCCTTTGCTACTGGTTCCACACGCCCGGCACCGGCGACGGGCCCGTGCACGGCTACCCCATCGAGTGGGACGAAGGCCACCTCATGGTGCGGATGGACCCCAACTGGAACTACGTGCGACAGGAGCTGATCCGCTCGGCCGACACCGCCAAGGTCGAGAAGAACATCGACCAGCAGTACAAGTGGGGCCGCTCCATCTTCCAGGCGTACTGCGAGCTGATGCCGCGGTTCCCGCTGAGCTGGCACCTGATCGGCCCGCGCCCGGCGGATTCGATGTTCTACGTTGAGCGGCGAGAAACCGGCTGAGGGCGCGGCCGGCTACGGCGACCCGACGCCTCACATGCTCGACTCGTCGCCCCGGGGCTCGCGGTAAAGGTCGAGGTAGAACTCCAGCAGTTCCTTGCCGGGCACTTCGCGGGTGCGGTGATGCTGGAAGGCGAAGCGTTCGAACATCTCGGCGGCGTGGCCGGGCTCCAGCCGCGTATCGAGTCGGACCTTGAGGTAGCCGTGGTGGCGGCAGAACTGCAGGGCCTGCTCCATGAGCCGCGTGGCGACGCCCTTGCCGTGCATCTCCGGGCAGACCCGCATCCGCCGGATCTCGGCGATGTTGGGCTCGTCCTCGGCCACGCCGACCATGCCGACCACCTCACCGTCGACCTCGGCGACCCAGAAGTTGGCGCGGTCGGTGGTGAAATACGCCTCGGCAACGTTCTCGATATCCGCGCCCGTGTCGTTGTCGGGGATCTGGCCGTCGAGCAGGCCATGCGCGTACAGCCAACTCACCGACTGCTGGTCCGACGGTTCATAGGTGCGGAGATTGATCCGCTCCGGATCGAGCTGGCAGGTGTTATTCGATTGCATGCCGATACGGAAGTCGTTGCCTCACAAAGCCCATGATACCGCGTGACAGCGTGCCGGGACAACCGCCCCCCGAGCGCGGCCGGGTCGGGTGCATGATCAGTCCGGCACGGTGAAGAACCGCAACTCGTCGCGGGCGACGTCGAGCATGGCGACGGTGTAATCGGCGGCTCGGAACAGGGCGCCGGGATTGACCACGCGGGTCGTGCCGCTCCGCTCGTCGCGGCGTCGATGGCTGTGGCCGTGGCACAGGTAGTCGACCTGCTCGGCGAGGGCCTGGTCCATGGCGGCGTCCATGTGCCCGTGCTGATAGACGATGAGCCGGCCGTCGACCTCGAGCCGTCCGACCGGGTGCGCCACATCGATGCCCAGGGAAGCGGCGTAGCGTGCCATGGCGTCGGCATCCCAGTCGCAGTTGCCGAAGACCAGGTGCACCGGCGGGACGAGCCCGCCATCGGCGTCGAGCTGCTCGACGAGCGCGTCGACAACCTCGATCGACCCGACGTCGCCGAGGTGGATGATATGGTCGGCGCCGTGATCGATAAGCAGGCGAACGGCGCGTGCGGTGCGAGCCGCGCGGCCGTGGGAGTCGCTGAGCAGCCCGATGCACGCCAAATCAGCAGTATCCTCTCTGTCGCGACGCCGCCGGATCATGCGAGCGCCTGATGCAAAGCCGATGCCGCCGCGTCAGGTCGCTCCCGACAGGCGCGTCAGGTTATCAGCAACGGTCGCGAGTTCACGCTGCTTTTCGGCCAACTCATCGCGGGTCTGCTGCACCAGGTGGGCCGGCGCCTTCTCGACGTAACCCCGATTATTAAGCCTGGATTCGAGGGCCGCCACGTCCTTCTCGAGCTCGGCGCGGCGGGCTTCGAGCCGCTGGGCCTCGGCGTTCGCGTCGAACTGCTGGTGCATGTAGACCTCGATCCACGGCCGCACGATCACCGCCGCGTGCTCCGGCCGCTCGACCTGGGGACCGACGTCGCGGATGAGCACGTTGGCCAGCGGCTGGATGAGGTAGATGCCGCGCGGCACGACGTGCATCGCCTCCGGCGCCACGCGCACCGACAGCTCAACCTCCTGGCGCGGCGGGATGTGGTTGGCGTTGCGGACGTCGCGGATCATCCCGACGACCGTCTGCAACCGCTCGAACATCTGCTCGGACTCGGCGTCGATCAGCGACGGATCGATGCCCGGCCAGCGGGCGTGGATGCACAAGTCGCCGGCTGGCAGATCGATGCGGTCGATGCTCCGCTTCGGGTACACGCGATTAAGCTGGGCGAACAGCGTCTCGGTGATGAAGGGCATGGCCGGGTGGAGCAGCCGCAGGGCCGCGTCGAGGCAGGCGGCGAGCGTGGCGCGGTTCGCCTGGCCGGCGCGTGTCGCCGTGCCGACGGTCGGCTTGATCGTTTCGAGGTACCAGTCGCACAAGTCCCGCCAGAAGAAGTCGTAGACGAGTTGGGCGTAGGTCGCGAAGTTGTATTGCCGCAGGGCCCGGTCGACCTGATCGGCGGTGCGGGCCAGCCGCGAGCGTATCCACCGATCGGCCATGCCGTAGGTCGAGGCGTCGGCCGGCGGGGCGGTCGCGCCGATCTCCGCCGCACTCTCGAGGTGCTGCATGGCGAACCGCCCGGCGTTCCACAGCTTGTTGGCGAAGTTGCGGCCGACGTCGAACTTCGGGCTGGTGTTGCGACCGGTCTTGGCGTCCAGCTCGACCGGCATCCGCACGTCCTGCGTGTGCGTGGTCATCGACACCAGCGTGTACCGCATCGCGTCGGCGCCGTGGCTGTGGATGATGTCCAGCGGATCGACGCCGTTGCCCAGCGACTTGCTCATCTTGCGGCCTTCGCCGTCCTGGATCATCGCGTGGATGAACACGTCGCGAAACGGTAACACGCCCCGGAAGTAGCAGTTGAACATCACCATGCGGCTGACCCACAGCGTGATGATCTCGCGCGCCGTCGACAACACGTTCGTCGGGTTCCACGTTTCCAGCTCCCGCGTCTCGTCCGGCCAGCCCAGCGTCGACAACGGCCACAACGCCGACGAAAACCAAGTGTCGAGCACGTCGGGGTCGCGCACGAAGCCCTGTGATTCGAGTTCGGCAACGAGTTGCTCATCGTCTTCACGCAAGCACACGTAGGTCATGCCATCTGCAGTGCGGCAGGCCGCTTGCGACTGGGCGGCTTCGTGCTCACCCTCTTTCGACCACACCGGGATCCGATGACCCCACCAGAGCTGGCGGCTGATGCACCAGTCGCGGATGTTTTCGTGCCAGTGTTGGAACGTGCGGGCGTAGCGGTCGGGGGTGAAGTGGAGCTGGCCGTCGATTACGGATTCCGAGTTCTGTGCTTCTGACTTCACTTCATCGCGCTGTGCCATGGCCCGCAACGCGATCTGTGCCAAGTCCTTTTCAGGAGGCAATGGCCGGTCGGGCCGTGACGAAGTCTGCACGTACCACTGATCGCTGAGGTACGGCTCGACGGCGACGTGGCTGCGGTAGCTGTGACCGACGGTGTGGCGGTAGTCGCGCACGCTTTCCAGCAGGTCGTTCTTTCGGAACCACTCGACGATCGCTTCGCGGGCCTCGTAGCGGTCCATGCCGAGAAGGTTCTCGAGAATCTCGTCATGGCCCATAGCCGGGTCGCTACGCGACCCCGGTTGCCACTCTTCCTCGGGCCAGCCGTGGTCCTTAGAGATTGAACCGTCGGGCGCCATCACGTTGATGATCGCCAGGCCGTGCCGGAGGCCGATCTCGTAGTCGTTGGGGTCATGGGCGGGGGTGACCTTGAGGAAGCCCGAGGCATACTTCTTCATCGGGTCGTCGGAGTCGGGGTCGGGCGGGATGACGTAATCGTCGCCGACGATGGGGATGACGCGGTTGACGATGGGCAGGCGGACCTTGCGGCCGATGTACTTCGCCCGCTCGGGGTCGCTGGGGTTAACAGCCACGGCCGTGTCGCCGAGCATGGTCTCCGGACGCGTCGTGGCCACCGTGACGAATTCCGGGCTCGATCCCGGCGACGACGCCGATGCATCATCACCGGGCTTGACCAGCGGGTACTTCAGGTACCAGAAGTGGCCGTCGACTTCCTCCATCTCGACTTCGTCGTCGGCCAGGGCAGTCTGCGTCGCCGGGTCCCAGTTGACCAGCCGCTTGCCGCGGTAGATGAGTCCTTCCTTGAAGAGTTGGAAGAAGGCCTCGCGGACGGCGCGGGCGCGAGCCGCGTCCATCGTAAACGCCTGCCGCGACCAGTCACAGGAGCAGCCCATCTTCTTGAGCTGATTCGTGATCGTCTGCTCGTATTCGTCCTTCCAGGCCTGGATGAGCTTGACGAACTCGTCGCGCTCGAAGTCGGTGCGGCGTTTGCCCTGCTCGGCGAGCACACGCTTTTCCACAACCGTCTGCGTGGCGATGCCGGCGTGATCGGTCCCGGGCAGCCAGACCGCGTTGTCCCCGCACATCCGTCGCCACCGGACCAGCACGTCCTGCAGGGTGTTGTTCAGCGCGTGGCCGAGGTGCAGCGCGGCGGTCACGTTCGGTGGGGGGATGACCATGCTGAACGGCCCACCCGGCGCACCGGGGTCGGCGCGAAAGGCGTCGGCGGCCTCCCACGTCTGCCAGACCTCCTGCTCCACGCTGGCCGGGTCGTATGTCTTGGATAGCGTCATGGCAGCAACATTCGTAGGGGTCGGTTCGGCGTGCCGGGGCGTTCCGGGCATTCCCGGGGCGTTTCCGGCTGGGCAGTTTATCGGATGATGGTGACGACCGCATGACCGCCGCGGCGGTTGCGGATACAGTGGCGGGATGAGCACGAGGTCAAGCGGACGCGGGTGGGTGGTGTTCGTGGCGGCAGCGATGGTGATCGCCGCCGGGGTCGGGCTGGCCGTCGACTTGACGGGCGGCGGGCATCGACCGGTGAGCGGCAGCGAGGCGTCGCGCCGGTGGGATGCGGCGACGCGGCAGCGCGTCGCGGCCGTTCACGACCAGGCCATGGCGCTGATCAACCGCGCCCAGTTCGCCGAGGCCCGCTCGGTGCTCGAGAAGCACCTGCAACAGATCGAGGGCGACGCCGAGGGCTACATGCTCCTGTCGCAAGCGTTGGTTGGCCAGGGCCGACTCGCGGCGGCCTACGACGCCGCCTCGCGGGCCTCGGAGTTGACCGGGTCGGGCGAGGCCCACCTCGCGGCCGGGCAGTTCGCCCAGGTTCTCGACCGGCACGACGCGGCGCTGACGCACTTCCGCCACGCGGTCGAGCGCGACCCCAACCACGTGCAGTACCGGCTCTATCTGGCGAACATGCTCACGGCGCTGCACCGATTCGACGAAGCGGCGGAACACGCCCGACGCGTGCTCTCAGCCAATCCGCAGATCAGCCGGGCGCACTATGTCCTCGGTGAAGCCGCCATCGCCCGCGGCGAACGCGAGCAGGCGATCGAGCACCTTGACCGGGCCATTGACCGGGTCGAGCCCAACTCACGCAAGCACCTGACCTACAAGATCACGCGGGCGAAGTGGCTGCGCCGGGGCGACACGCGCGACAAGCTGCGCGCGGTCGAGACCCTGACGAGCCTGCCGCCGGCGATGCTCGCGAGCAATCGGCTGGTCACCGAGGAACTGGCGATCACGTTCGACATGCTGGGCAAGGCCGAGCGATCGGCGTCGTTGTGGGAGCAGTGGTGCGAGAGCCATCCCGACGACGCGGCGGCCGCCGCCCAGGCCGGGCTCTATTGGCTCCGGGCCAACGACCCGCCCCGGGCCGCGCAACACCTCGACCGGGCACGCCGGCTCAAGCCCCACCATCCGCTCGTCCAGCAGTTGACCGAGCAAATCACCGCGTCGCGTTGACGGCCTCGCAGAACGCACGAATCCGCCCGACGTCCTTGACCCCGCGCCGCGACTCCACCCCGCTCGACACATCGACCATCCACGGCCGCACGGTCCCGATCGCCTCGGCGACGTTGTCGGGCGTCAGCCCGCCGGCGAGCACGATCGGCGTGCGCGGCTGCTCCCGATCGAGCAGGTCGCGCAACCCACGCCAGTCGAAGGTGCGGCCCGTGCCCCCGCCGATCTTCCGGGGGTCCGGCGTGTCGACCAGCAGTGCCCGCGGCGGGTGGTCGTCGGGGTGGATCCGATCCCACAACGCCACGTCGCCGGCGAGCAGCTCCGGGTCGAACGCGGTCGCCCGCATGTACGGCATCGGCGCCATCCGCCCCGCCTCGTTCACCGACAACCCGCCGTGCAGTTGCAGCAGCGTCAGCCCGGCCGCGCCATAGACCTCGCGGACCGAGTCGGCCTCGGCGTCGACGAACAGTCCGACGACTTCCGCCCGGGCCTTGACCGCCTCGGCGATTGCGCGGGCTTCCTCGACGCTGACGCAGCGAGGCGAGCTCTCGACGAAGTTGACCCCGATCATGTCCACCCCCGCCTCGACCGCCGCCGCGGCGACGTCCGGCGTCCGCACGCCACAGACCTTGATCTTCGTCCGCTCAATCATCGCTGGATTGTACGCCCAGTTCATGCAGCAGTTGATCGGCCATGGCGCGCTCGTCATCGTCCAGCGCGGGCCGCGCCCGGGCGAGCAGTTCGCGGGCCTGGTCCGGCTGGTCGAGGTAGCGGGTGTAGAGCAAGCCCAACAACAGTCGCACCTGCGGGACCTGGCCGTCGCCGCCGAACGACTGGAGGAACAGCTCGTAGGCCTGAGCGGCGGTGCCGTGGCGGCCCGATCGCATGGCGTGGTTGGCCAGGTCCATCTGGACGTCCCGCGACATGACCGACCGCGCCTCGTCGCGGAGCAGGCTCTCGTAGGTGTCCAGCGCCCGGTCCGAATCCCCGGCCGACAGCGCCCCCCGGATGGCCTGGCGCATCTTCATGGCGCGTTGGTCGGCTTCGGGCGGCGGACCGGCGGGACCGCCCTTGCCGGCCGTGAAGTCCCACGGCGAGCCGTGCTGCCGCGTGGCGCTGCGCATCTCGCGGCGACGCCGCCAGCGATCGACCAGCGCAACGAAGTCGTACGGCTCGCGCGGCAGGACCCGCGCCCACAGCAGAGCGAAACCCACGATGAACCCGAACAGGTTGCCCGAGAGATGCGCCAGGAACGCGACGTTGCCCATGTCCAGCCCCGCCGCACCCAGCAACTGCGACAGCAGGTCACGGCCGAAGTAGAACAGGATCACCAGGATCGCCGGGACCTCGAACGTGTAGATCACGAAGAACCACACCACCATGATCACGCGGGTCAGGGGGAACAGCGCGAGAAACGCCCCGGCGACCGCGGCGATCGAGCCGCTGGCCCCGAGCATCCGCACGTCCTGCGTGATCGAGTAGCCCACACCCGCGGCGACGCCCCCGGCGAGATAGAACGCCAGGTACCCGATGTGCCCCAGCCGGCCTTCCACCGCGTTGCCGAACACATACAGGAACAGCATGTTGAACAGCAGGTGCTCGAGGTTGGCGTGCAGGAACTGGTAGGTGAAGAACTGGAAGAGGTGCGGCTGCCACGGCGAGAGCATGAACTGGTCGACGCGCGGGTCGGAGAGGTACCCCCCGTCACCGCGCATCGCCCAGATCAACGCGAAGATCAACACATTCGCGGCGATGAGCCCGATGTTCACGACCGGGCGGTGCGGCGGGCGGTGATCGGTGCCGATGGGGAAGAACATGGCGGGGCTGCGGGCTCAGCGGTTGGTGGCGGCTTGATAACAGTGATCGAACAGCAGGCGCCATTCCTGATGCTGGACGGCGACGCACAGGTCCCGGGCATCGCTGCGGCCACGCTCGACGGCTTCCACCAGGTCGACGAAGGCGTTCGGGTCCCACCGCCTTGGCGCCAGCAGGAACGCCGCGCCCTTGGGAACGTCCATTGGTCCATTCAGTTCGTGCGCCACCTCCCCGAGCGGCGGATGGATCGGGTGATCGCCGGTGCGGCGGAGCCAGTAGCGGGCGTTGGGATAGTCGGGCTCGCGGCGGTGCATCAGCGCATGCCAGTAGCTGCCGGTCGGGCTGTCCAGGCCCTGGCTGATGCGGTGCGAGCGGTCGAGGAAGTTGTGCAGCAGCCACACGCCCGCCAGGCACGCCCGGGCCATCTGCATGTCCGTGACCGGTGCATCGGCGAACGCGCGATCGACCGACATCGCCGCCAGCGCCTCGGCCGCGGCGTCGTTGGGCCGCCCCGGGCCCAGCGGCATGGGCTCGGCCGACTCGATCAGCTCGGCGAAGACCGGCCCGTACTCGCCCAACTCACGCAACACCATGACAACACTCCCGCTCGCGGCAACGCGACACGCCCAGCATACCGGCTCGACCGGGTCCGTCCCACCCGCCGGATTGGATCCCACGCCCCGGCCCCATACCATGACCCCGTCACACGCACCTTCAAACATCAATCAGGAGACCCCGAACATGGTGCAAGTCAACTCGACAATGATGGAACTCGGCACGCAGGCGCCCGACTTCGCCCTGCCCGACACGGACGGCCGGATCGTCAAGCGCGATGATTTCTCCGGCAAGCCCCTGCTGGTCATGTTCATCTGCAACCACTGCCCGTTCGTCAAGCACCTGGCCGACAAGCTCGCCGACTGCGTCGCCGAATGGCAGGAACACGGCGTCGGCGTCGTCGGCATCCAGAGCAACAACGTCGAGTCCCATCCCGACGACTCGCCCGAGATGATGCGGCAGGAGAAGCAGCAGCGCCGCTACACCTTCCCCTACCTCTACGACGAGACGCAGGAGGTGGCCCACGCCTACCGCGCCGCGTGCACCCCGGACTACTTCCTCTTTGACGCCGACCACAAGCTCTACTACCGCGGCCAGTTCGACGGGACCCGGCCCAACCAGGGCCAGCCCACCGGGGAGGACCTCGACAACGCGGTCAGGAAGCTGATCGCCGGCGAGCCGGCCCCCGACACGCAATACCCCAGCGCCGGCTGCAATATCAAGTGGAAGCCGGGCAACGAGCCGGACTACTTCGACGCATAAGAGCGGCGGCCAAGACGTCCAACCTGCCCAGGCCCGCACCCGCTGCGGCGATCGATGCGATCGCTCGCTGACGCTATACATCGATGGCGGGCGTCTATACCATGAACGGTCCCCACGCGAGGCCCGCCGGTTTTGCCCACACTCTCGCCCACATGCCGCTTGTTTGCGTTGGTTGCCGTGACGCTGGCGGCCGCGGCGTTGTGCGGCTGCATGAGCGCGCAGGGCTACCGCGAGAAGGCGGACGACGTGGCCGGGGAGATCATCCACGAAGGCCAGCAGGCGGCGCTCGGCGAGACCGAGCCGTTCACTATCGACACCGCCGAGCGGACGCTGCGCCGGCGGCTGCTGGAGATTCAGCAGCTCGCCGTCGCCGACGACGTCAGCCGCGGGTCCGACGCCCTCGAGCCCATCGACCACTGGCCCGACGATGACTACCTGGACCGGGACCGGCCGCAACCACGCGAGGTCGTCGACGTGGAGCCCAACCAACCGGTGGCGCTGGGTCTGACCGACGCCTTGCAGGTCGCCGCCTTCAACAGCCGCGAGTATCAGAGCCAGAAGGAGAGCGTCTTCCAGACCGCCCTCGCCCTGGACCTGCAGCGCAACGCGTTCCGCAATACCTACGCCGGCCTGATCAACCAGGTCTTCACCAGCGAGCTCGACGCCGACGCCGCCGATCAGACCGGGATCGTGACCAGCCCCGAGGTGGGCGTCGAGCGTCAACTGCAGAGCGGCATCTCGCTGGCCTCGCGGATCATCGTTGACCTGGCGCAGATGGTCAGGCCCGACGGCGCCTTTTCCGAGGGCCTGTTCGTCGACTTCAGCGTGACGATCCCGCTGCTGGCCGGGTCGGGCGAGCACATCGTCGCCGAGCCGCTCACCCAGGCCCAGCGGAACGTGCTATATGCGCTGTGGGATTTCGACCGGTTCAAGCGGACGTTCGCCGTGCAGGTCGCCAGCGACTACCTCAACGTGCTCCAGCAACTCGACCGCGTGGACAACGCCCGGGGCAACTACGAGCGGCTGATCGACTCGGCGCAGCGGTCGCGTGCCCTCGCGGACGCGGGGCGGCTGTCCGAGATCGAGGTCGACCAGATCAACCAGGACGTGCTCAGCGCCCGCGACCAGTGGATCGCCGCGCAGGAGTCCTACGCCCGCCAGCTCGACCAGTACAAGATCACGCTCGGGCTGCCCACCGATGCGCGGATCGAGCTCAAGCCCGCCGAACTGAGGCGTCTGGCCGAGCGCGGCCGCGAAGCCATGGGCGCCGATGAGGCGGCCGACGCCATCCTCGCCCCGCCGACCGCCGACGCCAACGACGGCCAGCCGCGCACCGCCAGCGATCGGTTCCGAGGCCGACTCGAGCTGCCCGAGACCGACGTCGTGCGGATCGCCCTGGAACGCCGCCGCGACCTGCGCGTTCGCATCGAACAGGTCGACGACGCCAAGCGCGACGTCGTGGTCGCCGCCGACGCGTTGAGGCCCGGCCTCACGCTCCGGGGCGGCGGGTCGTTCGGGGACCGGCGGGGCGTCGGGTCGACCGATCAGCCCCGCGCCGAGCTCCGGCCCGAGACCGGCAGCTACAACGCCTCGCTCGCGTTCGACTTCCCCTGGGAGAAGACGCCCGAACGCAACGACTACCGCAACGCGCTGATCGCGCTCGAGGCGTCGGTTCGCGACGTGCAGGCGCTGGAGGACCAGATCAAGCTGGCCCTGCGCAACGCGCTGCGGCAACTGCGCCAGACGCGCGAGAGCTTCGCCATCCAGGCCCGCGCGGTCCAGTTGGCCGAGCGGCGCGTCGCCTCGACCAAGCTGTTCCTCCAGGCCGGCCGCGCCGAGATCCGCGACGTGCTCGATGCCGAGGAATCCCTGCTCGACGCCCAGGACGCGCTGACCGACGCCCTGGTCAGCTACCGCGTCGCCGAGCTTGAACTGCAGCGGGACATGGGCGTATTGGAAGTGAACCAGGAAGGACTATGGCGTGAGTACGTCGCTGAGTAAACCCATCCCCGCCGACGCCGACGCTTCGAACGCCGCCCGGGCCCGGCGGGCGAACTCGACCCGCTGGCCCTGGTATGCCGGCGGCGCGGTCGTCGCCGGCGCGGCGGTCGCGCTGGCCCTGTTCGGCGGGGGCGGCGGCGATGCCGACGCCGAACAGACCCCCGCCTCGCTCGCCACCGTCGAGCGACGCGACCTGGTCATCACCGTCAACCAGCCCGGCCAGATCGAGGCCCGCAGCAAGCAGGTCATCCGCTCCGAGGTCCGCGAGCGACTCACGATGACCTGGATCATCGAGGAAGGCACGATCGTCGACGCCAACGACGTGCTCGTGAAGCTCGACGCGACGCCCCTGCAGGAACAGAAGCTGGAACAGGAACAACTGCTCGAGAGCGCCGAAAGCTCGCTCGTCGCGGCGAAGGTCAACCTGGAGAACACCGACAGCCAGACCGACAGCGACATCGCCCAGGCCGAACTCGACGTGGAGTTCGCGGCGCTGGCGTTGAGCAAGTACACCGAGGGCGAGTATCCGCAGAAGCTGCGGCAGGCTCAGGCGAACGTGGAGATCGCGCGTGAGACGGCGCAGCGGGCCGCCGACACCGCCGAGTGGTCGCAGAAGCTGCAGGGCAAGGGCTATATCACCGACAGCGAGGCGCGGGCCGACGCCGCCGCGGCGCGCAAGGCCGAACTCGACCTCGAGATCGCCCAGGGCGAGCTGAAGCTGCTCAAGGAATACACCTACAGGCAGCAGCTTCGCCAGTTGACCAGCGACGTGCAGCAGGCCAAGGCCGAGCTCGAACGGATCAAACGCAAGGCCGACGCCGACATGGAAAAGGCCAACGTCGAGCACAAGACCGCGCTGGCGAAGCGCGACCGGATCGTCGACGATCTGGAAGACACCCAGGACGACATCGACAACTGCGTCATCCGCGCTCCCCAGGAGGGCCGCGTCGTCTACGCGCCGCAGGGCAACCGCTGGAACCGTGAGGAGCCGCTCGGCGAGGGCGACGAAGTCCGCTACAACCAGGAGATCATCCACCTGCCCGAGTCGGATGAGATGAGCGTCGCGATCAAGATCGACGAGACGCAGCGCGACAAGGTCGAGGTCGGCATGCCCGTGGTCATCGCCGGGCCCAATCTCCCCGAGACCGGCCTCCGCGGGGAGCTGACCCAGATCGCCGAGTACCTCGACCCGCACGGCCGGTGGAACCCGGTCAAGGAATACTCCGCGACGGTGGACGTGCTCAACGAGACGCCGGGCCTGCGGACGGGCATGAGCTGCCAGACCCAGATCATCGTCGCGCGGTACGAGCACACGCTGGTCGTGCCGCTGGTCTGCGTGGTGATGCGCGACGGGCAGCAGGTCGTCTACGTGCCGGGCCGGGATGGGCCCACGCCCCTGCCGGTGGAGTTGGGCCTGGACAACGGCTCGGTGGTGCGGGTGATCGCGGGTCTGCGCGAGGGCCAGCGTGTGCTCATGGAGCCGCCGCTCGAGCCGTCGGCGCGAGACCGGGGCCCGGCGTTCGACGCCGACGACGACCAGCCGGAAGCGGACCGCGACGCCAATCAGCCGGCCAAGCGGCGGGACGACGAGGCGGGCCGGCCCTCCGATCCGCGCCAGGCCCGCCCGGAGCGCGACGCGGCATGATCGTGCTCGACGATGTCCACAAGACCTACCCGATGGGCGACCAGGCGGTCCACGCCCTGGCCGGCGTCACGATCCGCTTCGATCCCGGCAGCTTCTGGGCCATCATGGGCCCCAGCGGGTCGGGCAAGAGCACCATGCTCAACCTGCTCGGCTGCCTCGACCGCCCCACCGCCGGCGAGTACGCCCTGGCCGGCGAGCCCATCAGCAGCCTCGACGACGACGCGCTCAGCGACATCCGCCTCCGCCGGATCGGGTTCATCTTCCAGAGCTTCAACCTGATCCCGCAGTTGACCGTGCGGGAGAACATCGAGCTGCCGCTGTATTACCAGGGCCTGAGCCCGCACGAATCGCACGAGCGCGCCGCGGCGCTGGCCGAACGCGTGGGCCTCGCCGAGCGGCTGAACCATCGGCCGAGCGAGCTCAGCGGCGGCCAGCAGCAGCGCGTCGCCATCGCCCGCGCCCTCAGCAACGACCCCGACATCCTGCTCGCCGACGAGCCGACCGGCAACCTCGACTCGGCCACCGGCGAGCAGATCATGCAGATGCTCACCGACCTGCACCGCTCCGGCCGCACCATCGTCATGGTCACCCACGAGCCCGACGTCGCCGACCACGCCGAGCACCAGTTACACATGCTCGACGGCCGGATCGATCGGGTCGAAGGACGCCGGCGCACCGTTACGCCGGCCCGTTGAGCCGCCGCATCGACTTGTGAACCAGTGCACGGAATGCCAAGCCATGCGATACACGCGCCTTGGACGCAACCTGACCCTCGGGCTCAAGAGCCTGCTGCTGCACAAGCTGCGGAGCGTGCTGACGATGCTCGGCGTGGTGTTCGGCGTCGCCAGCGTCATCGCCATGCTCGCCATCGGCGAGGGCACGAAGAAGAAAGAGATCGAGCAGTACGAGAAGCTGGGCACCAACAACATCATCGTCACCAGCCGCAAGCCCACCGAGATCGGCGGGTCAAGCTCCGGCGGCGGGTTCGCCGTGCTCAACTATGGCATCAAGTACGAAGACCGCGATCGCATCGCCGAGTCCTTGGCCACGGTCCGCCGCACCGTGCCCGTCCGCAGGCTCCGCAAGGAGGCGTCGGTCAACGGCCGCCGACGCACCATCGACGTCATCGGCACCACCAGCGACTGGTTCGACCTGATCCAGCGCGACCTGATCGCCGGCCGCGTCTTCAACGAACACGACGAACGCACGCTCGCCCCCGTCGTCGTACTCACCGAAGACGTCGCACGCAAGCTGCTCGCCGGCTCCTACACGATCGGCCAGCCCGTTGCGATCGGCGACAAGGTCTTCACCGTCATCGGGATCGTCAGGTCCGAACGCCGCGCCGGCGACGTCGGCGACACCCTCGACGCCGGGAAGGACGCGTTCGTGCCCCTGAGCACCTGCCGCCAGGTCTTCGGCGAGTTGATCGTCGAACGCACCGCCGGCGTCTTCAAGGCCGAGATCATCGACCTGCACCAGCTCATCGTCGAGATCGGCGACCGCGAAGACGTCATCGCCAGCGCCCAGGTCGTCCAGAGCCTGATGCGGCGGTTCCACGAAGAGCGCGACTTTCAGGTCAGCGTCCCACTCGAACTGCTCCGACGCGTCGAACAGGTCCAGGGCGTCTGGAACCGCATGCTCGGGTCCATCGCCGGCATCAGCCTTCTCGTCGGCGGCATCGGCATCATGAACATCATGCTCGCCTCCGTCACCGAACGCACCCGCGAGATCGGCATCCGACGCGCCATCGGCGCGCGACGCGGCCAGATCGTCAGCCAATTCCTCACCGAGGCCCTGCTCCTGTCGATCACCGGCGGGCTGGTCGGCATCGTGCTCGGCGTCTGGGGACTGCCCGAGGTCCTCCGCCAGTGGTCCGCCGGCATGGGCGAACCCATCCAGGCCATCGTCCCCGGATACGCCATCCCCCTCTCCGCTGGTATCAGCGTGCTCGTCGGCGTCGGCTTCGGCCTCTACCCCGCCATGCGCGCCGCCAAGCTCGACCCCATCGTCGCCCTCAGACACGAGTAAACGCTCAGTGCGCAACTTGACGGACACTACCTTTGCCCACCCAGAACGTGCGAGGTCTTCAAGAGTAGCAACGTGACAAGTAGCTGTGCGACTCGAATCGACAACAGCCTATGCGGTGGTAACAACATGCTTGCACATATCAATAGGCGTTCGGTGCGTTTGCTACACACCATGCGTTGATTCAACCCGCTCCAGAAGAGGCTTGACATCCAGCGGAACATAGAAGGAAATTTGATTCCAGACGGGCCTGGGGTAGAGGCTTGGGGGGTGAGGGGTTAGAGCGTGTCGATACGCAGCAACGCCAGTTCGTTCAGCGTGTCGGCGAGGGACAGGCGGTGTTCGAGTGCCGCTGGATGTTCCTTGACTTGTTGCTCGTACAGTGGCACCAGGCGTTCGAGACACCACTGGGCACGAGTGGGGTCGGTGCGGCGGAGTTCCGCAAGAGAAACTTTCATCGCATCCGATTGGCCCTCATCTGCCGACATCGGAACAGGATCATGGATATATCCCCCATTACGTACACTTTGGCCATACCCGTAACTCAGGCCATTGACTACGCATAGAAACGAAACAACACTAGTACAAAAAACACGATTCATGCCGACGCTACTTCGCTCCGGTTGCCTTCTCAGCCTCGCCATTTTCTGCCATGTTGCCGACGCCTTCCACATCGCTGGCAAAGCGGTAGTGCCGCTGCTTGGCCAGCCAAGTACGGCAACGGGCGATCTCGGCTTGCGAATAGACCGGCTCCTCCTTGACCACCGGGAAGCCCTGCAGCATTCGGCCGAGCGTGTAGGCAGCATAGTTGGCCACCGGCGTGCCCTTGACGGTACTCTTGACCTGGGGCAGCCGCTCGTCACTCTCGAGCACTTCCTTGAGTAGCGCTACCACACTCGTCTGCTCGATATACTGCAGTTGCGGAAGCAGCCGCGTGATCGCCTGGATGCGCTCCGGGGTGTCGCGGATGTACGTGATGATGCGCTTCAAGGCCTTCTGATCGCCTCGCCTCGCCATCACGCTGTGCGCCGCCCACACGTGATACCCGGCAAACCGGCCGGAATCGGGGTCTGCCAACGGGCTGGCAGCCAGTTTCTCGATCACCGGCACGGCTTCCTCAATCTCCGTGACGGCAACCAGGTACACCATCCACTCTGACAGCCGCCCGCGCTGGACGGCGTCTTCCTTGAACTTCTCGCCGACAGCCTTGCGTGCGACCTCCGTGAAGTCCTGCTTCTTGAAAGCGGCGAGGTAGCGCACCATCTTCTGGCGGACGGCCAAGTGCATGCCTGACTGCAGACGCGTGGCCAGCATTTCTACATATTCCTGACGGACCTCGGGTTTGCAATCATCCCGATGCGCCGCGTCAACCAGGGCTTTAGCCGTGGCCAACTGGGTGACCAGATTGCCGCCGTCGAGAAGCTCGCCGGGAGTGCCCAGATCCTCGGGCCACTGCCCGGACATCGCCGCCTGCCGAATCCGCTGAACACGATCCATGTCCTCTGTGGTCACGTCATGGATCGAGCCGTCACCGAATGTGATTGGCACCCATACGAGCAAGAGTGTGATCAGTATGCCTTTGAGCATGTTCTATCCTCCACGAATGCGCTGGAGTAGGTTGTCACTGATAGGACTGATAGGAAATGTGATTCCAGGCGGGCCTGGGGCAGAGGCTTGGGGGGTGAGGGGTTGGCTGATGATCTGCTCGGTCGTGTGCCGCTTGCGTGCCATGTCCGTTGACTCCCTGAATGCGTCCGTGCTCGAATCCCGTACACCGAGATTCAAACCGGACTCGGTTGAGGGGGCAAGGTCACACGCGGCCGCCCCCGCAAAGCGGAGCAAGCCGATATACGACTCCCGAGCCCTTTCACTCCCCCTACCCCTTTTCCTCCCCGCTAGTTGTCCTCCGGAAAGCGCAGTGCCAGGACCCATTTCTCCCACCGTTGCTGGAAAGCGGCCATGTCCGGTTCACCCAGGACCTGCCGCAGAGTCCGGAAGCCCGTTGGATCGTCATCGACGTTCGCCATGAACGCCTTGTAATACCTGCCTAGCAACCCCCGCTCCTGGAGGTAATAGCACAGGTAGCGTGCCTGGCCGTAGTTGGTGCCGCGGTCCATGTTGTAGAACGCTTGGGTCGTGGTGGAACACAGCTTCTCGAACGACGGCAGGGCGTCCTTGCGGATCGTTTTCTGCAGGCCCGCCAGTCGCCAGTTGGTCAGCCCGACGATCAGTCCGTCACGTTCGGCGGCCTGTTCGTAGAGCGAGCCGAGCCCTTCGTTGAACCACGCCGGGCACTGCGGGAAGTTCACCTCGACATACGGATGGACGATCTCGTGCACGAGGGTACCCCCGCCGGTGGCGATGTTCATGACCAGCGCCCTGTGTCGAGCGCTGTAGAAGCCGAACGGCGTGTGGGGCTTGATGCCGAAGAACGCCTGGCAATGCTTCTCGTAGCTGTCGCGATCCTTGAACAGAAACACGTCGATGATGTGGTTGGGATCGCGGTCGAAGTAGGCGTCCTTGAGGCGATCGATAGCCCACTGGACGGTCCGCTCGGCCCGCCGCCTGACGATCGCCGGCGATTCATCACCGACAATCACGAACGGCCCGGCACGGGTGATGGTGAACCGATCGAGATCGTGCTTCTGGTGGAGTCGGGCGATGTGGCTGCGAAAGTCGGCGTCGTCGACGTCGGCCCGGACCACGGCCGGCGCAGCCGCAACGGCTGCAAAGATGAGAGCCGACATACCCACAGTCACGCACCGGATGAGCATGATGCACCGCTCCTTGTATGAACTAGACGCACGCCGCCAATGGATGTTCACGGGTTTCCATGAAAACGTGGGCAACTTATGATTGCCGCGGCTGAACGCCTCTGCATCATCGACGATCGTGTATACTGGCGGCGACAGCAGGGGAAGGCCCGCGGCGTGTCAGCCGCGCGGCCAGATCACAGCGTCGCCACCCGCGCAGGGGACAACTCCGGTGGACCACAACACAACTCATATGGATTCCCATGGTCCACACCGGGCGCAGCGTCGGTCGATCGTCGGTCTCGCGATTGGCCTCGCGCTGGTTGTGATTGCGGGCACTGCGGCGATTATGTACCAGCCGCGCGGCGATGGGCGGCTCCGCATCTCGGCAACGGCGGTACGGCCCGGCGCGGCCGGCGAGTTCGCCGCGCTGCGCACCGTCGCCTCCTCCCTCGTCGCGCCGCCCAACGACGCGTTCGCGAGCGTGACGATGACCGACGTGCGGGCCGAGCATCACATCGAGTTCGACACCAGCGGCGTGCCCGACCTGGAGTTCGAGCCGAACTACGCCGTGTACGAAGCGAGCAATCCGGCCGGTTGGATCACCACGCCGCATGGGCGTGTGCGACTGGTCGCCATCGGCGTGTCATTGCCGGCGCCGGGGGCGAGTTCGGTTTCTCCCGGGCATCAGCCGTGGACCTATTACCGCCCGGACGACCTGTCGCCGATGGCTTTGGAGCAGTTGCCCAAGGGGGCGCGGCATGAACATGGCTGGCATTCCGGGCCCTTGCCAAACTATCGCTTCGTGTTCGCGTTCGACAACGTGACGCACCCGGACGTGATCGGCTACGCCTTCCACGATGCACGGACGAAGGCGAGACTCTCGAGAAGGTACAGCTACGGCACCAACGAAACGTCGGCGTATGTGGAGGCGAGTATCGCGGCCTGGCACGGCCCCGCCGTTGTGGTCTGCATGAAATTGGCGCACGGGCCCATGGTCGAGCACGACCTGCCCGCAATCGCAGGAAGCGTCTGGCGGCACGGCCCGCTGCACATCGAAGTGCTCGGGCCTGTGGAGCACACCCTGGGGGGCAGCCACGGATGGAACGATGATACGCATTACATGGGTTACGAACCCAACCAGCCGCTGGCGGGGCCACACGGCGTGGTGATCGGCATCCTGCCACGCCGAAACATCGGAGGGCTGGACCTGAAGTTGGTCGACGTGGACGGCGAAGTCGGCCCTGCACACTGGTCAGGGACCATGATCCGGTGCGTCGGCTACAAGACGCGGTCCGACTTGATCGCCGCCATCCGATGCCGGTGGCGCCCGCACTTCAAGAAGCTGATCTGGCGTGTACCGGCTTTGCCGCGGATCGCACCGAACAAGCCCGGCATGACCGACCTGACGCAGGTGCGTGTCCCGTACGTCGACTTCGATGACGAGCGCGATTTCCGCCGCTTTCTGGCAGCGAGCCTGCAATGCGATATTTCCTACGCGCTGCATCGGCGTTTCAACCCGGACCCGGGGGTCTTCCCCGTGACCCTTGAAAACAAGACGCTGGGCGAGATCCTCGACGTCTACCTGGATAACGTGGCGATCGAAGCCGACCACACCATCCGGCTCGACGAGGCGACGATGATATTGGCGGTGGACGAGACGTGGTTCGCCCGGACCCTGGGCAAGGTCAAGGCCTTCATCGATCGGAACTTCTGAGGTGCAAAGCCCGGAATGAATAAAGTACACCGGGGAGGATTCGAACCCCCAACCTCCTGATCCGTAGTCAGGTGCTCTATCCAATTGAGCTACCGGTGCACGTCTGGTCGGTTTCAGGACGAACACGTGATTGTAACGCAACGGCCTTGAATGGCAACCGGTGGGTGGGGCTCAAGGCGACGCCGCGGCGTCTGGATCGGGCCAATCGGGCTGTGGCTGCGGGTCGACGCTGCCGAGCAGGCGGAAGCGACCGAGATTCACCCGCTGCTTCAACGCGACGTGCACGAGGCAACCGCCGGCGAACTCGACCGGCTGCTTGAAGTTGAAGACCGCGACGCGGCGCTGCCCCGGGCGGTCGCGGGCGATCCACGTGGTGGCGCGTTTGCCGTCGACGAGCGCCTCGGGCGGGTGGCCGGCGTCGGCGTTGTCCACCAGCACTTGGCCGATCTCCACATCGCGCCACGCCCCGGGGTTGTCCATGGGAGCCACGGACACCGCGAGGTCGCCGAGGGCGAACAGGCCCTTTCGCCCGGTGCCGGGGCCATCGAGCGGCAGCGACGCGTCCGGCAACGCTTCGAGGATGACCGAGGCGAGCCGGCCCCGGCGGCTGTGGCAGGTCAGGGCCAGGTCGTCGATCTGCGGCCCGCGCGGGTCGGCGAGGATCGAGCCGTCGTCCTGCACGGTCGTGGCCACGCCGCGTGTGGACTGCACGCTAAGCGTTGTCAGCGGGAAGGCGCCGTCGTTGGGGGCGGCGGGTTCATCGGCCCGCTGGGCGAGGCGTTCGATGGCCGTCGCCTCCAGCGCGCGGTCGTAGATGTGGACCTCGTCCATGACGCCGATGAGCGGCTGGAACCCGTCGTGCCGGCCGCCGAGCAGCGCATGCACCGGCACGCGGACGGGCTTGGTGAGGTCGTCCCGGACAGCGTTGACGGGGACGGGCTTGCCGTCGACGTAGAACTTCACGCCGTCGGCGCGACCCGACCCGCTGTAGCTGACCGCGACGTGCGCCCACTGGTCTTTGGGCACGGCGAATCCGCTGCGGGCGATGATGGCGTTGCCCTTGACCTGTCGGCTGAGTCGGAGGCGCAGGTCATGGCGGTCCAGCGCGATGTCATAGCCGCGATAGCTGTTGCCGGATCGATCGCTGCGACTGAGCAGGGTGAGCGCGTCATCGCTGCTGTGCTTGACGAACGCGGCGAAGGTGAACGGCTTGTCGCGGCGGAAGTCGGCGACATCGCCGAGGTCGACCGTGGTCTTGCCCGCGAAGCGCAGCGCTCGGCCGCGCACGCCGGGGACCCATTCGGCCTGGCCGAAGACGCGGCCGTGGTGGCCCAGCCCGCCGCTGTCGCGGGGGTCGCCGTCCAGCGTCCAGGTCCCGACGAGCCCATCGGGTGCGGCCTGGGGGAGCAAGCGTCCGGCATCGCGGTTGGCCGCCGGCGGCGAGGGCGTGTGCGGCCCGATGATCGCGACCTCGGCCAGGTGGGTCATCGTCGCGCCGGGCCCGAGCATGATCTGCACGTGCCGAGCCGGCTGAGCTTCGAACGCGAAACTCTCGTACCGGTCGGCGGAACCGGCGGTCCTGCCGGCAAAGACCCGCTGCCAGCGCTCGCCGTCGGTGGAGGTGCGAATGACGATCGGCTGTCGGCGCTCACCGTGTCCGAAGGCGATGTCCACGCGGTTGACCGGCGCCGGCTCGGCCAGCGTGAACCGCGTCGACTCGCCGGGCTCGGTCATGGACCACCACGTCGCCGGGTCGGCGTCGGCCGCGGACGCCGGGCGGGTCGGGCGGACCGACTGCAGCGCGATCTCCCGCCAGAGGACCGGCCCGGTCGCGCCGCGGGTGCGGACGTGCACGTACCGGGCCATGACCGGCTGATCCGGATGATGCGAGACCGGCCCGCCGCTGAGCTGGGCGCCGGTCCACAACGCCAGGCGCTGGGCGTTGGCGAGGTTCTCGCCGACCGGCCAGGCCGTCGCGTACAGCGCGTGTCGTGCGTTGGGATCGTCCAGCGACAAGCCGTGCAAAGTGATCGACCCCAGCGGCATGACCTGGCCGAGGTCGGCCTCGATCCACGCCTCGGCGTCGTCGCCGACCGGGTGGGCGGCCCAGAGGGTCGCCGGCTCGCCGTCGAACGCCGCGGCCGGGGCGGCGCCCGCCACCGCGTGGCTCGCCGATGGCTTGATGCGAATCGGAACGGCCGGCTCGGCCACGTATCGCCCGTCGAACACCTGGCCGTCGGCGCGGTGCGCCGAAATCCCGGCGACCGATGGGGCGATCTTCGGGGCCGGCGGCGGCTGGGCGGCCTCGGGTTCGGCCTCGGCTTCTGCCTCGGCTTCCGCCTCGCCGGGCGCCGCATCGGGGGCTTCGGTCGCCTGGGCCTGCTCGGCCGGCGCTCCGGTCGGATCGGTCGCTTCGTTGGGCGCTGCCTCCGCGTCGGGCTTCGTCGGGGACGGCTCAGGCTCGGCTGCCTGCCCGGCCGATGCCGCCCCGCCGGTCGCCTCGGCGACGGCCGCCGGCGTCGGGTCCGCGTCGGCCGGGGGTTCGTCGTCGCCGCCAGTCAGCAGGACATACGCCGCCACGGCCGCGCCCACCAGCAGCGCCGCGACAACCGCGACGATCCAGCCCGCGGGTCGGCGGCGGGTGTTCTCCGTCGATTCGGCCGCCTCGCCGCGCGGCTTGCGATCGCGGCCCCGGCGGCGCCGCCGTGACCGGCGCGGCGCCGGTTCCCGCGCCGGCTCATCATCGGGCCGATGTGCGAGTTCGCCTTCGCTGGGCGGCTCGGCTTGCGACTCGGACCGCGCCGGCCGCGCCACCGCGATCGGCGCGTCGGTGTGCTGGATCGCGTGCCGCAGCGCCGTGGCGAAACGCTCGGCCGTGTCGTAACGCTCCCCGGGGTCCGCCGCCAGCGCCTTGACCAGCACCGTGCACACGGCGTCGGGCACGTCCGGCCGAAGATCGTTCAGGTCCGGCAGCGGGATCTCCGTGCCCTTGCGCTGAACGTCCGAGTGCTTCGTGATGGCGAACGGCGGCTTGCCCGTGAGCAGGTGCCACAGCACGCTGGCGAGCGAATAGATGTCCGACGCGACGCCCGCCTCCCCCCGGACCGCTTCGGGCGCCTGGTAGTACGGCGTGCCGGCGACCCGGCTCGCCCCGCCCGCCGCGGCGTCGGTCATCTGCGCCACGCCGAAGTCCGCCAGCTTGCAGTGCCCACGCGACGTGAGCATCAGGTTCGCCGGCTTGATGTCCCGGTGCAGGATGTTGTGCTCGTGCGCGTAGTCGAGACCCTCGGCCGCCTGCGCCACCAGCTCACACGCCCGCTCCCAGTCCATCGGCCCGTCGGCATCGACCATCGCCTGCAGGTCGCCCGCCTCGAATACTTCCATCGCGATATAGGCGTAGCCCGACGAGACCCCGACCTCGAAGATCTGCACGACGTTGGGGTGGACCAGACGCGCCGCCGCACGCGCCTCGTGGATGAACTGTTCGACCGACTGCCGCCGCTCGTCGGTCGACGTGTCGTGCGGCACGAGCTTCAACGCCACCGGCCGCTCGAGCGTCGTGTCTTCGCCGAGCACGACCGCGGCCATCGCGCCCGCCCCCAACTTGCGGAGCAGCTTGAATCGACGCAGCTTGCCCTTGGCCACGAGCTCATCGATGCTCAGCCGCGGCTCGCCGGTCGCCTCGGAATGGTCGGAGTCGCCGCCCATAACGTCCAGACAGTTTAGCGGACGCCGACGCCCGTCGAAATGCGGCAGCCCGCCCATGCCGCCACCACCCCCCGCTGAACCACGCCCGCGCCCCGCGTACCATGTCCTGTCATGACCCACGCGGCACACGACATGCCCACCCTCCGCAAGGTCCTGACCGACCTCGCCGTGGAGGGCGAACTTTACGAGCGGCTCGACGACGGGCGGCTGCTCTGCTACGCGTGCGGCCACGAATGCCGGGTCGCCGACGGCCGCACCGGCGTCTGCCGCGTCCGCTACAACGAAGCCGGCCGGCTCATGGTCCCCCACGGCTACGTCGGCGCGCTCGCCTGCGACCCGATCGAGAAGAAACCCTTCTTCCACGCCTTCCCGGGCCGCGACGCGCTCAGCTTCGGCATGCTCGGCTGCGACCTGCACTGCTCCTACTGCCAGAACTGGATCACCAGCCAGGCCCTCCGCGACGACCGCGCCCTCGCCGACGCCCAGGCCATCGCCCCCGACCAGCTCGTCGAACTCGCCGCGCGCCGAGGCGTGCCCGTCATCGCCTCAACCTACAACGAACCGCTCATCACCACCGAATGGGCCGTCGATGTCTTCCGCCGCGCCAACGCCCGCGGCATCCGCGGCGCCTACATCTCCAACGGCAACGCCACCCGACGTGTCCTCCAATACCTCCGCCCCCACGCCGACCTCTACAAGATCGACCTCAAGAGCTTCCGCGACAAGCCCTACCGCCAGCTCGGCGGTCAACTGCACAACGTCCTCCGCACCATCGAGCAATGCTTCGAAATGGGCTTCTGGGTCGAGATCGTCACGCTCATCGTGCCCGGCCTCAACGACGACGAAGCCGAACTCCGCGAGATGGCCGACTTCCTCGCCGCGATCTCGCCCGACATCCCATGGCACGTCACCGCCTTCCACGCCGATTACAAGATGGCCGACCAGGCCGATACCCGCGACGAGCAGATCGTCCGTGCCGCCGAGATCGGCGCCGACGCCGGGCTGCATTTCGTCTACGCCGGCAACCGCCCCGGCCGCGTCGGACGCTGGGAAGACACACGATGCCCCGGCTGCGGCGCGACCCTGATCGAACGCCGCGGCTTCATCGTCCACGCCCACCATCTCGACCGGGGCCGCTGCCCCCAATGCACCCGCCCCATCCCCGGCGTCTGGGCCGACGACTGCCGCATCCCGCAGCAGCCGGCGTGAACCGTGCCGCGCTCGCGGCGTCCCATAACGCCTTATCCGATTTCTCACGGCACATGCATTGCTCACCGCACAATGGACTTGCTACACTACGCTTCCTTCCTTAACCGCCCGCGCGCCACGGTGGGCCAGCGGGCCTGATGATGGGGGTTACGCTATGGACGGCTCATTCCGAACCGCCAACAGCCGGTTGAAGTTCTACTGCGAGTGCGGCCAGCGCCTCAACGCGCCCGCTCACGCTTTGGGCAAGCCCGCTCGATGCCCCAAGTGCCGGCGCACTTTCAACATCCCCGCCGGCGAGCCGGCGGCCAGCTTGCATGCCGTCGTCGGTGGCGAAGGCAGCCAGATCCTTTCGGCCCTGCGTCCCGTCCAGGACTGACCCCCGACCCGCCTCAGCCCCCGACGAATCGCGCTGCGCCGACCGCGAGCTGCCCCAGGCTCAGGCCCCCGTCGTTCGGCGGGACCTGCCGATGACGGTACACCCGCAGGCCCGCTCCGCCCAGCTCATCCGTTACCCGCTCGGTCAACAGCCGATTCATGAACACCCCCCCGCTGACCACCACGCGGTCCAGGCCCTCGTGCGCCGCGACCGCCGCCACCACGTCGCGGATCATCCGCGCCATCGTGCGGTGAAACCGCCCGGCGATCTCGCTCACCGCCACCCCGCCGGCCACGTCGTCCCGCACCGCGCGGATCAGCGGCCGCGTGTCCATCACCACCGGCCGCTCCTCGCCCGCCGCACCGTCCACCGCGAACGGGTACGGCTCGCCCGATCCGCCGTCGCCCGCCCGCCATTCCAGCTCGATCGCCGCCTGGCCCTCGTAAGTCACCGTCTGCCGCAACCCCGCGATCGCGGCCACCGCGTCGAACAGCCGCCCGGCGCTGCTCGTTGGCGGCGCATTCAGCCCGCGCTCGAGCATCCGCCCCACCACCGCCAGCCGCTCGGCGTCGATCCGCCCCTCCAGCATCGACAGCCCGCAACCCGCATCCAACAGGTGCGCCGCCGCCATCCGCCACGGCTCGTGGATCGCCGCGTCGCCGCCGGCCAGCCCGACGTATCGCAGGTGCGCCGCACGCCGATACCGCGCATACCCCCCCACCAGGACCTCCCCGCCCCACACCGCCGCGTCCGCGCCGTAACCCGTCCCGTCAAACGTGACCCCGACGACACGACCGTCCAGCCCATTGTCCGCCATGCAGCTCGCCAGGTGCGCATGGTGGTGCTGCACCCCCAGCAACGCCGCCCCCTCGCCCTCGCCCCGCCGCCGCGCATACCCCGTCGACGCGTACGCCGGGTGCTCGTCGTGCACGATGCACGCCGGCCTCACCTCGAACAACGCCTCGTACAGGCCCACGTCCTTCTCGAACGCCCGGTACGCCTCGTAGTCATCCAGGTCGCCCATGTGATGACTCAGGAACGCGTGCCGCTCGCGTCCGAGCGCGAACGTGTTCTTCAACTGACCCCCCACCGCCAGCAGCGGCGCCGGCATCGCCATCGGCATCGGCACCGGCCGCGGCGCATCACCCCGCGACCGACGAACCGGCAACTCGACCCCCCCCACCACCCGCGTCACCGAATCGTCGCACCGCACGTGGATCGCACGATCGTGCACCAGGTACACCTCCGCGATCCCGCTCAGGCGCCCGACCGCCTGCTCGTCCTCGAAGACGATCGGCTCGTCCGACCGGTTCGCGCTGGTCATCACCAGCGGCCGACCCCCCACCGCCTCCATCAGCAAGTGATGCACCGGCGTGTAGGGCAGCATCACCCCCAGCAACGGATTGCCCGGCGCCACGGCGTCCGCGACCGCCAGACGCGGCGATGACAGCTTCCGCAGCAGCACGATCGGCCGGCGCGGCGAGACCAGCAGCTCCCGCTCCGCTTCGCACAACGCGCACACCCCGCCGGCCGCCCCCGCATCCGCCACCATGACCGCGAACGGCTTGTCCTCGCGGTGCTTGCGAGCCCGCAACGCGCCAACCGCCGCGGCATGCCCCGCATCGCACGTCAGGTGATACCCGCCCAGCCCCTTCAACGCCCCCACCTGCCCCGACGCGATCCGCTCGGCGAAACGTCGCAGCGGATCGTCCGTATCGATCGGCAGGCCCCGCTCATCCAACAGCGTCAACCGCGGGCCGCACGCCGGGCACGCCACCGGCTGGGCGTGAAATCGCCGGTCCGCCGGGTCCTCGTATTCCGACCGGCACGCCCCGCACATCGCGAAACCGCGCATCGTCGTCCGCTCGCGGTCGTACGGCGCGCCCGTGATGATCGTCAGCCGCGGCCCGCAGTTCGTGCAGTTGATGAACGGGTACCGATGCCGCCGGTCACGCGGGTCGAACAGCTCGCGCAGGCAGTCGTCGCATGTGGCCACGTCCGGCGAAATGAAGATCGCCGGCGCCGCGCCGGCCGCGCTGGCGTCGATGCGGAAATCGGCCTCGCCCCGCACGCTCAGCGGCTCCCACGCCACGGATTCGATCTGCGCCAACACCGGCGCTTCGCGCCGCAGCCGCTCGCAGAACGCCTCGACCGCCGCCGACTCGCCCTCGACCTCGATCCGCACCGTGCCCGTCTGGTTCTGCACGTAACCCCGCAGGCCCAGCTCCGCCGCGAGTTGATAAACGAACGGCCGGAACCCGACCCCTTGCACAATGCCCCGCACCGTGACCGCTCGCCGTTGCATCGATCCGCACCTCGTCTGGCGCCACGCCCGGCGCAGTCCAACCGTAGCGTTTGCCCCGCGCGGCCGCCAACGCGATCGGCCGCGCGCACCGCCGCGGCACGCCCCCGGGGCCCGGGCGACGTCGACGAACTTTTTTTCATCGCACACGCCCGCCCGGACTTATGGACTGCCGCCCACACCCGCGCGACGCCTTCATGCGCAACGCCGCCTCGGCCCGCCCAAGGGTAGAGGCCCAACATGACCAACCACCAGCCCAGCCCGCACAACGATGCGCCCGGTCCCATGACCGCAGCTTGCGGGCCTGTCCGCCCGGACACGCCATGCCAACTCCCCCGCCGGCGCGCAAACAATGGCTGCCAAATCGTTTACCACCATTTCGGACACCGACCCCCCACCCCACCCGGACACGCGACCGCTTCGCGCGCATCCCGGCGTCGTTTCCGCACTGACAGCCCCACAGACGTGGCCGACGGCGCGACCGCCCGGACAGGCGATGGGTTGTTACACAAGTTGGCGCGGCTTGTTGCCCGGGGTCGCGCAGCGGCGCGACCGACCCGGTTCAAGCCTCGATGTCGATGTGTCCGCCCTCGTCGGGCGTGGCCGATGCCGGCGTCTCAGGCCGACGGCGCCTGGATCGCTGTTGGCTGCTCTCGCGCTGCTCGGGGTCGACGTACAGCCGGTCGGGCTCGGCCTTCTCCGTGTCCTCGACCTCGTGCACGTGCTGCTCCAGCAGGTCGCGCAGCTTCTGGGCGTGGCGGCGGTCGGCATTGGACACCGCGTCACGCTGCCGCGCCGCCTGGCCCTGCTGGACCAGCGCCTGCGAGACGCCCGCTGCGATCTGGGAGGAGATATTGCTCATGACGGCACCTGCCTGCGCCGACCCCCTTCAGCACCCACTCGAGCAGTATCGGCCAGATTCGGGGCCGGCGTTAATCCCGGCCGCGACCCCCGCGGAAAAACACGTGGATCACGCCGCCCCGTTGCCCGAACCCGTCGGCGGCGCCGCCGCGACCGCGCTGGGCCGGCCCACGCGGATCGCCACCAGCGTCATGTCGTCGGCCGCCTGCTGCAGCCCCACGAACCGCCGCACCTCCCAAAGCACGTGGTTCACGATCACCCGCGCCGACTGGTCGCCCGCCGCCCGCAACGCCTCGCGCAGCCGCTGCCGACCGAACTTCTCGCCGTTGAAGTTCCGCGCGTCCGGCACCCCGTCGGTGTACAGCAGCAGCACGTCGCTGGGCTGCAGGTCGATCAGCCCCTTCTCGTACTTGCTGTTGGCGTCGATCCCGATCACCGTGCCGCCCTCGGTCAGTTCCACGAATTGCCCCCCGCGCAGCAGCAGCGCCGGGTCGTGCCCCGCCGAGCAGTACGTCAGCCGCAGGTTCCGCGCGTCCAGCGTCCCGTAGAACACCGTCGCGAACTCCTCGTCCCGCGTGTCCCGGGTCATCGCCGCGTTGACCTTCGACAGGATCGCGTCCAGGTCGTAGGTGTCCTCGGCGTGGGCCCGCAACGCGGCGCGGACGCTGGCCATCAGCAGGCTCGCCGCCACGCCCTTGCCCACCACGTCGCCGACCACCACGCCCAGCGTCTGCTCGAAAGGGATGTAGTCATAGAAGTCGCCGCCGAGCTCGAAGCACGGCTCATACCGGCCGGCCACGTCGAACGGCGGCAGCGACGGGGGCCACGCCGGGATCAGCCGACGCTGCACGTCGGCCGCCAGTTGCACCTGGCGCTGCACCCGCCGGGCCTCTTCCCGCTCGTCCTCCAGCCGCACGTTCTCGATCGCCGCGCCGGCGACCTGAGCGATGGCGTTGAGCAGGTGACGCTCGAACTCGTTGAAGTCCCGCGGCGTGTCGGTGTAGATGCGGATCACCCCGATCCGCCGCCCGCGGTAGATCATCCCCGCGCAGAGGATCGACGCCAGGCCCTCGCGGCGGGCGTCGTCCGGGTACAGGATCCGCGGGTCCTCGCCCATGTCCCGGACGTACACGACCTCGCCCTCCAGCGCCGCCTGATCGAGCACGCTCCGCTCCAGCAGGATCGGGCCCTTCGCCAGGTACTGGTCCGAGAGGTTGTGCACCGCGACCGGGAGCAACTCGCGGCCGTCCTCGTCCATCAGGCGGATCGACGCGGCGCGGGCCTTGAGCACCTCCGCCGCCGACCGCGCCACCGCGTCCAGCACGCTGTTGACGTCCCGCTGGCCCGCGAGCAGCGTGGAGATCCGATACAGCGTGCTCATCTCCTCCACGCGGTGCCGCAGCGCGATCTCCTGGCGGCAGACCTCGGCGATGGCGTCGGCCAGCAGGTACACAAAGCGGACGTACTCGGCCTGGCGCCCGGCGCCGATCCGCTCCACCGCGTTGACGAACTCCTCGACGTGCTCGGGGTCGATGGCAAACCGCTCGGCGAGCAGGCAGGCTTCGCGCCGCTGGTCGTCGCAGGCCTCGGCGAGCTTCTGCCCGGTGAGCACCATGGCGCCCAGCCGCTGGCCGTTGACGATGATGGGCACCTCGAAGCGATGGTCGAGCGGCCCTTCGAGGTCGCGGAGCAGCGTCTGCCGCAGGGCTTCCTTGCGTTCGCTCATCCGCTCGCATTGCGAGGGCGCGGTGATGCAGAGGCCGTCGGCGTCGACGATCGACGCCTCGAGGCCGGTGACGGCGGTGTAGCCGTCCTGGATCTCCTGGAGCGTGGAGAGCTTGAGGAAGTCGGTCAGGCCGCGGCGCGGGCCGGGCCGCTCGGTCGGCGATCTATCGGTGTCGGCGACGGGCGTAGTGATGCCCGTGGGTGTGTCCATGATTAACCTGGGGTTGGTCGCGGGCCGCGAGCCGCGGGGTTCTTACGGGCCGGCGGGCGTCGGGTCGGCATCGGTGTCCATCCATAGACGTCGTAGCAGGCGGACCAGCGTCGGGTCGGACTCACGCTCGGCGAGCGTCTGCAGGGCCTGGGCGAGTTCGGCCGGGTGGCGCTGCTGATAGTGCAGATACGCCAGCAACAGCGGGGCCGCTCGGTTGTCCGCATCACGCTCGGCGAGGCTGTTCAACTGGCGGCGGATGGTCTGCAGCCGATCATCCGCCGGCAACACCGGCTGCGTGTAGCGTGCGGAGATCAACTCGGGATGGCGATGGAACAGCGACCGCAGCATCTGATCCGCCGAGGCGAACAGCCCGGCGCCCATCAGCGCGTGCGTCTTGCCCGCCACGGCGAGCGGGTAATCCTGGCGGATGCTCAGGGCGCGGTCGTAGGCGCTGACCGCATCGAAGAAGCGGCCGTCACGCATGTACCGCTCGCCACGCTGCATCACCTCGTTGAACAGCGTGTCGGCAGAGCCGCGGAAGCTGGCGATCGGCTCGTAGTCGTAGTCGAGCCGGCGGAGCACGCGATCGGTCGCCGACGCGTCGTCGGTCGGCTCGCCGGGCACGCGGTACCGCTCCGCCGGGCTGCCCGCGGCGGCCGACGGGTCATCCGCCTCGGCCCCCGCCTCGGGCGCCGGCGCATCGTGGCGGGCGGTCGGCGTGTGTCGCTCCCGCAGCCGCTGCAGCAGATCGCCGTAGGCGTCATCACGCGGCGCGGCCTCGTCCGACTCCAGCAACCGCTGAAGCGACCGATTCAGATCGCCCGGCTGCGTATCGCCATCAACCCTGAACGCCCCATCCGCCTGGAGGCGAACCTCCAACTGGCGGGCGAAGTCCATCCGACGCGCTTCGCTGAGCGTGGACAGGCGCTGATCCGGGGCGTCGGCCAACTCGCTCGGGTCAACCCGGCGGCCGGCCAAGTCCTCGGACGCGCCCGCGCCATCGAACTGGCTGGCGTAATCCGGCATCTGGTAGACCTGCGGCAAGGTGCGGCGGACGGCCACCCCGGTCAAGGGGCTTGCGGTGATGCTGACATTCCGGCCGAGCCGATCGCTGCCGCCGCCCAGGTTGGTCGAGCCATAGGCGCGAATGGCCTGCTCGGTGAGCGATTCGGTGCGGCCGCCAACCCCGTAAGTGCGATTGATGCTGGCCGCGTCGAAGGTGCTGGCCCGGCCGCCCAGGCCCTGACCGTAGGCCAAACCGCCACGGGACACCTGGCCGATGCTGGTGTGCGAGCCGGCTCGATAAACCACCCGCGAATCGTTGTCATAGATCCCGACGGCCCCCCCGCCGCCGGCCCCGCCGAACTCGTAGCTCGGCACGGCATACCCGGGCCGCGACTGGCCCGCGACCGATCCGGCGCCCGTCGAGCGACGGAAGAAGTTGAACAGTTGGTTCGACCCCAATTCGTCACGGAACTCCCGGCTCGCGGTGTAGCCCACGCTGTCCCTGAAGTTGCTGAGCCCCCGAACGTTGCCGGTGACCTGAAGGTTCTGGACACGTCCGAAGGACGGGCGGTTGCTCCCGGGGTTGCGGCCCGTGCCGCGTTGGTCGAGATTGTTATCCAGGCCCGCTCCATCACCGAGCGCATATTGTGCCTCCGCAGGCCCGGCGAGGCCCAGTATGGCCAGGAACAGGCCGCATATCGCAAGGATTGATCTGGGGTCATTCATGGCAGTGCTCGCTTTCAAGCTCATTATAGCCGATACGGTCACCGGACCGGCGTCGCACCCTTATGGTAGGACGACAACGACCGTTGCGCAGATCGTTGGAAATTGCTTAACGGCCGATCAGCCCGCGATTCGCCCGGCGACCTGGTGAGACGGGAACTGCAGTTCGAGGTAACGCGCGACATAGTCGATCACGCTCATGGCTTCGGGGATCTGCGGGTTATCGGTCGGCCCCATCGGCTCGAAGCGCATGCCCCGGAAGCGGCGGACGGCGTCGTCGACCGGCAGGCCGTATTGCAGCGCTAGCGAGAAGGCGCGACAGAAGCCCTGGATCATGCCGCTGAGGGTGGAGCCTTCCTTGGCCATCTTGATGAAGATCTCACCGGGCCGACCGTCGTCGAACAGGCCGATCGTCAAATAGCCCTCGAAGCGGTTGATGGCGAACTTGTGCGTGATCGAATCGCGGGTGCGGGGGAGCTTGCGCCGGTCAACTGCACGCATGGACAACCCTCGACAGGGGACGTAAGGCGGACGATCCATGCATCATGTCGGCTGGTGCGGGCGGCGGACTTCGAAAATCACACGCTGCCGAGGATGGCGCGGCTGATGGGGTGCACCAGTTGCGGGATGGCGCGTTGGGTCGCGAGGTGCTCGCACCGAGCGGCGAGTTCGTCGAGGATGCCCGGCAACTGGTCGATCTTCTCGATCGGCCCGCTGCGGCGCACGGTCAGGAAGATGCTGATCGGCTCGGTCCGGTAACGATCGGCGCGGACCTGGGCGGCGGTGGTGCGTGTCTTGACCTCGAAGAAGGCCTGCAGCGCGGCCCGATCGTCGAGGGCGACACCGATCACCGGCTGCACGTCCAGGGGCGTGGTGTGGGGCATGTCGGCCAAGGCCGCAAGCCCCGAGTCGCCCAGCAAGGCTTCACGCACGATCAGGTGATGATTCGCCTTGCACTCCAGGTCGAAACCGAAGGTCAGTTCGAAGTAGTCGATGTCGAGGGGGCTGAGCGTGAGGAAGAACGGACAGGTCTCGGCGACAAGTCGGTGCAGGCGGAAGCCGTCGGCCATGGTGTCGGGGTTGACGTGGCCCGAGCGGATCGACTGGTTGCGTAGGGCGAGCCAGTGGTACTGCCCCTCGCGTCGGGGGCTTTCCAGGGCCAGCTCATCGGCGAAACGCTTGAAGCGGTGCATATCGGGCATCTCGGCCCGGACGCGGTCGAACATGTGCAGGACGGTTTCGCGGTCGCCCGGCAGGTCCATCTTGACCGCGAGTTTCTGGTTGATATAGAAATCGGTGCACAAGGCGCCGAAGCTGGTGGCCATGGCGTGGGTGTCCTGTCAGAACGCCTCGGGCGGGCGTATCGGGTGGTCATGTTCGGGCCGACGACGAGTATAGTCGCGCCGGGCGGCGCGGGCCAGCCGTACGGGCGTATCGCCAAGGCTGACGCCTTGTGCTAGACTTGCGTATCGCGTTTGACGGAGTGAACGTCGATGAGTCTGAATGCAGCTTTGCGGGAACTCAACGCGGTGGACCAGCAGGTGCGCGGTCTGGAGACGCGTCTGGACAGCGCCCGCCGTCATGTCAAGGCCCAGCAGACCAAGTTCGATCAGCTCAGCGAACAGGCCGCGGAGTTGGAGGATCAGTTGCGACACGCGCAGGCTTCGGCCGGGGCGATGGAAAATGAGATCGCCGCGGCCGACGAGAAGATCAACCGCCTTCGCGAGCAGATGAACGCGGTCAAGACCAACAAGGAATACTCGGCGATGCTCGTCGAGGTCAACACCCTCAAGAGCGACCGCGGCAAAGTGGAAGAGCAGGCGCTGGAGGAGATGGCCCGCATCGACGAGTTGAAGGCCGAGCTGGAATCGGTCCGCACCAAGCTCGCCGAGCAACAGAAGCTGCGGGACCACGCCGACAAGGAGTTGGCCGACCGCACGGCGGAGGTCGCCGATCGGCTGGCGGAACTGAAGGCCGAGCGAGGTCAGGCGGCGTCGAAGGTCCCGGCCGAGACGCTGCTGATCTTCGATCGCCTCGCCGATACCTACGAAGGCGAGGCGATGGCGCCGGTGATCGAAGAAGACCGCCGCAGGCTGGAATACACCTGCGGCGGTTGTTACATGCAGATCCCCGTGGAGAAGGTCAACCTGCTGATCAGCTCTGACGAGTTGGTGCGTTGCAGCAGTTGCGCCCGGATCCTGTACGTGGAGTCGGAGTTGAAAGAGGCGATGGGCGCGCGGTAAGCCGCGGCGACACGTGTGCCCCGACCCGCAGGCGGCGATGGACCTTTCGATCGATTTCGCGAGCGTGACGCGTGGCCGCGCAGGGCCTTCCGCCTGCGGCGTGGTTATCACCGATCGAACCTCAGCGCGAACCATCCACGAAACCGGTCATTACCTTGGGGACCAGCCCTCGGCCCAGGCGGCGCTGGTCGCGGCGCTGAGCGAAGCGCTCGACGCGGCGGTACCGCTGGAGCCACAGGCGGTCGAATTGCGGTGCGCCAGCGAATTGCTCGTGCGTCAGGTGACCGGCCAAAGCCCCGGCGGGGACACGCCGCAGAACCTATTGGATGAAGTCACGATGAAGCTGCTGGCGCTGGACTCGTGGCGGATCGTCGCCACGGATGCGGCCGAATCGATCCGGGCCGCCGAGTCACTGGCGGAGCGGGCGTTGGCGGGAGCGGGCCAGGTGAGCGACCTCGAAGCGGAGGACGCCAAGCGGCGGCGCGACGTGCGCTTCACGGGTGTGCCGCAATGGACGGTGCAGTTGATGGAGGAGCCGGAGGGCTGCCCGGCCGCGTGCCGCTGTGGGCAGCGATTCGCGTTCGGCCCCGACATCCCCGCGGGCTTGTGTGTGCATGCGGCGTTGATCGCGCTGACCGACGGGCCCATGGTCTGGAACGACCCGCAGCAGCGGCAGATGACCACGCTGTGCCCGCATTGCTCGTGCACGATCCGCATCCGGCAGATCGACTGACGCGCATCACCAGCCGGTCAAGGTCGGCGTGCGATGGTCGGTGACCAGCGCGGCGTGGCCGTCGGCGAACAGCGCGCAACGGTCCTGGTGAAAGGCGGGAATCCCGACCCGCCCGAGCGACGTCGCCAGCGTCATCTCGTCGCTGTCCCACAGCAGCGGGACTTGGGCGGGCGATCGATCGAACGCGTAGGTGACGCCGAGCTGCTCGATCGGCTTGCCGGACAGCGTCACGTTGTAGAAGTAGCTGATGCCGCAGATCGGATACAAGTGTAGCTCGTCGCCGGGGCATTGAAAGACGCTGCTGGGACCGGACAGGTATGGCCGGAGGAGCATGGAGAGGCTGGGCGCCTTGCCGGAATAGGACACGGGCGGGGCGAGGTACCGCGCCACCGGGAAGCGGCCGCCGTTGCCGCGGCTCCAGCGTTGCATGGCGGCGCCGATGGCCCGCTGTTGCGCCATGCACTGGACTCGACGCGACTCATCGCGGGCTTCGTGCAACGCGGGAAGCAGCACCGCGATGATCACCGTCAGGACCGTGACGACGACGAGCAGTTCAATGAGGGTGAACCCTGGCGTATGGCGAATCGCGTGCATGATGTGCCCGTCCTTACCACGGGTCTGGTGACCAGCATACAGTAGCCGCCCGATGGACGGACGGCCATATCCCGCGACGGGGTCCTTTTGCGGGCGTGCAGCGGCGTTGCTAGGATCGTCGGTCCATTATCCACCGACGCCCGCAAACGGAGTTTTCATGTCATGACCTGGACGCTCAGCGCTTTCGCCGACGAAGCCGGCCCCTCGACCGCGGAGCAGATCGCCGCGCTGCACAAGGGTGGGATTCGCCAGATCGATCCCCGGCGCCTCGCCGGGTGCAACATCGCCGATCTGCCCGAGGACAAAGCCCGCGAGATCAAGACCCAGTTTGACGATGCGGGGATCACCGTCAACATGCTCGGCTCGCCCATCGGCAAGATCGACATCGGCGACGATCTGCAGATCGACCTCGATCGGCTGGAGCGGCTGGCCCGCGTGCGGGACGTGTTCGAATGCAACCGCGTGAGGATCTTCTCCTACTACAACAAGCAGGGCATCGCCAAGGAGCAGTGGGCCACCCAGAGCCTGGACAACCTGCGGCGACTGCGTGACGCCGCGGGCCGGCTGGATCTGGTGCTCTACCACGAGAACGAGTCGGACATCTTCGGCGATCTGAGCGACGACGTACTGCGGATCGCTGAACTCCGCGACGGCGAGACCTTCTTCATGATTTACGACTTCGCCAACTTCGTTCGGACCGGCGAACCGGGCTGGGAGATCTGGCAGAAGCTCAAGGACAAGACCGACTGCTTCCACTTCAAGGACCAGCGGACGACCGGCGAGCACATGCCGATCGGCCAGGGCGACGGCGACGCGCGGCGGATCCTGCGGGACGCGGCGGCATCGGGTTGGGTCGGCCCCTGCACGCTGGAGCCGCACCTCAAGCACTCCGAAGCGGTGCTGGCGACGCACGCCACGGGCTCGGGCATGCAGAGCCTCAAGCCGCTGAGCGCCGCGGATTGCTTTCAGATCGCCGCGGAGGCCGCGGTCGCGTTGATGGATGAACTGGGCGTACGCTGAGCGTCGGTTGGAGCGGGGGTCGTGCCCTTGCCGATAAGCCGGTTATTCGCATGCCTCGCCTGCCCGCCTGCCACCGATCCACGCCCGGCCGCTTCACGCTTCTCGCGGCGGCCGTGGTGGTCGTCTGCACCGTCGACAGCGTCTGCGCCCAGCCGCTTCAGTCGCGGCTGGAGATGCTCGTGCGCTCGGCGGACATCGGCGACGCCGCGTGTGCGTTCCACGTGGTGGACCTGACGGACGGCCTGGCCGTCGCCGCCCGACGGGCCGACCAGCCGATGATGCCGGCCAGCAACATGAAGCTGGTCACGACCGCGGCGGCCCTCGCGCTGCTGGAGGATGACTTCAAGTTCACCACGCGCCTGTACCACCAGGCGGGCCGGCTCTATGTGATCGGCGACGGTGACCCGGCCTTCGGCGATCCCACGATCCTCGACGCGATGAGCATGAATATTGAAGACCTGCTCGCTCGATGGGTCAGCGTGATCCAGCGGTCCGGCATCGATCGCTTCGATGCGATCGTCATCGACGACCGTGTCTTCGACCGCCAGCGCGTGCATCCCAACTGGCCGGCCGATCAGCTCAACCAGTGGTACTGCGCGGAAGTGGCGGGTCTGAACTTCAACAACAACTGCCTGGACGTGTACGCGACGCCGACCGACGCGGGCGTGCCGCTGATCAAGACGCGGCCGCTGGACGCGCCGGTCGTGATGACCAACCTGGCGCGGACCGGGCGGCGTAACGCCGTGTGGGCGACCCGCGAGCCGGGCACCAACCGCATCACCATCCGCGGAGAGGTGCGGCATCAACTCAAGGCCCCGATCCATGTCACGGTGCACGATCCGCCGATGTTCTTCGGCCGAACGCTCCGCGATCGCCTGCGCGAGGCGGGCGTCGACGTCGACGAGGTCGCGCGCATCGGCGACGACACGGTCTTCGACGCGGCCGAGGCCATCCTCCTGGCCGAGGTGCAGACACCGTTGGACGAGGTGCTGGCGCGGTGCAACCAGGATTCTCAGAACCTGTTCGCCGAGGCGCTGTTCAAGCGGATGGGCCACAAGGCGACCGGCGACCCCGGGTCGTGGTCCAGCGGCGCGGCCGCGGTCCGCATGTTCCTCAGCAAGGCCATCGGCCCCGACGCGGCCCAGATCGTCGTCGACGACGGCTCGGGCCTCAGCCGGGGCAACCGCATCGCCCCCGCCCTGCTCACGCGGCTGCTGCAGCGCATGCGGCTCATGAACGACCTGGGCCCCCGCTATCTCCGCAGCATCGACAGCACCGGCGAGAACGGACGCATGGACGCCCGCTTCAACGGCCGACGACGCCCCGACGCAAGATTGCTCGCCAAGAGCGGCTACATCCGCGGCGTTGTCGCGCTGTCCGGCTACCTCATCCGCGACGATCACGCTTACGCCTTCAGCATCATGCTCAATGACTTCGACAAGCCCGTCTACCTCGGCAAGCGTCTGCTCGACCGCATGGTCCTGACCATGGATGAGCACCTCGGCGAGGTCTCACAACCCGCCGACCCGCCGACGCCCTGACCCGATTACGCCCGGCTGCAACGCCTGCGCCCGCTGTAGCGATGGGGCACCTTCGATTGTTCTGGGAATCCGGTTGCGTCTTGTCCGGTTATATCGGTTGGTCTATCCGGTCAATCGAACACCGGAGCACGCAACGATGTCGCACCACCGCAAGCATCGCAAGCGAAGGCGAGGCCTGGCCCTCGCGGCAGCCCTGGCAGTGACCTGCGCGGCGAGCGGCGGGTGCTCGGGGCTGGTCAGGGGCGTCGTCATGGCCCCCATCCACGCCGCCGAGGCCGTCGCCGTTGAAACCGCCAAGGTCCCATTCGACGCGGCCAAGGCCGGCACCGACGTGCTGGTCAACGCCGCCTTCAGGGGCAAGTAGCGCGACCCGGTCGGCCGCGGCGGTCGGAGACCGTTCGCACGCCCAACTCGATCGCCGTCAGTTGCAACCTTACCTGTACGTCGATCGGCACGCCGCGGACTTCAAATCCGTCCAGGTCCATTTCATCCAGTGCGCTGCGAAAGGCAAGGTAGTTGCGCGGTACGCCGGGCTCGCTTTCTTCATGCGGCCCGTTGACCTCCCAGAGCGGGACCTCGGTGACCATGCACAACGGATCGCCGCCCAGCGACCGGACATGCTCCATCGAGCTGTCGCCAAACATGGCCGCGGTGTTCGGATCATCCTGCCCATTGAAGTATGCGCGCATCGCCGCGCCGGTCGGCGTCGTCGAGAACCCCGGCCCGATGTACGCAAACCCCTTCTCGCCCCCGCGGTCCCAATCGAAAAGGCCCAACCCGGCCCGCACGACCGCCTGCGCGTAGGCTTGCCGAAGCTCGGCGGACCGGTCGATCCATGACTGTTCGATCAGATGCCACACCCCCGTGGCCGCCGCCATGCCGTGCAGCGAAAGGTGCAGATCGTAGGGGCCGTGCTCACGCAGGAACGCACTGACGATCGCATTCTCCACGCGTCCATCGGGGTAGGCGAACTCGACGTCGCGGCCGGGCTTCTCGCGGAACCGCCCGGTGTAGAATGGGATCGGGTCGGGCCAGGCGTCGATCCAATCGCGGTTCGCCGCTTCGCCGTCGGGGTTCACATGGGGGACCACCACGAAGGTGCAGGCCGATGCCGCTCGCGACGCTGCCAACCCTCCCGCCGCGCCGCTCAGCCCTTCCACCAGCCGCAACAGTGTCTCGCTGCCGACCGGCTCATCGCTGTGCGACCCGGCGAGCAGCGAGACAACAAGCGGGCCGTCGCCTGCAACCACACCCCAGATGGGCCGGCCTTGCGCCGTGTGGCCGATGACACGGCCCCCCGCATCCGCCAGCCGCTGCTCGCGTTGCTCCGCCGGCGTGAAATGCTCAATCGACTCGCCGGTCCATTCGATCCAATCGGCCATGGACAATCTCCAGCGCGGGGCGCACGTGCGGGTCCACCCGCAGGTCTCGCCGAAATTGTGCCGGATGCGGTTCACATCCACCACCCGAGCGACTAGGCTGCCGCAGGGTAACCCAGTCTAGACATCCTCACTGGAAGGCAACGCATGAACGTTCAGGAGAAGACCGTCGTCAGCTTCGCTTACACCGTCAAAGACGAGGCGGGCGAGGTGCTCGACACCTCTGAGGGACGCGAGCCGCTGGCGTACCTTCATGGCATGGGCCAGATCGTCCCCGGGCTCGAGCAGGCGATGGCTGGCAAGGAGCCCGGCGAGCAGTTGCGCGTGGTCGTCGAGCCGGCCGAGGGCTACGGCGAGCACGACCCGCAATTGATCCAGCCGGTCCCGCGCGATCGCTTCCAGGGCGTCGACGATATCCAGCCCGGCATGCAGTTCACCGCCCAGACCGAGGCCGGACCCCGAACCGTCACCGTCACGGAGGTCACCGACGACCAGGTGACCGTCGACGCGAATCACCCGCTGGCCGGCCAGACACTGCACTTCGATGTCAAGGTCGTCGAAGTCCGTGAAGCGACGCCGGAAGAACTCGCCCACGGCCACGCGCACTGAACCACTAAGTCCGCGATCGATCGCACGAAGTGAGCAACAAGCGCCACGCTCCCCAAGCA
>CAYWKS010000007.1:0-128059 GCA_964458935.1 uncultured Planctomycetaceae bacterium
TGGGACAACGCCAAGAAGTGGATCGAGGCCGGCCAGCTCGGCGGCAAGGGCAGCGAAAACCACAAGGCCACCGTCGTCGGCGACACCGTCGGCGACCCGTTCAAGGACACGTCCGGCCCGTCGCTGAACATCCTGATCAAGCTAATCTCGATCGTCTCGGTCGTGTTCGCCGGCGTGACCGTGCAGTACGGCCAGAAGATCGCGGGGATGCTCGGCCTCTGAGCCGCTGCCCGTGAGCGCCTCGACGCACCCACAGGGTGGCCCGCCCGGCGGGCCGCCCTTTTTCATGCGCGCCCGACATCGGAGCGGGCTGCCGGGGCGTGGCCGCGCGGGGCCGCGCAACGACACGTCCGGGGCAGTGCCTCTGCGGTCGGCGCTTAGAGCTGATCGAACAGGCGCGGCAGCCAGAGACTCAGCTCATCGACGTAGGTCAGCAGCAGCAGCGAGAAGACCATGGCGACGTAGAACGGGAGCATGTGCCGCGCCACGCGGGTGATCGTGGTATTGCCCACGCTGCACCCGACGAACAGGCACGTCCCGACCGGCGGCGTGCACAGGCCGATGCACAGGTTGACGATCATGACCACCCCGAAGTGTACGGGGTTCAGGCCCAGCGAGATGGCCACGGGCAGGAAGATCGGGGTGAAGATGAGCACCGCGGGGGTCATGTCGAGGAAGGTGCCGACCGCGAGCAGGATCAGGTTGATGATCAGCAGCAGGACGATCGGGTTCTCCGAGAGGTCGAGCAGCCCGGCGCTGACCTGCTGGGGGATCTGCTCGCCGGCGAGGAACCAACCCATGGCCTGGCTGGCGCCGATCAGGAGCATGACGATCGCGGTGGTCTTTCCGGCGGCGAGGAGCAGCCGGGGCAGGTCGCGCGTCCCGAACTCCCGGTAGATCAGCCCGCCGAGGACGTAGGCGTAGAGCACGGCGACGGCCGACGCCTCGGTCGCGCTGAAGACCCCCCCGAGGATCCCGCCGAGGATGATGAACACCAGCAGCATGCTGGGGATGGCCTTGAGCCCGGTGAGCAGCAGCGTGCCCAGGCCCCGCCAGCGGCCCGACCCGTAGCCGTGCTTGTAGCTGAGGATGAAGCAGGTGAGCATGAGCGACAGACCGATCACGATCCCCGGGAGGATGCCCGCGACGAACATCGCGGCGATGGAGACGTTCTGGGCGACGACGGCGTAGACGATCATGATGTTGCTGGGCGGGATGACCAGGCCGGTCGTCGCGGCGGCGGTGGTGATGGCGACGTTGAAGTCGCGGTTGTAGCCGTTGCGGTTCATCTCGGGGATCATGAACCCGCCGACGCTGGAGACGGCGGCGGTGGCCGACCCGGAGATCGACCCGAACATCATGCAGGTCATGGTGTTGACGTAGGCCAGCCCGCCGGTGAGCCAGCCCAGCAGCGCGTCGGCGAAGTTCATCAGCCGCCGCGCCATCCCGCCCTCGCCCATGAGCACGCCGGCGAGGATGAAGAACGGGATCGCCAGCAGGGGGAAGCTCTCGATGCCGCCGGCCAGCCGCTGGGCGACGACGACGTCCGCCTGGCCCCCGACGCTCAACAGGGCGAGGAAGCTGGCCCCGCCGATGGCGAACGCCACCGGCATGTCCATCGCCAGCATGATCACGAACGACACGACCAGTACCAGGGCTTGCTCGTTCATGCGCCGCTGGTCCCCTGCTCACTGAGCGACTCGACCGTGGGCGACCGCCAGAGCAGCCAGATCGCCTCGAACACGAACAGGCAGATGAACGCGCCGCTGGCCGGCACGGGCACGTAGACCCACGCCTTGCTGATCCCCAGCGAGGGCAGGACCTGCCCGCGGTCGATCCGGTCGATGATGACCTCCACCCCGCCGCGGATCATCACCCACACCGCGAACGCGAGCACCAGCAGGTGGACCGCGTACCGCAGCAGCCGCCGGGCTTCGGGGTCGAGCTTCATCGCCAGGTAGTCCACGCCCAGGTGGCTGCGGTCGCGGTAGGCCAGCGCCGCGCCCAGCAGCGACACCCAGATCATCAGCGAGGTGGCGACCTCATCGGTCCACTGGCTCGGCGTGCGCAGCGCGTACCGCGCCACCACGCCCCACAGCACGTCCACCACGAGCAGGCCCATGCCCGCGATGACCACCCACTGCAGGCCGTGCACCAGCCACTCCAGCGGGCCTGCCTGGCGCGGCGACGGCGACGTCGAACTGCCCCGCGATGCCGGCTCGTCGGTCATGTCACTCGACCTCCGAAATCCGTTGGATCAACTCGCCGACCGGCGTGCCCTCGTACTGCTGGTACATCGGCTTGACCTTCTCGCGGAACGCCGCCTTGTCGGGGTGGTGCACCTGCACGCCGTCGGCCTTGATCTTCTCCAGCGCCAGCTCCCGCTCCTCGGCCCAGAGCTTGCGCTGGTACGCGGCGGACTCGTCGGCGGCCTGCTGCAGCCACCGCTGCGCCTGCTCGGGCAGGTCGTCCCAGACCCGGGTGCTGATCAGCAGGAAGTCGGGCACGCGCGTGTGTTCGTCCATGGAAAAATGCCGCGCCACCTCGAAGTGCCGATTGCTGTAGTACGACGGCAGGTTGTTCTCCGCGCCGTCGACCACGCCCTGCTGCAGCGAGCTGTACAACTCGCCCCAGGGGATCGGCGTGGGCGCCCCGCCCAGGGTCTTGACCATCTGCATCGACGTGGGGCTTTTCTGCACGCGGATCTTCAAGCCGTTCAAGTCGTCCGGCTTCATGATCGGCGTCCTGATGGTGTAGAAGTTGCGGCTGCCCGCGTCGTAGTAGCACACGCCGCGCAGGCCCTTGTCCTGGCCGAGCAGCAGCAGCTCCCGGCCGATCTCACCGTTGAGCGTCTTCCAGAAGTGCGCCTCGTCGCGGAAGACGTAAGGCAGGCTGAACACCGCCATGCGCGGGATGAACGCCTCCATCGGCGACGCCGACGTCTTGGTCATGTCCAGCACGCCGTCCTGCACCATTTCCATGGTCTCGGTCTCGCTGCCGAGCTGGCCGTTGGGAAAGATGTCGATCGTGACCGCGCCGTCGGACAGCTCGTCGAGGCGTTGGGCCATGTGCACCATGGCCTTGTGGACCGGGTGGGACTGGTCGAGCGCGTGGGCGAGCCGCAGCGTGCGTTCGACGTCGCTCTGGCCGGCCGACCCGGCGGTGAAGTCCTTGCCTTCGGCGCCGAAGATCACCACGACGGACTTGTACCCGGTGATGCTGAAGACGCCGGCGGTGGCGAGCACGCCCAGCAGGAAACCGACCACGATGAACGAAAGATGCTTGCCCATGTTGACCTCTGCCTCGGTTGCCGGGTTGGCTTGGGAGTCGCACCAGCGTAACTCGCGGCGGGGCCGTTGTCATCAGGCCCGGTTGCCTGCCGCCGCCGGGCCGACATAATGGCCGCCATGACCAACAACACCAAAACCGACGCCTTGCCCTACATCCTCGACATGGTCCACCACAACCCCGGCGAGGACCGCTACGACAGCGCCTACAACGACCCGCGGGTCCTTCGCGAGATGGGGTACAACGGCAAGGTCTCGTTCCTGTTCGACTCGCCGACGCTCGCGGTCAACTGGGATTCGGTGGACGCGGACATCCTGCCCGCCGGCTCGGACGACCGGGTGTGGGTCGAGCACCGCGCCCGGCGGATCCACGAGCAGCTCGACGCCTGCAAGGCGGCCGGGCTCAAGGCCTACGCGCTGGGCGACCTGATGCTCTTTCCCAAGCGGCTCGTCGAGAAGCACGGCATCGCCGAGACCTTCGGCGACCCCCGCCACGAGCAGTCCGAGCAATGGCTCCGCACCCTGATCGACCTGGTCTTCGAGCAGTTCCCCCAGCTCGACGGGCTGGTCGTCCGCATCGGCGAGACCTATCTCCACGACGCGCCGTACCACATCGGCAACATCCGCGAGAAGCGCAACGTCGAGGAGACGATCGTCCCGCTCGGCCAGGTCCTCCGTGACGCGGTCTGCGTGAAGAACGACAAGGTCTGCGTGTTCCGGTCGTGGATGAGCTTCGACTACATGGACAACTACCCGCGGGTCAGCGACGCGATCGAGCCGCACCACAACCTCGTGCTGGCCGTGAAGCACTGCGAGCACGACTTTCATCGGGGCAACGCGTTCAGCGCGGCGTTGGGCGTCGGCCGGCACCCGCAGATCGTCGAGGTCCAGTGCGCCCGCGAGTACGAGGGCAAGGGCGCGTACCCCAACTACGTGACGCGCGGCGTGATCGAGGGGTTCGAGGAGCACGCCCACGTCCAGCCGATCAACAGCATCCGGGACCTGCACGAGCGGACCGACCTGATGGCGGGCATCTGGACGTGGACCCGCGGCGGCGGGTGGGAAGGCCCCTACATCCCCAACGAACTGTGGTGCGACCTGAACGCCTGGGTCGTGGCGCAGTGGGCCAACCAACCGGCCGAATCGGAGGAGAACCTGTTCGCGCGGTACTGCGCCGAGCGGCTGAAGCTGGACGCGGCGAACGCGGCGATCTTCCGCCAGATCGCGCTGCTGAGCGAGGCCGCCGTCCTCCGCGGCCGCCGCTCCACCCAGGGCCACCTCTACCAGCTCTGGAACCGCGACCAGTACATCGGCTGGCCCGACCGCGAGATGCCCCAGACCGAGCAGGAGCGCCAGCTCGTGCTCAAGGAAAAGCGCGAGTCGATCGAGGCGTGGCGGCAGATCGTCGACCTGGCCGACCAGCTCGAGATGCCCGACGCCGAGACGCTGGAGTTCGTGCGGGTCTCCTGCCGCTACGGGTTGCACATCCACCGGGTCTACAGCGCCGTGGTACACCTAGCTTGCCGGGAGACCGACGCGACGCCCGAGGAGCTGAAGCAGTACGTCGACGCCTACGACGCCGCCTGGGCCGACTTCCGCCAGCTCCGCGCCGACCACCCCGAGACCTGCCCGACGCTCTACGATCGCCGCGAGATCAGGCGGACGCGCGTCGGCCTGGCCGACGACGAAGTCGAGCGCATTCGCCGGTCGGTCGCGTCAACCTGACCCGCCGACCTTCGCCCCGCGCAGGTGCCTGCCCATCACCCGCATGTTCCGGTCCGGGTCGCTCAGGCTCCTCGGGTAGTAGTAATAGATCAGGTGCTCCACGCCCGAGGCGATCACCTCGGGCATGCGCTTGTCCATGATCGGCACGTCGTTGTCGGCCATGGCGTGGTTCTCGACGAGGTACAACGGCCGCTTGCCGTGTGCCCGCGCCCGCTCGACGAAGTAGGGCCCGGACTCGCACAGCAGCTTCCTGGCCGGCTCGGCGCCCGCGTCGCTGCTGCCGTGGTCCTCGGCGCCGAACGGCCGGCCGTCGCACCCGAAGTCGTGCAGGTGCTCGATCGCCGCCATGGTTTCGACCGGCTCGCCGCGCATCGTCGCGTACAGGAACATCGCCAGCCGCACGTCCGGCCGCATCCGCACCGCCTCGCCGCCGACCCGGTCGAAGAACTCGGCCGACGCGCGGACGTGCACGGCCAAATCGTCCATGTCGCGGCCGGCCAGCGCCGCCCGCGCCGCCGGGGCGTGGTCACGGTGGCCCAGGTTCTTCACCTCGTCCCAGATGATCCCCGCGACGGGAAACAGCTCGAACATCTTCGCCATCGCATCGCAGAAGAACTCGAAGGTCGCGGGGTGATGCACGCTCGCCAGCGTGCCCAGCCACCCGATGTGAGGACGGCCGTCGGCCTTGCACGCCAGCGCCTCGGGATGCCGCGCGCAGAAGATGCTCGGCACCTTCGGGCAGCCCGCGACCAGACCGCCCCAGCGGCTGGGCACGGCGTACACCTGCATGCCGACGCGCTCGGCCTCGGCGCAAATCCACTGGATGTTCTCCACCGCCGCGAACAGGTCCTGCTCCAGCACACCCACCGCCACGGCGTCGGTGCCGTGGTCGGCCATCCACTGCATGTCCTCCCGGACGTGCCGCGGCACCAGCGTGTACGTGTGCGCACGGAAGTAGTAAGCGGTGATGAACATCGCGATTCTCCAATGGCGGGGACATGCATGCTAACCACCACGGCGGGCGGGAGCGCCGGGCATGGATACGCATGCTCACCCGCCACGCCGGTCCTGAACGTAGCGAAGGGCCGGATAACGCCCCCCCTTGCCACCTCCCCGGTTTCCTGCGAGCATGCTCCCGGCGCCGTCGCGGCACCCGACGATGGTGCGCAGCCCTTTCCTGCCCACACCCGGCTTGGAAAGAACGCCTTGCAGACCGACAACGCCGTCTCGTCCACCGTACGCGCTTCCCACGCGGAAGCTGTCGCTCCCGAACCGGTCCATCCGCTGGGCGGCAAAGCCCGCGTGCTGTTGTGCAGCGTGTTCGGACCCTATGCGCGTGACGACGAGTTCGGCAGCCGCGCCATCAACCCGATGGAGCTGTACCACAACCAGGTCACGCGGGTGCAGGGCCCGTTCAGCCTGCGCATGTTCCACCGGTCGTGGGGGCTGATGCTCATCCAGGCCAACATCGCCGCGCCCTGCACCCTGCTCGATTTCCCCACGCTCGACCGCTTCATCGAAGAGGTCCAGACCCACCGGTACGACGTGGTCGGCATCAGCAGCATCATGCCCAACGTCGGCAAGGTCGCGCACATGACCCGGCTGATCCGCGAGCACCTGCCCGAGGCGACCGTGGTCGTGGGCGGGCACATCGCCAACCTGCCCGGCGTGTACGAAAAGACCGGGGCCGACTACGTCGTCCGCGGCGAGGGCGTGCGGTGGATGCGGCGGTACCTCGGCGAGCGGACCGATCGGCCGATCCGGCACCCGCACATCCGCTCGGGCATCGGCGCCCGCGCCATGGGCGTCAACCTCTCACGCAAGCCCCGCGACATCGCCGCCACCCTCATCCCCAGCGTCGGCTGCCCCATGGGTTGCAACTTCTGCGCCACCAGCGCGATGTTCGGCGGCAAGGGCAAGTTCATCAACTTCTTCGAGACCGGCGACGAGCTGTTCGACGTCATGGTCGAGCTCGAACGCTCGATGAAGGTCCGCTCGTTCTTCGTCATGGACGAGAACTTCCTGCTCCACAAGCCCCGCGCCCTGCGCCTGCTCGAACTCATGCAGCAGCACCGCAAGGCCTGGGCGCTGTACGTGTTCAGCTCCGCCAACGTCCTGCGGTCGTACACGATCGATCAGCTCGTCGGCCTGGGCGTCTCGTGGGTCTGGATGGGCCTCGAAGGCGAATCCAGCCAGTACGTCAAGCTCAAGGACGCCGACACCCGCCGGCTCGTCCGCGAACTGCAGGGTCACGGCGTGCGCGTGCTCGGCTCATCCATCATCGGCCTGGAAGAACACACGCCCGACAACATCGACGCCGCCATCGACTACGCCGTCAGCCACGACACCGAGTTCCACCAGTTCATGCTCTACACGCCGATCCCCGGCACCCCGCTCTGGCAACAGCTCGAAGCCGACCAACAGCTCACCGACCCCGACTGCACGGACGTGGCGGACATCCACGGCCAGATCAAGTTCGCCCATCGCCACGCGCACCTCGCGCCGGACAGCGAAGGCGAAATCCTGCTGCGCGCGTTCCAGCGGGACTTCGATGTGAACGGCCCGAGCGTGATCCGCATCGCGCGCACCACGCTCGAAGGCTGGCGCCGGTATCGCCACTGCCGCGACCGGCGTGTGCGTGCCCGGTTCCGGTGGGAGGCCGCGTCCCTGGCGACCACGCAGGCCGGCGCCCTCTGGGCCGCCCGCGCCTGGTTCGCCGATCGCCCCGAGCTGCGGGCGCGGCTGGACGGGGTGCTGCGCGAGGTCTACGCGACGTGTGGGCTGCGGGCGCGTCTGGCGGCACCGATTATCGGGCGTTACCTGCTCGGCCGCATCCGCGCCGAAGCGGATCGGCTCGTGGCCGGCTGGACCTACGAGCCGCCCACCTTCTACGAGCACAAGCCGGCCGCCGCCCCCGCACCCGCCCCGCGCAAGACCCCGGTCGGGTGCTGGGTCCCGCCCGTCGGTCGGCCGGCGATGCACTGACCAACCCGCGGAACGCCGGGTCGGCCGCACACGCGCCGCATTCCTCGCCTCGGATCGAGCCATCACGACGATGCGAGTCGTCTTGTGTCTTGTGTGTGGTGTGCCGCTTCGCTCGCCGCAGATGTGAAAGCCAAGCCCGTTGAAAGGACCGCCTGTGTGCCATGCCCGGAACGTGTTGATCTCATCCATGGTCGCGCTGTTGATCGTCAGCGTCGCGCCGCCGCTCGCCGCCCAACCCGACCGCGACGCCGCGACGACGGCGTACTTCGACCACTGGCCCCCGGCGGCCGACCCCTATACCGTCGGCAAGCTGTTGGGTGAGAACGTCGTGTCCCGCTCGAAGTTCTCCGGCGGCGGGCGCAAGAACACGATGTACTACTGCGAGGCGGCGACGTACTACGGCGCGATGCGGTTCGCCCGCACCGCGGGCTTCGAAGGCCTCGAAAACCGCCTGCTCAACCGCATGGAGTGGGTCATCCACACCATCCCCGGCCGCAAGTACATGCCCTGGGACTTCCACGTCGATTCTTACGTCTTCGGCAGCGTGCCGCTGCAGATGTACCTGCTCACCGGCAACGAGACGTACCGGCGCATCGGGCTCGACTACGCCGACCGCCAGTGGGAGGACCCCGACGAGCAGGGCCTCACGCGGCAGGCGCGCTTCTGGGTCGACGACATCTACATGGTCTGTTCCATGCAGGTTCAGGCGTACCGCGCGACCGGGCAGGTCAAGTACGTCGAGCGGGCCGCCCGGTTCGCCAACGTCTATTGCGGGCAGTTGCAGCAGCCCAACGGCATGTTCCGCCACGGCAAGACCTCGCCGTTCTTCTGGGGACGCGGGAACGGCTGGGTCGCCGCCGGCATCGCCGAGACGCTCCGGTCGCTGCCCGAGAACAACCCCGAACGCGCCCAGCTCATGGACCACTACAGGAAGTTCATGGCCGGCCTGCTCAAGCACCAGAACGACGACGGCATGTGGTACCAACTGCTCGACGACCCGGAGTCCTGGCCCGAGACGTCGTGCACGGCCATGTTCACGTTCGCGATGACCGTCGGCGTCAACCACGGCTGGCTCGGCGAGGAGTACGCCCAGGCCGCCCGCAAGGCCTGGATCGTGCTCTGCACCGAGTACCTCGACGAGCGGGGCAATCTCTCGCAGGTCTGCCAGGGCACCGGCCAGCGTGACAACAAGCAGTATTACCTCGATCGCGGTCGCCGCACGGGTGACCTGCACGGCCAGTGCGCCATGACCTGGTGCACCGACGCGCTGCTGCAGCGTTGATCGAACGGCCGGCGTGGCGGCGACACCGCGGACCCACGCCACGGGCGCTCAACCCGCGGCGGCGGTCATCTGCCGGCGGTACCACGCCACGGTCTGCGCCAGGCCGGTCTCGAAGTCGACGATCGGCTCGTAGCCGATCAGCTCGCGCGCCCGGTCGATCGCGGCGAGCGAATGCTTGACATCGCCGGCGCGGGGCGGCTGGTAGGCCGCTCGCCGATCCGCCTGGCCGGTCAGCGCCGCCATCTTCGCGAACAACTCATTGATGGTGGCCCGCCGGGCGCAGGCGATGTTGACCACGGCGCCGTCGAGCGGCCGATCGCAGCGGCCGGCGAGCAGGTTCGCGTGCACGACGTTGTCGATGTAGGTGAAGTCGCGGCTCTGCTCGCCGTCGCCGAAGATCACCGCTTCGCCGTCGGCCAGCAGCGCCCGGGCGAACGCCGCGATCACCGCCGCGTAGTCGGAGTTCGCGTTCTGCCGGGGCCCGAAGATGTTGAAGTACCGCAACGACACCGTGTCCAGGTCAAAGCAGCGGGCATACGCCGCGAGGGCGTGCTCGCCGGCGAGCTTCGACCCGGCGTAAGGGCTCAACGGCGCCGGGGTCATGGCCTCGACCTTGGGCGCGTCGCCGTCGGGCGGGTTGCCGTAGGCGCTGCTGCTGGCGGCGTAGACCACCCGCCGCACGCCCGCGGCCCGCGCCGCCTCGAGCACGACGATCGTGCCCATCACGTTCGCCCGGTAGTAGCCCTCGGGATCGACCAGGCTCTTGGGCACCGAACCCCACGCCGCCTCGTGGAAGACCAGCTCGCACCCGCCCAGCGCCTCGTCGACCGCGGCCCGGTCGAGCACGCTCGCGGTGACCCGCCGCACCCGGTCGTCCTGGATGTTGGCCCAGTCGCCGGCCGACAGGTCATCGACCGCGACGACCTGGGCGTCGAGCCCCGCCAGCGCGTCGGCCAGGTGCGAGCCGATGAATCCCGCCCCGCCCGTCACCGCCACCCGCCGCCCCGCGAAGGCGTCGCCGTGCATGCTGGAAAGTTCCGTCGTCATGGCCGCGAGTATAGCCCCGCGACCCACGGCACACACCCCGCGACCCGACCCGGCCGCTGCCGTGGCGTCGCACCGCCCGGATGCTGGGGTCGGCGACCCGAATCGGCTACAGTGACGGGCATGCCCGAGATACGTGCCTACACCGACGCGCCCCGACTCGACGGCGCCACCATGCTCCTGGCGTTCACCGGATGGATGGACGGCGGCGAGGTCTCCACCGGCACCGTCGAGCGGCTCATCGAGCACTTCCAGGCCCGGCCCTTCGCCGATATCGCCGCCGAAGGCTACTTCATCGAGAGCTTCCCCGGTGACATGGAGGTCACCGCGCTGTTTCGGCCCCACGTCCGCATGGCCGACGGCGTCATCGACGCCTACCACCCCTCGGGCGCCACCTTCTACGCCTCGGACGACCCGCCGCTGGTCTACATGATCGCCCGCGAGCCCAACATGCGCTGGCAGAGCTTCGCCAAGCGGCTGCTCGACCTCGCCGAGACCGTGGGCGTGCGGCGGCTGCTGTTCGTCGGCAGCTTCGCCGGCGCCGTGCCCCATACCCGCGAGCCCCGACTGCACACCTCCGTCAGCGATCCCGACCTGCTCGAAGAGCTCCGGCACTACGGCGTGCGTCCCAGCAACTACGAAGGTCCCGCCAGCTTCTCCACCTACCTCATGACGCTCGCACCCGAACGCCAACTCCAGATGATCAACCTCGTCGCCGAGATCCCCGCCTACATCGAGGGCCGAAACCCCATGAGCATCGAAGCGGTCACCCGCCGCCTCGCCGCCATCCTCGGCGTCAACGTCGACCTGCCCCAGATGCGCACAGAGAGCGATGAATGGGAGCGACACATCACCGAACGCGTCGAGGAAAACGACGAACTCGCCGACCAGATCCGACAGCTCGAAGAGGCCTACGACGACGAGCTGATCGAGTCCGAAGTCGACGGCGACTGGCTCGGCAACCACGACAAATCGTAAGCCCACCCCACGCCACGCCGCGCGATCGATCGTGATGCGGCGCCGGAGTCCCGCCCTCATGCCCGTGCCCCTGCTCGACCTCAAACGCCAGCTCGAACCCATCCAGGACGACATCGAACACGCCGTCAGCGAAGTCCTCCGCAGCGGCGCCTTCATCGGCGGGCCCGCCGTCGAACAGTTCGAAAACGCCTTCGCTCAATACTGCGGCGCCCAGCACGCCGTCGCCGTCAGCTCCGGCTCCGACGCGCTGCTCGCCTCGCTCATGGCCCTCGATCTCGCCCCCGGAGACCAGGTCATCACCACGCCCTTCACCTTCTTCGCCACCGCCGGCGCCATCGCACGCCTGCACGCCACACCCGTCTTCGTCGATATCGACCCGGTCACCTGCAACATCGACCCCGAAAAAGTCGCCCACGCCATCACCGAACGCACCCGCGCCATCATCCCCGTGGACCTGTACGGCCAGCCCGCCGACTACGCGACGCTCCAGCCCATCGCCTGCGACCATGACCTGCCCCTGATCGAGGACGCCGCCCAGGCCGTCGGCGCCACGCTCGGCGACCAACGCGCCGGCACCTTCGGACTCACCGGCTGCTTCAGCTTCTACCCCACCAAGAACCTCGCCGCCGCGGGCGACGCCGGCGCCATCGTCACCAACAACGCCCAACTCGCACACAAGCTCAAGGTCATGCGCAACCACGGCATGGACCCGCGCTACTACTACCACTTCATCGGTGGCAACTTCCGGCTCGACGCCGCTCAGTGCGCCCTGCTCAACGTCAAGCTCAAACACATCGACCACTGGAACGAACGCCGCCGAACTCTCGCCCGCCGCTACCACGACCTGTTCGACCAGGCCGGCCTCACCCAGCACATCTCCTTGCCCGTCGATCGCTCCGGCGGATCCGTCTGGCATCAGTACGTCATCCGCACCCCTCGCCGCGATGAACTGGAAACACACCTCCGCGACGCCGGCGTCGGCTGCGCTATCTTCTATCCGCTCTGCCTGCACCAGCAGAAGTGCTTCGAGTACCTCGGCCACGCCGCCGGCGACTTCCCCGAAGCCGAACGCGCCGCCGACCAGGTCCTCGCACTGCCCATCTTCCCCGAACTCACCGACCACGAGCAGGACCAGGTCGTCCAAGCCATCACCCGGTTCTTCAACAACTGACCGCCTCGCACCCCCGCCGCGCGGCCCTCGACACTTCCGGGGCTCAGCCCGAACTGCCCCCGGACGCCTGATCCCATCCCGCTCTGAGACTCTGCTTTGCGTACCGCATTCGCAGAGCAAAGGGTGAGGAAGAGGTGTCAGGATAATTCATGTACGTCACAGGGAATAATCGTTCTGACACCTTTGTTCCCCCCTTTGCATTGATCAGCTAAGCGATTCTGCAAACACTTACCGTACGTTCATGTTGGCCCCGCGCATCGCGCAGCTCACGATTGAATCCGCCCCGGTCAACGCCTGGGGCATCGGGCCCAGCGTTGAGCGCAGAAACGTCTAACGCGACCCTTACAAGACCCGGGCGTTGGAACGCGCCCAAACAACGCGCCGTTCAACCTTTGCCTCCAAGCAACTGAACCTGGCCCGGCTGGAACCAAATCTCCTATCGGTTCTACCCCATGCTCGCCGGATGCCCCATGTTCACAGCCACGCTCATGTGCACGGGTGTGTTGCGGTTGAATATCCTTGTGCACTGTGCTGTGCGTGGGGTATCTTTACGAAGCCGGGTTTCCGCGGGCGTGCGATCTTGGGGCACCCCTGTGGGAATTGAGCAGCGATGCGATTGGGGCCTTTATCGCGGTCCCCAAACCTACGCGATTCAGCCTCTAGGAGGCCGCAATGGTTCGAACCACTCTCACCGCACTCATTGTTCTGGTTCTCACCACGGCGTCATTCGGCGCCATCGTCAACACCGTGTTCGACAAGAACACGGCCACCGGTTTCGAGACTGCTGGTGCAGCGGTCATTCAGGCCTGGATCGACGGTAACGGCGCTGTGCCGAGCTCGCCCTCAAGCTTCGAGATCGGCGACGTCATCGACCCTTCGGCCGTCTTCCTGGTCATCTTCATTGAGCGTCAGTCGAACGAGGAGACCAACCCGATCACTCTCGACGGCGTGTCCTACGAGATTGATTCAAGCGACGCAGGCAACGTCTTCGATGTCAGTGGGAACTACTCCGGCGTCGACCCCGATGGCTCACTCATCCGAGCCTTCACCGACGGCAACGACGGTGTCCGCTGGACAAGTGACGATGTGGAGCTCAGCTCTGGAACTGATGTTGCAGACTACATCGGCATCTACAGCGTCGGCTTCACCCTCGATGACACCACGGCTAACCGGTCATACCTCGAAGGCGAGGTGCCGTTTGAGATTACCGGTTCCGCAACCTCAAAGGGCGGTCTGGGCAACGGCCAGACTTTTTTGGCAACGGTTCAGTAAACACCACGCTCGTGATGCCTGAGCCGGCATCCCTCGCCCTCTTCGCCTTGGGCACACTTCTGGCTTTCCGCCGAAGATGAGACGAAGCAGAAGAAGTTCACGGAAGAAGATGCACATGAATACCCGCATGACTCTCGCCGCCCTGATTGTGATTCTGTTTCTGACCGCGACCGCTCCGGCGGCAGTCATCGTGGATGTCGGCTGGCATAAGAATACCGCTACCGGCTTCGAAACCGAAGGCGCTGCCCTGCTTCAGGACATCGTCGACAGCGGGTTCGACTTCGACAGTACCGTCAGTTCGCCCGACGAAATCGCCATCAGTGATTTCATTGGCGACAATGCCATCTTCTCGGTATTTATGATTGAGATGATTGAGGGTACCAGTGAGGGGCCACTTGCTCTAAGTCTGAGTAATCTGTTCGTAGACTACGACTCGGACGATTCAGGCGACACCTTCGACCTTTCCGACAACTACGGTGACGCCAACTATGACAGCGCGCTCATCCGCGGTTGGGACAGTGGAGGCGAAGTTGCCGACGGCACCGCCGGCTCAATACCCGTGACTCGAATCCTGGGTTACGGCATTGGCGTCAACTTTGATGACACGCCGACCAATGCGGACTACTTCCGGAACGAATTGCATTTTGATGTTACTGCTTGGTATGCCGTCGTTGACTTTTTCGGTACAACTCTTCCGGGCGGCGTCGGCTCCTCGCAGACAACTGTTGCCGAGGTCCCCGAACCGGCAACTCTGGCTCTTGCCACCGTCGGACTGGCCTACCTGGTCTTTACTCGTAGGCGACAGTGACCTCGGAGAGCTCTAACACAAAACACCCGCTAGCTTTGCTGGCGGGTTTTCTGGGAGAATGCACAGATGAACACCACCCGGACTCTCACTGCCCTGACCGTGATTCTTGCTTCCGCCATCGCCGCTTCGGCGGCAGTTGTCGTGAATGTCGGCTGGCACCTCAACACTGCCACCGGCTGGGAAACTTCGGCCGAAAGTCTGCTCGACGACATCGTCGACTCGGGTTTCGACTTCGACGGTACCGTCAATTCGCCCGATGAGATCGCCATCAGCGACTTCATCAGCGACAACGCCATCTTCTCGGTCTTTATGATCGAGGGTACCGAGGGCGAGACTTTCGCCCTGAACAACCTGTTCGTTGAATACACTTCGGACGACCAGGATGGCACCTTCGACCTTTCCGACAACTACGGTGACGCCAACTATGACAGCGCGCTCATCCGCGGTTGGGACAGTGGAGGTGAAGTCGCCGACGAGACCGACGGTTCAACGGCCGTAACTCGAATCCTCGGCTACGGCATCGGCGTCAGCTTCGACGACACCCAGGCCAACTGGGATTACTTCGAAGGGGAACTCACCTTTGAGGTCGAAGCCAGGTACCAGATTTTCTCGACGCAAAGTGGCGGGATCGGCATCGGAGAACTTGGCGAAGACCGAGACGAGGTTCTCGTTAACGAAGTTCCTGAGCCAGCGACTCTTGCGATGCTCACAGTTGGAGCCACTCTGGTTCTCGCTCGTCGCCGGCGTTAACCTCCCACCCCCAAGCCCCTGACTCCGGCCCGGCTGGAATCAAACTTTCCTCCCGCTGCCGCTCGGTCTGTCGTGCTAACAGCGACCGTACGTTGATGTGGCCCCCGTTCAACGCGCCCGGTGCGCTCTAATCAGCGAAGTCCATCGCGCGGGCAATATGCCGCAGGACTTACACGCTCAGGATATCGTGAAACACCGCGACCACGTGGCAGGTGCTGCCAGCAATGACGAACAGGTGCCAGATCGCGTGGTTGAATGGCAGGTGATGCCAGAGGTAGAACGCCACCCCACCGGTGTAGGCCAGCCCGCCGGCGATCAGCCAGGACAATGCGGCGCTGCTGGTCGCTTCGAGAATCTGCGGGCCGCAGATGATCGCCATCCAGCCCATCGCAACGTAGATCGCCGTCGAGATCAGCATCAGCCGGCCCGCAAGCCACAGCTTCAACACCGCCCCGGTGATGGCCAAGCCCCACATCACGCCGAAGATGCTCCAGCCCCAGGCGCCCCCGAGGGTGACCAGCATGAACGGCGTGTACGTACCGGCGATCAACAGATAGATGCAGGCGTGATCGCAGGTGTGTGCGATCTTACGCCAGCGCGAATCCGGCAGGCCGTGGTACAGCGCCGAAGCCAGATACACCGCCACCAGCGCAGCGCCAAAGATGGCTAGCGTGACCGTGTGCAGCGGGCCACCCTCGGTCGTCGCAAAGACGACCATCAACACCAGCGCCGCGATGGCCATGACCACGCCAAGTCCGTGCGTGATCGTGCTGGCCAGCTCCTCCAGCGGCGTCTCTTCGTGATCGGGGCCATCGTAGTAGCGCATGCCCGTCATGATAGTCTGGATCTCGATCGGGGGTTTGCCGCATCGGCAGTGCCGTCTCCCGGCCGCGCGGCGTTCTGCCCGCACAAGGCCACATACCCCGCTGCTCTCGGCCCCCAGACTCAAGCCCCCTGAGCCGGCCGCCGCGGACACTGTGGAGGCCCTGGCTGTACGTGCAAGTCGGAATGATTAGCCTGAGCAAGCCAATGGGCAAACCAATCTCCGAGTAACCGAGGGCCTGTAACCCCTTGTATCCTGGTAAAGATCTCTGGAAGTTCCAGGATCAGCCCTGTGGTTGCCGCCCGGCCGGTCGGCGACCACAAGGAAAGCAAAGCGACCACGAAGGCCGGGGCTCCCGGTGAGCGTTCGGATGCGGGATCATCGTCCCAGTGCAGCAGAATACCGGACAGGTCCAAGCCATCACCCGGTTCTTCAACAACTGACCGCCTCGCACCCCCGCCGCGCGGCCCTCGACACTTCCGGGGCTCAGCCCGAACTGCCCCCGGACGCCTGATCCCATCCCGCTCTGAGACTCTGCTTTGCGTACCGCATTCGCAGAGCAAAGTGCAACACCTCACCGCGCGTCGTCCGGCCGCCGTGTGCGGGGGGCATCACGTGAGGCGCTGCGCGCGGGCGGAACACCCCGCCAGGCGCTCAGGCCAGCGCAAAAAAGAAAACGGCTCCCGCTCTCAGGTGGGGTCGGGGGGGTCTACGCAAGAGAGCGGGAGCCTGTTGTGCTGTTTCCACCGGCCGCGCCGATCCGGGCGGCATCCTCTGTCGGATGCTTCTTACATCGGCCCGATACCGCGCCGTGCCGCATCGCCTGCGAGGGTGAAACCAGGCTGCAGACTCCCGGATACGGGAAACTCACCGCCCCGCCATGCCGCACTGGGACGACCGAAGGTCGAAGAGCGTGTGTATAATGCAATCGAAATGAGGTTGACCCGGCAACCACACAACTTTCCCTCACCTTCTTCGCCCGGTCTTGCTCCGCCGCCTGTCACCGAATCCGGCGAGGTCATGGCGTTGCTCGCCGAAGCGCTGGTGCACCCGACCCAGGCGGAGCGCGCCCACGCCCTGCTCGCCGGCAGCCAGCGGATCGCGCCGCAGATCGCCGTGGCGCACATCTCGCTCTGGGACGTCGCCTCGCTGCCCGATGAGCCGCCCCGCCGCATCCGCCACCAGCACGTCAGCTTCCACCAGCACGACCCCGATCAGCTCGAGCGCTTCTTCTCCGACGCGCACGGGATGCACGCGGTCGATCTGGCCCGGCAGCTCATCGACACCATCCGCGCCGACGGCAGCGGCGCGACCGTCTACCGCCCGGCGGACTTCGAGCTGCCCGCACCGTGGCGACAGACCGACCTGTTCCGCTACGTCTTTCAACCGGCCGGGCTCGCCGATGAGTTGGCCATGTTCTGGCTCAAGCCCGACCACCAGCTCGTCCACGGCGGCATCTGCCCCGGCGAGGGTCAGGCCGACCTGACCGACGTCCAGGCCGGCGCCCTTGCCGCCCTGCTGCGATGCCTCGGCCCGCTGGCCGAATGCACCCTCCGCCCCGCCGCGCAAGACACCGCCGCGCTCGGCTTGTCCCCGCGACAGGCCCAAGTCCTCCAGCTCGCCCTCGGCGGCGACAGCGAAGCCCAGATCGCCCGCTGCATGCACCGCAGCCCGCACACCATCCACAGCCACATGCGCGCCATCTACCGCCACTTCAACGTCACCAGCCGCGCCGAACTGCTCGCCCACTTCCTCGACCGCACCGGTCGCAACAACGCCTGACCGCCGACCGCAACCCCGGCCGCCGACCGGCGCGTCCGCAGGTCGCGCCGCCACGACGCACCGGCACCGTCGCCTTGAAGCGGGGCCACGGCACAAGCCCTCTCGCCGCGTCGCACGACGGCCCCGTGCGCGCACCCGGACAGGTCGACCGCTGCATCTGAACATCGCGAGCAATTTTTTCATCGCGTTGTCGCAGGCCGGCTTACCGCACGTCACCGCACCGCCCGCGACGCCGACGGGCGCGCCGCCGCGCTCCCCGCTCCTCTTGTAGAGGGCCCTGCCATGCACACCCCATCCACGCTCCGCCTGCCGACGCCCCCTGCTGGACGGGTGCGGCTTGACTTCGCCGCGCCGCTGTCCGCCCGGCCAGGGGCGGGCACCTCCCCCGGCCACACGCAAATGCATCATATAAATACACTTACACCGCGAATAGCCGCCGGGCAGAGCCATGGGCGGACACCGGACGCTCCCATGCGCCACCGCCCGGCACCCGCGGCTGGTCATCGGCCGGCCGGCTGGGTGCCCGCGGCCAACCGGCCGGGCCGCCGCGGCGTTTGCGACCGCTTGATGCTTCTGCTATCCCCCAACTCTCATCCCGCCGCTCGACTTTCCAGGAGTTGATCCGTGAGCACCGACATCCGACCGACCACCGGCGACAGCGACTGGTTCGTGCACGACCGCTTCGGCCTGTTCATCCACTGGGGCCTGTACGCCCTGGGCGCACGCCACGAGTGGTTGCAGAGCAACGCGTGCATCCCCAACGACGAGTACGACAGCAAGTACTTCAAGCACTTCGAGCCGGACCTGTACGACCCCCGCCAATGGGCCGACGCCGCCAGCGATGCGGGCATGAAGTACTTTGTCATCACGACCAAGCACCACGAGGGCTTCTGCCTGTGGGACTCCAAGCTCACCGACTACAAGGCGACCAACTCCCCCGCCGGCCGCGACCTGCTCAGGCCAATGGTCGACGCCTTCCGCGAGCGCGACATGAAGGTCGGGTTCTACCATTCGCTGATCGACTGGCACCACCCGCATTACATCGTGGACTACCACAACCATCCGATGCGGCGACACCTGCCCGCCCATAGCCGCGACCGGAAGAAGCAGCTCATCGATTTCATCGAGGGCCCCGACCCCAACGTCGGCCGCGACCAGATGAAGTACGCCGAGTACCTGCGCGGCCAGGTGCGCGAGCTGCTCTCGGAGTTCGGCCAGGTCGACGTGCTGTGGTTCGACTTCTCGTTCGGCGAAAAGGACGCACGGGGTGGCGACTTCACGCAGGGCAAGGGTCGCGACGCCTGGCAGAGCGCCGAACTGGTCAAGCTCATCCGCGAGTTGCAGCCGCAGGTCCTGCTGGACAATCGCCTGGACCTGCCGGACGTCGCCGAATCGTGGGACTTCCTGACGCCCGAGCAGGCCCAGCCGCGCGGCTGGGTCCACGGGCCCGACGGTCGGCCCGTCGTCTGGGAGGCCTGCCAGACCTTCAGCGGGTCCTGGGGCTACCACCGCGACGAGGACTCCTGGCGCAGCAGCCGCCAGCTCATCCAGACCCTCATCGACTGCGTCAGCAAGGGCGGCAACCTCCTGCTGAACGTCGGCCCGACCGGCCGCGGCGAGTTCGACCATCGCGCGCTCGATCGGCTCGCCGCCATCGGCCGGTGGATGCACCACCACGGCCGGGCGATCTACGGCTGCACCCAGGCACCCGACGAGTTCGCCACCCCCGAGGATTGCCGGCTGACCTACGACCCGGAAAAGCGGCGGCTCTACGTACACCTGTTCGCCTGGCCCTACAAGTTCCTGCACCTTGACGGCCAGGCCTACGCCGACCGCGTCGAATACGCCCAACTCCTCCACGACGCCAGCGAGGTGCGCATGGGCATGGGCGCCTGGCACGCCAAGCAGATCGGCTCCGACGAGCAGACGCTCACGCTCAGCCTGCCGCAGCGCGAGCCCAACGTCGAGATCCCCGTCGTCGAGCTGTTCCTGAAGTGACGATAAGACCCGATTCGCACAGCAACCTAACATGCCCCGCAAGGGTCGAGACCGCGTTGAAGGAGCCTCAACGGTGAGCAAGCGGATCGTCGTCGGCATCTCGGGCGCCAGCGGGGCGGCGTACGCCCGGCGAGTCGTGCAACTGCTCGTCGCCGCCGACAGCGAGGTGCACCTCGTGCTCAGCCCGCTGGGCCAGCGGGTCCTCCACGACGAGCTGGGCATGGAGGGCGTGGACCTGGCCGGCCTCGCCGGTCGCGATGACCACGGCATCACGATGCATCACTATCGCGACGTGGGCGCCTCGATCGCCAGCGGTTCGTTCCGGCACGAGGGGATGATCGTTGTGCCCTGCTCCAACAACTCCCTGAGCGCGATCGCGACCGGGTCGAGCGCCAACCTGCTGCACCGCGCCGCGAACGTGACGCTCAAGGAACGCCGCCCGCTGGTGCTCTGCCACCGCGAGGCGCCGCTGAGCCTGATCGAGATACGCAACATGGCCGCCGCGACCGAGGCCGGGGCGATCATCTGCCCGGCCAACCCCGGGTTCTACATGCTCCCCGAATCCCTCGACGACGTCGTGAACTTCGTGGCCGGGCGGCTGCTCGACCTCGTCGGCGTCGACCATCAGCTCGACACCCGCTGGGCCCGGTCGCCGGCCAACCATCGGGCGCAGCCCCGCCCGGATCACGCCACCGACGGCGCGCAGCCATGACCGATCGCTCGGCCGCCGCCGCACCTGTGGTACCCTCAGCGGGCATGGTCGCACTGGCCCGACAGGTCGTCGCCGCGGGGCGTGACATCAAGCTCGCCCATTCGGTGTTCGCGCTGCCCTTTGCGCTGGTCGGGGCGTTCTACGCCGCCCGGGGCCTGCCGCGGCCCGGCCAGTTGGCGCTGATCCTCGCGGCGATGTTCTTCGCCCGCACGTTCGCCATGCTCGCCAACCGCTACCTCGACCGCGACGTGGACGCGGCGAACCCGCGGACCGCGGGCCGCGCCCTGCCCGCGGGGCGGATGTCGCCGGCGTTCGCCCGCGCGGCGCTGGCGGTCAGCGGGCTGGCCCTGGTCGCGGTCGCCGGGGCCTTCTGGGCCGCGTACCACAACCCCTGGCCGCTGGCGCTGGCGCCGGTCGTGCTCGCGTGGCTGTTCGCCTACAGCCTCGCCAAGCGGGTCACGGCGATGTGCCACTTCATGCTGGGCGCGGCGCTGGCCATGAGCCCGCTCGCCGCGGCACTGGCGGTCGAGCCCGCCGCCGCCGGCGAGGCGCCGCCCTGGCTGCTCGCCGGGTTTGTGCTGCTCTGGGTCGCCGGGTTCGACATCATCTACGCCGTCCAGGATATCGACTTCGACCGGGGCGCCGGGCTGCAATCGATCCCCGCCCGGCTGGGCGAGCAGCGGGCGCTGATGGTCGCCAAGGTCGCCCACTTCGCCGGGTTGAGCCTGCTCGTCGTGCTGTTCCGCACCACGCCGATGTTCTACCACGCGGCCTACGAATTGACGATGTGGGGGCTGGTCGGCGTGGCGGTGCTGCTCATGGTCGAGCACCGGGCCGCAGCGCGCCGGCAGTTCAGCGTGGCCTTCTTCACCGTCAACGGCGTGGTAGCGCTGGGGCTGGGTGCGGCGATGATCGGCGACATCCTGCTGGGGTGAAGCCGACCAACCGCGGCCGCGTGCCAACTTGACCGGCCCGCGCCGTCGCTTACAATCCAAGGATTAAGCCCCTCTAGCTCAATCGGCAGAGCAGCTGACTCTTAATCAGCGGGTTGAAGGTTCGAGTCCTTCGGGGGGCATTGCCATTCCGGGTGCGGGCCCGGGTGCGCGTCGCTCATCGGGTTGCCGGGCGGTCGAGGAACGCCGGGGCGCAAGCGATTGCCTCCATTATGTCGTCATGCTGGCCCGCAAACGCACTTGATGGGCCTGTATGCAGGTGCATTATCATTGGAACCCGCGCACCCGTCGTACTAATATGTGTTAGCTGCGGCGGTAGTACCACTGCCGCTGGCACGTCAACTTTGCCCCCGGAAGCCCGTGTCGTGCGAGTCCTCGCGCGGCGCGGGTTATTTGTTGGCCTGTGCTCCGCGGCGAGGCATGCTGGAATGCCAACGCCCGATCGTCTATGAACCTATGCCTTGATCGACCCGATGTGCGTGAGGAACGCTGAACCATGCCCGGCTACGACAAGCTGCTCGACATGCTGCAGACCCACGCGGATGCGTTTGCCATCGCAGCCCTGCTTGCGGCAGCGATCGGTGCGGTTTATCTGGTCGTTGCCCGGCTGCTGCGGGTGTATGGCAACCGGGGGGTCCTGCCCGTGCCGCTGGTCCGCACGCTCCGCCGCACGTTCCGCTGGGCCGCCATCATCATCGTTGTGTTGGTCACCCTTCAGGTCTTCGGCGTGCTCGGCAGCGCCCTGACCGCGCTGACCGGCATCCTCGCGCTGGTCGCCATCGGGTTCGTCGCCGTCTGGAGCGTCTTGTCCAATACGCTGTGCTCGCTGATCATCCTGGTGACTCAGCCCTTCCGCGTGGGCGACCGAATCCGTTTCCCACCCGACCCCATCGAAGGTAAGGTCGTGAACTTCAACCTGGTCTTCACCACCCTGCAAACGGACGACGGCGGGCACATCCAGGTCCCCAACAACCTGTTCTTCCAGCGCATTACGATCCGAGTGAATCAGAACTCTCAGCCGATCGCTCTCGGCGATCAACTGTATCGCCGGGAGGATGCGGAGGTCTGAGCGCCGCCTGTTTGCCCGTGAACGACCGGACGAGCCGCCATGACGCCCGCCGCTTCGATCTACGATCTGCCGCGGTACTACGACATCGCCTTCGGCTGGGACCCGGAGCCGGAGGTCGCGCTGATCCAACGCGCTATAGCCGAGCATGCTCGTCGTCCCGCGGACGGTGCGCTGCACCTGCTCGAACCGGCATGCGGGTCGGGGCGGCTGCTCGCCGCCCTGTCGCTGGCGGGGCACAAGGTCGTCGGATACGACAAGGGCCAGGCCATGGCGGCGTATGCGGCGCGGCGTCTGGCGGCGTGCGGCCTGGCCGAGCACGCGCGGGTCGTGCGGGCGGATATGGCCTGTGCGGCATTCGCGCCGGTCTTCGACGCGGCGGTCAACCTGATCTCCTCCATCAGCCACCTGCTCGACGACGTGGCGCTGGTGGCGCACCTGCGACAGACGGCCGCGTCGCTGCGGCCCGGCGGGGTCTACGTGGTCCAGTTCGGCGGCATCTGGGACCCGGACGGCACATACGAGACGAGCACCTGGACCGCCGAACGTGAGGGCACTCGCGTGCACAGCGACTGGTCCGTTGACGCGGAGTTGCCCGACAGCCGCATCCGCCGCCTGCGATGCCGCATGACGATCGACGATCCCGCCCACGGGGCGGGCAGCCGCATCGAGCACAACGAGGTGCTCGCGGTGCGGCTCTGGACCGACGCGGACTGGCGCGGTCTGGTCGACGCGGCCGGTTGCTTCGCCCACTGCGGCGGTTACGACGAGCAACACGAGCGGATCTCCGCCGACGCCCGCCTCACGCCCGACCACGGCAACGCCACGGTGGTGCTCCGCGTTACCGATTGACCGGGCCCTGCCGTCCGCCCGCGGTGTGCGTCGCCGCCCGGCTGGCGATATGCTCAGAGGCATGATTGAACTCGACGCGTGGGCCAGCCTCTTCGGCGAGGACAAGCCGATCATCGGGGTGCTTCACCTGCGGCCGCTGCCGGGCGCACCGGGGTACGAGAGCGACCTCGACGGCATCGCGGAGGCGCTGATGGCCGACGTCCGCGCCCTGGCCGACGGCGGCGTGGATGCGCTGCTGCTGGAGAACTTCGGCGATGCGCCATTCTTCCCCGGGCCGGTCCCGGCCGCCGTGGTCGCACACATGACGGCGTTGGCGACGGCGGTGCGGATCGCCAGCGACCTGCCGCTGGGGATCAATGTCTTGCGTAACGATGCGTGCAGCGCCTTGGCCGTGGCGCACGCGTCGGGCGCCCAGTTCATCCGCGTCAACGTCCTCTGTGGCGCCCGCGTCACCGACCAGGGCCTGATCGAGGGCCAGGCGCACCACATCATGCGCCAGCGTGCCCTGCTGGACGCCGAGCACGTCGCGGTGTGGGCCGACGTGGATGTGAAGCACAGCGCCCCTCTCGCCGCTCAGCCCATCGACCAGCAGGTGCACGACCTGCTGGAGCGCGGACGGGCGGATGGCGTGATCGTCTCCGGATCGGGCACCGGCCGTCGCACCGACATCGCCCAGCTCGAACTGGTCAAGCAAGCCGCCGGCTGCAAGCCCGTCCTCGTCGGCTCCGGCGTGAGCCCCGAGACCGTGCGTCCCCTGCTCGAGGTCGCCGACGGGCTCATCGTTGGCACGGCCCTCAAGATGGATGGCGAGGTGGCCAACCCCGTCGATCCCCAGCGCGTCGTGGCGCTGGTCGAGGCGGCGAGATAGATCCGGGGGCGTTGCCCGCGTGCGAAGCTGCAGTCCGAACAGCCTACTTTGCTTACGGAGCCCCTCACGTGAGTATCCGAATCCTGATCATTTGCGTTGCCGCGTCCGCCGCGGTGGCGAGTTGTACGGTCGCGCAGGACACACCGCGCGCCTTTGAATTTCCCACGTCCGACAACGGGGCGCCGCTGCACTTCACGAGCTTCCCCGATCTGTTCAACTGGAATATCAAGTACCCCGAACCGGGCTGGGAAGGCGCCATGGACTGGTTCCTCGACGGGATGAAGGCGGAAGGCCCGGCCTTCTCGCTCAACGCCGGCGACATCATGGACGCCCGCTGGTGGGACACGCCCGAGCAGGTCCGCCGCAAGACCGACGAATACTGGGGCGGGATGAAACGACGTTTCGATGACAAGGACATCCGGCTGTACATCGCGCCCGGTGACCATGAATACGGCGACGACAAGGGCCTGACGATCATGGAGCTCGCACCGATCTACGCCGACCAGTTCTCGAGCATCTTCGACATGCCGCGGAACGGCCCGGACCACAAGAAGGGGCTCGCCTACTCGTTCACCGAGAAGAACCTCGCGGTCATCTCCGTCGACACCTTCGAAGACGCCGGCGACCATATGTCGATGACCGTCACCGGCAAGCAACTCGAATGGTTCAAACGTCAACTCAAGAAGCACAGTGACAAGGAGTTCATCATCGTCCAGGGCCACGTGCCGGCGTTCGGCCCGGTGGCGAGCAAGAACTCCAGCGCGAACATGCTCGCCGGCGGCGGGCCCGACAGCGAATTCTGGAGAGCCATGGTCGATCACGGCGTCGACGCCTACCTGTGTGGCGAGCACCATCGCATCACCTGCAAGCAGCGCGACGGCGTCTGGCAGATTGTCCACGGCGCTCTGTGGGGCACCCAGACCGACGTCAATTACATGCGCGGCAGCGTCTGGCCCGGCAAGCTTGTCCTCGAACTGTTCGAGTTCGACGTCAAGTACAGCGGTGGGTATCTCGGCGACCACCCCCACCGCGGCGCGACCAACAAGCCACGCGAGAACGTAGCCATCTCAAGCGAAGCGCTGCAAAACGGCCCGCGACTCGTCGGCCGACTCGTCATCGAGAACACGCCCGACGGCAAGAAGACCGTCGCAGCCACCGGCAAATTCGCCAGGCACCGCGACAAGGACTGACGCAAGCGGCACGTCGATGCAGTGCCATGGGTCGCGTGATGCCGAGGCACCCGTGGCGACTTGTGTCGTGATCGGCTGCGCAGGCCCGGGGGGCCTAGCATGGTGCTTAGCACATGCGCACGTTGTCACGACATACGCAGCGATATGGGTTACACGCCCTGGCGTGGCTGCTGCTGATCGGCGCGGCGGGTTGCGCCAGTCCGGAAAAGCGTAGCGAGCTGCCGCTGCAATCGGCGCCGCCGTTCTCCGAGACCGGGGACGCGGCGCCGGCCGAACGGTGGTGGACGGCGTTCGACGACATCGCACTGAACGCGCAGGTGGACCGGGCGCTCGAGGACAGCTTCACGCTTTCCGCCGCGTGGGAGCGACTTCGCGCGGCGAAGGCGGTCGCCGAGCGGGAGGCGTCGGAGCTCTGGCCGGACCTCGACGGCGTGGGCGATGTCACGTTCGAGGACGGCGGCGACGACGATGAGCAGACACAACTGCGTCTGGGCCTGGAAGCTTCGTACGAGATCGACCTGTGGGGCCGCATCGAGTCGCGCGTGCAGGCTGAACGCTTCCGGGCATCGGCCACGCGGGCCGACTACCAGGCCGCGGCACTGAGCCTGACCGCGGAGGTGGCTCGGACGTGGTACCAGCTCGCCGAGGCCGCGCTTCAGCTCGCGCTGATCGAGCGCCAGATCGAAACGAACCGAACGGTGCTGGAACTCCTGGAGAGCCGCTTCGCCGCCGGCCAGGTCCGCAGCGCCGACGTGCTGCGGCAACGCCAGCTTCTGGAGCAGACGCGTGAGCAGGCGATTGCGGCCAGGTCGCGCCGCGAGGTGCTCGAGCACCAGTTGGCGATCCTTCAGGGTCGACCACCGCAGGCGCAGGCTCGGACGGGCGATCCGACACTGCCGGCATTGCCGCCGCGACCGGCGACGGGACTGCCGGGCGACCTGGTGCAGCGGCGGCCGGACGTGCGGCAGGCGTATCGCCTGTTGCGTGCGGCGGACGAAGACCTGGCGGCCGCGATCAGCAACCAGTATCCGCGCCTGAACCTGACCGCCTCGATCTCCACGGCGTACGAGCATCCGGAGGACATGTTCCGGGAGTGGCTGGCGTCGATCGCCGGGCAGTTCGTGGCACCGCTGTTCGACGCCGGCCAGCGGAGCGCCGAGGTCGAACGCACCGCCGCCGTGACGCGGCAGCGTCTGGCTGAATATGGCCAGGCGGTCGTGCGGGCGTTCGGCGAGGTTGAAGACGCCCTGGCTCGCGAGCGGAATCAACTCGACCGCATCGACAGTCTCGACAGGCAACTGGCCCTGGCGCGACAAACCTATCAGCAGTTGCGGACACAGTATCTGAACGGCGTGACCGATTACATCGCCGTGCTCGACGCGTTAAGGGAGGAGCAGCGTCTGCAGCGCGCCTTGCTGGCGGCGCGCCTGGATGCGGTCGAGTTCCGTATCGCGCTGTACCGCGCGCTGGCCGGTTGCTTCGAAACACCACGCGAGCGCCAGACGACCGGCGAATCGGAGGACAGCAACGCCCATGAGTGACACCTCAAATCAAAGCCCCGGACCCGGACGCCGGCGCATCGTTATCAGCTTGGTGACATGCGTGGTGGTTGTCGCCCTGGCGGCGGGCGCTGTGGTTTGGATCAATCAGACCGAGCCGACCGCCGAGCGCGGCGGCGCAACGCGAAAGACCGCGGCGCTGGTCGAAACGACGACGGTCCGTCGCGGCAGCTACCGGCCGCAGATCCAGGTGCTGGGCCTCGTCGAGCCGGCCCGCGATATCGTGCTCAGCCCGCGGGTCAGCGGTCAGATCATCGGGGTCGACGCGGCGTTCATGCCCGGCGGCATCGTCGAAGCGGGCCAACCCCTGCTGGAGATCGACCCGGCGGACTTCGAGAACGCCCTGGCGATGCGCCGCAGCGACCTGGAGCAGGCGAAGGCGGAACTAGCCATCGAACAGGGCCGCCAGAGCGTGGCCCAGCAGGAGTTCGAGCTGCTCGATGAAAGCATCTCAGCGGCGAACCAGGCGTTGGTCCTGCGACAGCCTCAGATCGACGCCATCCGCGCTCGGGTCCATGCTGCCCAGGCCGCGGTCGCGCAGGCCGAACTCGACCTGCAACGCACACGGATCACCGCGCCGTTCGATGCGCAGATCATTCGGCGATCCTGCAACGTCGGCTCGCAGGTGGCCCGGGGCGATGAGTTGGCTCGGTTGGTGGGTGTCGATGAGTACTGGGTCATGGCGACCGTGCCGCTGCGGCACCTGCGGTGGATCGCGATGCCCGAGCAAGACGACGAAGCTTCAGCGGTGCGGCTGCGCAACCCCGGCACTTGGGAGCCCGACGCCTACCGCACCGGACGCGTGGAGCGCATGATCGGCACGGTCGATGACCAGACGCGCCTGGCGCGTGTGCTGATCACCGTGCCCGACCCGCTGTCGCGCCGCGGCGACGACCCGCCGCTGGTGCTCGGGTCATTGCTCGACACACACATCCGCGGCCGGACGATCGAGAACGTCATCCGCCTCAGCCGGGACCATGTACACGAAGGCGACACCGTCTGGGTCATGGCGGAGGGCCGGTTGAGCATCCGTGAGGCGACGGTGGTGTTCCGTGATGCCCTATTCGCCTACATCCGCGAGGGTCTCGAGACTGGCGACCAGGTGGTGACCACCGGTTTGGCAACGGTGGTGGAGGGCCTCGCCCTGCGCCGCCAAGGGCGGTCGACCGACCCCAACGCACCGGAGAGCCCATGACCGCCCACCAGCCCGACGTCGAGCCCGGCCGTGGTCCGATCGCGTGGATGGCCCGTCACTCCATGGCGGCCAACCTGCTCATGGTCATCCTGCTCGGCGGCGGGTTGTGGTCGGCGGTGTCCATCCAGAAGGAAGTCTTTCCGCAGTTTCAGCTCGACGTCGTCGAGGTCGACGTCACCTACCCGGGCGCAGCGCCCGCGGAAGTGGAGCAGGGCATTCTACGGCCAGTGGAAGAAGCGGTGCGCGGGGTGGAAGGCATCCGCGAACTGACCGGCGAGGCGCGCGAGGGCCGCGGCACGGTGTCCATCGAACTCGTCGCCGGCGCCGATCGGATGAAGGCTTTTCAGGACGTGGACCAGGCGGTCAGCCGCATCCGCACCTTCCCCGACGACATCGAGGAACCCGAGGTCAGCCTGCTATCGCGGCAGCGCGAGGTCATCGAGATCGGGCTGTACGGCGAAGTGGACATCTGGACGCTGCGTAAGCTCGCCGAACAGTTACGCGACCAACTCCTCGCGGACGAGAATATCACCCAGGTCGAGTTGGGCAACGTGCCGGAGTACGTCACGCACGTTGAGATCCCACGGGCGCGGCTGCGTGAGTACGGTCTGACCCTGCCGGACGTGGCGCGTATCATCGAGGCGTCGAGCGAGGACATCGCCGCCGGTGCCGTGGAGACCAGCGCGGAGGAGATCCTCCTGCGAGTCAAGGCACGCAAGCAGTGGGCCGCGGAGTTCGCGGGCATCGAGATCGTCGCCAATGACGCGGGCTCGGTCGTCACGCTCGGCGACATCGCCGGGGTCCGCGACGGCTTCGAGGAAGCGGGCTTTCATTCGCAGTTCAACCAGCAGCCCTCGGTCGAGCTGAACATCTATCGCGTCGGGTCGCAGTCACCGCTCGACATCGCCGAGTCGGTCGAGCGGATCATGGCCGACGTCGAGCCGGGCCTGCCGCAGGGCGTGCAGTGGCGCATCAACAGCAACAGCGCCCAGGACTTCCGTGAGCGGATGCAGCTCGTCGTGGAGAACGGGCTGATGGCGGTCGTGATCGTGCTGTTCATCCTCGCGCTGTTCCTGGAGTTCCGGCTGGCGTTCTGGGTGATGATGGGCATGGCGATCAGCTTCATCGGCGGTGTGCTCGTGTTGCCGCTGGTTGACGTGAGCATCAACATGATCTCGTTGTTCGGGTTCCTGGTCGTGCTCGGGATCGTGGTCGATGACGCGATCGTGGTGGGCGAGAACGTCTACGAGAAGCGTCGCCACGAGTCCAGCCACCTCAAGGCGGCGATCGCCGGCGCGCGAGAGATGGCCGGACCCGTGACCTTCAGCATCCTCTCCAACATCGCCGCGTTCATTCCGTTGCTGTTCATCCCCGGCGAGACCGGCAAGTTCTGGGGCCCGCTGCCGGTCGTCGTGATCGTCGTGCTCGCGGTGTCGCTGTTCGAGGCGCTGTTCATCCTGCCGGCGCACCTGGCGCACACCGGCGAGGCGGGGCTGCGCGGCGGGCTCGGGGCACGGCTTCACGGCGGGCAGCAGACCTTCGCACGCTGGTTCAATCGCTTCGTCGACACGGTCTACCGCGCGATCCTCGACGGGTGCCTCCGCTACCGCTACATCACCGCCACGGCGGCGGTCGCGCTGTTCATCGTCGTCGGCGGGTACGCCACGAGCGCTCACATGGGCATGATCCTCATGCCCGAGGTCGCCGCAGATGAGATCGAGGCCGGCGTTCGTCTGCCCGTGGGCACGACACCCGACCAGGCGGCTCGCGTCGCCGAGGACGTCACACGCGCCACCTGGAGGATGTTCGAGGCCCACGACCTGCAACGCGTCGCCGACGGCGTCAAGACCAACGTACGCGGCCAAAGCTTCATCGACGTCGAGATCGTCATGAAACCACCCGATCAGCGGGACATGACGGCCAATGACGTGATCCGGTTATGGCGCGATTCGATCGGTGATCTACCGGGCGTCGACCAGATCACATTCGAGGCGGAGCGCGGCCCCGGCGGCTACCGACAGGACATCAGCGTCGACCTCAGCCACAGCAACATCGATGTGCTGGAGAAGGCCAGCCGGGCGTTCGTCGAGCGGGTGGAGCAGTTCTCCAATACGCGCGACGTCAGCGACAACTACAACAAGGGCAAGACGCAGTTCGACTTTCATCTCACGCCCGAGGGGCGGGCGTTGGGCCTCACCGCGGCGGAGGTCGGCGCGCAGTTACGTGGCGCGTTCTACGGGTCGCTGGCGCTGCGGCTGCTTCGCGGGACCAACGAGATCGAGGTCCGCGTGAAGCTGCCCGAATCCGAGCGAGAGGACCTGCACCACCTGGAAGACCTGGTGATCCGCACGCCGCGCGGCGCCGAGGTGCCGCTCATGGACATTGCCGAGCTGCGGCGCGGCGAGGCGTTCACCACGATCAACCGTCGGGATGGCCGACGGATCGTCACGGTGTCCATGGACGTGGAGCCCAAGCGTGCGGTCGGCCAGGTGATCACCGCATTGCAGACCGAGCAACTGCCCCAACTCCGCGCCGACTACCCCGGGCTCACCTGGAGCTTCGAAGGCAGCGATGCGGAAATGCGCGAAGCCACCGCGACGCTGTGGAGCGGGTTCGCGTTCGCGATGCTGGTCATCTACGCGCTGCTCGCCGTCGCCTTCAACAGCTACTTCCAGCCGCTGATCGTGCTGCTGGCCATCCCCTTCGGCATCGTCGGCGCGGTCATCGGGCACATGCTGCTCGGGTACGACTTGTCGCTGATCAGTCTCATGGGCGTCATCGCACTGTCCGGCGTTGTCGTGAACGACTCGCTGATCATGATCGACTACGCGAACCGCCAGCGACGCAACGGCACTTCGGCGTACGAGGCGATCCATATGGCCGGCCTGCGCCGCTTCCGCCCCATTGTCCTCACCACGATAACGACCTTCGGCGGGCTCACACCCGTCATCTTCGAGACATCCCTGCAAGCCCAGTACATCATCCCCATGGCCATCTCGCTGGGCTTCGGCATCGTCTTCGCCACCGCGATCATCCTGCTGCTCATCCCCTGCCTGTACCTCATCCTCGAGGACGGCAAGCAGTTGCTCGCGGCCACGCCGCCTGTTGCCCGCCGCTCAAACGTTCCGCCAGAAGCGCGGGGTGAACAGCACGGCAATGGCGAACAGTTCAAGCCGGCCGACCGCCATGAGCACCGCGAGGATGATCTTGGATGAGTCGGCGAACCAGGCGTAGTTCTGCGTCGCGCCGACGCGTTCGAGGCCCGGGCCGATGTTGAAGATCGAGGCAATCGTCGCCGTCGCGGCGGAGGTGAAGCTCAGCGAATGCTCGGCCCCGCGTTCGATGACCATGAGCAGACCCGCGCCCACGCCGACCAGCAGCAGGAACCACAGCACGTAAGACACGGTCGCCGTGCGCAACTCATCGTCGACGACCATCTTGCCCACGCGGATGGGGCGGATGACGTTGGGGCGAAACGCCCTTTCGACCTCGGCGCCGAGCACCTTGAGCATGATCCAGATGCGGATGACCTTGATGCCGCCGCCGGTTGAACCGGCCGACCCGCCGATGAACATCGCGGCGATGAGCGTTGCCTTGGCGAGGAACGGCCAGACGCTGAAGTCAGCGGTGCAGAAGCCCGTCGTGGTCTGGATCGAGACGTGTTGGAACGTGCCGTACCGCAGCGCGTCGCCGAGGCCGGCCTCGACCGGTTGGCCGGCGGTGGTCGTGAACGTCGTGCCATAGATGCTCAGCGTGATCAGCGCGACGCCGATGAGTGTGAACACGCTGTAGACCCGCAGTTCGGTGTCCTGTAGGGCCTGCCGCGTCTTGCCGCGCAAGACCTGGTAGTAGAGCCCGAAGTTGATGCCCGCGGCGAACATGAACACGATCACGATCAGGTCGACGGCGACCGAGTCATAGGCGGCGATCGAGGCGTTGTGCGTGCTGAATCCGCCGGTGGCGAGCGTGGCAAAGGTGTGGCAGACCGACTCGTACCAGTCAACCCCGGCGATCCGCAGCGCGACGACTTCGGCGAAGGTCAGCCCCACGTAGAGCAACCACAGGTATCGGGCGGTCTCACGGATGTTGGGGCGGACGCCTTCGGCGCGCGGTCCGGGGGCTTCGACCTTGAACAGCCGCTTGCCGCCGGCGCCCAGCCCGGGCAGGACCGCGACGAACAGCACGACGATGCCCAGCCCGCCCAACCAGTGGGTCATCGCCCGCCACAGCAGCAAGCTTCGCGGCACGGTGGGGATGTCTTCGAGGATGGTCGCGCCGGTCGTGGTCAGCCCGCTCATGGCCTCGAAGTAGCAATTGACGGGGCTGGTGAAGGCATGATCCGACTGCCCCGGGAGCAAGGCCGCCCATATCCCGAACGGCAGCGCCGCCAGCGCCGCGCCGACCAACCACGTCGCCGCGACCAGCAGCAGGGCCTCGCGTCGGCCCAGGTCCGGCTCGCCGCGGGTCAGCAGCCACGCCAGGCCGCCAACCGCCCCGCCGGCGCCGGCCCCACTCAATAGCGCGAACAGCGCCTGCTTCTCCATCGCGTGGCCCAGCCACCACTCCAGGCCCGCCCACGCGCCGATGGCCGCGAGCATCAGGCTCATGCCCATCAGCAACAGGCCCAACTGATTGATGACAAAACGGTAGTTCATCGCACAGCGCCACGGAACAACCAAGCCACGGAGCAACAAGGGTCTAGCCAGCATCGGGCCGCTGCATGGCGTTGGCAACCCGCCGCCGCGTGAACGGTTGGTCGCTGCGTGGACAAGTTGCCTGGCATGCTGCTCCGCATCAGGTGATGCCTAGCCTGCCCCGAGCAGGCGCTTGAGTTTGGCTTCCTCGCCGTCCTTGCCGATCACCAGGCACGTGTCGCCGGCGGCCAGGCGGTCCTCGGCGCGGGGGACCTTCACGTGGTCCTCATGCTGGATGGCGGCGATGACCCAGTCGGGTGTCAGGCGGACGTCACGCAACGCCTTGCCCACCGCCGGCGACCGCTCGGCCACGGTCGCCTGGTAGACGTTGATAGCGCCCTCGGCCAGCTCGGCGACCTTATGCAACTGGCGGTCGGCCATGAGGTTCTCGATCTCGCGGACCGCAACGACCCGGGGGCTGAACGGTCGATCGATGCCAACCTGCTTCATCAGGTGCAGGTAGTTCGGTCGCTGGACGGTGGCAATGGCCATCTTCACGCCGCGGCTCTTGGCCCACGAGCCGGCGAGGATGTTGTGTTCGTCGTCATCGGTCCGCAGCGAGACGAACGCATCGGCGCTGTCGATGTCCTCGTCGTCGAACACCGCCGCGTCGGTCGGGTCGGCGTTGACCACGGTGACCCAGTCGAGTTTCTCCGCCAGTTCCTTGGCACGCGACTTGTCGATCTCGAACAGGCGAATGGAGAAAGACCGATCGCGCAGGGCCCGGCACAGCCAGACCGACATCGGGCTGCCGCCCATGATGACCACGCGACGCCGGCCGGAGTCGGTGTGGGTGAACAGCTTGCGGGCCTGCTGAAAGGCGTCGCGGTTGCCCACGAGCACCAGCTTGTCGCCCGATTTGATGACCGTCCGGGCCATGGGGATCATGGCCGTCTTGTCGCGGGTCAGCGCGGCCGCGCGGGTGCCGGGGGGCATCTGCAGGTCCGCCAGGGCCGTCCCCACCGCCGCGGCGTTGGCGTGCACGATCAACTCCTGCATCTCGATCTCGCCGCGTGCGAAGTTCTCGATCGCCAGGGCTCCGGGATTGCGGAGGCTCGATGCGATCGCCAGGGCGGTCAGGTACTCGGGGCAGACGAAGTGGTCGATACCGAGGATCGACGAGTAATCCACCCCGCGCTCGTCGAAATACGCGGAGTGGCGGACGCGGGCAATGGTCATCTGCGCCCCGACGCCCTTCCCTACACAGGCGGTCAGCAGGTTGATCTCGTCGGATTCGGTGGCGGCGATGAGCAGGTCCGTTCGCTCGACGCCGGCGGCGCTGAGCACCTCGCCGTAAGCACAGTTGCCCTGCAACGTGCGCACGTCCATCTGCTGGTCGATCTCGTTGAGCCGATCGGCGCGGCGGTCGATGACGGTCAGGCTGTGGCCGGCGGCGGTCAGGACCTCGGCCACGTGGGAGCCGATCGTGCCCGCGCCGCAGATGACGATGTTCACTGGGCCATGGCCTTTCGGGAGACGCCCGTGTGCTGGCTTGATGTTAGCGGCGGCCGGGCGTAACTCCAAGCGAAGCGCCGGCGGGACTCGATCGGCATGGCGCGCACGCCCGACGCGTGCCGGAGGGGTCTAGGGCGCCGCGGGCAGCGCGATGCGAAAGGTGGCACCGTGGCCGGGCGATGACTCGACACCGATCGAGCCGCCGACACGTTCGACCAAGTCCTTGCAGACGACCAGGCCCAGGCCCGTGCCTTCCGAAGCGTCGCCATCGGCGGGCTGCGTGATGAACGGCTCAAAGAGTCGGGAGCGGATCTCCGCGGCGATGCCCGGGCCGTTGTCCGCCACCTCGATGATCACTTGCGGCGGCACCCCGTCGCCGCAATCGATGCGATGGGCGGTGATGCTCAGCGTGCCGCCCCGCTGCTTGAGAACCTTGCGCGCGTTGAGCACGAGATTGAGCAGGACCTGCTGCAACGAGACCGGCGGCATGGCGACGTGCAGGTCGTCCGCAACATCAAGACGGACCGTGATGTTGTCCTTCTTCGGGTCACGGGCCACGCACGCGAACACCTCGCCAACGACGCCACGAACGCACGCGGTCGCCTGCTGGCCGTCAGTCGAGGTGCGGGCGAAACCGAGCATGGACGAACTGATCTGTGCCGCTTTCGTTGACCCGTCCAACGCCCGCTCCAGGGCCTTGCGGATCAGGTCGAGGTCAGGGTCGGCGGCGTCGGCCTGACGCAGTGCGAGCTGCGCGTAGCTGATGATGGGCGTAAGGATGTTGTTGAACTCGTGGGCGATGATCGTGGCGACCGTCCCCAGCGTGGCGAGTCGATGAGAGCGTGTCAGGCCATCCTGCAGCGCCTTGAGCTTGCGTTCGAGGGCTTCGAGTTCATTAAGCAGGTGTTCGGCGTGTTGGAGTTGATCTTCGGTCAAGTCGGCACCGCCCCGCTCCGTCGGCAAGCGCGATAGAGTGCCGGCGTTGTCCAGCGCCGAGGCTCACTCGCACGGTTGATAGTCACAAGGCTGCTATCGGCACGGCCGGGCCCAAACCATCACGTGTCAGGGTGCCATGCCGGCAAGACCGATAACATCCGAACCGAGCCACGGCACAGGCGGCTCCTATGCACAACTATAAAGATGCACGTAAAATACATTTACAATCTACAGTGAAGTATGTTCACTTGTCGTGCTGAATTGAGGACTATTGCGTTTCACGTGAAACCTCAGATCAGGGATCGTTGCGGCATGGGCTTTCATCGTGTGTGTTCCACGTGAAACCTTCCGGTGAATCGTGGGATGGCCTTCCCTCGTGGCGGGTTCTCAGATACACTCGACTGCGTATCGCCAACGCGCCATCACTTCCACAGGCAAGGAGGCCTCCCATGGCAAAGACACGCAAGCCACGTCTTGGTCGCGGTCTGAGCAGCCTGATGTCCGCCCCCGTCGCTGTCCAACCACCGCGTGAGTCGGATGGCGATACTGTCGACCCGTCATCAGGTTATGACCGCAACGCCGGGCCCGACGCCGATCGTCCCTCCATGGTCCATGGTGAGGTTGACCCCCAGGAATCGCCCCCGCCAGCCCACCACGCCGCACATGACGGCAGCCCCCTGGTCTATATCCCGCTCGATTGCCTGGAGCCCAATCCGCATCAGCCCCGGCAAGAGTTCGACCCACAAGCCATCGAAAGCCTCGCCCAGTCGATCCGATCCCAGGGACTCATGCAGCCACTGGTCATACGTCCCCTCGTGCCGCGGGACGCCGACAACTCTCCCGGAACTGTGCCCGAAAGAGCGCAGATCGTTGCCGGAGAGCGGCGTTGGCGAGCGGCGCGGGAGGCCGGCCTGGATCGCGTCCCCGCGATCGTGCGCGACCTCACCGATCGCCAACTGGCCGAGTGGGCCCTTGTCGAGAACCTGCAGCGCGAAGACCTCGATCCAATTGAGCGGGCAATCGCCTTCCGACGCTTGACCGACCAGTTCGGCATGAGCCACGACGAGATCGCCACACAGGTCGGCATTCAACGCCCGACAGTATCGAACCACCTGCGGCTGCTGGACTTGCATGATGACCTCCAGCAGGCGGTCCGCCGCGGTCAGCTCTCCGGCGGCCATGCCCGCGCTCTGCTGGGGTTATCGGACTCCGAGGCGCGCCTCGCACTGGGACGACGGGCCATCGCAGGCGGTTGGTCGGTAAGGATGCTCGAGGCAGCCGTCAAACGCGCCGCGTCAGCCGGTGCCGATCCGGCGGAACCCGCGACCAGCCCTTCGACTCGGCACCAGCGCCCGGCCCATCTCTCGGACCTCGAAGATCAGATCGCAGCACAGCTGCACACACGCGTGCGTCTACGGTCCGGCCGCAAGAAGGGCAGCGGCTCACTGACCATTGAGTTCTACAGCCTCGATGAATTTGATGCGCTGCTCGAGCGGCTAGGGGTGAACCTCACCTGAACCCGGCAGGTCCTCCCTGTTTGTCTATATGTTACTTATTAAACTGCGTTTACTGCGCTAGCCGATCGAACAGATCGGCGTAAATGGCGTCGCGGTCGCAATCCCATGCCTCCCGGATGAGATGGCGGTTTCGGTCCTGGCTCCACGTCAGGTTGTCGTTGAGGATCGGTGCGTGCACGCAAGAAGACTTGACCCAGTCGTCGTTCACCAGCCACGCGACCGCGGCAATATCCCAAAGCACCTTCGACCGCCCCGCGGTCTGGCCAACGTGCTCGCGGAAGATGTCGGCAAGGTAGTCACCGATCCGGCTTGTGCCGCGCACGTGCTGTTCGATCTCGGCGACGGTGGTTCTCAGATGAATCGCGGCGTTGCGGCAGGGCACGTGCAACAGAGGCACCCCGCTGTCGAACAGCACCCGTGCCGCGTGCACATCCTGCCGGAGGTTGAACTCATTCGCGGTGAACCACTGTTGAGCCTGCCCCCCGAGCCAGACGACGACAACACGCCCGGCAATCTGCGGCGCGAGCAGGATCGCACTGGCGACGTTGGTGATCGCGCCGATCGCCAGGACATACAGTGGCAGCTCGCCATTCATGGCCAAGTCGACGATGCGTTCGGCGGCGTTGGACTTGATCGGCGTTCGCGCGTCCGGCAGAAATGCCGTCGACCCATGATGTACCCACGATCCCGGCTCGACCCGCATGCGCTCGAGCAAACGCAGGATCTCGTCGTAGCTCTTGCGCATACCGTCGGCCGGCCCGTCGGACCGTCGGTTGTGAAACGGTGCGGCGGTCATGGCTTGCAGGTCAATCCGATCGCGCGACAGCACGGCGTACGCCACGGCGAACTGGTCATCGATCTGATTGAAGGCGTCGGTGTCGAGCACCGCACGCACACGTCGCCGAGGCGGTTCAAGCAGCGCAAGCCGCGTCCGATCTTCCAGCATCGGCCAGGTCATGGGGTGGCGCTCCGCCGGCAGGTGGCGAAGCGGGCATTGTACCGGATCGACCGCTTGTTGCCGCCGCTGCACTCAGTCGGAGTTGACCAGCTCGTCCAGCTCAGACTTGAGCATCGACTGCATCTCCGGGTTGTAGCCGATATGAACGTTGTGCACGACACCGTCCGGGCCAATGATCACGGTCTGGGGGATGCTCTGCACGCGGTACTGCCGGGCGACGGCGCCGTCGGCGTCCAACAGGACCGGCAGGTCCATGTCCTTGGATTGCAGGAAGGGCCGGATCGTCTGCGCGTCCTCGCGGATGTTGATGGCGAAGAAGGCCAACTCGTCATCGGCGAAGGTGCCGGTGACCTTCTTCAGGGTCGGCAGGGCCCGCACGCAGGGTCCGCACCATGTGGCCCAGAAGTCGATCACCACGACCTTGCCCTTGAGGTCGCTGAACTGCACGCGTTCGCCGGCCAGCGTCGAGAGCGTGAAGTCCGGGGCGGGCTTGTCACTGAGCGGGTGGGGCGTTCCGAATTCGGTGACTCGCTTCGCGTCATCGGGCCTATCAAACTGGAAGGTGCCGTCATCGATCGCCGGATCAAACCGCCAGTTGTTGTAGTTGAGCGTGACGATGATCGAGCCTTCGCGGCCCTCCTGCCCGAGCCGACCCGACTGGTCGATCCGGATGCGTCTAAGCACCGGCTTGTCTTCGCCGGTGATGTAAACGTCATACTCGGCGTCCGTATCGACCCCATGCAGTTGGTGCAGCGTCCGGCCCTGCTCCTGCGTTGGGCCGACGTAGCGGATGCGCTGGAAGGCCGCGGCGATCTTGGCGGCCGGGTCATCGGCGAGCAGCGCCCCATCCAGCAGCACCCCGAGCACCTCGTGATCCATGACCTTGGCTCCGTCCAGCGGTGACTCGCGATACTGATTGTGCCGGGCGGAGTACTCATAGAGCCGCTGCCCGTCGGCGACGTGGAGCATCTTGCCGGCGCCCTGCTCGATGTGCACGCGGAAGCGGTCGGGCTTGTCGACGATGTAGCTCATCGCCGTTTCCTGCTGCCGCTGGCGGCCGGACATCTTGATGTCGGCCCGGACCGCCACGTCGACCTTCAGCTTGTCTACTTGTGCATAGTGGTCGCCGAGCTCCTGGAGCACGCGGCGCGCCTTGTCATCCATTTCGGCGGGCCTGGTCTGCGGCCCCGATGGCTGGGCCAGCACCGGGCACACGCAAACAAGCAGAGCAATCGTAGCTAATCGCATATCAATCTCCGTATCAAGAACCTGGTCTGCTGCGTTGCGGCACGATAGCCGACCGGCCGGTGCGTGTCGCATCGGTCGGGCGCTAATGCCTGGCAAACCGCAGCAAGGGCACGAAATCGGGTAGGGGGGTTCCTCAGCCCTGTACGGACAGGCCCGGGTATGTCGCGTTGGGGCCGACCCGGCCCGGATCGATGCGGCCCAGCGGATTGGCGTGAGGCGACTCGGGCGGCAGGGGCGCATCGCCCGCCTCGCCCTCCTGGTCCACCTTGCGCATCACCATCTGCCAGGTCTCGCGCTCGTACTCCAGCAGCCCCACGACCTCGTGGATCGGCGAGTCGTCCCGCTCGAGGTTGGCGTCGACCAGTCGCCGGTAGATGTAGTTGTACAGCGCCGCGAGCTTGCCGCAGAGTTCGGGGTCCACGTCGTGTTTCAGTGAGGTGTTCAGTTCCAGCACGATCTTCTGGGCCCGGACCAGCGACTGATACATGGCTTCCCAGTCGCTTCGGCCGATGGCGTCCACCGACTGGCGGCAGAACTTGATCGCCCCGTCGTACAACATGAGGCGGAGCTCCTGGGGAGAGGCGGTCAGGACTTTCGTCCGCAGGTACGGGTTGACGGTGGTCGTGGCCATATGCGGGATTATCGGCGCGGTGCACCCGGAGCTTTGATCACGCGGTGAGGACGGGGATTATCGGTCGCGTTATATGGGCAGTCCCTGGTTGGCGAGTCCAGCCAGCGATTGCAGGGCGCTCTGCTGGCTCTGCATCTGCGCCAAGGCGTTCTCCATGGCGGCAAACTCGCGCTCCAGCCGCTGACGCTTGGACGCCAGCAGTTCATTGAGCTGTTCGATGCGGTCATTGGCCAGCTCGATCTGGCTGTCGAAGTTGTCGGCGGCGTTGGTGACGATGCCGGAGATCGAATCGGTCAGCAGGTCGAGCGTCGCGTCGAGGGTTGCGCCCACGCCCTTGGCGGTCACGACGGTCCCGTCTCCGGGGATCGTGACACCGTCGGTGATCTGCTGCGCGCTGGCGGCCTGCTCGGTCTTGAGGCTGAACAGCTCGGTCACGGCGGCGAGGTCGGTGCTGATCGCCTCGCGCAGCTTCGCCTCGTCAAACACGAGCTTCGACTCGGAACCGATCGTGACGCCCACCTCGGACAGCCGCGTGAACTGGCCGCTGACGTCGCCGAAGCCGCTCGTGACGGTGTTGAGCAACTGCCGCCGCACGGTGGCGAGCGTCGGGTCGCCCAGCAGCAGCCCGCGCTCCTGCGTCTCCGAGTCGAAGCTGTCGAGCTGGCCGATCCGGTCCATCACGCCGTTGAAGTCCTTTACGAACTTCTCGACGGCGTCGACGATCTGCTCGGTGTCGCGGCTGATGGTCACCTCGACCGGCGATTCGCTGGTGCTGATCAGGTCGATGGACACGCCCTCGATCGTGTTGGTCAGGCTGTTGGTCGAGCTGGTCAGCAGGACCGCGTCGGCGGGGTCGGCCGAGCCGAAGAACGCCACCGCGTCGCGGCCCTCGACGAGCGTGTCCGCGCCCAGGCCCAGTCCGCCGTCGTCGAACGTCACCCGGCCGCTGCGACCGCTGTTGTCGGACGTGATGCTCATGCGGAACGGCGTCGTGCTCGAACCATCGTTGATGAGGGTGGCGGTCAGCCCGACGCTGGCGGCGTTGAGCTTGTCGGCGACGTCCTGCAGGGTGTCGTCGGCATCAATCTCCACGGACTTCTCCAGGGACCCGTCGATCCTGCCATCGCCGTCATCGTCGGTGCCGAGGATGCCCAGGTCGCGCGCCGTGGTCGAGCCCGACTCCGTGACGGTCAAGTCGAGCGCGCCGCCGGCCGTGTCGGTCAGGATCAGGCCGTCGCCGGTGTCGTTGATGGCGGCGGTCACGCCGATCGGTCGGGAGTTGATCTCGCTGATGACCTGGGCAAGGGTCTTCTCGCCCTGGGACAGGTCGACCGTGGCCGATTCGCCGGTGGAGTCGGTGATGAGGAAGCTGCCGGAGGCCACGCCCTTGCCGCCGTTGAGGCTGTCCAGCCGCGTGTTCTCATTGATGTAGGCGAAGTCGAGATCGCCACCGTCGACGACGCCGTCGCTGTGCGTGCCAGCGAGGTTGAAGGTCTGGGCGAGGTTGCCCGAGAGATCGGCGATGGTGAGCGACTGGCCGTTGTCGGCGCTGATCTCCAGGCCGTTGCCCGCAGCGTTCAGCGAGGCGGTCACGCCGATGCCGGCGTCGTTGATCTGGTCGATGACATCGCTGAAGCTCCGCGCGGTGGACAGGTCAACCGCCTGCGCGCCCGAGCCGGTGTCGAACGTCACCGCCCCGAAGGCGACCCCCGACGCGCCCGAGAGGTTCCGCACCAGCTTGGAGTTGATCGCGGCGATCAGGCGATCGCCGTCGACGGTGGCGCCGCCGGCGCCCTCGACGCCGAGGTCGGCCGCGGCCTTGGAGCCATTGAGCGCGGTGACGGTGATCGCCGCGTCGCCGGCCAGTTGCAGGCTCACGCCATCGGCGGCGATGCTCGCGGTCACCGAGCCGTTGCCCGCGGCGTCGTTGATGGCATCGATCACGTCTTGCACGGTCGACGCGTCGGCCAGGGAGACGTTGAAGCTGCTGGTGCCGTCGTCGATGCTGAAGTCGTTGATGCCCGTGCCGCGCACGCGGACGCCGCGCCCGTCGTTGAGCGAGCTGAGCGTGGTCGTGGCGGCGAGGCTGTTGATCTGCTGGCCGGTGATCGTATCGCCGCCGCCGGAGTTGCCCGCGATTCCCAGAGAGGTGGCGGTCTGCTTGGACCCGACGTTGGCGATGATCAGGTTGCTCGCGGTGCTGCCGGTGTTGTCGGTGATCCTGAGCTTGTCGCCGTCGATGCTGGCCGTGACGCTCACGCCCGAGGCATTGTTGATCTCATTGATGACGTCGTCGACGGTGACGGCGCGCGACAGGTCAACGGTTGCGGCGTTGCCCGAGCGGTCCGTGATGCGGATCGAGCCGCGCTCGATGCCTTGGAAGCCGTTGAGGTCGGCCAGCTCCGTCTCGCGGTCGAGCCGCGCCTGGCCGGATTCGACGCGGACCGTCGAGGCCTGGCCCATCGTGGTCGTGTCGGTGTCGGCGAAGCCGCGCGTGATCATCTGGTGGGTCGAGACCAGCCGGCTGACGGTGAAGCTGTAGGTACCCAGCGCCGCGTCCTTGTCGGCGCTGGCGGTCAGGACGCTCTGGGCGGTGCTGGCGGCGCGCTTGGCGCCGAAGCGTGTATCGTCCGTGAACGCGTCCGCGGAGGTTTTCAAAGACAGCAGCCGCGCGTTGACATCGAGCAGTCCCGATTTCTGGCTCTGCAGCGTCTGGACGCGGCGCTCCACGAGCTGGCGCGGCCTCGCCTCGATCTGCATCAACTGATCGACCAGCGCGGCGGTGTCAATGCCCGAGATCAATCCGACACCCGAGCTGATAGTTCCCATCGGTCGCTCCATCCCCTGATCGCGGGGATCAATCGTCGAGCACACTGGTCGGCAGGGCGGCCGCGGGGTGTTCCCGGTTGGCCCTCCACGCCCAAGCCGCGCGACAGGCCAGGTAGTCGCTGCACCAGCCGGCCAGCATCCGCCGATACATCGTCCGGGCCTCCGCCACCGCCAGCAGACCCATCCGATCCTCTTCGGCCTTGTTCATTGTGCCACCTCGCATCGGGAAAGGCGTTTCGCGGTCTACCTCGAAACGGCGGCGGTCATGCCCTGATGCGCGTGCACCCACGCTCGTTAGTATCGACTTCTCGGACCCATGCCCTTGAGCGTGCACAGCGCGGCGATAACCACCACAAGTTCAGATCGACCTGATGGCAGGGGCAGTTGAGGTTGTTCTCGGGGGGATCTGGCCGCTAAGGCTTGACGCCGAGCTTCGGCACCAAGTTCGGCAGCACCTGAGCCCGGCGTTTGGGGTCTTCGAGGACATGGCGGACCCAGCGACGCTGGGTCTGGGGCCGAGCCACCTCACCACGCATGGTCTGCATGGTCTGGCCCATGGTCTGCATGCCCTGCCCGGCGCGGCTGCTGTCGGACGGCCGGCCGAGCTTGGCCTGCATGTCGGCCGCACCGCCCATGGCGTGAACCGCGTTCGCCATCGACTCCCGGGTGGCCATCGGCTGGCGGTCGGGGCCGCGGATCATCTCCGCCCCGCTGAGCCGCGCCACCCGACCCGTCGAACGGTGTTCATTCAGCATCGCGTCCCGGCCGTTGCGACGATGGCCCGTCACGTCCATGGGTCCGCCGAACGACTGGCAAGTGCCCAACGTTCCCTTCACCGCCACCACGTCGGTCGGCGAGGCGATGCGGAAATCGTTCTCGAATCCCACGTGCTTCACGTCGAAGTCGATCTTGCCGTGCTGGATGGCGATGAGCGTCCGCAAGACCTTGGCTTGACCATCCATCTCGAACTGGCCGATGGTCAGTTCGCTGAGTCGCTGCACTTCGATCGTCGCGTTGGGCCCGACCGACAGCCGCAACGACCCGCGGAGTCCCGTGCGGACCTGCGTCCCCACGGCCACCGTGTCGCCGACCCGCAACGCGGTCCACTCCGCCGAACCGTCCGCCCGGGCCAGGACCGACCCGCTGACCTGTTCGGCCGTGATGACCATGGGCTGGGACGACGCAGAGCTGGGTTCCGGGGCCGCGGCCTCCGCCTCGGCCGCGTGGGACGACTGCGGACCGACGCCGACACACCAACCCAACAGCAACATCACAAACCAGCGACCCATCATGTCCAGGCTCCTGACACACGCTCCCGCGGGCCAACGCCCAGCGGCTTCCGCTTCATCGTCAGATACACTGACGCACTGATCGACGAATCATGTTCACCGCTTGGGCCGTATCTCAACGACCCGCTCAAGCCAGCGTGTCGATCTGCTCGGCCAAGGTGAAGTCCTTGCTCGTCAACCCGCCGGCGTCGTGGGTCGACAGCTCGATCCGCACCGTGTTGTAGGCGTTGTACCAGTTGGGATGATGATCCATCGACTCGGCGGCCAGCGCCACGCGGGTCATGAACCCGAACGCCTCAACGAAGTCGGCGAACTTCAGTTCTCGGCGAATCACATCGCCGTCGCGCTCCCAGCCCGCGAGCCGGGCCAGGCCTTGCTCGATCTGCTCGTCGGTGAGCTTGTCTGCCATAACGTTGGCTCCTTGGTAACTACGCATGATACCCGGGCCATGGGGCTGTATCGGCCCCGAAAGGCGCAAAAGTCGGCCTCGCAACGGCTCGATACAACAGACGTGAGCGACGCGCCTGGTTCCAGCTTGCCCGCAGCCGACGCTGCGCCGCCGGTCGCCGTGGACCTGCCCACGGGCCGCGCTGCACACCGCGCCCGAGCCTGGGACGACACGGGCGTGCGGGTGAAGGTCGGCCTGCTCATCGTCGCCGCGTCGGTCTGGGGCACGGCGGTCGGCCTGGCCGCCGCCTCGCTCGAGGCGCATCTGTCGGTCGGCCTGACCGGCGCCGCCGCCGTGGCCGCCTGCGGCGCGTGGTTCGGCCGCAAGTGGATCGCCGACCCCATCGAGGACCTCGTTCAGCAGCTCAGCCGCATCACGCGCCCCGAGCGGCCGCTGTCAACCCGCGCCCTGCCGCGGCACCGCGAAGATGAGATCGGTCAGCTCGCCCGCGCCGTGCACCAGATCGCCGTCACGGCGCTGCGGGATCGCCACGAGGCCTCGAACCTGCGGCGAACCCTCGACGACCGCATTGCCAAGGCCACCGCCCGCGCCACCTCCCAACTGTCGCAGATGGCGATGCGCGACCCGCTCACCCAGCTCGGCAATCGCCGTTTCCTCGAGCAGCACCTCGACCCGCTTGTGCTGTCTTGCCGCGCCGCCGCCAGCGACCTGGTCTGTCTCATCATCGACATCGACGAGTTCAAGTCGGTCAACGACTCGCTCGGCCACGCCGCCGGCGATGAGCTGCTCAAGTTCACCGCCCAGACGATCCGCGCCGTCAGCCGCCAGGACGACTACATCATCCGGCTCGGTGGCGACGAGTTCGCGGTTTTCCTGCCCGGCTGCGACGTGGAGCACGCGACCAACTTCGCCGAGCGGCTGCAGGCGATGTTCTGCGAACACACGCGGCTGACGCTGCCGGACGTCGGTGATCGGGTCAGCATGAGCATCGGCGTCGCCTCCCTGCTGCGCGACCGTGTGCAGAACGGCACCGAGCTGATCCAGACGGCCGACCGCCGCCTGTACAATGCCAAGCAGCGGGGCAAGGGCCGCGCCGTCGGGCTGTGACCCGCACACCGCACGTCGAGGCTCAAGACTCCGAGGCGTCGATCTCCTCCGCGTCGGCGACCTGCTGCGCGTAACGCTGGCGGTTCAGACGATTGTCCATCAGCAGGAACACACGGTCGCGCTGCTCCGCGGGCACCGCCTGGTCCAGCACTTCCCGTGCCAGCTTGATGTGTGTCCGACGGGAGACGTGCGTCACCACCACCGCCTCCGCATTCACCCCCTCCAGCAGTTCCACCAGGTCCGTCACGTGCAGGTGCTTGCCCACCTTCGCCCGCGAGCGGTGGCCCGGCTCGAGGAAGGTGCACTCGGTCACCAGGACCCGCGCCTCGGTGACCTCCGGCCGGCTCATGAACTCGCCCGGCGCCGTGTCGCCCAGATAGGTCACCAGCGGCACCTGCTTGATGTAGGTGATCTGCTCGCCGGCCTCCTTCAACTCCACCAGCTTGCTCTGCGGCAGACCCGCGTACTGCTCCCGCAGCTTGCTCCGCTTCTCCACCACCGCGAAGCCCAGGCTGGGCGTGGTGTGAACCGTCTCGAACGCCCGCAGGAAGAACGTCTTCTTGATCTCGTACTCCTCGCTGGGCGTGCCGGGTTCCATCGTGACGACCTGATAAGGCGTGCGCTGGCCCTCGATGTCGATCCACGCGTTCATCAGCTTTCCGATCGGCTCGGCGAGCGTGGGATGGCACAGCACCGTGCCCGTGCCCATGCCCTGGAAGTGCCGCTGGGAAAAGTAGTACGCCAGCCCCGCCGCATGGTCCATGTGACCGTGGCTGAGCGCCACGAAGTTGCTCGCCAGCGCCAGCCGCGGGCAGCGGCCGATGTCGAAGCACAGGTCCAGCTCCGGCACCTGGATCACGGTCTCTTCGCCGGCGATCGAATAGCCCTGAACTCGGAACGGTGGAAAGTAGAGGAAGCCCGTGGCGGGCGTGCGAGGCGGCTCGTGCGGGATCATGTCAAGGCTCCATCGGGGTTGCTCTCGCAACCTCGGGGCGAAAAGCCGCCATCCTAAGCCCCACGCACAAGCCCGTCCAACCGCTAGGGCGCGGCGGCTGCCTCCTCGCCGTGCGTCGGTTCCTCGACGTCCGCCGGGGACCCGGGCGCGGCATACCCGATCGCCCGCGGCGCCGCCGCGACCTCCGCCACGATCCGCTCGACCAGGTCGATCACCCGCACCGCGCCGGCGGCGTTGAGCTTGTCCGCCGTGTCGGCCGGTGTGTGGTAGTCGCGGTGCAGACCCGTGAACACATGCAAGACCGGCACGCCCATCCGGTAGAACGTCGAGTGGTCCGAGGCCCCGAACCCCGACCCGGTCGCCCGGACCTCCAAATCGCCGTCGGCCGCGGCCCGGTCGATCACCGCCCGCCACCGCCGGCCCGTATCGACGCCGAACACCATGACGCGCCCATCGCGCAGCCGCCCGATCATGTCGAGGTTGATCATCGCCGCGACGTCGTTGGCGTCGAGGCCGGCCTGTTCGAGATGCTTCACGAAGTACTGCGACCCGACGAGGCCTCGCTCTTCTCCGGTGAACGCGACGAACATCAAGGCGCGCGTCGACCGGGCCGCGGCGCCGCCCCGGGCGGCGAACCTTCGGGCGAGGATCACCAGCCCCGCGGTGCCGGACGCGTTGTCGTCCGCGCCGTAGTGGATGGCCCGCCGGGTCGCGCGCGAGCCCCAGTCGCCGCGGCCGAGGTGATCGTAGTGCGCGCCCACAACGACCACCTCGTCGGCCAGTTCACCGGCGCCCCGCACCACAGCCCCCACGTTGTGCGAGACCACGCGCTCGATGCGCAGCTCGATGCGGCCGGCCACGTCCACGCCCAGCGGCTCGACGATCGCGCTGGCGTCGGCCTGACGCTGCAGGCGCCGCGCCGCCCGGCCCGCGTCGCCACGCCCGCCCGCGCCGAGCATCCGCTCAAACTCCTGGTAGTCGATCATCATCACCGGCACGTCCACCGGGTCGAAATGCAGCGCCGCACTGCTGCGCGGCATGGGTGCGGCAGACCGCGCCGGCGGATTCACGATGACCACCGCCGCCGCCCCTCGCTCGGCCGCACGACGCGCCTTGCGCGACAGGTATGCATGTGCCGTCCAGTCGCCTTGCTCGGCCCACCGGCTGTTGCCGTCGGCGGTCATCGGCTCGTACCGGTACAGCACGACCACCGCGCCACGCAATACCTCGTCGTCCGCGCCGGCATAGCTGTCGTAGTCGCGCTCGGGCGCGACCACGCCGTAGCCCGCGAAAACCGCCGGACCGGCGAACGACCCACCCGCGCCCATCGCCAGCGGCCGCGGCTTCATGATCCGATGCTCATCGGCCCGGTCGTCGCCGAACGCCAGACGCGCCTCGATCACGTCGACGCCGACCGCAACCTGCAACGCCTGCGTGTACCGCCCGTCGAACGCCGGCGCGAGCCCGGCCTCGGCGAACCACGCGACCAGTTCGTCCCGCGCCTTGTCGATTCCTTCACTACCGGGCGCGCGGCCGCCCAACGCGTCGGACGCAAGGTACGAAGCGATCCGGTGAAACTGCCCCGCCTCGCCGTTCAACGCCGGATCGTTCGGCGCGGTCGCCACCGCACAACCGGCTACGAGCACGATCCACAACCATGTTGCCCGTCGCATCATGGCCCCATCGTATGCGTTGCCGCCTGATCACGCCCCCGCCACCGTGGGTCCCGCTCACCAGCCATCGACATCGTCCGCCCGGCTGCCGTGGACGAACGTCTGCAAGTCATCGATGCGATAGGTCTGGTGCGCCGACTGCATATACGCGCGGAACTCGGCAAGCGTGATGTCGCCATCCTCACTGCGGAATTCCACGCCGTTGATGACCTCGTAGAACTGGAGCTCGCCGGGCAGGGCGACCCCGCCGCGGTCCCGCCACAAGAGGCGATGCTCGTCCGACGAGGACATGATGCGGCTTCGTACGCTGTTACCCTCGCCGTGCTCCAATACGACGTACGCAAGCCGACCGAACCGCGTGCCGTGCGTCACCATGACGGGATGCGGGCTCGATGCAGACGTCGTCACGTGCATCGGGCGGGGATGGCTCGTTCGATCACGAACGCCCCCGCGTTGACAACGATCGCGACGCTGACGCCGAGAGCCACGGTCAGCCACAAGCGCGCCTTGTCCGGCGTGGTCAGGTCGCGCCTGCCGTCGCGGTTCGATCGAATCCATTGACTCACCGGCGGTGTGACAACCACAGCAAGCGCGTAGATCAGCGGCAGGCAAAACGCCACGACCGGCAACAGCGTCCACCCCAGAACGTGGCCCTTGTATTCGCCGAGGATGTGCAGCGGTACGGTGTCTCGAAGACCGGCCACGCCAATCATCGCCACCACCGACGCGCCGAAGATCACCAGCAGCACCCACACGCCGCCCCAGGCGATGGGGCGACGCTTGAACAGGTACACCGCCAGAACCAGCAGCATGATCGTATAAAAGCCGCCTCTTGGAGCACCGACGCCGAGGCTGATCGCCATGTCGGTCAAACAGAAGAACGCGTAGACGGCGACGACGAACGCCGCCCGGTCCAGTCGTCGCTGCGCCTGTTGATCGTTACGGGTCGTGTCGCCCGGCATGACAACGATTATACCAATTTCGCGGCGGATGACTCGGCGGTGGCGCAGGCGGAGCGTGGGCCGCGCGTTGGGCCTCCATGCTGCCGGGCGCTCCGGGGTCTTCGCGTCCTACGTGCCGCTTTCGTGATCTTCGTGTCACCCGTTGTGGCGCAGAAAAACAGCGCGGCGATGGGCGTCGTCGCGCTGTCGGTGATCGGTGATCGGAGGTCGGCCCGGCGTCAGGCGCTGAAGCTCGAGCCGCAGCCGCAGGTGCTCGTGGCGTTGGGGTTCTTGAAGACGAACCCGCGGCCCATGATCTCGTCCTTGAAATCGATCTCCACGCCTTCGAGGTAGAGCAGGCTCTTCGGGTCGCAGATGATCTTCACGCCGTGCTGGTCGAATTCCTCATCGTTGTCGTGGCGGTTCTCGGTCAAGTCGAGCACATAGGTGAAGCCCGAGCAGCCGCCGCCCTTGACACCAACCTTGAGGAAGACGTTGCCCAGGTCCAGGCTCTGCTGGTCACAGATGCTCCTGATCTCGCGTGCGGCGGTTTCGGTCAATACAACGCTCATGGCTGCAATCTCCATCTGATGGTCTGTCTTACCAGTGTAGGCGGTGCCGGCGGCTCTATCGACCCGTCGGCGATGCGTCGGATGCGGCGCCGCGTGAGGCGGTCACCTCGGTCATGTCCCCAAGCAGGTCGGCGAGGGTCAGTTGTTCGAGCAGGCCCAGCACGCGTTCGTTGAGGCGCTGGATCGGCTTCATGATGGGGCAGTCGGGGCTGATGCGACACGCCTTTTCGGTGTTGGCGCCGTCGTCGCCGGGCGAGGCTTCGATGCCCAGGTCCTCGCAGCAGGGCGCCATGCGGATGGGCCCGTCGACCGCCTGGATGATATCGCGAATGCGCAGGGCCGCGGGGTCGCCAGCGAGTTCGTAGCCGCCGCGGGCGCCACGCCGGGCGCGGACGACGCCGGCCTTGTTCAGCATCTTGAGCAGCTTCATCACCATCGGGGCGGGCATGTTGTACCGCTCGGCGATCTGCCGGGCGCTCTGGGGTGCGGCGTCGGCGTTGTCGTCGGCGCCGCGGGCCAGGCTCACCAGCGCGATCAGCGCGTAATCGACCTTGCGTGTGAAGCTGAACAATCTCGGGCGATCTCCGGCCCCGGTCGCCGGGGCATTGTTCGCCGGCGAGCCGGGGCTGTCCACCGGCGGGCCCGCCGACCGGGTCGGCGCGTTGGGCTACAATGGCTGCATGGCCCTGAGGCTCCGCCGCCACACCCCCGAGCCGCGCTTCGAGCTCACCCCGCTGCTCGACGTGATCTTCCTGCTGCTGACGTTTTTCATCTACAGCCAGGTGCTGCTGATTCGGCCGTATATCCTGCCGGTGGCGCTGCCGCGGGTGACGGCGGGCCAGACGGCCGAACCGGCACGGGTCTGGGGCGTGACGCTCGACAGCGCGGGGCAGTTGTACTTGAACGAAGAGCCGATCGACCTGGCCGGCCTGCAGCAGCGTCTCGGTGATCGGGCGGACCAGCCGGCCGACGATCGGCCGCAGATCTTCGTGGCGCTGGAGGCGGTTGCGGCGCGAGGACCGGCCCCGGTCGATCGCGGGCTCATGCTGGTGGAGCTGATGGACACGCTGCGGGCGGAAGGGATCGACCAGTACGGGCTGGTGGTGAAGCCGGAACCGGGCAGCGGCGGCGGGTCGGGATCGACCCCGGGCGCCGCCGGGGAATGAGTCATGGATCGCGAAGCGATCGTGCCGCTGACGATTGGGCTGGTGCTGGCGATCTTCGTGCACCTGCTGGCGGCGCCGACGCTGCGTGATCGTCTGGACGAGCAAGAGTCGGACTATCGCCTGCGTGCGCGGCAGGCCGACCCCAACCGCCCCGAGCCGCCTCAACGCCTGCGTCAGCTCACGCCCGGCCTGACCGAACACCGCAGCACGCAGGTGAACCTGGTCAGCTACGACCACTACCAGGAGTTGATGGCGCAACAGAGCCAGGTCGATCAGCCCGCGGTGCAGCGGGACGTGGAACCGGACCCGGCGGCGCAGCAGACGCCTGTCGATCCCACGCCCCCGCGGCAGGCGGTCGCCGATCGCGAGCAACCGGTCGCGGCTCAACCGACACCTCCTTCATCGGCGCAGCGGCCGTCGCCGCCAACGCCGGCGTCGCCGGCGAGGGTGCAGGACGCGGCGCCGCCGGATGAGCAATCGGGCGAGTCGACCGAGCCGCCGGCGCCGCCGCTGCCGGACCTGCCGGTCGCGCGGGCTGAGTCGGCCGACGAGCCGGACCTGCTGGATCGGCCGAGCGAGACGGAGGCGACGCGGCCGGGGCGCATCGCGATGGACCTGCCCGAGCCGAACCCGGCGTCTGATCTGGAGGCGCCGCGCCTGACGGCGCCGCCGATGCCGCCGCAGCCCGAGCAGGCCCCGACCCGGCCGCAGCCGGCCAGCCCGCCGTCGCCGGCACGGCAGACCCAGCCCGCCGAGCAGACCAACGCGACCGAGCGGCCCCAGCCCACGCCCGCCGCTCGCGAGGACTTCGAGTCGCCACCGGTCCGGCGGATCGAGTACGCCCGGGTGCAGCCCGGTGCCGTGCTCAGCGTCCGCGGCGTCCGTATCAAGACCGCCCGGCCCCGATACAGCGTCACTGCCATGATGACCACGGTCCCGGGCGATCCGGTGTTCACGCTGCACTTCAATGCCCAGGGCAAGGTCATCAAGGTCGAGAAGCTGCGATCGACCGGGTACGACAACGTGGACGGACCGATCGTGGCGAGCTTGTACAAGTGGACCGCGAAAGGGCCGATCCCGGAGGAGGGTTTGACGCTGGAGAAGCTGCGGCTGCTGCTGCGATCGAGCCCGAGGCCGGGCAATCCCGATCCGGAGCAGGACGACGAACTCGACGATGAGATGGACGAGACGGACGACGAGGACGAGCAGCCGTGACCCTGTCGATGCATGCGGTTATAATCGTCTGCGATTGATTGACACTTCGCGCACCCGTAGCTCAGCTGGATAGAGCGTGTGCCTCCGGAGCACAAGGTCGCAGGTTCGAATCCTGCCGGGTGTATTGGTCGTTGATTGGGCCCGCCGCCGGGAAGTGTGGTCGGCGCGGCGGGGCTGGGGGTCGCGACATTTTCCGGGATTGTTAATGTTTCTTTTTGATTAAGCACTGGCGCGGTTGTGCGCACGGGGCGGTCGTGTGTCCGCCCTACCCTCCTTCCCGGGCGGACATCGGTTATAAGCATTTTGCTGACAGTTGTTTGACGTTGGAACGGGGGTGTGTCCGGGTCTGGCCGGGCGGACAGTTCGGGCGATCGGGCGGGCGGTGCAACGTCGCGGGCTATACGACGTAAACTATTGATTGTGAGCTGTTTGTATTCTCGGTGGGCGCGCGGGGGCGGCGTTGGTCCCGTGGTGGCCGGGGCGGGTCTTTGGATCGCGGATTTGGGGTGTGTCCGAGGCATGGGCGTCGCGCTCCCCCTATGGGGCGGCGCGGCGCGGGATGGCGCATGTCGGCGGCGTTTGGCGCGGAATTAATCTTCGACGGCTGAGATGCCGGCGAGGGCTTCGGGGCGCTGGCCGGTGTGGCGGTCGATCCACTCGACGGCGCGGGCGCGGGCCTGGTCGAGCTGGTCGTCGGTCAGGCGAGCGGCGAGGGCGTCGCGATGGGCGTCGGCCGGGTCATAGCCCTGGCGGGCGCTGAGGTGGTACCACATGTAGGCGGCGACGGGGTCAGGCTGCACGCCCATGCCCTGTTCGTACATCTGCCCGAGCCGGGCCTGGGCGGGGGCGAAGTCGTTTTCGGCGGCGCGTCCGAGCCAGTCGGCGGCGGTGGCGGGGTCGGCGTCGACGCCTTCACCGCGGAGGTGCAAGAGGCCCAGGTCGTTCTGAGCCATGGCGAAGCCCTGCTCGGCGGCGGCCTGGTACCAGCGAGCGGCCTGGTCGAGGTCGCGATCGACGCCGCGGCCGACGCGGTAGAGCCTGGCGAGGGAGAACTGGGCGCGCGCGGCGCCCTGCTGGGCGGCGCGGGCAAGCAGTTGTGCGGCGGCGGCTTCGTCCCGCGGGACGCCGGCGCCTTCGAGCATCATGAGCGCGAGGTTGTTCATGGCGGGGGCGTAGCCCTCGTCGGCGGCGAGTCGATACCAGACGGCGGCCTGTTCGGGGTCGGCTTGGACGCCGCGGCCCTCTTCGCAGAGCACGGCGAGGGCGTGCTGGGCCTTGACGAATCCCTGCCGGGCGGCCCGGGCGTAGTACTCGGCGGCGCGTGCGTCGTCGACGCCGGCGCCGCAGCCGTGCTCGTAGAGCACGCCGAGCGTGTACTGAGCGCGGGGCATGTCCTGTTCGGCGGCGCGTTCGAACCATCGGAAGGCGCGCCGGTCGCTCTGGCGGACACCGACGCCTTCGAGGTAGAGCGAGCCGACGAGGTACTGGGCGTTGACGTCGCCGGCCTCTGCGGCGGGTTGGAGCCAGTCGGCGGCCTTGGCGTAGTCGGGCTGGTCGGACTGTCCGAAGATGTACATGACGCCGAGGTTATTCTGAGCGGCGGCGTGGCCCTGTTCGGCGGCCAGGGTGTACCAGTGCTCGGCCTTGGCGCGGTCTTTCTCGACGCCGAGGCCGTTGTAGTAGAGGACGCCGAGGTTGGTCTGTGCGGGGGCGAGGCCCTGTTCGGCGGCGAGGCCGTACCAGTACGCGGCGGCGCGGAAGTCGCGTTCGCAGCCTTCGCCGTTTTCACTGAGCAGGCCGATGAGGTACTGGGCGCGGGGCTCGCCCTGCTCGGCGAGGGGGAACCACTGCTGATAGGCGGCGTGGAAGTCGCCGTTGTTGTAGGCGTCCATGCCGGTGTTGAAGGCGCCGGCGGTGCAGCCGGCGAGCCCGAGGAGGAAGGACGCGGCGACGAGCGTGGTCTTGATGCCACGGAAGATGCGTGGGCGATGGGTCATCGCTTGATCTCCTATTGTCGGCGGGGCGAGCGGCGTGGATGGGTCGCCTTCACCGCAAAGCCCGAGCCCCGCACGCCAGGTCCGCCGCTACGCAGCGCTATCGGAGAAAGCGGGGTGGCGGTTTAGGCCGGACCGATCGGCACGGGCCGATGGTGCGGGCTGTGCGGGCTGTGCGGGTGGAGCGGGCTGGGGCATGGACGGAGATCGGGGGGGGTGGGCGGCGGATGGGCCGGCGGGGCGGTCGGGTGTGGGTGCTTGACGGGCGGGGGGTGTGCGCCTTTACTCGCGGGTTGATGGCGGACCGGATGAAAGACGATCGCGTATCGGCGTTGATGGAGCGGGTGGATCGGTGCACGCTGAGCGAGCGGGCGTCGGCGATGGGTCGCCTGCGCGCGGCGCGGCGGCGTCTGGCCGAGGGCCAGCCGGCCGATCGGATGCTCGGCCATATCGCCGAACGTCTGGCGGCGTCGGAGAAGCTGGTGGAGGCACGGCGGGGGTTGGCGTTGTCGTTGGAGTACCCGGCGGACCTGCCGGTGTCGGCGGCGCGGGATTCGATCACCGAGGCGATCGCCGGTCACCAGGTGGTGGTGGTCTGCGGTGCGACGGGATCGGGCAAGACGACGCAGTTGCCGAAGATGTGCCTGGAGCTGGGTCGGGGGTTGTTCGGGCGGATCGGGCACACGCAGCCGCGTCGGCTGGCGGCGCGATCGGTGGCGTCGCGGCTGGCGGAGGAGCTGGGCTCGCCGCCGGGGCAGGCGGTCGGTCACAAGGTGCGGTTCGCCGACCAGACCGCCCCGGTCAGCCGCATCAAGGTCATGACCGACGGCATCCTGCTGGCGGAGCTGGCGTCGGATCGGCAACTGCTGGAGTACGACACGCTGATCGTCGACGAGGCGCACGAGCGCAGCCTGAACATCGATTTCCTGCTGGGGTACCTGCGGGGCCTGCTGGCTCGGCGGGCGGACCTGAAGCTGATCGTGACCTCGGCGACGATCGATCCGCAGCGGTTCGCCGACCACTTCGGCGGGGCGCCGGTGATCGACGTGGAAGGGCGGACGTACCCGGTCGAGGTTCGGTACCGGCCGCTGGAGGAGCGAGAGGAGGGCTCGGCGGACCTGGTGAGCGCGATCCGCGACGGGGTGGTGGAGCTGGGCCGCGAGGACCGGGGCGACGTGCTGGTGTTCCTTCCGGGCGAGCGGGACATCCGGGAGGCGGCGGAGTCGCTGGGCCGGGACCCGTCGATCGACGCGGAGGTGCTGCCGCTGTATGCGCGACTGCCGACGGCGAAGCAGGACCTGATCTTTCACCCGGACGGATCGAGGCGGCGGGTGATCCTGGCGACGAACGTGGCGGAGACGTCGCTGACGGTACCGGGCATCCGTCACGTGATCGACTCGGGCCTGGCGCGGATCAGCCGGTACGCGGCGCGGTCGAAGGTGCAGCGGTTGCCGATCGAGCCGATCAGCCGCGCCTCGGCGGACCAGCGGCGTGGGCGATGCGGGCGGGTCGCGGCGGGCGTGTGCATCCGGCTGTATGCGGAGGACGACTACGCGAAGCGTCCGCCGTTCACCGAGCCGGAGATCCAGCGGAGCAACCTGGCGAGCGTGATCCTGCAGATGGCGCGGCTGAAGCTGGGTGACCCGGGGGCGTTCGGGTTCATCGATCCGCCGTCGGGCCGCATGCTCCGCGACGGTCACGAGACGCTGCACGAGTTGGGTGCGTTGGATGACCGGGGACGGCTGACGGACGTTGGCCGGCGGCTGGCGCGGCTGCCGGTCGACCCGCGGGTGGGTCGGATGATCCTGGCGGCGTCGGCGGAGCACTGCCTGCGGGAGGTGCTGGTGATCGCGGCGGCGTTGAGCATGCAGGACCCGCGGGTCCGCCCGCCGGACAACCAGCAAGCGGCCGACGAGGCGCACGCCCAACACTTCACGCCGGAGTCCGACTTCCTGGGCTACTGGAATCTGTGGCGGTTCTACCGCGAGCTGAAGCGACGGCTGTCGCGGAACCAGCTTCGTCGGGCTTGCGCTCAGAACTTCCTCGCGTACACGCGGATGCGCGAGTGGGAGGAGGTGCACCGCCAGCTCCGCGACGCGGCGGCGGACGAGCGGTTTCACCTGAACGATCGGCCGGCCGAGCACGACGCGATCCATCGGGCGCTGCTGACGGGGTTGCTGAGTCATGTCGGTCGGCGTGACGAGGGCTTCGAGTACACGGGCGCGCACGGGCGGCGTTTCGCGATCTTCCCGGGGTCGGGGTTGTTTTCGAGCAAGCCGCGGTGGATCGTGGCGGCGGAGCTGGTGGAGACGACGCGGCTGTGGGCGCACACGGTCGCGCCGATCCAGCCGCAGTGGATCGAGTCGATCGCGCCGCACCTGGTCAAGCGGCACTACGCCGACGCGTGGTGGGACGCCGAGTCGGCGCGGGTCATGGCGCACGAGCGGACGACGCTGTTCGGGCTGACGGTCACGCCGAAGCGGGCGGTGCACTACGGCCCGATCGACCCGGCCGGGGCTCGGGAGCTGTTCATCCACCACGGGCTGGTCGAGGGGGAGTACGCGTCGGAGGGTGTGTTCGACACGCACAACCGCAAGCTGATCGATCAGATCGAATCGCTGGAGGCGAAGACCCGCCGGAGCACGTACCTGGTGGACCCGCGGGTGCGGTACGAGTTCTACGACGCGCGGATCGGGTCGCAGGTGTACAGCGGCGCGACCTTCGAAGCGTGGCGGAAGCGGGCGGAGCTTGAAGACGCGAAGCTGCTGTTCATGTCTCGGGAGGACCTGCTGGCGGCGCAGCCCGACGCCGACACGGCGTCGATGTTTCCGGACCGGATGCAGGTGGGCGGCTCGGCGCTGTCGCTGGACTACGTGGCCGAGCCGGGGCACGACGCCGACGGCGTGACGGTGCGTGTGCCGTTGCCGCTGCTGGGCCAGGTCTCGCCGCATCGCCTGGACTGGCTGGTGCCGGGGCTTCTGGAGGAGAAGATCGCGGCGTTGCTCAAGTCGCTGCCGAAGGCTTGGCGTCGACAATTCGTGCCGGTGCCGGACTTCGCGAGGCGTCTGGCGCCGCTGCTGGACCCGGAGGCGGACCTGCCGCTGGTCGAGGCGATCGTGCGATGTTGCCGGGAGCGGGTGGGCATCGACGTGCCCGCCGACGCGTTCGACTTGACGAAGCTGCCGCCGCACCTGTCGATGCACATCGTCGTGACCGACGAGTCGGGCGAGCCGGTCGGCCGTGGCCGCGACCTGCAGACACTCCGCGAGCGGTTCAAGGACCGGCTGGCGCAGGTGGTGAACCGCGCGGCCTCGGAGCGGTGGCACCGGGACGGGCTGGTGGGGTGGGACTGCGGCGAGCTGCCGCGGGAGGCGACGAGCGAGTTCGACGGCCTGTCGATCACGGGGCACGTGGCGCTGGTGGATCAAGGCCAGGCCGCGGGCGTACGGGTGTTCGATGGGGCGGGGCGAGCGGCGGCGGAGCATCGCCGCGGGCTGCGGCGGCTGTTCAGTTGCGCCGTGGAACGGGAGCTGGCGTTCATCGAGCACGAGCTGGGGGACATGGATCGTCTGGCGGTGCTGTATGCCCCGCTGGGGTCGCGGGGCGAGTTGGTGCGGGAGGTGCTCGACGCGGCGGTGGACCAGGCGCTGGTAGGCGACGACGCGGACGTGCGATCGGGCGCGGCGTTTGATCGGCGTCTGGCCGAACGGGGCTCGCAACTGGAGCCGGCGGCGCGAACGGTATTCAGCATCGCCGAACAGGCATTGGTGTCGCACCAGCGGATCGCGGCGGAGCTGGCGGCGGCGCCGCGCGGCTGGGCCGCGGCGGTGAACGACATTCACGAGCAACTGGCGCAGCTCATGCCCGCCGACTTCCTGACCCGGCCCGCGCCGTACTGGCGGATGCAACTGCCGCGGTACCTCAAGGCGATCGCGCGGCGGCTGGAGAAGCTGGCCGACGGGCGGATCGACCGGGACCGGCAGGTCATGAACGAAATCGAACCGCACTCGCGTCGTTACCTGAAGTGGGCGGCGGAGCATCCGCCCCACACCGCCGACGAGCCGGTCGCGACGTACCGGTGGATGGTGGAGGAGTATCGCGTGTCGCTGTTTGCGCAGGACCTGGGCACGGCGGTGAAGGTCTCGGGCAAGCGGCTGGCCGAGCAGGCCCGCCGCGCGGGGCTGTGAGGGGGGCGGAAATGCCGGCGGGTCGGGTTCACACGGCCTGCCCGGGTCATACAATGGGGTTCGAGCTAACACCTTCCGCCGATCAAGGCTGCGACATGATCCACACCTGCACGAACGCCCTGCTGACGGTACCGGCGATGCTGGCCCAGGCCGACGGCGGTGCCGACCCCAACGCCCCGGCGGCCGGTCTGGGCCAGGGCATCCCGACGGTGCGCGAGCTGTTCGAGACGAGCCTGGTCATCAACGGGACCAACCTGGGGCTGTCGCTGATCGCGGTGGGTCTGTTCGTGTTTTTGCTGGCGTGGCTGACGGGGGCGGCGTTTGCGCCGGCGCGGTTCATCGATGACGTGACGCGGCTGATCCTCAACCGCCGCTTCGACCAGGCGCTCAACGTCTGCCAGAACCATCACCGTCTGTTCGCGTCGAGCATCATCCAGCGGCTGGTGGAGAACCGCGACAAGGACCACGGCGAGCTGATGGCGATCCTCCAGGCCGAGGGGGCGCGTCGCGCCGACCGCGTGTGGAACCGGATCGGGTACCTCGCGGAGATCGCGGCGATCGCGCCGACGATCGGACTGCTCGGCACGGTGATCGGGATGATCCGGGTGTTCTTCACGCTGGCCGGGCCGATGGCCGGGCCCAACATCGACCGCATGTCGACCGGGATCGCCGAGGCGTTGGGCACGACGATGTTCGGGCTGATCGTGGCGATCGTGGCGGGGCTGTTTTACCTGGTGGCGCGGGGCCGGGCGACGGCGGTGCTCGGCGACGCCGAGGCGGTCTGCCACACGGTCGCCGACCACATCCACCGCGCGGCGAACGGGCAGGCGCGCGACGCGGCGGGCCCGGCCGCGGCGGCGCCCGGCGGCGGGCGGCACGAGGAGGACATGCCATGAGCTTCGCCCGCCCGCGCCAGCCGCTCCGCCGCGCCGCCATGCCCCTGGCGCCGATGCTCGACGTGCTGTTCCTGCTGCTGATCTTCTTCGCCACGACCACGACCTTCCGCGCCGGTGAACAGCAGATCGACGTGGCCCTGCCCGTGGCCGACACCGGCCAGCCCCGCGACACGCTCAGCACGCAGATCGTGGTCAACATCCAGCCCGACGACCGGATCGTCGTGGCCGACCGCGTGATGCCGCTGCACGAGCTGCGGAGCCTGTTCGCCCGGCTGGTCGAGGACTTTCCCAACGAGCGGGTCGTGATCCGCGGCGACGCCACGGCCAACTACGGCCGCATCATCGAAGTCTGGGACGCGGCGCGGCTGGCGGGCGTACGCCAGGTCAGCCTCGCCACCATGCCACCGGCCCCCAACCCCGAAGGCTAGCGTGATGGCCATCCGCCGTGACAGCGTGATCCGGTGCGCGTCGATGCTGCTGCTGGCGGCGTTGTGGCTGGCGACCCCCGCCGCCGGCCAGAGCGCCAGCCCCGCCGACCAGCAGTGGACCTTCGCCGTCCGCCTCGTTCAGCAGGCCGAGAACGACCTCGCCGAGGGCGCGCTCGACGATTTCCTGCGCGACTTTCCCAATGACGCGCGGACCGACGACGCCCACTACTACCTCGCCGTGCTCGCCGAACGCCGCGGCGAACTCGACGCCGCCGTCAAGCACCTCGCCCAGGTCGCCCAGCCGGTCTACATCACCGCGTCGAGCGTGAAGCTGCTGCTCGGGCAGGTCCGCCTGCGGCAGGGCGACGCCGAGGCGGCGGTGGGCGTGCTGGAGCAGGTCCAGCCGGCCGGGCTGCCCGACGACGCGACCCGCGCGTCGTGGCATTACCTGCTGGGCGCCTGCTACCGCAGGCTGGACAACCCGACCGCCGCCGCGGCCCGGTTCGACAAGGCCGGCGAGGCCGACTCGCCCGTGAAGGGCCGCGCCCTGCTGGAGCTGGGCAAGGCGCGGCTGATGCTGGATCGTCCCAACCCCGCCGCCGAAGCCTTCCAGGAAGTCATCCGCGCCGGGGGCGTGGACGCCGACGCCGTCGCCGAGGCCCGCTCGCTCGCGGCGGACCTGGCCTATCGCCGCGGCCAGTACGAACGCGCCGCCGACCTCTACGACCAGGTCGTCGCCCATCACCCGTCCAGCCGCTACTTCGGCGACGCGCAGGTCGGCCTGCTCCGCGCGCTGCACGCCGCCGGCCGCGACGACCAGGTCATCCAGCGCTACGCCGACCTGGCCGGCCTGCTCCCCGCCGAAGCGATCGGCGAGGCGCTGTACCTCAAGGCCTCCGCCCAGACCCAGCTCCGGCGCTACGAGCAGGCGCTGGTGACGCTCGACCAGTACACCCGCCGCACCGAACGACACCATCGCCTCCGCGACCAGGCGGTCGAGCTGGGCGGCCTGTGCCTGTACCACCTCGACGCCGGCCGCTTCGTCGACTGGTACGACCAGCATCAACCCGACTCGCGGCGGATTCGGTACCTGCGGGCGCTGGTCGCGGCCGACCGCGAACAGCCCCGGCGCGCGATCGACCTGCTCGACGCACTGGTGGAGCCGGCCGACGGCGGCTACGCCGGCGATGCGCTGCTGCAGCGAGCGAAGCTGCATCGCCGGCTCGGCCAGACGCGACAGGCGGCGGATGACCTGGCGCTGTATGCCCGGCGGTACAGAGACTCGCCACGCGCGGCGACCGCGCGGCGGCGGGCGATCGACCTCGCCTTCGACGCCGAGCAGTTCCAGCGCGTCCTCAGCCTCAGCGAAGGGCTCGACAGCGACCCGCCGCTGCTGCTCCAACAGGCCCTGGCGCACCTCAAGCTCGACCAGCCCGACCCGGCGAAGGCGCGGCTGGATGAGCTGCTCGCGACCGAACCCGGCGATCGGCTCGCGGCGCTGGGGCGGTTCTACCGCGGCATGGTGCTCGCCTCGCGCGCCGCCAAGCCACAGGACGACCGCGGCGCCATCGACGACCTGAACGCCGCGATCGACGGCCCGCTGCCCGACGCCCAGCGGACCGCGGCGCTGACGACGCTGGCGCGGCTGCACCGCCGCGCCGGACGCGATGACGCGGCGCTGGCGATGTATCAGCGGCTCGGCGAGGCCGACAACCACCGCACCATCGACCCGACGACCGCGCTGTGGGTCGGGCAGGGCCTCGTCGAAGCCGGCCAGGCCCAGGCCGCCCTCGACTGGCTCGAGCGCGCGATCGACGCCGATTCGCTCGACCCGTCCCGGCGCGCCAAGGCGATGTACTACCACGCCCGCGCGCTGTTCCAGTTGCAGCGCTACGCCGACGCCGTCGAGGCCTACCGCCGCACCATCGCCTTCACCCAGCCCCAGGCGTACGGCTACCAGAGCCGGCTGGGCCTGGCGCAGGCCTTCGCCGCGCAGGGCGAGGTCGACGCGGCGCAGGAGGAGTACAACGGCCTGGTCAGTGCGCCCGGGTCGCGCGTCGCCGCCACCGCGCTCTACGAATCGGCCATGCTGCACCTCGACGAGGCCCACCGCCACGAGCGGAGCGGCATGGCGCCCGCCGCCGCCGAGCATCGCACCGAAGCGCAGCGCCGCCTGCATCGGCTGGTCATCCTCTACGACCTGCGCGCGCTGGACCCGCTGCCATGGCAGGGGCGGCTGATGCTCGGGCGGATGGACCTCGCCGCCGGCCGCATCGACAAGGCCGCCGAACGCTTCCAGGCCGTCGCCGATGGCGCGGCCGACCCCGCGTGGCGGCGGATCGCCCAGGCCGAGCGACAGGCGCTGGATTCCCCGAACGCCGCGCAAGCCGCCCTCCAGCAGATCGCCCGCGAGCACGCCGACACGCCCGCCGGCCGATACGCCGCCCGACGCGCCGAGCAGGGGGTGACGCCGTGAAACGGTTCGAGCGGATCGCCATCGGCCTGGCCGCGTTCCTCAGCATCGCCGTGCACGCGGCGGTGGCGTGGGCGGTGTTGAACATGCCGGTGGGGCGGCCCGGCGGGACGCTGTTCGCCGCGCGTGAGCAGCCGCAGACCTACCGCAGCGAAGTCACACGCGCGGCGCTGGAGGACCTGGCGGACCTGGCGGCCGAGCCCGAGACGATCGATCCGGGTGACGACGCCGAGGCCGACGCCCGGCAATTGCGCGACCTTGTTCAGGATGCCGACGTGGGCGCGTGGACCGATGACCCGGCGGCGGTCGAGCGGTCGATGCCCCAGCCCGACGCGGCGCGTGCGACCGAGGCGCCGGCGGTGGAGCCGGGCCCGGTCCGGCTCGATGAGGCCCGGGTGATCGACGCGACCGCCCGGGCGCTGCGGCAGCTCGACCCGACGCTGGCGCTGCCGGAGTTCGTCGCCGCGGTGGACGAGGTGCCGACGCCCGCGCCCAGCGATCAGCCGATCGCCCCGTCGCAGGTCGTGGACGTGGCGGGGCTGCGTGGCTTGAACCGCGACGGCGACACGCCGGGCGGTGGCGACGACGGCGGCGACACGGCAGCGGCGGCCCGGCCCCCGCGGACCGTGCCCGGCAACGACGCACCGCGCCGGCAACCCGCCGACGAACCGGCCGGCGCCACGGCGGGCGAACTCGCGTTCGATGCCGACATCCCACTGCCCGAGGCGACGACGGGGCTGGGCCTGCCCGGGGCGCCGATGCGGGGCCTGGAGGTCGAGCGGCTGGACAACGACTTCCAGTACGCGCTGATGACCTTCGACGGGCCGCTGCGCGAGCCGTCGCGGTTCCTGTTCTTCGGGTCCGAGGACAAGCCGCGGCCCGCCGAGCCGGGCTGGTTCGAGGTGCAGGTCCGCCCGCGGTCGACGCTGCGTCGGCTCGAGCCGCTGGCCAAGGACGTGGTCTACGTGCTCGACACGTCCGGGTCGATCGAGGAGAAGTGGCTGGGGCCGGTGCGGCACGGCGTCGCCGCCGCGCTCGACAGCCTCAACGACGGCGACCGGTTCAACGTCGTCCGCTTCGACGAGACGGTCGAGGTGCTGGACCCCGGCGGCCTGCTCGAAGCCGACGACCGGAACGTCGAAAGGGCCCGCCAGTTCATCCGCAAGGCCGCCGTCGCCGGCTACACCGACGTCAACCAGGCGTTGGCGCGGCTGGTGCGGCTCCCGCGCGACGCGGATCGCGTCTACCAGGTCGTCTTCGTCTCGGACGGCCACCCCACCGCCGGCGCGGTCGACCCGAAACAGATCATCGACGTGTTCACGCGGGCGAACAACCTCGTCGCCTCGGTCTACGCGGTCAGCGTCGGCGACAAGCCGGACAACCAGTTCCTGCAGGCGCTGGCGTACCGCAACAAGGGCTACGTGCGTCGGCCCGAGCGGTGGGTGACGGCGACGGACGCGATCGCCGACCTGGCTTCGCGGCTGCGTTACCCGATCCTGCGCGATGCGTCGTTCAACGCCGCGGGCGTGGACACGTCGCAGTTGTTCCCGCGCCAGCCGCGCGACGTGTACAAGGACGACCCGATCGCGCTGTTCGGGCGGTTCGACGCGGACGACAAGCGCCTGGTCATGGAGATCCGCGGCGGCGGCGCGACCGGGCCGATGGCCTTCGCCTTCGAGCTGCCCTTCAACCGGGCGGCGGCCGGCTCGCGCCAGATCGCCACGCAATGGGCCAAGGCCAGGCTGCACCACCTCTACGGCGAACTGCTGCGGTCCGGCCAAACCCGCCGCCCCGCGGTCCGCCAACAGATCGACGATCTCCGCGAGAAATACGGGCTGGACGACTGACCCACCGACGTCAACGCACCGACATCCCGGCGATCGGAATCGCCGGCGGCGACCTCAACCGCCGCGGAATCCATCGCTGGCCGGCCGGGCGTTGCGATGCACGACACGCCGGTTAATCACGCGCGCAGGCATCATCGGGACCTCTCGGCCGGTTGCGTTGGCCGCATCGATCCAGGCGTCCATCGCATCGCGGATGTGGGTCAACGCCGCCGCGCGGGTGACGCCCTGTGAGGCACAACCCGGCAGGCTCGGCACTTGCGCCACCCACCAGTCAGACTCCGGATCAGGATAGGGCAGTACCTGTCGCGTAAGGTCACCAATAAAGGCGCTGCGACGGTCAACACGAGCCCCGGATATACGGTTGAGCGCGCACGATCAGCCGTCATCCATTCGGGGGGACGAAGCGGACGAGCGATGCGCGGCACGTTTCAGTCCAGCCGCACGATCTCCACGCCCAGCGCCTGGGCCATCTGGTGGCAGGCGTCCCGCTCGCCGTCGTTGATGCACTTGGCGACGCGGTCGCCGTAGACGATGCGGCGGATGCCGACCTGCAGCAGCCGCCGGAAGCACGCGGCGCACGGTTCGCCGGTCACGTACGCGGTCGCGCCGCGCAGGTCGCAGCGCGCGAAGCACACCGCGTTGTCCTCGGCGTGCATGAACCAGTCGTACTTCTCCGGCCGGGTCAGCGGCACGATCGCGTTGGGCAGCCCCGCCACCGGGCCGTTGTACCCGGTCGAGATCAGCCGCTTGTCGGCGTCGACCAGCACGCAGCCGTGCTTGGTGTTGGGATCGGGCGAGCGTCGGGAGACCTGCTCGGCGAGGTCGAGGAAGTAGCGGTCCCAGTCCGGCCGATCGGTGAAGGGGTTGCTCATAGCCGTTGGGGTGGACGGTTGGGTCATGCTGGCATTGTATCGGTGCGGGCCGGCGCGGCGAAGGACGAAATGCGCTGCCCGCCGCGCCGGGACGACGGGCGGGTATGATGCCGGCGGTGCGTCATGATGCGACTCGTGCGATGGCTGTTGCGGCTGGTGGTGGATGCGGTGGTGATCGCGGTGGTGATCGTCGCGGCGGGGGTGGCGGCGTACTTCGCGTACCTGCCGACGTGGGCGGAAGGCCAGGTCCGCGGGGCGCTGGCCGACGCCGGGCTGACCGACGCCAACTTCGCCCTCGCCGCCGTGACATATGAAGCGATCGAACTGCGTGACGTCCGTTTGACCGGCGATCCGAACGCGTGGAGCGCCCGATCGATCCGCGTGACCTTCGATGCGGGCGGGGTCTGGGACCGTCGGATCGAGCGTGTCGAGGTCGACGGGCTGCGCTGGTCGGTCGCCTACGCCGACGGCGAGCTGGACCCGGGCCCGGTTGCGCGGCTGCTCGGCGACGCCAACGCGGCGAGCGAAGGGCCGGGCTGGTCGCTGGGCGCGGTGTCGGTGACGGATTCGATCGTGTGGCTGGCGTACGCGGGGCGTCGGTGGTCGCTGCCGATCGACACGGGTGAGGGGGGCGATCCGAACGCGGCGTACACCGTGCGGTTCGATCGCGGGGCGCGCACGCTGCACGTGGAGGTGCCGACGCGGACGCTGGAACCGGATGACCTGATAAGCACGCTGCTGCGGCGAGAGGCGAAGCTGGACGTGGCCGGCCGCGCCGGCGCGTCGATCGACGTGGACATGACCGGCCGCGCCCGGGCTCATGTCGACCTGGACGGGGTCGACGCGACCTACACCGCGGACGCCGCCGACGCCGACGAGCCCGCGGGGTATGGCGTGGTCGGCCTGACGGGGCGGGTGGCGTTCGACGGGCTGACCCCGCCGCGCACCGCCCCGGGCCAGCAGTTGCACTGGCGGACGCTGGGGCTGGGCGAACTGTCGTTCGGTCGTGGCGTGGTGCGGTTCACGCTGGAGGGCCGGCGGTCGGTGCTCATCGAGAAGCTCGACTGGCAGGGGATCGACGGAGGTCGGTTCTGGGCGATGGCGATGCGCCTGGACCCGCAGCTTCCCGATGTCAACATTGATCTGTTTGTCGAGCAGGCGCCGCTGGGCGAGTGGCTGCCGATCCTGACGCTCGGCCGCGCCACGGGCAGCGGCGCGGTTTCCGGGCGGCTTCCGTTCCGGGTCCGGCTCGAGCCGACCCCCCGCATCGCGCTCGGGCGGGGCTATCTCTATGCCGTCGACCCCGGTCAGGTTAGAATCGAGCAGGTCGATGCGATCGACGCGATGCTGGAGCGGGGCGGTCTGGCGGCGAGCGGCCCCGACGCCTACCCCCAGGTCGTCCGCCGCCGCCTCGTGCAAAGTCTGCAGGACTTCGCGTACGACCACCTGTCGTTCGTTATGACAGAGCGGGACGGCGTGCCGACCCTGACGATTCGCGCCGTCGGCCGGGGGGCGGCAAGCGGCCAGGAGGTCAACCTGACCATGAACTTCACCGGCTACCAGGACCTGATCGACTTCGCGCTGCGGCTGCAACTGGGCCTGAAGCGCGCCGGCGACGCCGCCTGGCGCGGGCTGATCGATGACTGAAGACATACCACTGTGAGTCACGCCATGCCAAGAATCCTGATGCCCGCGATGGGGCTGGTCGGCCTCGGCCTGACCGCCTGCACGCAGCACACCGTCAACGTCGAGCCCATCGAGGTCAAGCCCATCCACGTGACGATGGACATCAACCTCAAGGTCGACCGCCGCCTCGATGACTTCTTCGCCTTCGAGGACGAGATCGATCCCGCGAACACCTCCAACGCAGGACAGGACCCATGATGAACAGCCCACGCCGACTCTGCGTCGCGCTGGCCGCGGTCTTCGCGGCGCTGCTGGTGGTCGGCCCGGCCGCGACCACGCACGCCGGCGACGCCGACGCCCGCAAGCAGGAACTCGCCGAGCTGAGAAAACGCTTCAAGCAGCGCTACCCCGACCTGCTGCGGCTCAAGAACCAGCAGAAGGTCGGCGAGACGTGGAAGGGCATGGTCGACCCGCTCAAGGCCGACTACCGCGACGATCCGGTCGACCCCAAGGCCGACAAGGACGAGCGGGTAACGATCGGCGAACTGCTGGCGGTGGAGAACAGGGACCGGGTGCGTCTGTACAAGCTTCTTGCGGAGGAGATGGAGATCGACGCGGCGGTCGTCGCGCGGCGGAATGCCTTGCGCAACTTCCAGCAGGCCCAGCCGCGCCACTACCTCAAGGACACCGACGACGAATGGCTGACGAAAGAGCGATGGGTCGAGAAGCACAAGGACGAGCGGTGAAGCCGCGGGGCGGGCGGATCGGTCGCGGCGCGTCGGGGCCGCGACCGAGATGGTGAAGATCGCCGCCCTCGACGACGTGGGGCGCCGTCGGAGGATCGTGATTGTCGAATGAGCCTGCCGCACGCATGCCCAACGCGCAGCGGGGTTTCTGCGATGACCTGCTGGGGTGGGTGGACCGTCATCGCCGCTGGGTGCTCGGCGGGGTGGTCGGTCTGTACCTCGTGGGGCTGAACGGCTCGTGGCGGATCGGCGCCGACAGCGCGCTCTACGCCGACCTCGCCCGGAGCCTCGTCGAGGGCCGCGGCTATCAGCATCTCGGCGTCGATCACGGCCTGGCGTATCCGGGCTTGCCTTACGTGCTCGCGGGCCTGTTCGAGTGGTTCGGGCCGGATTGCTGGCTCGCGGTCAACGTCGTCATGCTGGCCACGGCGCTGGCCGCGCTCGCGCTGGTGTATCGGCTGATCCGGCTGCACGCCGACCGGCCGACCGCGGTCATGGTCGTCCTGCTCGTGGGCGTGTGCGAGACGATGTACCGCTACGCGTTTCAGGCGTTGACGGACATGCCGTTCCTGCTCGGCGTGGTCATGTTGCTTTGCGGGTATGAGGGGCTGCGTGTCGGCCGGGAGCGCGGCGGGGCGGCCGTGTGGAACGGGCTGCTGCTCGCGGCGGGCCTGGCGGTGATGACCGGCATGCGCCCGATCATGATCCCGATCCACGCCGCGGTCATCCTCACCGGGGTTGTGGGGCTGTGGCGCGGCCCGCAGCGCGGCCTGCACGGGCTCCTGATCGCGCTCAGCGTGTCCGTGCTGGTCGGCTTCACCCTGATCGATCCCCGCCACGCCCAGCCCGTCGTCACCGCCGCCGCCGAGAACCCGGCGCGCGCCACGCGAGGCTACGAAGACATCCTCCGCCTGTTGATCGTGGAGCACTTCGGCCGCACGCTGCGGGTCGTTTTCCTGCACCACCTGCCCAAGTGGTTGTGGCACGGGATCTTCGCGGAGGCCGTCGTGGGCATCGCCTTGGGGCTCAAGGTGCTGCACCTGCTGCTGGGCGTGGCGCTGGCGGGGTTGAGCGTGGGCCTGTTCCGCCGCCGCGCCTTGTGGGGGTGGACCGTGCTGGCGGTGCTGACGCCCATGGCATTGTTCGAGCCCAAACCCCGGTACATCCTGCCCATCCTGCCGCTGGTGATGTTCGCCGGGTGGCAGGGGCTCTGCTGGCTGTCGCTGCGGATGCGAAGCCACTGGACGCGGCAGGTGCTGTGCGCGGTGCTGGTGGGGTTGATGATCGGCCCGAACCTGGTGAAGTCGGCCAGCCTCGCGGTCGAACAGCGCCGCACGCCCTTCTACACGCACTACCACGGCGGGCGGTACGTGCCCGTCCTCGACATGGCCGCCGCCATCGAGGCCCACACCCCCGACGGCGCGCTGATCATCTCCGATCACGCGCGGCAGTTGTCCTACCTGACGCATCGGCGAGTGATGGCGGCGCAAGGCACGTTTCGGGACTACGACCCCGGCGTCGTCGTTGACTGGCTCGCGGGGCAGCCGGCCGTGTTCATCGCACGCGCCCGCGACGCCGACGAAGCCGATCCCGTCGCCGGCCGCTTGCTGGCGCACGACGCCGTCCGGGCCGGGCCGGCCCTGCACACGATCGACAACGCCTGGTGGTCATGCACGCTGCACGAGCTGCACGTCGAGCCCCGCGACCCGAATCGCCCGACACCGCGGCGTTAGGGCGACCGCCGCGCCGCGATCGCCGCGCGGTACTCGGCCAGGGTGTCCCGCACGACCGTCTCGAAGTCCACGCCCAGCGCCTCGACGCGGTCGCGCATCGCCCGACCCATGGCGGGCAGCTTGCCCCGGTCGTCGACGGCGTGGCCGATCGCCTCGGTCATCGCCCCCCGATCGGCGGGCGTCACGATCCACCCGCCGTGGGGCGGCTGAACGAGCTCGGCCGGGAAGCCGACGCGCGTGACGATCGCCGGCAGCCCGTGCGCCGCCGCCTCGACCACCGCCGTGCCGAAGTTGTCGATCGTCGTCGGCGAAACGTACACGTCGGCGTCGAGCAGGTACCCGCCGACCGCCCCGGGCGCCACGCCACCGACGAAGCGGACCGCGTGATCGATTTCGAGCTGCCCGGCGAGGCGTTGCAGCGCCTGGCGCTGGGGCCCGTCTCCGACAATCGTCAGCGTGAGCGGGCGGCCTTCACGCCGCACGGCCGCGACCGCCTCCAGCAACACGTCGAACCGGCGCTCGGGGATGAGCCGACCGACCGTGACCAGCCGCACGGGCCCGGCGTGACCGCGGCGGTCTTCCACGGCGGCGTCGATGCGGTCGCGCGGTGGCAGGTCCATGCCGATCGGCGCGAAGCGCGCCGCCGGTTCACGGCGTCGCAGCGCTTGCGCCTTGGCTGCGTACTCGTGGGAGGGCGAGAGGACGCGATCGGCGGCGCGGACAGCGTAACGGGTGGCGGTGCGGATCGGGCCCCGATCGATCCGCAGGTCGCTGCCGTGCGCCGTCAGCACGATCGGGCGGCGGTGGATCGGCCGCGTCGCCGCGGCCAGCGCCGCCGGCGGGCTCCAGTGGCAGTGCACCACGTCGGCGCGGCGGGCGGCGGCGACCAGCACCGCGGCGAACCGCGCGGCGAACGCCGGGATGTTCACCGCCGCCAGGCGATCGTGCCGCAGGTTGTAGGGAATCCCGCCCCCGTAGGCCAGCCGCTGCCACCGCCGCGGCAGGAAGTAGGTGAACCGGTGCACCGTGACCCCGCCGTCGCGTTCGTGCACGGGCGCGTCCGCCGCGCCGGGCGCGACGATCGTCACCTCCACCCCGGCCGCGGCCAGGCGATGCGCCAGCGCGCGGACGAAGTGCCCCGCCAGGTCGTCGGCGCGCCGCGGGTACGAGGTCGTGGCCATGCACACGCGCATCAGGCGTCGGCTCCGCCTTGCCGATCGCCCGCGTCGTCGCCCGGTCCGGGGTCCAGCCGACGCGGGGCGGCGCCGACAACGGTTGCCTCGGCCGGCACGTCCCGGGCCACGACCACCCCGGCGCCGATGACCGCCCGCTCGCCGATCGTCACCCCGGGCAGCACGATCGACCCGAACCCCACGTACGCGCCCCGACGCACGACCACGCCCGAACGGCGGCCGGCGGCCGACAGCCGTTCGGACATGTGTTGAGGGTAGTACCCGTGCGCCAGCAGCGCCGACCGCGCGATCAGGGTCACGTCGTCTTCGATGACCACGCGATGGGGCTCGGCGTCATCGATGAAGACCTCGGCGCCGATGAACACGCCGCGGCCGATCTTCACGCCGCGCACCCGGTGCAGGCCCACGCGCATCGCCGGCAGCATGGGCACGTGCCGCGCCACGACGTTCAGCCAGCGGTGAAGGAAGGCCAGGGGCAGGCGCCAGCCCTTGGACCGCTCGCTCCGCGGGATCCGCCCCATCATGTCGTCAATCCTGGCGATCCGTGGCTCCTGTCTGCTCGTCACGAGCGCCGGCGCGGCCCATGTACCGCTGCACCCGCTGGTGGTAGAGCAGCTCCTCGAGGTACGTGCGGTGGCGATTGAGCATGTCCCCGATCAGCCCGATGTGCAGCATCATCAGCGCCAGCACGACCAGGCCCAGCGCGACGAACCCGGCCCACTTGTGCGGCGTGAACTGGCCGGCACGCAGGTAATGCACCGCGAGGAACCCCATCAGCCCGAACGCCGAGGCCGCGAGGATCCCGGCGATCGCCCCGAAGAAGCGCATCGGCCGATAGTCGCGGTACCCGCGGAGGATGATCTTGAGCGTCTGCAACCCGTACCGCCAGAGGTTGCCGGCGACGCGGCTGCGACCGTGGACGCGCTCCCCGCGCACGACCATCGGCACCTCGGCGATGCGGAAGCCCTTGTACGCGAGGTTGATGAACACCTCCTGCGTGTAGGTGAACGACCCGATCAGCGTCAGGTTCAGCGCGGCGCGGCGGCTGTAGCAGCGCATCCCGCACGACACGTCGTAGAACCGCTGGCCCGTGATCCCGGAGATCAGGCGGCTCATCAGGCGGTTGCCCCATTTCTTCACCGCCGGCATCGTCGGGACGTACTGCGGGTCGATGAACCGCGAGGCGGAGACAAAATCGGCCTCGTCGTCGAGGATCGGTCGGACCAGCCGCGGGATCTGCTTGGGATCGAACTGCCCGTCGCTGTCGATGCTGACGATCAGGTCGGCGCCGTGCTCGATGGCGTAGCGCAGCGCGCTGTGGAAGGCGGCGCCGACGCCGCGCGGCTTGTTGTGGTGGATGACGGCGGCCCCGGCCTGGCGGGCCTCGGCGGCGGTGGCGTCGCGGCTGCCGTCGTTGATGACCAGCACGTCGACCTCGCCCACGCCGTCGATATCGCGCGGGACCGCGTCGATGACCGACCCGATCGTCGCCGCCTCATTCAGCGCCGGCATCACCACCAGCAGCCGCGCCCCGCGCGGGGCCGCCGGTCCGGGAATCGCGGGCGCATCGGCATGCGGCAGGGCCATCCGTGCAGTATATCAGGCCCCCCGCACCCCATCAGTCGCGCCGCCGACCGCCGCACGCGACAGGAACACCAGCCGCGCCCGCTCCTTGAACGCGTGGTCGAGGTGGCCGATCGCGCCGCGCTCGACGCGCCGGCCCCGCCAGGCCGCGACGAACGCATCGATCGCCGGCAGGTGTTCCGCCACATTCGTCGGGGTGTTGGGCAAACGCAACAGGAAATCGGGCTCGGGCGGGGGGAAGTCGGTGTCGGCGAACGCCAGGATCGTCGGCAGACCGCACGCCAGGTACTCGCGGACCTTCAGCGCGCACGCTTCATCCATGCCCTTGGCGTGCAGCGCGAGCGGCGCCACGGCGACGTCGGCCCGATGCAGCAGGTGCACGAAGCGCTCCCGGCCAAGCGGGCCGTGGGCCCGCACGCCCGCCGGGCACGCCGCCCGCTGCGCATCGGTGATCCCGCCGATCAGATCGATGCGCCACGTCGGCCGGGCCTTGGCGAGCGTGACGAGCTGGTCGAACCCCGCCCAACGCTGGGTCAGATTGCCGAGGAAGACCAGGCGCGGCGGATCGTTCGCCGGGGCGGGGCCCGGGGTGAAGGCCTGCAGGTCGATGCCGTTGGCGATGACGGTCTGCGGGGCGGCGAAGCGGGCGGAGCGCCCGGCCAGCTCGTGCGTGACGCAGACGAATCCGGCCATGCGGCGCAACAGCCGCGTGCGCGTGGCGCGATGCACCACGTACAGCGGCCACGGCCAGGCGCGGCGCATCTCCGCCACGTCGTCGGAGTTGATCTCGGCAACCATGGGCGTCGCCCGGGCCAGCCGCGCCCAGCCCGGCAGGTACACCCCGAAGCGGGCGTAGATGACGTCGGGTCGCCACGCATGCACGTGGCGCGCCTGCCGCAGCGACGCGGCGTACACGCCGGCGAGCCCGCCGACCCATGTCGGATGCACCTCGCCGTCGGCCGCGCCCGGCCAGACGAACCGCTCGCCGGGCGCGAGGGCGAACAGCGCCGCCTCATGACCGGCCGCTCGCCACGCCGACATCTGCCCGACGACCTTCTTCAGGACGCCGGTCTCCGTCGACAGCGGCAGGTAGGCCAGGTAGGCGATACGCACGGCGCTAGCCTCGGGCGTGGGGGGTGCGGTTCATGCGACGGCGTCGGCGATCAGGGCGGCGATGATCCGGGCGGCGCGGCCGTCGCCGTAGGGCGCGTCGCCCGACGCCGCGGGCGGCGCGGCCGCCAGCGCCTCGCGGAGGGCTCGCGCCACGCTCGCCGCATCGGTCGGCGGGGCCAGGCGATTCCAGCCCATCCGCACCAGCTCCGTCCATTCGGTCTGCTCGCGCACCGTCACGCACGGCACGCCGCAGAAGTAGGCTTCCTTCTGCACGCCGCCCGAGTCGGTCACGACCAGGCGCGCGTGACACTCGAGCTGCAGCATGTCCAGGTAGCTGACCGGCGGGATGCACGTCAGCGCATCGGCGAGCGCCCCCAGGCCGTGCCGATCGATCGCCTGCCGCGTGCGCGGATGCACGGGCAGGACCACCGGCAACCCGTCGCGCGGGCATTCGCCCAGCGCGCGGAGGATGGCGGCGAGCTTGTCGGGGTCGTCGGTGTTGCCGGCGCGGTGGATGGTGCTCAGCACGTAGCGGCCGGGCTCGAGGCCGTGATCGTCGAGCACGGTGCTCCGCTGATCGGCGAGGCGACCGTAGTGCAGCGCCGCGTCGTACATCACGTCGCCGGTGACGTGGATGGCGCGATCGTCGATGCCTTCACGGCGGAGTTGATCGGCGGCGCCGGGGGTGGGGGCGAAGAGCATCGCCGCCACGTGGTCGGTCACGACGCGGTTGATCTCCTCGGGCATGGCGCGGTCGAACGAGCGGAGGCCCGCCTCGACGTGGTCGACCGGCAGGTGCAGCTTCGCCGCCGCCAACGCCGCGGCCAGCGTGGTGTTCGTGTCCCCGTAGACCAGCACCCGGTCCGGCGGATCGTCCAGCAGCACCCGCTCGATCGCTTCGAGCATCCGCCCGGTCTGACGGCCGTGCGTGCCCGAGCCGACGTCGAGGTGATGATCCGGCTCGGGCAGTTGCAGATCGCTGAAGAACACGTCGGACATCTGACGGTCGTAGTGCTGGCCGGTGTGGATGATCGTCTCGGTCAGCCCGGGCCGGTCCCGCAGCGCCGCGGAGACGACGGCGGCCTTGATGAACTGCGGCCGAGCGCCGATGACCGTTGCGATCCGATGCCCCTGGCTCATGCGCGCTCCTTGCCACGCCCCGCGGGTACGCCGCCGGCTAACATACCGCATCGAGGATGCGCTCGTACAGCGCGCGGTGACGCGGGGTCATCAACATCGTGTTGTGCCAGAGCAGCGTCATCGTCCCGCCGAATCGCCGGCACGTCGCCGCCAGCGCGGCGATCTGTTCGATCGCCCGTTCCGCCGAGAGCTTCATGTAGTTCAGCGCGGTGACGTCCATCGCGATCAGCGGCCGCTCGTACAGCTTCAGCATGCGCCGCTGTTCGAGGTCGAACACCGGGTATGCGTGGCAGATCCCGCAGCGGAAGCCCAGCCGATCCGCGTAGCCGAGCGTGGCGTCGTAGCCGAGTCCGGCCGCCTCCCACGCGCGCCAGGTCTGCGGGTTGGCCCAGCGCAGGAAGTGCTGCCGCCCGCCCCAGGTCGCCTGCTCCACGCCGTGCTCGGCGCAGGCGCGACGCAGGCGCTCGAACTCGTTGCGGAGCTGATCCGGGTTATCGTAGCTGGTGTAGCTGCCGTGCAAGCCAATGGCATGGCCGCGCTGGTGAATCGTTCGCAGCAGCGTCGGCATCGGCGCGCGGCCGAGGTCGTAAGTGCCGTCGAGCCGTCCGGCCGCATGATCGGTGATGAAGTAGAACTCCGCGGCGAGGTTGCGTGACTCCGCGGCGTCCATGAGCGTATCGAAGGTCCACGCCGGGTCGCGGTGCGGTGCGGCAATCGACCCGGTCAGCCGGGCGTGCAAACGCCGCGCCGCCGTGGCCGCGTCGGCCCGGCGGATCACGTCGGCGGCGGCGTGCACCGCCACGCGCGGCCACGGCTCGCCGATCGCGACCGTCGGCCAGTCGACGTCGTGGCTGACCTGGACCCGGTACCGCAACGCCTTGGGCCGCAGGCCGGGCCAGACCGACGCCAGCGCCGACCACAAGACCTCGACGTACTCGTTGACGATGGGCCGATGCAGCCACCCGCCGCGCGCCGCAACGCTCGATGCGGCCGCGAAGCGATCGTGACGATCGCGATCCGCACACAACAGTTCCTCGTAGCGGCTGAGCATGAACAACGCCACGCCGAACACGTCGAGGTCGACGTGAACGCGGCGTTCGCCCTCGGCTTTGATCGGGTCGCTGCCCGCCGCCTCGCCGAATAGCACGGGCAGCCCGCTCGCCGTTCGGCGCGGCGTGTCCGACGGCAGCGAGCTCGGCCGCAGCCAGTCGGCGTCATCGATCCCCAGCAATCCCTCGGCCACATGAACGCACCCGCCCTCGTCTGTGGCCATCGTGATGCACGTATCGGTGCGCGGGGACGGCTGCGCCTCGAAGTCCAGGCCGAGCATCTCTCCGAGCACGACATGCAGGGCGTAAGCGCGCTCGGGCCGGCGGCTGTCGGGATGTGCGACGAGCAGCCGCACGGTCAGCGTCCCCCCAAGGCCCGGGCGAGATCACGCACGGCCTGGAAGGCCCGCATCTTCCGCCCCATGCGTCGGATCATGACGTAGGGCGTCTGCCGCGCGCCGAACGCCCGCACGAATCGCTCGATCGGCTCGACCATCGACCCCTCGAAGTCGAACATCTGCGCGTGCCGGGATGCGAGCTGAATCGCGTGCCAGACGAGGAAGCTGCCGGCGCCGCTGTTGCGGTGCTCGGGGTCGGCGCCGGACAGCAGGTAGTAGGCCGCGCGGCCGTCCCACACGATCAGGGTCGCTGCGTGGACGCGCTCCGAGGCATCGACGGCGAACAGCAGTTGACCCTGTTGCCGCTCGGCGCAGGCCACGCACACACGCTCGATGCACGTCGCGTCATAGGGATTGCGCCGGGCTTGACGGTCAAAGGTCTTGCTGAGCAGGTCGACCAGCCGGCCCGCCCCCAGGTCGTCACGAAGCTCCAGTTGCTTGTCGGCCTTGCGGACGTCGGTGCGGATGTTGGCGCGGAACTCGCCCCAGACCGCGTCCAGATCGTCCAGGGCGGTGATGCGGTAAGTCATCCGCGGGGTGAGCGTGAATCCCGACCAATGCAAAGGCAGCCAGTTGGTGAACTCCGGCGGCAGGTTCTGGTGGAACAGGTCGTGCCGCGGCAGCTTCGCGACCAGTTGCTCGATCAGGTCCTTCTGCTCGGCGAGCTGCTTGGCGTAGCCCGCGGTCGAGGGGCGCAGCCACGGGCCGAGCTGCGGCGTCAACGGCGGCAGCGTCAGCATCGTCCCGCCGAAACGCCGGTGCACCGCGTAGGGCCAGCGCGCCGCGATCTCGTCACCGCGGGTGACGGTAACCTCTCGCCACTGCTCCGGCGCGACCGCGTCCAGCCACCAGGTCTGGGCGAACAGCGGTAGGTCGGGCGACTCGCGCATGCCGCGTTCCTTCAAGACAGCTCGGGTGTGTGGTGGCGGTCCGCGTCGTCCGCCAGCGCCGCGGCGAGCTGCCGCTCCATGGCCTCGGGCAGCCGCGGCGGACGACGCACCTCGAACGCGGCCGGCGGCTCGGCGCGGCGGTGAAGCGGCGTGTCGTGCGACGCCGCAAACCCGACCACCCGCTCGACGATCGATGCCGGGTCCTCGCAGAGCTGATGATACGCGATATCCAGGAAACGCTCCGACCCGTGCGCCTCTCTCGCCCTGTCGATCAGCGCATGCAGGCTCCGCACCTGGCCCACGACCTGGCCCACGGGCGGCAGCGTCCGCAGCGTTTGCACATCGGGCGGCTCGGCGGACCACCACCGATCGTAACCGCCGAACACGCGATGCCGGCCGTGAAGCAGCGACCGGGCGTTGTCCGCCTCGTCGCGCCGGATCACGAGGAACAGCGCCTCCGGCAGCGCGTGGCCGATCGGGTCCAGCCGGACCGTGCACACCACATTCTTGAACAGCACCGGCCGATCGAACGCCAGCGTCAGGGCGCGCACCGCTGCGCGCAGGCGTTGCATGGCGCGCGGGTCGGCCTCGGCGGCGCTGACGTGCTGAGGCCGCCGGCGAAAGAACCGGTACCACCAGTGCCCGCACTCCGAGGGCGCCAGCCAGCCCCGCGCCCGGCCGTGTGTCGATGCGTAATCGGTGCTCCGCCGTCGCCGCGGCGAGCGGATGATCCGCTCCATCCACGAGGGCGCGCCGTGCAGCCACGCATGCGTGTTGGTGAGGTAGCCGACGTCGAGGCAATCGGTGAGCAGTTGCATCAGCAGCGTGCTGCCCGACCGCGGCGGGCCGACGATGAGAATCGGCCGGTGGGGCAGCGGCCGGTCGCCGCCGTCGGCCAGAAGGCATTCGGCCCGGCCCAGCAGGGCGTTGGCGCCACGGTAGCACGACCCGCCGATCGCCGTCAGCGCGTTGGTCCTTGGCATGCTCAACGCTCGGTCGCCTCGTCTATGAACCGCTCGAACCACATCTCCAGCGCGACCATCCACCAGACCGCCGGGTAACGCACGCGGCCGGCGAGAAAGTCGTCCCACAAGCCCCGGATCAGTGCCGGGTCTATCACGCCGCGTTGCCGCAGGTCGCGCAACTTCTCTTCGGCCACGGGTCGCAGTGGCCCGGCCAGCCACGTGCCGGTCGGCAGGCCGAAGCCCCGCTTCCTCATCGCCAGGCAATCGGGATGGATCAGTTCACGGGCGACCTCGCGCAGGACCAACTTGCCGCGACCGCGGACCTTGTGAGCGGTGGGCACCCGCATCGCCAGCTCCACCAGGGCATGATCGAGCATGGGCACACGGGCCTCCAGTGAAAACGCCATGGAGAACTGGTCCACCCGGTACAAGTGATGATTGCCGATGTAATGCACGAGATCGAAATAGCTCACCGCCTCGCAGGCGTCGCCGAATTCGGTCTCGCCGTCGAGGTAGAGCTCGGCCAGGGCCTCGGGCATGGTGCGGGGATTGGCGTCGAGTGCTTCGACCATCCGCTCGCGCAGCGGCGCGGGGATCACCCCGGCGAGCGTGCTGTAGAGCTCGGCGGCGTCGCGGGCGCCGCCGATCGCGGCCAGTCGCGCCGCGCGCGGGTCGAGCGGGCCGGCGCATCGCAGCATCGGTCGCAGCAGCCGCAGCAACCGCCACCATCGCGCCAGCCGATACCGCGTGTACCCGCCGAACAGCTCATCGCCGCCGAGGCCGTTGAGGATTACCTTGATGTCGTGCCGGCTGATCTCGCGATGGATCATCCAGTTGGCGGAGATCGCCGGGGCGGGTTCTTCGTAGAGGCTGACGATCTGATCGAGGTGCTGCAGGGCCGCCTCGGGCTTCGCGACGCAAACGACGTGGCGCAGCGGGTGCATGGCCGCCGTCGCCCGCGCCTCATCGGTCTCGGACATACCCGGCGCGTCGTCGAACGCGAGCGTGAAGGCATGGATGTCCGGGTGGTGGCGTGCGGCCAGCGCGCTGACGGTGGTGGAATCGATCCCGCCGCTCATGAGCGTGCCGACGGGCACGTCCGCGACGAGCCGCCGCCGTACGGAAGCTTCCAACGTCTCTCGCACCGCCGCGACCGCCGCGGGTCGCGGCAGGTCGCGCTGCTGGCAGCCGGTGGGCACGCGCCAGTAGCGGTGTTCGGTGGTGCTGCCGTCGGGGCTGATCTTCATCCAGTGGCCCGGGCGCAGCGCGGTGACGCCGGCGAAGGCCGTGCGCGGTCGCGGCGTCACGCCGAACATCAGCGTCATCGCGATGGCGGCGTGGTCGGCTCGGGCGGCGACCCGGCCGCTGGCCAACAGGGTCTTGATGTCCGAGCCGAAGATCCATCGCCTGTCGGCGATCGCGAAGTACAGCGGCTTGATCCCGAGCCGATCGCGGCACAGCAGCAGGGTCTTCTCGCGGTCGTCCCACAGCGCGAACGCGAACATGCCGTCCAGCCGCTCGACGGCCTGTGGCCCCCAGCGGACGAGGCCGTGCAGCAGCACCTCGGTGTCGCTGTGCCCGACGAACACCGCGCCGCCCTCTTGCAGGTCGTCGCGCAGTTCCGCGGCGTTGTAGATCTCGCCGTTATAGATCAGCCAGTACCGGCGATCGGGATCGGTCATCGGTTGATGGCCGGCGATCGACAGGTCGACGATCGCGAGCCGACGATGCGCCAAGCCGAGTACGGCGGCGGACACGTCGGCGTCGTCGAGATGTCGTTGGGGGAAGCCCGGCGGGGCGTGATCGTCACGGGCCGGCGTGTCGGGCCCGCGGAACGACTCGGCGGGGCGCGCGTCGGTGTAGGCGAGGAGATAGCCCTCTCCGTCGGGCCCGCGCCCGATCATGGCCGCCGACATGCGCCGCAGCGCCGTCAGCATGCCCGTCGCATCGCCCGTCTGGTTTACAATGCCCGCGATCCCGCACATGAGGCATCACTTGTCCGGAGTGTGGTGGGCGTCCATCGCGCGACGGCGCAGCCGCCGCTGGATGTCGCGCACGGCGTTGCGCTTGATCGAACGGTCGCCCTGTTCCCGCGCCCGGCGCCGCGCCCACCAGCGCGACGCCACGTCCATCGCCACGTCCGCAGCGCGGCGGACCGCGCCCGCCGGCCGGTAATCCTGGGGAGGATGCTCGAGGGGATAGCCCAGGCTCGCCAGTTCGCCCCCGGCGATCCGCTCAAACAGCCGCAGCTGACCCGGGCTGTAGACCTCGCGGTATCGACCGGTGTTGTCGGCGATGACCGGCCGGGCGAGATTGGTCCAGAAGTCGCTGCGCGAGGCCAACTCGCGGGTCTTGTCCTGCTGGTGGTAGTCGAGCATGGCCGGGTCGTAGTCGATCTGCAGCCACGCACACAGGTCGCGCAGCGTCGGCTCGGGATCGACGGTGAGCTGCTCGTAGGCGACGCGATGGCAGTATGCGCCCAGGCCGGCGGCGATCCGCATGGCCGCACGCTGCTCGCTCGCCCACAGGCCGGCGGCGGCGAGCACGGTCTTCGGCCCGGCCGGCGCACGCCGAAAGGACGCCGCCACGTCCCGCCCGTCGCGGAACAGGTAGATCACCCGCACCCCACGCAACTGCAGCGAGATCTCCGCCGCGTGCTCCCACAGGCGATTATCCTTGCAGACCCAGCCGGTCTTGCCGGCGTGCTCGGCCTCGGCACGGAACAGGGCATCGGCCACCGCCCAGAACGTGGGCTGTCGCACCCGCTGCACCACCGCGTCGGCGTCGTGGTCGCCCGACCACGGCGCCAGGTGGCTACGGGTCAGCGCGACCAGGTCGCCGGCCAGCTCGCGCACCGCGGCCGGGTCATCGAGCGATCCGTACAGGCCGGTCAGCGGCGCGAGGTGGGTGGTGAAATGGACCGCCGGCGGCGCGCACAACGCCGCGTGCGCACCCAGCATCACGCGCAGCAGATTGCTGCCCGAGCGCTCGCTCGACATGATCAGCACGCGCCGGATGTCGGCATCGCCTTCGATCGGCCCAGCCCTCCGTCCATGCGGTGTGTCACTGATGAGTCACGGATCGCCGCGAGCGGGTCGCCTGCAAGCATGCGGACAATTGTATCAGGAACCCTGTACATCACCGCGCACGGCGGGCGGGTCGTCGCCCCGTGACGGCGCCTTGAGCAGCCACCACGACAGCCCCGCGACCTCGCCCCCGACGTCTTCGCCCAGACGCTCGCGATGGTCGTCCCACGCCAGCTCCCCGACGACCCGATAACCCTCCCGGGTCCAGGCGTGGGATAAGGTCTCGTCCGCCCGGAGGTACATCAGCACGAAGTCGGCGCGCCAGCAGGCGACGCGCTCGCGGACCTGGTCGATGTCCCGGCCCCAGATGCTCGGCGCGTCGGGTCGATTCACCTGGTGGACCGCCCACCAGTTGGGAAAGAGCATGAACTCGCGCCGGGCCGCGACATGCACCGGCAACTCGACCATGGTGCGGTAGCCGTCGAAGATGTTCTCGAACACGCCTTGCGGGTCGTTGTGGGCGAAGTAGACCCGCTCGCCCCGCTGCACGGGTGCGAGGAATTGCTCGACGGCCTCGATCAGCGGCCGGACCTCGAACGGCGCGAGGGCGGGCGGCACGATGAAGACCTTGCGGCCGGCGATGCCGGTCATCGCGGCGACCGGCGCGGCCGTCAGCCAGAACGACGCGAGCACCCACGGGTTGCCCGACTGAATCGTCGCGGCGGTCGCCAGCGTTAACACGAGCATGTCCATCGTCTGCACGTCGGCGAAGCGGACCAGGCGACCATTGAAAAGCATCAGCCCCGCGGTCGCGACCAGGAACCCGTCCAACCGGCCGTCGACCCACCACATCACCGCGATGAACTGCCCAAGCAGGGCGAGCTTGTACAGCAGGTACACGTTGAGCGACCGGAGGCGCGTGTAGCGGTAGCGGGTGTTGGCGCTGGAGGCGCCGACGCCCTTGCTGACCACGCCGAGCGACTCTCTCAGCGATCCGTCCTTCCACGCCGGCCCGAAGTGCGTGCACAATTTGAGGCCGGCGGGCACGATGGCGAGGATCGGCCACAGCTCACCCCGCCCGATCGCCGCCACCGCCGCCAGGGGCGCGGCGACGACGACCGCCGTGAAGCTGCCGAAGCTCACGCCCAACCAGCCGATCGCGCTGAGCCAGTCCGCCCCGGTGTACAAGCCGTACACGCCAAGGGGGAACAGCGCCCAGCCCACGGCGTTGTAATTCTGCTTGACCAGCGCCAGCGCGTAGAAAGAACTGCTCAGGCCCGCGACGGCGAGCACGAGCGCCACCCACCAGCCGAACGAATCGATCCATACCGCGTGCATCGCCAGCCAGGCGAGCATGCACACCGGCGTCAGGATCGCCGCCATCCGCCAGAATGCGTTGATCGAGAATAGCGACAGGTGAAACCAGCGGCTGAGGCGATAGTCGCCGATCCCGAAGTGGGGGCTGACGCCCGAGCGGCCGTACCGGTCCAGTTGCAGGGCCATCGACGCGTAGAACAGCGCGTGGATGCCGTTCCGCGCGGCGAACTTGCTGTATCGGCTCCATCGCCCGTCGGCGAGCACGCGGCTGGCCCAGAGGGTGCGGGCCCACTGCACCGGCATGGCCAGCAGCAGCACCACCGGATAGACCGGCAACAGCGCCAGGCCCACCGGGTGCTCCCGCCGAATGATCTGTAGCCTGGCGCGGACACGGCTATTCATCGCCTGCGCTCGACGAGCTTGCGCCAGAGCCGGTGTCGGTGCGACCCCGAGACCGCCGACCAGCCGAGCAGGGCGGCGGCGGGGACGGCGACGGCGCATCCGAAGGCGTAGTTGACCTCATCGCGATACATTATCGAAATCGCCGCGCCAGCGACAAGACCCACCGTGACCTGGCCCAGCAGGATCGCGTACGGGTAGCGCACGCGCCACAGCCGCTCGCTGACGACCAGGGCCAGCACGTTCCAGACGAAGAAGCAGACCGACGTGGCCGCCGCCGCGCCCACCCCACCGTACCGCGGCACCGACCAGGAGTTGAGCGCGATGTTCAGCCCCGCCGCCGCCATCATCAGCACCGGCACGTAGATGTTCCGCTCGGCCTTCCACAAGCCCGAGACGACGATCATGTAGAACCCGTAAAACACCGGATACCACGCGAGCACGCCGACGATGCTGTAGGCCTGGGCATATTCGGGCGCGGCCAGCAGGCGGACCAGCCCGGGCGCCACCGCGGTCAGCAGGACCACGCCGGCGACCGCGACGCCCATGTACAGGCGGGCGATCGTGCGGAACAGCGCCGGGCCGTCGGGCTGGTGCATCGCCTCCATGCCGACCGGCCACCACGCGAGGCGGAAGGTCTGCACGGCCAGTCCCAGCATCATGGCGAATTTCGCCCCGACCGCGTACACGCCCAGTTCCTCGGCGTTCTGGAAGGTGGCCACGAACCAGCGGTCGGACGTGTTCAGGACGTACATGGCGAAGCCCGACGGCACGAGCGGCGCGCCGAAACGGATCAGCTTGGGCCACCAGCCCCAATGCCAGGCCGACCAGTCCATCTGGTCGCGGATCAGCCACCAGCCCAGCAGCGTGGTGCAGGCCGCCGCGAGAAGGCTGCCCAGGAAGTAGCCCAGGATGCCCTGCTTGAAGACGAGGATGAGCGTCAACGCCGCGCCCGCGGTCAGCAGCGCGTGGATCAGCGTTACGCTCACGTACTTGATCGGCTTGAACAGGAGGCGGAACACCTCCGCGGCCTGAGCGGTGAGCTGCGAGAACAGCGCCGAGGCAAACGCGATCGCGAAGACGCTCGGATCCAGCCGTCCGTCGAACAGGAAGGTATTCAGCAGCGGCGACAACAGCGTCGCAACGACCACGCAGACACTGCCCCAAGCCAGTCGCCACTGCACGGTCGCGGTGATCACCTGCGCCTGAACCGCGGGCCCGTCCTCCTTCTGCTTGAAGAAGTAGAAGGACTGGGCGGCGTTGGTGCCCATGACCATGAACGAGCTGAGCAGCGACGCCCCGACGGTCACCATCTCCAGGGCGCCGTACTCGGCGGGCGAGAAGACCGCCGTGTACACCGGAAGGAGAAAGAAGGCGATGCCCTTGGCGAACGCTCCGCCCAGGCCGTAGACCAGCATGTCGCGACCCAGGAAGAGCAGTTTGCTTTTCATGCTCGGTCGCTCTCCACGGATGAGGGTGCGGCGCAGCACGGCGAAGCGGCGGGCCTCGCCGGGGGCGCTGCTGGTCGTCTCGATCGGTCGGCCGCCTAGCCTAGCACAACGGCCGCGCCCGTGGGCCGCGCCCACACGAGTCCCCGCCGACGCACGCTCATGGCCATGGTGGCCCTTCCGGCCGCGACGCCAGCATCGCCCGGATCGCCTCCAGCTCCGCGCGGTCGACCTTCTGGTCCATCGACGCGCGCAGCGCCAGCTCAGCCGGATCGAATCGAAGCCCGCGTTCGTCCATCCCCAGCGACTCGGCAAGGGCCAGGACATGGCGGCGGGGTTCGGCGCAGAACGCTTCGTAGCTCCACCGCACCACGCGCGACTCGCCGGCCTGGGCGAGTTGGGCATCGATCGTCCGCTCCACGGCGAGCATCTGCCGCACGGCGAACGAGACGGGATCGGCCGGCGGATCGGCGCGGAGCGCCGCGGGGATCGGGTTGAACGTGCCCAACTCGTAGTGGGCCTTGAGCTCGGACTGGATCGCCTGTTCGGGGTCGCGGCGGAGGCGCACCGTCCACAACTCGGGAACCGCGTCGCGCAGCCGCGCCAGTTGATCGTAAGCCCACACATTCTTGTAGATCAGCGGCCGATCGGACGCGGCGCCTACCCAGGTCGCCAGCGCCCCGAAGCGTCGCCTGACCTGTGCCGCATCGAGCCCGGGCGACAGCACCCACTGCATCAGCGCGTTGCCCTCGTTCACGTCGTAGATCGAGGGGGTGTGGCCGTAGTAGTTGTTGAACCCCGGCATCACGGCGGCGAAGCGTTCGCGCCGGAGCATCCACCGCGACGCCAGCGCCGGCAAGAGCATGTGCAGGTTGCTGATGTACACGCAGCGCAGCGCGCGCGTCGTCGCCTGGTACACGACCGTGCTGCCCGAACGCGGGGGGCTGGCGATCATGACGCAGGGTGGCATCACCTCCGGGGGTTGGGCCGGCAGGGCACGCAGCAGGCGATCCAGCGCCACCGTCAGCGGCCGCGCCGCAGCCAGCGCCATGCCCAGCCGCGCCGCCGGGTGGCCCGACCGCAACGCCCCGAGCAGTCGTCGAGCCTGCGCGCGTCGGCCCGTGATGGTTTCGATCATGCCCGGCCCCATAGCGTTATCGGCGCGTCCGGCTCTCGGGAGACGACCCGCAGCCCCGCGGCGGCGAACCAGGACTCCACCACCGACTCGGTGGGAAACATCAGTTGCTGCGGCGCGATGTTGACCATGACCACCTCGCGGCACTGCCGCCAACTCGCGTTGCCCAGGTGCAGGCCCGAACGCGTGGGCAGCAGCCCGAGTACCGGCACGATCGCATCGGCGACCCGCCGCGTGATCCAGGGACCGCCACGGCAGCAGGCGCTGCGGACCACGGAAAAGACCGCCCCGCCCACACCACGCTGCCGCGGATACACCCACACGCCCACCAATCCCCCGGGGCGCGTCACACGGGCCAACTCGCGCAGCCCGGCCAGCGGATCGGGCGTGTACGCCAGCACCCCGAACGAGAACGACGCGTCGAAACTGTTGTCGGCGAAGGGCAGCGCGAGTACGTCGGCATGCAGCACCGCCCAGTCCACGGCCAGACGCCGTGACGTGGCGCGCAGCGCGTCGGCCGAGACATCGACACCCGCGTAGCGATACCGCGTCGGACGTCCGGCTTCAGCGAGCACCTGGGCGTGCACCCCGTCGCCGCACCCGGCGTCCAGGACCTTGACGGGCTCGGCGCTGCCGGCCGTGGCGTGGAGGTGCTCGAGGAACCGCCGCGCGACCTCGAGCTTGGCCGTCGGCAGAACATCCGCGCGGTGCGCCCGCCAGTGGTTATCAAAGGGGTGGTCCGCCGCGAACGACGCGATGCCCTCGCGGACCGGGAATCGGCGGGACTTGTCCGGCGGGACGAAGGCTTCGCATTCCGCGTCGAACGTCAGCGGCCGCCCCCCGCCGGGCTCGGCCAACAGCGGCGCAAGCCATTCGGGCAAACGCGATGCTTCGCCCTCGCCGCTCATGACCCGGTTCCGTTCTCCCCGACGGTCGCCGGCTCGAGCTCGTGCAGGCTCAGGTCGTTGCGACGCCGCAACGCCACCGACAGCAGCACGTTGAGATAGATCGTTGGGACCCGCATCGGCAGGTACCGCACCCGCGAGCGAAAGAACGTCTGAAGTGTGCGCACGATCTGCCCCGCCTGGTTGCAATGCTCGAGGTGCGAGATCAGGTCGAAATCGATGTCCGGATGCTGACGGCGGTAGTGCCGCCTCGAAATCAGCCGGCGACCCAGGTTCCACAACCCGCCCTCGGTGGGAAAGACGATCTGCAATTCACTGTCCGGCGTGGTCACGCGATGCAACTCCATCACCGCGTCCTTCAGGTACCACAGGTGCTCAAACGCGTTGGAGGAGAACACGTAGTCGATCGTTCCCGATTGGATCGGCAGGCGCGCCGCATCACCGTAGATGGCGACCGCCTCGGGGTAGCGCTGCTTCAGGACGCGCAGCCGATGCATGTTGCGATCGAGCCCGACGTAGCCGTGGCAATCCCCGAGCCTGGCGATCTGTGCGCCGTCGCCGCAACCGATGTCGAGCAGCCATGTGCCGCGTCGACGCTGTTGAAACCGGCCGATGTCCCGGTAGCTGAACTGGGCCAGCCGGCCAGCGATCGTCGCCGACTCCGTGTAGTAGCGCATCCGCTTCTCGACCAGCGCGTCCCAGTCACGGAACTGCCGACAGTGGTACACCTTGTCGGCCGGGACCGGTCGCTGTGAATCGAGGATGTAGATGCCTTCGTCGGTCTGGCGATACTGACGCCCGCCTTCGGATCGCAGCGACGCATCCAAGGGCGTCCCGTCGTCGGGCGATCGCAAGATCGATCGGATGTCCATGGCGGATCATCCTAATGACAGCCGCGTACCGGGGGCAAGCGAACGCGGGACCCGTGCGCCGTGGTACATGGATGGCCGGTCACTAGGCGATTGAGCCCACGCAGCGGATCACCGCTTCGACGTCGCAGCCCCTCCAGACTGGCAGGTTGAGCGCTTCGCGTGCCATGGCCCGCGCGACGGGGAAATCGCCGCGGCTGCCCGGCCGATCTCGGTACGCCGGCATGTCGGGCACGCAGTATTCGATAATGCGGCCGAGCTGGATGCCCCGGCGGGCGGCGTGCTCGATGTATCGCTCGCGGTGCGGGGTGCGGACGGTGTAATGCGAATACGTCGCGCCATCAACGATCGGGGGGAGACGAAGCGTCGGGTGGTCGCGCAGGGCGCGATCGTAAGCCAGCGCGTTGTCCCGGCGGGCGGCGACGATGTCGTGGTACCGGCGGACCTGGACCCGCCCGACCCGTGCTTCGGCACGGGTCAGGGCCTTCTGCCAGTCGGCGGGCATGTCGATCTGGTCGTCGTCGTAGTACTTGACGAAGCGATCGAGCGCGCCGATCCGCTCGAGCCGGTGCACGGCGCGGTAGATCGGCGGGGCGAGCGAGAGGGCCGAGGCCACGAGGTAAGCCCGCCGCGCCCATTCCTTGCCGCGCCGCCGACGCACCAGCCGCTCACGCTGATCAGCGAGGCGGTCGGCCAGGACGGCGTCGTCGGTGGTGATCATCCCGCCGAAGATCGACGTGATGACCTTGCTGATGTTCAGGCCGAACATCGCGGCGTCGCCGGCCTGCTGGACGGGTCGGCCGTTCCACGCGGCCGCGAAGCTGTGCGCGCAATCCTGGATGATGCGGACGTGCGCGTGGCGCTGCCGGACTTGCTGCAGCCGGTCCAGGTCGACCGGGTACCCGAAGATCGAGGTCGCGACGATCGCCGCGGTGTCCGGGGTTATGGCCTGGGCGGTGCGGTCGAGGTCCATGTTGAAGTCGGAGTCACGACTGTCGACGAAGACCGGCTCGTTGCCGCTGGTGACGATGGCGTGCGGCACGACCACGCAGGTGTACGCCGGGCAGATGACCTGCTTGCCGCGGATGCCCATCGCGTGCAGCAGCGCGACGAGGGCGGTGCGGCCGTACGGGAACGCGACCGCGTGCCGCTGGCCCATCAGCTCGGCAAAGGCCCGTTCGAACCGCGGGACGTCGTCGCCCGAGCCGGGCGCGCACGCCGCGCGGATCTCCGGCCAACCGATGCAGGGCCTAAGCCTCGGGATCATCGTCGCTTCTCTGCCAGTAGCCGGCCGAGGCCATGTGGATCGCGCTGAACGGTTCGGCGAGTTCGACGGGCTGAAGCCGGCCGGACGGATCGTGCAACTCGTCCGTGATCGTCAGGTCGGCGCCCAAACGGATCACGCGGGAATTGTAGGCCGAGCCCCCGCGGCCGCCCGTGATCAACAGGCCGACCAGCGCCCGCTTGATTCGGTCGCGAACGAACCCGATCCGCATCGCGGTGACGCACAAGACCCGCAGCACGATGAAGCGACCCGGCGTCGGCAGGGCACGCCGCATCGCGACCAGCGGCGAGTCGATCCGAACGGCCTGGTCGGTGATCTGCGGCGGGTCGATCGGCTGCGCGTTCTGCGTGGAATACCATCGACCCTTGGGGTCGACCGCGGCGAAACCACCGTCGCGGCGCGCGGCCCGGCCATCGACGAAGTGGTAGCACGCCCCGCCCTTGCGGAGCGCCACGATCGTGCTGTGCCTGGGGCCGCGATCGATCAGCAGCCCCGCCTCGGGGAAGGTCACGCGATCCGTCCGCCCTCGCTCCGCAGGCAACGGCGGTGGTGGCGACGCGCCCTGGTCCGATGACGCGGCGAGCGCCGCCGCCCAGCAGTAGGCGTTGAACATCGGCACCAGGTTCGGCGGGTCCATCGACGCGAGCGTGACCGTGCGGCGGGAGGCGATCGACCGGCGGGTGAACGCCGCCATCGCCGCCGCTTCGTCACTTTCACCGGCGAGCGCCTCGAACCCCGCAGGCACACAGAATCGCGTGTTCCGGCTGGCGTACACCCCGCCGTACGACCCGTCGGGATGCGCGAAATGCCAGACAAATCGGACCGCGTCCGCGAGCGGTTCGCCCAGCTTCAACTCCGGCCGACGCCCGTGCAAGTCCGCCAGGTAGTACAGTCCCAGCGACTGGTAGCCGGGGTCGGCACCGCCGTACTCGCTGAACCAGCCCTCGCGGTTGCGCATGGCGAGTAGTCGATCGAGCAGGCGCCCGCCCGCCGCGTCTGATTCACCGGTGAGGTCGGCCCACAGGAACAGCGCCGCCGCCGCCGTGGCGAGGTGGTTGCCGATCACGCCGTGCGTTTCATCCGACCGGCGCACGAACCTTACGAGCGGCTCGATGATCGCAAGTCGCGCGTCGCGCGTCGCCGCGTCCTGCCGGTCGGCGAGCAGTCGCACCGCCGTGAGCAAGTCGTAAGCCACCAGCGACGTGACGCAGAACGACGACTCGTGGGGGAAGGCTTCTTCGAGGCTGCCGTTGCGTCGGGTCATGCGCCCGGTGGCGTCGAAGATCGCGCCGATGCGGTGGAGCACGCCGTCGTCCGCCATCCACTCGGGCAACAGGCGGTGCGTCACCAGACGCGCCAGGCCGTTCGCCGCGCCCTGGAAGGTCGCATTGGGAAAATCGATGAGCTTCCACGCCCAGAAGAACCGGTCGCCGCACCCGCGGGTGGGGCTGGTTGGGTCGCGGTCGAAGCTGGCAAGCAAGCGGGGCAGTGCTGCGGTCACTTCCCGCAGATAGACCTCGGAGCCTGGCATGCCGCAAGTCTATCACCAAGCGCACGCCCACGCCAAGCTTGTCACGGGGCGTGCCCGATCACTTCGGCCGGGGCCATGTCAATCGACGCATGCGCGAGCATGCCCAGCAATTGGCGATACCCCTCGGCCCAGGCGTACGCATCGCTGAACACCCGCTGGTGCCACACGACCGACGCCTCGCCGCCGACCGCGACCAGTTCGTCAATCCAGTGTTGCATCGCGGCGGGGCGCTGGTCCGGCGACATCGACGCGTAGTCGTAGAAATGCGAGTCCATGATGACCAGCGGCAGCACGCGCATGCCCAGCGGCTGGGCCGCGCCCGCCAGCCACGGCGCAAAAGCCACCGCGGCGCCGTTGCGAAAGCCCGGTCGGTCGTTGAAACCCAGCGTGGTGTCCAACGTCAGGCCGGCCCGCGCCTGCGCCGGCCAGGATCGATCCCATGCAAAGCGCAGCCAGTGCTGCCGCATGCTGTGCACTTCCCCGCCCCCGGCCTCGGTGAGTTGACGCCGCTGGCGGGCCAGCTCGTCGGCATCGTCCCACGCGTCGAACGAGGGGTGCAGCCCGATTCGCCAGCCGCCTTCGCGAAGCCGCTCGAACAGCGCCGTGAATCGAGGCGAGCGCGTGTCATACGACGGGTCCATCAACCAGCCGCGGACGCCCCGCGACGGCCGGGGGTGGAAGTTGAAGGTGCTGGTCGCACCGTGCTCCGCCTCGATCGCCATGATCCGTTCGAAACACCAGTATTCGCGTCGGGCGACCAACTCGGCTGGCGCGTGCACGAGGCTTCGCCATGCCTCGCCGCACTGCAGTCGCGCCGCGGATCGGAGCATCTTGAACGCATCGAACGCCGCCCGCTTGATGGAGATAGCCGCGGTCTTGGCGATCGCGTCCACGTCGTGGGTCAGGGCGATGCGAGCCCGCGGCGGGGGGCCCAGCAGTTGCAGCTCGGATACGCCGTGCGCATGTGCCGCCCAGGCGCGCAGGAACAGGGCGATCCGGTTGACCCAGGCCCGCTGCCACAGCCGCTCGTCCCAGCCGCGCAGCCGAATGGCATAGGAGTGGACGGGGCCCCGGGCGTGTTCGCGGGCCGCCTCGGCGAAGCCATGCACATACCAGTCGATCGCGTGGAGCCAGTCGACGCGTTGCCAGGGCTCGCCGCCGCCTTGGGTGACGGCCTCGTCGGGCACGCAGAGGACGCCGTTGACGCCGGCGTGGGCCGCCCACGCGGGCAGGGCGATGTCACGGATGCGGGGCGGGTGACGGGGCGGGGGCGTGCATTCGGCTTCGGGCATGGCAAGCCGGGACACCGGGCCTGAGCCCGCGGGCCAGTACCGGCTGAGTTGCTGCACAACCCAGTCTCGTCGGGTCAGGCTCACGCCGCCGAACTCCCCTGACCGTCGATGAAGCGTTGATGCCACAGCTCCAGGCACAACGCCCCCCAGAGCTGTCGCCCGAAAGCCGCCTCGACGTCGAGCAGCGCATCCACCGACGCGGTGTCGAAGAGCCCGCGCTCACGACAGGCGCGGCTGTTCAGCGTGTCGCAGACGAAGTCGCGGACCGGTCCGCCGCTCATCCACTCGCGCAGCGGCACGGGGAAGCCCATCTTGTCACGCCGCTGCCGCACCTCCGCGGGGATGATGCTCCGCACCGCCTGCTTGAGCACGTGCTTGGTCCGACCGCCCTCGAACTTGATGGCCGGCGGCATCGCGGTCACCAGGTCCACGATCCGGGTGTCGAGCATCGGCACCCGCGACTCCAGGCTCACCGCCATGCTCACGCGATCCTCGATGTGCAGCAGCGCCGGCAGCAGCGTCTTCAGATCAAAGTGCGTCATTTTGTTGACGTAGGAATGCGTGTCCGCGTGATTGAAGATCCGCGAGAAGGCCTCGAAGACGCGACCCCGGTCGAACCGCGCACGCACGTCCGGCGAGAGGATCCGCTCGGCCACGGGGCTGCGGTCGATCAGCCGGAAGTACCGCGCGTCCATCGGTTCAAACAGGCCCGCCTGCCAGAAGTGCTGCATCAGCGGCCGATACTCCCGCAGCAGCGGCAGGTTGGGGATGATCGACTCCAGCGAAACGATGTGCCGTCCTTCCTCCTGGGTCTGGAAGACTGCGCCCTTGATCGCCTGTTCGAGGTAGCCGACCAGGTACCGCGCATAGCCGCAGAAGATCTCGTCGCCCCCCTGGCCGCCGAGCACGACCTTCACGTGGTCCGCGGCGAGCCGGCTGACGCGGAACTGGGGGAACAGGCCTGGGCCGGCCATCGGCTCGTCCAGCGCGTCGATCAGCCGCGGCAGGTCTTCGACGAACTCGTGCGCGCTGGGCTCGATCAGCTCGAGCTTGCCGCCGAGCGATGCGGCGACGCGCTCGGCATAGGCCGACTCGTCGTACTGCGGGCCCTCGCCAAAACGCCCGTGAAACAGCTTCATGCTCGGGCCCATGCAGTCCGCGGCGAGCGAGGCGATCGTCGACGAATCGATGCCGCCCGACAGGTGTGCCCCCAGCGGCACGTCGCTGCGGACCTGCAGCCGAACGCTGTCCTCCAGGAGCATCAGCAGCCGATCGACGAAGTACTCGGCGGTGTGGTATTCGTCGATCTCGTAGTTGGTGTCCCAGTAGCGATGGATGCGGTCGATCTGGCCGTGCCGACCGGTCATGCAGCAGCCCGCTTCCAGCGTGTGGATGCCATCAAAGAGCGTGCGGCCGCCCAGGCAGAACTGAAAGGTGATGTACTGTTCGAGGGCGTGTTCGTCGACGCGCGCGCGGATCGACGGGTGCTCGAGCAGGCCCTTGATCTCCGATGCGAAGACGAGTTGACCGTTGACCTGCGCGTAGTGGAGCGGCTTGACGCCGAACGGGTCGCGCGCGATCAGCCACTGGCCGGTCTCCCGCTCGACGAGCGCGAACGCGAACATGCCGTTGAGCCGCGTCAGCGCATCGATGCCCTGTCGCATCAGGATGGCGAGCAGCACCTCCGTATCGCAGAACGTCTGGAAGCCCACGCCCTGCCGCGTCAGCTCCTGGCGGAGCTCGACGTAGTTGTAGACCTCGCCGTTGTAGGTGAGGACCGCGCGGTTGTCGGGCGAGGCGAGCGGCTGCTGGCCGTGCTCGGGGTCGATGATGGCCAGCCGCCGGTGGCCGAGGGCGAACGTCGGTCCGCTGGCGAGGCCCTCGCCGTCGGGCCCGCGGTGGGCGAGCCGCGCCGTCATGGCGGTGACGATCCGCCGACGCTGTTCTTGGGCGTCGCCGTCGATCGGCTCGCCGAAGATCCCGCAGATGCCGCACATGTCTAGCCCTTTCTGACAGTCGCGAAGAGCATGAACCCCAACCACCGATCGAGCAGGCGATGCACCGGGCGGGGCAACGGCACGGGCATCGCGCGGGCCGGGAAGAAATGCACGAACAGCTCCTCCACGCGGAGGTGGCGGCCGAGCATGTCGGCGAACTGCCCCCGCGAGTAGGCGCGGCCGATCGGGTTGTCCGCGCCGTCGTAGCAGCGCACGATCTCGTCGGCGCTGTCAAGCCGCAAGATGCCCTCGCGGCCGCGGCCGCGCAGGCCCGCCCCGGCTGCGGCGAGCAGCCGCGCCGGCCACCTCAGCACCGGCCAGCTCCGCAGCAGCGCATTGCGGTAGTAGACGCTGATCGATGCCGTGCCGCCCCGCTTGAGCACGCGGGCGATCTCCGCGACGCATCGCTCGGTATTCGGGGTGTGGTGGATCACGCCCTGGCAGTTGACGTGGTCGATCGAGGCATCGGCGAAGGCGAGCCGCTCGGCGTTCTGCTGGCTGACGGCGGCGTCGACCTCGCCCAGGCGACACCGCTCGCGGGCGTAGTCCAGGGCACGACGGGTCAGGTCCACGCCGTGCAGGCGGTAGCGGCCGCGCCGCGCCCACTGCACAAGCCAGAACCCCGGTCCACACCCCACGTCGAGCACCCGCGCCCCGGCCGCCAGCGTGGGGAAGACCCGCTCGTCCAGCCGGCCGGCGAAGCAATCGTTGATCATGACCCGCTCGTGTTCTTGGAAGAACTCGGCGGTGCCGGGCGCGTGCCTGGACTCGCCGGACCATAATGGGCTGGTCTCCCAGAAGCGACGGACCTCGTCGATCGTCCGCGGGGTCACGCCCGGTCGCCTTCCTCGCGCAGCCGGCGATACTGCAACCGCCACCCCCCCCACGGCCACCAGTACATGACCGTCATCGCGAAGTACCCGAACGTCGTGATCGAGCTGACCATCTTGCTCGGGCCGATCTTACGGTCGTACCGCAGCACGAAGGGCACCTCGCCGAACCGGGCGCCCAGCAGCTTCAGCTTGACCAGCTTCTCGAGCGTGCAGGTGAAGCCCAGCCCCTTGAGCTGGATGAAGTTGTTGCCGTAGGTCGCGATGGCGCGCTTGATCGTCGCCGCGCGATACGCGCGGAACCCGCAGCTGTATTCTTTCAGCCCCTTGATGGGGAAGAACACCTTCATGAAGAGGTTGGCCGAACGGCTGATGAAGGCGCGATAGGGCGTGACGCCTTCCTGGCCGCCGCCCGGCTCGAAGCGGGAGGCGATCACCACGTCGTGGTGGTCGTCGACCTTGTCCGCGAGGGCGATGATGAACTCCGGGCCATGGGTGTCGTCACAGTCCATGCGGACGATGACGTCGTCGTCGCCCGCGATCTCGGCCGCGTGCTCGAACAGGTCACGGGCCGTCTCGCCCAGCCCGCGGTTGATCCGGTGATGGATCGCATCGACGGTCGGCGACGATGCCCAGCGGTCGAGGATCTCGCGGGTGCGGTCGCGGCTGCCGTCGTTGCACACGACGACGTGGTAGGCCCGACCGTGCGAGTCCATGTGGTCCGAGATCTTGGACAGCAGCGTGTCCAAGGCGTGCTCTTCGTTGTAGGCCGGCAATAGAATAATGATCTTGCTCATCACGGTGTCCATCATTCATCGGCGTGGTAATGGCGTCCGACCGCTGGACAAGAGGGCAGGTTAGCACAGCCTTGTCCGGCTGGCTACGGCGTCGCACGCGCAGCGTGGTCGATGTCGCGCCATAGAGAAACAGCTCCCGCCGCGGCGGGAGCTGTGGGGAGCTGTCTATCGACCCGTGCCACGCCGGCAGCGGATCAGGCGAACCACCAAACGATCATGGTGGCCGTGTCGATGTCGCCGATCGGGAACTCAACGTTCGTAAGCGGCGCGGTGCCGAGTTGTCCCAGTTGCGAGAGCTGAATGTCCGCGGGGGCGTAGGCCATGATGCCGAACTCGCCCTCGTTGGTCTCGCCCACGTCGACGACGCCGTCGTTGTCGGGATCGTCCTGCACGAGTTCGTAGTCGAGGAAGTTCGTGGGCTGGTGATTGAGGCCCATGGTGTGCAGCAACTCGTGGACGATCACGTTACCGAGGTATCGGCTGTACTCGTTGAGCCTGTCGGTGACGTCCGGCGCGGTGGAGCTGCCTTCGAAGTTCTCGGTGAAGACAATGGCTTCGTCGGCGAAGTCCAGCCCGGCAACGTCGATGCTGCCGGCCAGGCCGAGCAGGCCCGGGGCAAAGGCGTTGGTCTCGCCGATGAAGATCGTCGTGAAGTCTTCGTCGGGGTTGAGGCCGGACAGCGCCGGATCATCGGTCGTGAAGTACACGCCCGTCGCCGCGGCGTTGAAGGTGGCCAGGCCGCCGGCGTCGAAGTCCAGCAGATCAACGGTCAGCCCGCCCACGCCCGGGAGATCGGGCAGGTACGAGCCCACGTCCATGATGGACAGGATGTTGTCGAGGATGCCCGTGACGCCCGAGCCGCCGTTGAGCAGGCGATCGGTTTCACCGGCCAACGCGCTGTCGAGCACCGCGGCGTCGAACGCCGCGACGTCGACGAAGCCCTCGTCGGTCCCGGTGGACAGGCCGCCGTCGAAGTCGAGGTAGACCAACTGCTTGCTGGTCCGCTTGGCGTTGGAGACGTAGGCGATGGCCTGGACGTTGCCGCCGCCGCGGTTGATCTGGCTGTCGGCGTTGAGCACGCCGCCCACCGCGGTCGCCAGCGCCGTGTCCGTCGCCGACAGCGTGAACTGCAGCGTGTAGCTGTCGTCCACGGTGAAGTCGCCGAAGGGGTCGGGGGCAACCACCACGTAGTACTCGGTGGTGACCGGCAGTTCGAAGGCCATGAACAGGTCCGGGTCGGCCTGGAAGCCGGCCGAGTTCTCCCACCGCGCCAGCAGCTCGAAGGTATCGTCGGTGCCGTCGCCGCCGGTGCCCTGGTCGTCCCGGTAGAACACGCCGAGCAGGGCATCCGAGTCGCCGGTGTAGTCCACGGCGAAATACTCGTTGGCGTTGGCGTCGAAGCTCAACACGTCGACGTCGTTCGCGTCGTGGAAGCTGCCGCCGACCGTCATGGACGAGCCGACATTGACGTTCACGTCAGGCGGGCCGGCGTCGAACGCGTCGGCCACGTCAGCGGCGCTGAGAATCACGTTGAAGTTGCCGCCTTCGACGCCGTTGCCGTCGCCGTCAAGGTACGTGCCACTGGGGTCGTTGACCTCGCGGAGCGAGGTCCGATCACCCGAGCGATCCATGATCGGGCCGCCCGCGTGATCCGGGTCGCCGACGAGCACGATGTTGACGTCGAAGTCCGGATCGAAGTCGTGATCGCTCGTGATCGTCAGCACGCCCTGGACCGCACCGGTGCTGGTCGTCTGCTCGCCGTAGGTGAGGGTCAGGCCGCTGACGATCGCGCCGTTCTGCGTGACGATGACCGTGCCGTCGTCGCCGAGGGTCTCGGACAGGCGGAGCGAGTCGGTGTTGATCGGCTCGGAGAAGATGATGCGGACCTGGTCAGCATTCGGCTGGCTGACGTTGACCACGGTCGGCGCGCCATGCGGGTCGGATTGATCCTGAACGTTCAGGAACTGCTCGCCGCTGCGGACGCGCAGCCGCTCGATCCCGTTGGCGGTGACGACGATGGGCTGGGTCGTCTCGTCGGCGCTGTTGGTGTGCACGACCAGGTCGAAGTCGAGACGCCCGATCATGCTGCGGGCGAGGCTGCCGGCTTCGGCGGCGTTGGCCACCAGGGTCCCGGCGGTGCCCGCGTCTCGAATCATCGCCCGGTGGTCGGCGGGGACCCCGGCGCCTGCCGAGCCCGCCGGCAGCACGCCGACCGCCACCATGCTGTCGGTGAAGTGATCGCTGAAACGCCCACGTTGCAGGTAGCCGCCGGCGATCATGTCATCGGCCGTGTTGTACAGGCCGTCGGCGCCGAGCATGACGCCGTACGAGAACAGGCTGTCGGTCGCCCCGTCCCGGACATCGAGCCGGCCGCCGTCGCCCCCGACGTAGAGGGACGCGTCATTGACCATCTCGAACCGTGCCCGGTCCAGGTCGAGGTGCACGACGATGCTGCCTTCGTGCATCGCATCGACGTCGAGTCGGTTGACGTGACCCTCGAAGCGGAGGTTGGTGTTGGCGTGCGTGCCGCCCCTGAACCGAAGCTGGTTGGTGTTATTGTCGACCACGATGGTCGCCCCGTCAGCGATCAGGCCGTCGATCTGGAGCCTGTTGTCGACGCTGCCGAAGGAGGCGTCGCCGATGAACATGCCGTCCATGTTCAGTCGTCCGACTTGCTTGGTGACGATGAACGAGGCGGTGTCCAGCACGTCGCCACGAAGACGGATCCGGTCGGCGACCATCGACGTCATGGTGCCGCCGAAGTCGCCGTCCACGACGAGCGCGTCGATATCGCTGCTGCTGGCGAGTCGGGCGTCATCGGTGACGTTGCCGGACAACCGGGCGCTGCGGATGCCGCCCCGCGCCTCGATCACGCCGCCGAAGTCCCCGTTCCGCTGGGTGATCCGGTTGGCGTCGCCGGCGGTCACCAGGGTGCCGTTGAAGTCACCCTCGAGGGTGACCTGGCGGAAGGTGTTGCCGCTGGTGACGATGCGGCCGTTGTACGGCGTGCCGATCCACAGCCTGTCGACGCTGGTGATGAACAGCCCGCCCGCGTCGTCGGCGGTCGTGCCCTTGAACTGCACGAACTGATCGACCGTGCCGTCCTGGTAGCTGAAGAACGCGGCGGCGCCGGGGTCGTAAGTCAGGTCGGTCAGACCGTTGGACACCACGCCGTTTTCGCTGCGCACCGCGGTGAGGGCGGTGGTGGTATTGATGGTGACGAACCGCTGGTTGGCCAGTTCGAGCCCGATCAACTCACCGGTGACCGCGTCGAAGTCCATCGCGGAGACGTTGACGTCCCGGCCGAGCGAATCGACCGTGGGCCCGGTGACGGTGAACACGGCGGTCGCCACGTCGTAGTTGATCAACTCATGCCCGCCGTCGGTCGCGGGTGCGACGATGAGGATGTCGCCATTGACCGCGTCGGCGGCGAGCGGCATGCTCGCCTGGTCCTGCGGGATCAGTGCCGGCGCGCCGGAGGCGTCGCTCACCGTCCCCAGCCGCTGGAACGCGTTACCGACCAGATCGATCGTGCCCAGCACGCTCACGCGACCCTGCGGGTCGTCGGGGTCGACCCCGTTGACGAAGAACGTGCCTTCGGCCGTGTCGGAATCGTATGCGTATGTGCGGAAGTTCGCGCCCGTGCGGCCGACGGCGAACACGTCGACGTTCGCGTCGAGCGGGGTGTTGCCGACCGTCAGCTCCGCGAACTGATCCGGGCTGCCCAGGTCGGCCGGTGCGAGGTAGATCAGCCGTCCGGCCGGCCCGCTGGTGTCGAACGCGAGGAGGTTGCCGTCGGCATCGAAGCCGATCCCCTCGGTCACGGTGCCGACGCCGCCTTCTTCCATGTTGCCGATGGTCGTCACGACGCCCGTGGCCGGGTCGATCGTGACCAGCACGTCGGTCCCCGCCGCGTCGCGGACGGCGTAGATGGTGCCCGTGGCCGGGTCCACGGTCAGGCCGGTGAACCCGTCCTGAATCGTCCCGCCGTCGTCGAGCAACACGCCCTTAGCGCCGGCGTTGCCGATCTGGTGGACCTGGACGAAGCCGGCGACGGCGGTCTTGTCGATCTCGACGAGGGCGACCTCGTTCTGAGCCGCCGGGCCCTCGTCACCATCCAACGCGCCCTCGCCGTCTCGGTCGAGCACGAGGGCGATCAGGCGATCGTTGTTGTCGACCGCCATGGCCAGGATGTCCTGCGCGAAGTTGCTGTTGCCGATCGGGTTGCGGAGCTGGCCGATGATCGTCCGCTCGCCGGTCGTCGCATCGATGCTCACGAGCTGGTCGACGCCGCCGATGGTGTCGACGGCGAAGACATCGCCGGCGTTGTCGATGGCCAAACCGCGCAGGTCCACCGCGCCCCCACCCGGGTTGATCGAGCCCAGGTCCTGCGTGGGCTGCGGATCGTAGAGTCGCGCCACGCCGTACAGCGTGGCGCCGAGGAAGTCCATGCCGAGCAGTTCCGGTGCGTTGCCCGTGTAGGCATCGAGCAGGTTGACGACTTCGAGGACGCCCGCCGGCCCGTCGAGCGTCGGGTCAACGCGATTGAGCTCGCCGCCGCCCACATGCGCCCAGAGGTTATTCAGGGCGTCGTAGCTCATCGTGTTGAAGATCGAACCGGCATAGGTGCCGAGCAGCGTCTGCAGCGGCGTGCCGGTGCCCATGGCGATGTCGAGCTTGCGGACCTCTCCGCCGATGCGGAGACGGCCGGCGCCCTGGTCGCCGATGTCGAGGTTATCGACGTCGCCGCCGATCTGGCCCTGCACGGCCCCGCCGAGCTGGTCGAACTGGAGCGTTCGCATCGGGCCGTCAATCCAGATGTCGACCGCGTCGGTCATGTCGCCGACGAAGTCGCCGTCGAAGACGATCTCGCGGGCGGTGGCGTCGTCGGCGGTGAGCAGCCGAGCGATGTCGAACCCGCCGCCGCCGACGATCTCGATCCGGGTGTTGTCATCGGTGCCGGTGAGCACCAGCGCGTCGATGACGCCGTCGCCGAGGTTGTCGTCTCGGACGTCCACCTGACCATTGCCCCGGACAGTGATGGTAAGCCCGCCGGCGATGAACGGCGTGCCGTCGGTCGCGGTGCCCGCGAGGCCTTCCAGGGCGTTGCCCTGGTCCACGGTCAGGTTATCGATGGTGTAGGTGACGGCGGTGTCGACCGTGCCGCCCCCGGGCGTGATGTTGTTGTTGCCGATCGGCGCATCGCTGACGATCCGGGAGTTGGCGCCGTTGATGGCGTCGATCCGCCCGAAGCGGCTGGTGCCGCCGGTCATGCTGGTCAACACGCTGGGCGTGCTGAAGTCGCCGGCCGCGCCGGCGTCCACGCCCGCGGTGAGGTAGCTGCCCAGGCCGGGCCCGCTGCCGACCAGGCCCAGGCCCGCGACGCGCGCGTCCTCGATGTGGCCGTGATAGAGCGTGCGGTCGGTGCCGCTGCGGGCGGCGTTCTGCTCGACGGCGTCGTTGAGCGGCATCGCGTCGTCGATCACCGCCCGGATCGCGTGGCTGCCGAGCACCAGGCCCGACGAGGCCGAACTGTCGGTCATCGTCCCGCTGACGAAGTCGTAGATCGTGCCGCCGACCGCCAGGATCGAAGAGGTCATCGACCCGGCGCTGAAGTCGTCGACGTCAGCGATGCGGGAAGTCTCGTTGGCGTCTTCCTCGCCGGCCGCCGAGGCAAACACCCCGTCGTCGCCGGCGCTGATGCCCACCTGGATCAGGGCGTTCTGGATCGCGTTGGTCACGGCAAAGTCATCGACGTATTGCGCGATGGCCACGACGGCGTTGGTCAGGCTGCCCAAGTCGATCTTGTTGACGGCGGCGTCGGCGATGATGTCCACCGTTGCCTGCCCGGCCACGGTCAGCTCGTCGAGCAACCGCCCGAAGTGCAGTGACGCGCCCGCGCCGCCGCTCAGCAGGTCGCCGCCGACCTCAACCTTCGCCACGGTGTCGATGCTGGTGCCGACCGCAACGGTCCAGTTACCGCCGATGTCGATCCGGGTGCCGCGGATGTTGAAGCCCAGTTCGAGCAGCGCCCCCATGTCCTGCGTCACGTCCAGCCGCTCAAGCGACCCGAAGCTGAGCGCTGCGGTGTTCTCGATCGATTCGCCGACCTCCAGGGTGTCGGTCGCGCCGGCGATGTTGATCGTCGCACCGCTGAAGATCGTGCCGTCGAAGCGGATGCGGTTGGCGCTGGCCGCGATGATGTTGGCCACCGGCCCGAGGTCCGAGCCGCGGATCACGTCGATCCGATCGATCTCGCCGTTCTCGGCCTTGACCGTGCCGAGCAGCGAACCGTTGCGGACCTCGACTTCCTTGATGCCGTTGAACAGCGACTCGATGGTGAAGTCCTGCTCGATGTCGCCGTTGTTCACGTCGAAGCGGCCGATCTCGTTGCTGGCGGTGATGGCAAACCCGTCGCCGAAGACCTGACCGTCGAAGTTGACCGCGTCGACATCGGAGCCTTCGCGGGTGAGCAGCCGCAAGATGTCGAACGCCCCGCCGCCGACGATGTCGACGACGGTCGCCGACGTGGTGCCGCTCAGCACGACCGCGTCGACCAGGCCGTCGGCGAGGTTGTCGTCGAACACGGTCACGGTGCCGGGGCCGGTGACGGTCACCGTCAGGCCGCCGACGTTCAGCGGCGCCCCGTCGGTGGCCGAGCCCCGATCGGCTTGCAGGGGGCTGCCGAGATCGCCGTCGCGGACGTCGGCGCGGTGCAGTTCGCCGCCGACGGTGATGTCACCGTTGATCAGCGAGGCGCCCACGTTGTTGTCGTGGGCCTGGACGTTGAGCATCCTGAGGTCGCCGCCGACGAAGATCGAGCCGTCGGTGTCGCCCGGCGCACCGATCTGACCCACGATGTCGAGGCGGTCGAGGTCGCCGAGCACGGTGACGTCCGCGGCGAGGAAACGCGTGTCGGCGTTGTTGCGGTCGCCGACACGAAGCTGGCCCAGGTTGCCGGCGATGAACAGCTCGTCGCCGCTCAACATCTCGTCGCCGAATGTGTTGGCCACGTCGATCCGACCGACGTCGCCGTTGAGCACGTTGAGCGACCCGTTGTACGCGCCGTCGACGCGAAGCCGGTCGAGCGCCCGGGCATTGTCGACGCCGTTGCCTTCCACGGTGATATCGCCGAACATGTCGCCGTCGATATCGACGCGGTTGATGAACCCGTCGGCGAAGAGGCTGCCGACGAGGTCGCCCTCGATCCGGACGCGGCCGATGTTGCCGTTGGGGCCGACGGCCCGAATCATCGACCCGCCCAGCAGGTCGCCAACGATCCGGATGCTCCGGATCTCGCCGGCGATGGTCATGTCCAAGGCGTTGACGTGGTCACCGGGACGGAACCGTTGCAGGGCACCGGTCGTGACGACCAGGTCATTGATCGTGAACGGGAAGATCGGGTCATCGGTATCGCCGGTCACGATGCTGGAGATCTTGTTGCCGAAGCTCAGCTCGGTGAAGTCGATGCGGTGCGCCGAGACGTCGCCGAGATTGACCACGCCGTTGGCCACGACGCTGTTGATCTGGCCGGCGACGTCCATGAACTCCGCGCTATCCGCGAAGGCGCGCGTGAAGTCGGTCAGGCTCGTCAGCCGTTCGTTGTACACCGGGTCATAGTCGAGGCCCAGCTCCCAGAATCGCACGGACTCGGCGAAGTTGGTAGTGGGCAGCACGTCGCCGCTACCGGTCGCGGTCAGGTCGCCCATCGAGCTGTTGGTCTCAAAGGAGCTGCCCAGCACGCCGTACCCGTCCGCCGTGACGTTGCCCAGGGCAAGCGGCGTGCCCGCCACGTTCTCGAAACTCGAGTTGAAGATGCCGAAGCCGCCGTTGACGGTGACATTGCCGATCTCGCCGCCGAGGACATGCGAGCCGATGATGCCGCCGCGACCGTTGAGGACGATCGTCTCGATCTCGACGATCCCGTCGATGTCGAAGAGGGCGGTGCTCAGCGCCAAGGCCGACGCCATTTCGAGGTCGACGAAGTTGGCGACCTGCGTGTTGATCAGCGAACCGTTCGTCAGGATGAGCGACTCGACGCCGTTGATGGCAACGACGTCGCCGTAGATATCGCCGCCGCTCTGGTTGATGACGCTGAAGATGCGGCCCTCGGCGTAGATGCCGGCGCGAGAAGGCAGGCCGCTGCCGGAGGGCGCGACGCCTTCGCCGACGTTGATGTGCCGCAGGTCCCCGGCGACGTAGATCGGCGCCAGCACGCCTTCGATCTCATCGGTGTCGCTGATCCCGTTGCTGTTGGCGGCGATGCGGCCGACGGCGCCGCCGATGATCAGGTTACCCAGCCCGCGCTGCGAGACGATCTCCACCACGTCGCCGCTGACCTGGATGCCCGTCGATTGCAGGCTGAACGGGTAGACGTCGCGGATGACGGTGACCGGGTTCACCAGGGCGCCGATGTGGCTGTCGGGCACGCCGAGCCGACCCTTGGTGTAGATCTCACCGACGCTGGTCACGTCCATGCTGACGATCTCACCCAGCGTGTGATTGCGGATCGTGTCGACCTGCGTGCCCACGATGTCCAGCACTTCCACGGGCAGGTCGCCGCCGATGGTGACGTTGACGCCGACGATGTCGGGATCGTCGTCGAGCGAGAGCGCGCCGGTCTCCGGATCGGTCACCACCGCGTGGCCGGAGCCGTTGAGGGTGATGCGGCTGACCTGGACGGCGTGGCCGGCCGGGCTGTTGTCCTTCGCGGTGAAGTTGATGCCGAACTGGTCGGTGCTGACGTCGACGAGGACGCTGCCGCCGCTGCCGCGGATGTTGTACTGGCTGACGGTCAGCGAGCCGTGGAGGAACTGGGGATTGAAGATCGGATCGACCGGTTGGGTGGGGTCGAAGTCCGGGTTCTCAATGGTTTGGGGGTTGATGATGGTCTCGCCGCCGCCGTCGTCGACGTGCACGAACTGCTGGCCGGGGTCGAGTTCGACCGGCGTGTAGTCGCCGACAAGGAACTGCGGGTCCTGCCAGAACGTGCCGCCGACGCGCATGTACCGGACGTTGCCGCCGGCTCCGGTCACGATCGGGGTGCCGCCGGCGATCAGCGAGCCGTAGTCCCCGCTCGTGTCGATCAGATCGATGATGCCGTCGTTGCCGGTTTCGTCGGTGTTGGCGCGGAAGAACCCGCCCAAGATGTCCGCTGACCGGATCACACCGATCCCGGCATTGGTGAACAGGACCGAGCTCAGCAGCAAGCTGGCCGAATCGACATACTGAATGTCACCGTCCACGTAGGAGATGTCGAACAGCACGTCGCCCGTGACGACCGAAATGGTGCTGCCGTCGTTCTTCAGCGAGCCGATGCCCCCGCCGCGTACCTCGATGGTGGGCGCCAGTATGTTGGTGCCGAGGTCCACGCCTGCGTACATCGCGCGCAGGTTGCCGTTCAAGACGTTGATGTGCCGCAGGGGAAGATTATCGAACCATAAGGAGCCGGCTTCCGAGGCGATCGCACCGAGGTCGGTATTGCGCACGACAAATGCGGGCTCGTCGCTGACCGTGAGCACGTTGTTGACCGCGTGCAGCCCGCCCAACGCGATGTCGCCGATGTTGCCGATGTTGACGATGTAGTTGACCAGGCCGCCGAGCGTGACCTGGCCCCCGAACTGCGGGTCGGCCAGCGAGGCGAGCGCGATGCGATGCTCGCCCGGGCGGTCCGTGGTGTATTGGAACGGCTCGAAGAACGTCACGCCACTGTTTACGGCGTTGTAGTTGGTGGCAACGATGCGCCCGTCGGGGTCGATCAGCGCCAAGCCCATGGGCAAGGCCAGGCCGCCCTGCGGATCAAGCTGGAGTTCGATGGTTTCGCCGGCCATCAGGGAGATGGCGTAATAGTCGATGGGGTCCAGGGAGACCAGCGTGCCGTACAACGTGCCCTGGATCTGCGCCGTCGCCAGGTCGCCGGTGGTGCTGCTGACGGTGCCGATGCGCTGCGCCGTGTCGAACGAGTCATTGTAGAACCGATCGGTCCCGTCGTAGAAGAAGCCTGCAGACCAGCCGGGCGTTAACGCGCGGCCTTCCAATTCCTGGAAAGCGGTGGCGATGCTCGGCGCGCCGGTGCTGTTGCCGATGTCGAACGAACCGACAAACCCGTCGAGCGCCCAGACCTGTCCGACCTGGCCACCGACCTGCAGGTCGAACCCGCTGAAGTAGACCGGCGCGCTATTGGAGACCGACGTGTGGGTGCCGAACGAATGTCCGGCGATAAGCTGCCTCAGGTCGCCGGCGATGCTCACGTTGTCCGGACGCTCGGGGATGCCTTCCAACTGGCCGGCGCTGGCGCCGGTGATGAACGCGCCGGCGTAGATCGTGTTGACCGAGCCCAGCGCCTCGACGCGACCGGTGAGGATGCCGCCGACCAGCACGTTGCCGAAGTCCTGGTGCGTATCGACGTTGTTGATCTCGGCGGGGTCGCCCGCGCCGGTGACGTCGCGGAGGATCATGAGCGAGGCCGCCTCCACGAGGCTGCCTTCGTTCCCGCCGCCCATCTCGAGCTGGCCCATCGCGTTGTCGGCGGCGAGGAAGCGGTCATTGGCGAAGTCGTGGGCCAACCCGCCCACGGTCGGACGGACCGAGCCATTGGCCGTCGCGACCACACTGGCCGCCTCGACCGACCCGCTGCCCAGCCCGGCCAAATCGATGTCGACCAGGCGCCCGTTGGTCGTGTCGTGGCCCAGCAGCAGCGTGCCGAACTGGTTGAACGCGATCGAGTCGACGTCGACGGCGTTGGCATCGGCATCGACGATCGCGTCACCGCCGCCACCGAGGACCTGTCCCGGTGCACCCAGCGCGTTGGCATCGACTTCGTACAGCCTGCCGTCGCCGCCGACGATGTACAGCGCCTGTTGGCCGGGGGCGTTGGGGCTCTCGAAGGGCGCGAAGGTCATGGAACGCACGCCCACGCCCTGGAGGGTGGCGTCGAGCGAGGCGACGGTCGTGAACACGCCCGTGCCGGTGTTGATCGTGCCGAGGACCGGCACCATGCCGGGGCTGACGAACAGCACGTCGTCGGCCGGCGAGGGGTTTGTGGAGATGCTGTAGAACAGGCCCTGGCCGTCCGCGGCGTAGCCCACCGTGCCGTCGGCGATGGTCCCCGGGTCGCTGAAGAACGCGCTGTTGGCCGGGTCGGCCAGATCGATCGCGACCACCCGGGCGTTGCCCGCGCCGCCGGTCCGATCGACGCCGAAGAGAAGGCCCGTATCGTCGAAACCGATCTCCGAGACTTCGAGGTCGGCGGCGGCGACCTGGATCTCGCCGGCGCCCGGGCCGACCGCCGCAATCGCGCCCGTGCCCGTATCGACCGTGACGAGGTTTGTGCCCGCGCCGGGGTCCTGAATGGCATACAGCACGCCGGCCGCGTCAAAGTTCATGTCCAGGAACGGGTCGCCGACGCCGAGCGGCAGCAGCACCGCCGACTCGGTCGCGATCAGCTCGTTGGCGGTGCCGTCGAGGTCGGCGTCGACCGCGAACAGCGACAGCTCGAAGATGGCCACGTCGCCCACGGCGTTGTCGCCGATGATGAACATCTCGCCCGTGGCCGGGTTCACGTCCAGCGCGTCGATGTTGACGATGTCCATGAACCCGCCGGCGCCGTCATCGACGACGACGCGGCCGAGGTTCTGGGTGGTCACGCCGCCGCCCACCACGGGCGCCACCGCGAGCAGTTCCTTGACGCCGGCGTTATCGATCACGGCGTAGACGATGCCGGTGTCGGTGGCGGTCATGGCGTCCACGTCGACGTCGCCGATCGCGCCGCCGAGCCCCTCGGCCGTGCGATCGACCGGCGCGGGGTCGTTGGCCTCGTTGATGGCATAGAGCACTTCGTTGCCATCAAACAGCAAGTTGGCCCAGGCGGCGGCGCTGATGCGGCGGACGGGGTTGCCGGTCGCCGCGTCGGTGATCGTGACGACCGAATCGGCGACGCCGGTGACCGGATTGATCAGGCCCAGTTCCGCGCCGATGGGTACGCCGTTGGCGCCGATCGCGGCGCCCGCGGGATCGCGCCCATCATTGTCGATCACAACCACCCCGTCGACGGCGGTGCTGTCGAGGCGGATGGTCAGCGCGTCGATCTGGTCGAGGTTGCTGCCCATGGTCCGGTCGGCCAGGTCGGTCTCGCCGGACAGGAAGTCGAGCATTGTGCTGTCGATGACGATGCCCGCGCCCACGTTGTTGGGGTCGGGTACCGGGTTGCCGAACAAATCGACGCCATCGGGCGCGGTGTCCCGGCCGAAGGCGTACATGCCCAACTGCGTGCCGAGCGAGGCGCTGACGACAGGCTGGAGCAGCTCGAACGGCGGGTCGTCGCCGCGCGTCACCCACTGCCGGGCACCGATGTAAACGTGGCCGACCGTGTCATCGAAGGTGATGATCTGCTGCATGGTGTTCGCGGGGGTGATCCGCAGGTCCCCCGCCGCGATCCCCCCGCCGCCGTATGGCAACTGCACCACATCGTTGCCCGAGAATATGATCTCGTTGACCGTGATCGTGGCGCCGGCGGTGGCGTGCGAGACGTAGATCGTGAACAGTTGGTTCGCCGACCGGAAGCGGAGATCGAGCACGACCAGTTCGTCGGTGGACACGTCGGTGGCCAGCAGCGCGCCCAACTCGCCGGTGAACGGGTTAATGACGGTTGGATTCCAGGTCAGGCCCTCGAGGTCTTCGCCGGTGATCGGGGCGTCGCCTGCGCCGTCGCTGGTCGTGCCCAGTTCCGTGGCGACACCATCGGCGAGGTTGATCCGAATGAGCATGTTGTCGTTCGTCTCACCGCCATTGAGGATGGCGTGGATCACGCCGTCCTCGCCCGTCACGTCGTCGTTGACGATCGTGATGCCGGTGATGTTGTCCACGGGGTTGCCGTTGAGGGTGACCGCGGCGAGGACGGCGGTGTCGATGTTGCCGTTGTCGATCGCCGCGCCGTCCCACGCCAGGATCTGGTTCTGGGCGTCGCCGTCGACCAGGGTGAGGACCGAGATCAGCAGCCGCGCATCGTCGGCGGCGGTCTGGTCCCAGGCGATGGAGGTGACGTTGGCGTTCTCACCGGCGAGGCCGGCGATCCGCCCGACGCGTGTCAGCGAGCTCTGGATCGCCGAGTAGGAGCCGGCGTGGACGTCGAGGGTGTACACATCGCGGACGACGTTGCCGTCGACGGTGGCCTCAACCACGAAGTACAGCAAGCCGTCCTGCGCGCTTCCCGTGGCGGGGCGGAAGTCGGCGGCCTCGATGTCGATGACCGTCGAGGCGCCCGCGGTGTCGACCGGGAGGGTCACCGCCGAACCGAGGAACAGGTCGGTCCCGGTCGCCGCGTAGAGCAGGTGCTCGCCGGTGCTCGTGGGCGCCGAGGCCAGGTCGCGGTACAAACCGACGACCGTCGAGGCGTCGCCCGTCTGGCTGAGCGGGGCGGCCTCGCCGTTGGCGAGGTTGATGCGCACCAGCCTCGGAGAGACCACGCCGGTGTCCTCATCGACCTGCCCGTTGTCCAGGCCGACCACGATGTCATTGCCGTTGGCGTCGCTGACCACGGTGATGCCGTCGATCACCGTCGCGCCGCCGTTCACCGTGATGGCGCCGACTTCCGTGATCACGCCGTTCTGATCGATCAAGTGCAACGCGCTGGAGACGTTGCCGCCCCCGTCGTCGGCGCGTCGCACAACGGCGAGCCAGTTGTCGCTGTCGGGGTCCGGGGCCAATGCGATGTAGGCCTCGTTGAGCTGCTCGCCGTTGAGCGACAGGACTTCGATGGTGCCGGCGTTAACGTCGCCATTCGTCTTGTCGACTTCGATCAGCGCCCCGTCGAGGTTGGTGCCGTCGCCGGTGTCGTCGGCCTGGTCGTCGCCGTCGTAGTCGTCGGTCAGGGCATACATCTGGCCGGCGTCGTCGAAGCTGATCGCCTGGATGCGGGAGAGGTTGCTGCCGCCGTTGTTGATGTCGCCGATGTCGGTGACCTGGCCGGTCTGGCGTTCGATCGACCAGAGGTGGCTGACGCCGCCGGTTTCGGTGACGGCAAACAGCAACCCGGTCGTCGAGTCGAATGCCATGGCCGTGGGCGTGGAGCCCAGCGCCGCCGACAGGTCCCGCCCATCGGCCGGATCGAGCCCGAGCGTGCCCTGCTGGAGCATGGCCTCGACGGTCTCGTCGGCATCGGCGTTGTCGATCTGAACGAGCTGAACCACGAGGTTGTCATTGACGGTCGCGACGTTGAAGCCATATGTCTGGCCGCCGAGCACCGGCGACTCGCTGGCCAGGCCCTGCACATTGATCTCGTCACCGTCGTTGCCGCCGCTGCCGGCGTCGCCCGGGCCGAACAGCGGGTCCTGGATGCCGTCGCCGTCGTCCAGGTTGTTGATCGGGATGGAGCCGTCCAGCAGGTATTCAAGGCCGGCCCGGCCAAGCTCGCTCTCCGTGAACAGCCCAGGCAGGTCCGCCAGCGTCACGGTCTGGCTGTTGGTGTTGGCCCCGATGAGTTCGATCAGCGCATCGCCATCCACCGTGACCTGAACCAGCCGCCCCTCGGCGTCGGTGAAGCGGAAGGTATCGCCGTCGGCCAGCGTCGTCAGGAGCAGTCGCGGCTCCAGGCTCTCCAAATGGTAAAGTCCGGACTGACCGATCCCCGATACTTGTGATTGCTCAGAAGCCATGACACGGTCCTTATGCGCGGAAGGAATACATCTGACATGCGATACGGGTGCGTCGGATAGGGCTTAGCCACGACCAAACGCCGAATGAATCGACCATAAAGTGCGCGAAATCACACACCACGCGTGTTCTGGCGTCCAGACGGCCTCGCCCCATGTGTGTGTTCATCGCCGGCCCCGCGTAGCTGAACGGATTGAAGGCAACCCTGTTGATCGATTCAGCTACGTGTTGAAGAGTCCCGGGTGGGGTAGACGCAATACACGCCTCTTGGTGCCACCGGGCCGCGATTTTACCTCGCGCCATCACGACTGTCCAGCAGTGACCGGGCCACCGTTCGCTTTTTTAAGCCCCCCGCAAACTGCCGTGCCGCTGTGGCTTACGGGCCCCGGCCGCCCACGCGGCGATGCCGCGTACGCCGTCTGCATCCACCCCGTGAAGTCCGGCGTATACGTGTAGCATCGCTTGGCCGCCCGGCGCAGCGGCGGACAGTCGGCGCACCGCTGCCAATCCGTTAGTATGCCGCTTTCTGGGTACAACCCTTGGCAGACCCCTCGCATGACAAGCACACGCAAAGTGGCAGGCAAGCCCACCGGTCGGATCGCCAGCGGCATGCTCGTCGCGGCGACGATCGGGTTGTCGGCATGTCATTCACCGCTCGATGGTTATGACCGCGAGCAGATCCGGCGGGAGGTGGTCCTCGCAGCCCGGCAGCGCCTTCACGCCCCCCGCGATGCCAACAGTCCGGCGGCCGACCAGCCGCTGCCGGCGGGCACCGACTCCCCGCTCGCATCAGCCCCGCAGGTGTTCGTCGAGCCCGGTGAAGACCTCGACGGCCAGCCCGCCCAGACCGCGCCGCTCAGCCTCGACTACGCCGTCCGCAAGGCCGTCGAGGCCAATCTCGACGTCCGTATTGCGCGGCTGCTGCCCCAGATCCGTGAACAACAGTTGATCGAGGCCCGCGGCGCTTTCGATCCGGCCGTCTTCAGCGAGTATTCCTATCAGAATGTCGATCAGCCGCTGCAAGGCAGCAGCGTTGGCGGGATCGCCACCAGTTCCACCGTACTCAAGCGCGACGTGCAGGACGCGGCCGTAGGCCTCACGCAACCGCTCTTGACCGGCGGCGAGGCCAGCGTCTCCACCGGCTTCAATCGAGTCGACGACAACAGCCCCAACCTCTCGCTCGCCCCGGACCCGGGCACGACAAGCAATGTGACCTTCGAAGTGCGGCACCCGCTGTTGCGGAACTTCGGGTCCAGGGTGAACCGCGCTCAGATCCGGCTCGCCGACAATGCCCACGCCAGGGAGGTCTTGGCGCTGCGGGGTGAACTGCTGACGGTGATCGCCGACGTCGAGGCCGCCTACTGGCAGTTGCTGCTGGCCTGGCGGCGTGTGGGCATCCGTCAGCAAACCCTTGAGCTGACGTTGGATACGCAGCGAGAGCTGGAGGCCCGCCGGGGGGTGGACGTCAGCCCGCTCCAACTGGCCCAGGCCGCCAGCTTTGTCGAGGAACGCCGCACGGACCTCATCGACGCCCGCCGGGCGCTCGGCGATGCATCGGATCAACTCAAGCGTCTGCTCAGCAGCGACGAGTACCCGCTGGCGAGCGAGCGGGTACTCGAACCCACGGCACTGCCGACCGAGTCGCCCCTGCCCTTTTCCGTCGCGCAGGCCATCGCCCGGGGCCTGGAGCAGCGGCCGGAGATCGACCAGGAAGTGCTCAATGTTGACGATGCCTCGATCCGGGTCGAAGTGGCCGACAACCAGAAGCTGCCCAGCCTCCAGCTCACCGCCGAGGCCAAGCTGTATGGTCTCGACAGCGAGACGCGCGACAGCTATGCCGAGATCACCGATGGCGACTTCGTGGAGTACCTGGTCGGTGCGCGATTGGAAGCGCCGATCGGCAATCGTACCGCCAAAGCCGTCTACGAGCGGGCCCGCCTGGCGCGTCTGGCGCAGTCGATCAGCCTGAGGCGGACCGCCGACGACGTGGTGCTGTCGATCAAGCAGACGATGCGTGCCGCCGCTCGGGCGCGCGACAAGATCGCTACCACGCGGCTCGCCCGGCGGGCGACGGCCGAGAACCTCCGCACGCTCACGGAACGTGAAGAGACCGGCGAGGCGCTGACGCCTGAGTTCCTGCTCGACCTGAAGCTCGATACGCAGCGGCGACTGGCGGATGCCGAGCTCCGCGAGATCGCAGCCATCGTCGAATACAACGTGGCCACCGCACGCTTCTACGCCGCTATCGGCGGCCTGCTCGACCGCCACGGCGTTGTGATGGACGGCCACGACACCCCAGCCGATTCGAGGTAACGACCATGCCCCATCCCATCCCGCGGCGAGGCGTTGTTCTTGTGTGCCTGATCCTGATCGCGTCGCCATGCGGTGCCCAGAGCGAAGGCCGCGAGACCGATGCGTCCGACTTCCAGGGCATCGTGCGAGCCAGCAAGTTTGTAACGCTCAAGGCTCCACTGGACGGCGTGCTGCAGGAACTGCTGGCCGGCGAGGGCGACCGCGTCGAGGCGGGCCGGCCGGTCGCGCGGATGCACGACGGCATCCAGCGTGCGGCTCTGGCCGTGGCCGAGCTGCGGGTGCAGAACGACGCGGAGATGCGCCAGGCTCAACTCGCGCTGGAGGAAGCCCGCATCCTCTATGAGCGATTCGTCGAGGCGTATGAGAAGGACGCGGCAAGCGAGTGGGAGGTCCGCCGCACAAAGCTCAAGCGTGATCAGGCCGCCGCCCAGCTCGATGCGCTCAAGGAGCAGCGCGAACTGGCCAAGGCGAACCTGAAACTGGAGCGCGAGCGGCTGGACCGCTACACGCTTCGCGCCCCGTTCGCGGGACTGGTCGTTCGCGAAGGCGCCGAGCTCGGCGCGACCCTCGCCAACGCCGACCCGGTCATCAGCATCATCGCGCTCGACCCCCTGGAGGCGGAGGTCCACCTGCCGGTCGAGGTCTACGGCCAACTCCAGCCGGGCGACGACGCACGCCTCCGGGCCGGCGCGCCGGTCCACGAGACGCTCGAAGCCCGCGTCAAGACGGTCGACCCGCTGATCGACCCGGCAAGCCGCACCTTCCGCTGCGTCTTCACGATCGACAATCCCGATGGCCGCATGCCGTCCGGATTCAATGTCACGTTGGTCCGGCCTCAACCGTAGCTCGGCGGTGGATCGGCGCGGACTCAGATCTCACGCCCCGCGAAGCCCAAGCTCTCATCGAGCCAGACGTCGGCCTTGAGCACGGCGCGGCGCTGGGCAAGCGCATGGCGCTGGGCACGGTGTTGGGCGCGCGCGAAGGCCTGCGCCTTCAGCAGCGCCGAGCCGCGGCGTGACAAGACCCCCGCGTGCCGGCGGATCAGTTCGTCCTCCGCGCTGACGAAGGCGACCGCACTGCCGGGATCGCCCTGGCGCCCGGCGCGGCCGAACAACTGCCGGTCGATCCGGCCCGACTCGTGCCGCTCCGTGGCCACCACGTGCAGCCCGCCCAGTTCCGCGACGCCGCGGCCGAGCTTGATGTCCGTGCCGCGGCCGGCCATGTTCGTCGCGATCGTGATGCGCCCGGGCTGACCGGCTTCGGCCACGATGTTCGCCTCTTCGCTGTGGCGGACGGCGTTGAGCACGCGGTGAGCCAACCCGCGCTCCGTGAGCATCGCGCTCAGGTGCTCGCTTGCTTCCACGCTGCGCGTGCCGATGAGGATCGGCCGGCCCTCCCCGTGGACCTGTTCGACGTGCGCGGCCAGCGCCCGCCATTTGTCATCGGCGGACGCGAAGACCCGGTCGGGCAGGTGGACACGAATGCACGGCCGGTGCGTGGGGATCCGCACCGTGGGCACGCGGTAAATCCGCCACAACTCCGTGCGCGCCTCCCATGCCGTGCCGGTCATGCCGCCCAGCTTGCGATACATGCGGAAGAAACGCTGGAAGCTGATCCGCGCCAGCGTCTCCTTGGGCGGATTGACCTCCAGGCCTTCCTTGGCCTCGACCGCCTGGTGCAGGCCGTCACGCCACGTGCGATCGGGCATCAGCCGACCGGTGAACTCGTCAACGATCACGATCTTGTCATCCTGGACGACGTACTGCTGGCCGTGGATGAACAGCTCCCGGGCTTCGATCGCCTGGGTGATCAGCTCCTCGCGGCGGCGAGCGCCGCGCCACAGTCCGTCGGCGTCGGCCGTGAGCTGTGCGACACGCTTGCGGCCGACGTCGGTCAGCCGCACCTCGCGATAGCGGGGCGTCACGCGGTAATCCCGGCCGCGCTGCAGGGCGGCCGCGACCTCGCCGGCGGTCTTGTAGGCTTCGACCTGCTCGGCGTTGGGCGAGCCGCCGGAGATGATCAACGGCGTCACCGCTTCATCGATGAGGATGGAATCGGCCTCGTCGATGATGGCCGTCGCCAGCCCGCGCATCACCAGTTGGTCGGTGCGGCCGCGATGACCGGCAAGCTGCTGCATGAGCACGTCCGGCAGGCGCTGCGTGCGACCGAGGATCAGCCGGTCACGCAGGAAGTCGGCGGCCACGCTCTTGTTCGTGCAGTAGGTGATGTCGGCGGCGTAGGCCTCGCGTCGTTCGGCCGGCTGCATCGACTCCTGGATCGCGCCCGTCCTCAGGCCGCAAGACCGATACACCGGGGCCATCCAGTCGGCGTCGCGCCCGGCCAGGAAGTCGTTGGTGGTGATGACGTGGCAGCCGCGGCCGCGCCACCCGGCCAGGACCGCGGGCATCGTCGCCGACAGGGTCTTGCCCTCACCGGTCGCCAGTTCGGCGATGCAGCCGGCGTCGATCGCCAGCGCCGCGGCGACCTGAACCGGATAAGCGCGCAGCCCGATCTGGCGCGCCGCCACCTCACGCACCACGGCGAACGCCTCGTCCACGTCCGCGCGGCGCTGCCGGCCGAGCCGAAACAGGTCCCGCAGCCGAAGCGCGTGGTCGCTCAAACGCATGTCGCTCAAATCGCGGACCTTGGATTCCAGCGCGATGATGGCGTGCGCCCGACGCAGGAACAGCGATCGGCGGGGCAGGGCGAGCTGCACACCGCCCACCCCGCGATCCCACATCGCGTCCAGTCCCTGGGGCGGCTTCTTCACCGCCACGCCACGCTGGGACAACATCCGCCAGCGACCACTGGGCAGGTCGCGTCCGCTGATGAGCCGCCCCAATGTGCCTGACCCTCGCTGCATGCCCGTTGCCTCAGATCTGAAAGCGCCGTTGGAGCATCTGACGCGCCGCACGCCACCACTGCACCACCAGCGGTCGGGCGGGCAGCTCGAACCGGACCACCACCCGCTGACCGGCGTACAGCGGCGCTTCGGCGTCGTCGGGCCGGATGCGGACCTCGAAATGCGGATCGACGGCGCGGCGACCCTCCTCGTCCTCGGGATCGACCTGCACCGGCCCGCCGGCCCGCGCGCTGAACGCCGCCGATGGCAGGTGACGCGAGCCGGCGTCGCTGATCCGGTCGATCGTACCGCCCAAGTACACGTCCGGTCGATGGGCGACGCGCATGCTCACCCGTTCGCCGCCGCCGGCCTCGGTCTTGATCCGCGGGCCCAGGTGCTGGTCGGCCAGGACACGCACCACCAGCTCGTCCAGCGATGCGACCGTGCCCAGCCGCCGGCCACGCTCGACGTAGGCGCCGAGCAGCCGGTCGGTATCGGGGGCGATCCACGTGCCGGCGATGGGGCTGGTCACCTCCAGGGCTTGCAAGCGTGCCGTCACACGCCGCAGTTGTTCGTTCAACGCTTGGATCTTGCGTTCCAGCGCCTGGGCGAGACCAAGGTCCTCGATGCGGGCCATGCGGTGCTCGGCCCGGGCTTCGCGCAGTTGCGCTTCCAGCTCGCGCTGCTCGATCGCCAGCGCGGTGTTCGAAGCGAGGACCAGCCGCGATCGGCCGGCCTCGACGGCCTGGCCGGTCGGCAGCGCCTCGGTCAGGAAGCCATTCTCGCGCATGAACACGACGGCGTAACGGACGGGTTGGACGACGCCCACGGCGCGCTGGGTATCGGCCACGGGCACGGCGGCGACGGCGACGCCCACCGCGCCCAGCACCCCGACCGTCGCGATGACCGCGCGGCCGCGTGTCCGCAACAACTCGGCGCTGGTCGCCAGGTAATGCACCCACTTGCCCAGCGGCACGACCACCCACGTGACGATCGCCGCCAACGCCAGCACCACGCCCACGAAGAACGCCTGGTCGGCGACGAACAGAAGAATCCCCACGCAGATGATGACCCGGTAGATGAAGGAAGCCACGCCGTAGATCGGCAGCCACAGCCGTTCGCCCGGGGTGTGGGCGGGGTTGCGGGGCCGCCGCACACCGTACGCGTACCGCTTGGTGAGGTAATAGAGGTAGTCCTTGCTGCGCTGATAGAGGTTGGGGGTCTCCAGCAGGTCAACGAGGATGTAGTAGCCGTCGTATCGCAGCAGCGGGTTGCCGTTGAACAACAGCGTGGTCAGGCTTGCGATGAGCAGGACGTTGTAAGCGATGGCGTTGACCGGGCCCGGGCCGGTGTGGACCCAGATGATGGCGGCCACCGCGGCCACCGCGAGTTCCACGTACATCCCCGCCGCGCCCACGAACGCTCGCTTCCACTTGTTGCGGAACGCCCATGAACTGGACGCGTCCACGTAGGGTACGGGCATGAAGACCAGGAACATCAGGCCCATCGTGTGCACGTCGCCGCCGGAGCCGTCCTCCCGGCCGAATCGCTTGCACGCGAAGCCATGCCCGAATTCGTGGATGATCTTGATCGCCGCGAAGCACAGGTACAGCACGGCCAGGTTGTCCGGCTGGAGCAGGTTCTGCCGCGCGAAGAAGTCGGTGGTGCGGCTGAGCAGCTCGTCGGTGTGGCCGACGAGGCTGTAGCCCGCGGCGGCCAGCAGCGCCAGCCACAGCCCCACCCCCACCGGGCCGAAGAGCCAGCCCACCACCGCCACCCACCGTTCGAGCACCCACTCCGGGTCAAACAGCGGGATCCGGATGAACAGCAGGTTCGACATGTACCCGGTGACTTCGCGGCGAACGCGCTTGCGGTAGCGTTCGAACAGCCCGGCCGCGTCCGCCGGCAGGTCGGACTGCAGCAGGTTCGAGCCGTACAACTGCCCGAGCGTCTGGATCACCTCGCCCTGGGTCGGGCTCTCATCGCCCAGCACGTCGTTGCACGCGTGCCAGGCCTGTTCAACGGTGCGCCGGCCGTCCAGCATGGCCACGAAGCGATACGCCGGGCCGGACAGGCGAAAGAACCGGTTGGTCGCCGGGTCGCGGACGACGTGCCACGTCTGGCCGCGGTAGTGCTGGCGGTACGTCTGGACGCTGGCGCGAAGCCGCGGGCGCAGGTCAGCCACGCGATACCACGATTCGTGAAACGTCGGGCGTTCAACGGCCATGCGTCTGCCTTCATTCCCTGGGCATCAGATCCACAGCTTCATGCGGACCCAATGGACCAGGTCGCGCGTCCACAACCACGCATAGTGCTTGCGGCCGACCTTGACCCGGGCCGCGCCTTCCACGCCGGGCAACAGGCCCGCCGTCCGCTCCTCCAGCAGCACCCGCACGCGGAAGACGTTGCGTTCCTCGCGCACCTCCGCCATGGGATTGATCCGCTCGACGACGAACCGCAGGTACTGGCCCGGCGACGCGGCGGTCGCCAGCTCGCCCGTCTGGCCGACCTGCAGGTCCGCGATGCGGGCCTCGGGTACCGTCAGCTCGGCCCGCAGGTCCTCGAGCGGCGCGACCTCGAACAGCACGTCGCCCTTGCTGACCGGAGCGCCCTGGCGCTGCTTGAGGTCGCCGGCGAGCACGACGCCGTCGATCGGGCATCGCAGCCGCGTCTGCTCAAGCTGGTGATTGACCCCGTCGATGCGGGCTTCGAGGCGATCGGCCCGGGCCTGTGCGATCTGGGCCTCGACGTTCTTGCCGTCCCGCATCGCCTTGGCAGCCTGCTTGACCGCCTCGACGCGCTCGTATTCCAACGGCGCCAGCTCCAGCTGCAGTTCCGTGCGCTCCAGCTCCGCGAGCACGGTCTGCCCGGCCCGCACGCGATCCTGTGGCTCGACATGAACCTCATCGAGATAGCCGTCGAACGGCGCCGTCACGATCCGCCGGTGCGTCGCCTCGATGGTAAACGCGGAATCGATGTAATCCGGCCCCCGCGCCACGCTGAAGAAGACGATGGCCGCGAACACGACGATCGCGGTGACCTTGGCCCAGGTGTGCTCGGGCCCGAGTGCCTTGGCCAGGCCCCGCCGTGTGGCTCGCGCCAGCCGCGCCCCCACCCACCGGTCGGTGTCGTGCAGCTCGGCCACGCGCGCCGTACACAACTCGCACGTCAGCCTCAGGAACTCCAGGTCACCGGTCGTCCACGGCCGATCGACCGACCGCTCGAGGGTGACCACGCCGATCGCCTGGCCGTCGCGCCGCAGGGGCAGGCTGCACACCGACGCCGGGCCGTGCTGGCTCGACAACTGTTCGGCGGCCCGCGCGACGTACGGCGCGTCGGCCGGCGCCGGATGGATCACCTCCAGGTCCTGGTCGAGCGACTCTTCCATCGCCGACTCGATCGACTGGACCAGGTGCATCTTGCGGGTGAAGTTCTCGGTGTGGCTGATCGCGGCGACCTTGACGTCGCGGCCCCGCAGGAACCCGATGCTCACGCGGTCGGCGCCGGCGACGGAAGCCAGTTCGTTGCACAGGGCCATGAGCGCGGCCTTGGCGCGGCTGCTGTCATTGACGGCGGCGAGTACCCGGCCGGACTCCTGCAACCGCTCGAGCGCCCGGGTGCGCTGCGCGAGCGTTTGCCGGGTCTCGTACAGGCTCAGCAGGGCCATCGACAACGCCAGGCGCTCGCGGACGTCGTCCAGCCGAGCACCCGATCGGGCACGCACGACGAACGCCGCAGCGCCCGGGTGTCCGCCGCTGAATTCGGCCGGCAGGATGACCAGGTGTGCCTCGGGCGCCTGGCCGTAGAGGTCCGTGGCGCGACGCAGGGGCTGGACGGCGGCGTGCCCGCTGCGGGCGACCGCGGCCATGGACCGGTCGCCGCGGATCAGCCACTCCGGCGGCCCGGCGCCGCGCTGCGGCTCCGGCCAAACCGCCAAGGCCTCGGTCGACTCGGCGCTCGGCGCTCGGACGATCGCGCCGGCGTCGGCCGACGCCAGTTCGCACTGCATCGCCAGGAGCGATCGGATGAACGCGCCCGGCGACCCGTCGAATGCGATCAGCCGCTCGACCGCGTCGTGGGCGTGTGCGCTCGCCGAACTGACCGTTACCGATTCATTCATGTCCCGCGACCCTGGCGGGGGGTGCTAGCGGCCGCTCGGGGCGCCGCCGCCCTGTTCGAGCTCGATCTCACCGTGCCGCTCTTCGTGAGCGCGGACGACCTGGCCGAGTGTGATGGCCAGACGCTTGGCCGTCTTGTAGTTGAGGATCACGCGGTCGTTGAACTTGAGCACGAGCTGATGGGATGCCTGCTGGCCCTGGGCCGCTTCCGGCGACGTCGCCTTCGCCGGCACCACCATGTTCAGCCCGAAGTCGACAAAGACCTCGTCCGCGGTCGCGTTCGTGCGGAAGGCGTTGGCGTAGCTGGTTGACATCTCCCGCTCGTCCATCTGGACGCGGACCTGCTGCTGGTTGGCGCCGCCACCCGCCGCATCGGCGTTCGGCGCTTGGACATCGTTGGATTCTGGCATGGCAACCTCCGGCCCACCGGCCAGTCAGACTGTTGTCGGCGGCGGTCGTACCAAACGACGCTGGACCGCCGCAAACCCATGATTGTCACCGCTGTACGCGCCCGTGTCAAAATGCGCGGTCCGGCCGCGACGCCGCCCGGCTGATCGCGTCGCACACGCGACGTTGCGTCGCCTCGTCGATGCTCGGCCAGATCGGCAGGCTCAACACCTCCGCCGCGGCCCGTTCGGCCTCGGGCAGGGCCGCCCCCGCGTGATCCGCATACACCGGCAGCCGATGGCTCGGAACCGGGTAGTAGACCATCGTCGCGATGCCTTCGTCGGCCAGCGCCTGCCGCACCCCGTCGCGGCGGCCGTCGGCGATCCGGACCGTGTACTGGTGGTACACGTGGCCCGGGCCCGGCGCGGGCGGGATCAGGCCCGGCACGTCGGCGAGCATCGCGTCGTATCGCGACGCGGCCAGCCGTCGACCCCGATTGAACGCCTCGATGTGCTTCAGCTTCACCGCCAGCAGCGCCGCGTGCAGCGCGTCGAGCCGGCTGTTGTAGCCGTGCTCCTCGTTGTGGTACTTCTTCCGCGAGCCGTGGACGCGGAGCATGCGAGCCGCCTCGGCGACCCGTGCATCATGGGTCGCGATCAGCCCGCCATCGCCGAACCCGCCGAGGTTCTTCGTGGGAAAGAAGGAAAAGGCGCCGGCGTCGCCGAGCGTCCCGGCCTTGCGGTCAAGGCAGGTCGCCCCGAACGCCTGCGCCGCGTCCTCCACGACGCCCAGTCCATGGCGCTCGGCCAGGGCCGTCAGCCGCGACAGGTCTGCCGGCTGGCCGAACAGGTGCACGGGCATGATGGCCCGCGTGCGGTCCGTGATCGCGCGTTCCACCGCCGCGGGATCGATGTTGAATGTCCGCGGGTCGATGTCGGCGAAGACGACCGTCGCGCCGACTTGGCTGATGGCTTCGGGCGTGGCGATGAAGGTGAAGGGGGTTGTGATGACCTCGTCGCCGGGGCCGACGCCCATCGCCCGCAGGGCGATGATCAACGCGTCGGTCCCGCTGTTCACGCCGATCGCGTGTTCGGCACCGAGGTAGGCTGCGCACTCGGCCTCGAACCGCTCGACTTCCGGGCCCAGGATGAATCGCCGCTCATCAAGCACGCGATCGAACGCCCCGCGCAGCTCGTCTCGCAGCAGCGCGATCTCCGGTTCGAGGTCGAGGATGGGGATCGATGGGCTCATGCGTCGATCTCCACGCGGCCGGCGGCATCGCGCGTGTACCGGCGGTCGCATTCGGCACAGCTCGCCCGGCCACCGTCGAACCGCAGGGGCACGCCGCACTGACACGCGTGGCCGATCACCCGTCCCGGCACGCCGGCCACCAGTGCGTAATCCGGCACATCGCGCGTCACCACCGCGCCGGCGGCGATGAAGGCCCACGCCCCGATCGTCCGCGGACAGACCACGGTTGCGTTCGCACCGATCGTCGCGCCACGACCGACCCGCGTCGCGCCGAAGTGCTCGGGCGCGTTCCGCGGGAACGCCGCACGCGGCGTGCGGATGTTGGTGAACACCATGCTCGGCCCGCAGAACACCTCGTCATCGAGCACGACGCCTTCGTAGATCGAGACGTTGTTCTGGATCTTGCACCCGTCGCCAATGCGGACGTTGTTCGCCAGGAAGGTATTCTGACCGAGGGTGCATCGGTTACCGACGACCGCGCCGCCGCAGACATGGGCGAAGTGCCAGATGCGCGTGCCGTCGCCGATCCGGGCGCCCTCGTCGATGCATGCGGTCTCGTGAGCGTGGTAGGTCATGGCAGGGCGGAGGACGCCGGGGGCCGGCGGCGGTAGGCGTGGGCGGCGGCGGGCTCGTCGCACGGCTGGGCGTTGCGGATGCGGTGCACCAGATCGATGCTCGGCCGCGCGTCGGCGATGCCGAAGCCCCGGCCCGCCAGCGTCGCCTCGTAAACCCGCGTGTGCAGGTCGGCAAACCCGCCGCTGAACTCCACGTCCTCGCCGTCGATCTGGATCGAGCGGAAGGCGTGCGTGTTCTGCTGCCGGCACGACTCGGGCAGGTCGCGCTGCTCGACCGAGAGGAACCACCGGACCGACGCGTGGGCCAGCTCGAGCCGGCCGGCCATCCGCGTCTGTTCGGACAGGTGCACCACGCTCTGCTCGACCGGGCCGAACAGCCACAGCAGCAGGTCGAAGAAGTGGATGCCGATGTTCATCGCCACGCCGCCGCTCTTGTCGGGGCGGCCCTTCCACGACACGCCGTACCACGAGCCGCGCCGCGTGATGTAGGTCAGCTCGACCTGGGCCTTGTCGCGATGGGCTTGGCCGTCGAGCTCGCGCTTGAGCGCGATCAGCGCCGGGTGCAGGCGCAACTGTAAGATGGTGTAGACGCGGCGGCCGAACTCGCGCTCCAGCTCCTCCAACTGATCGAGGTTCCACGGGCTGATGACCAGCGGCTTCTCGCAGATCGCGTTGGCGTGCACCCGCAACGCCAGCCGCACGTGCGCGTCGTGCAGATAGTTCGGCGAGCAGATGCTGACCCAGTCTACGCGGTCGGCCGGCTCGCCGCGGCGCAGCTTCTCGAGGTGCCGATCGAAGCGCTCGATCTCCGTGAAGAATCGCGCATCGGGAAAGTACGAGTCTATCACGCCGACCGAGTCGAACGGATCGACCGCGGCGACGACGCGATGACCGGTGTCACGGATCGCCTGCAGATGCCGGGGCGCGACGAAACCGCCCACGCCGATGATCGCGAAGTTATCCATACGGTGAGCACCTATGTCGGCGTGTGCGTGGAGCGCGCCCGCCGCGATGTTTCACGTTACAGACGCGCTGTGGCGCGGTCAATACCGCGCCCCACGACCCGCGGCGACCACGCCCGGGCCCGCGTTCAGGATAGCGCCGCCACGCCGCGGATCGCCTCGCGCATGGCCGGCCCGTCGATCGCGTGCACGTTCTGCGTTCGGCCGATGCCCGCGGGCATGACCAGCGTGAGGGGCCCGCCGAGATGCTCGCGGAACTCGTCCAGACCCGCCATCAGCACCTCGACGTCGTTCAAGGCCTCGTGCGCCAGGCCGAAGCCCAGCTCGCCCAACACCCGCATCACACGATCGACCGCGTCGCCCCGCATCAGGCCGACCCGCGCCGCGTAGGCCAGATCGATCGCCAGCCCGACCGCGACGGCGTCGCCGTGCCGCAGTGCGAACCCGGTCATCTGTTCCAGCTTGTGCGCCGCCCAGTGGCCCATGTCCAGCGGCCGGGCCGACCCCGACTCAAACGGGTCGCCGCCTTCGGCGATGTGCAGCAGGTGCAGCGCCGCCGACCGTTCGATCACCGGGAAGCTCGCCTGCTCCTGCCGCGCCGCGATCCGCGGGGCGTCCGACTCGATCCGCGCGAACAGCTCGGCGTCGCGGATCAGCGCCACCTTCACCGCCTCGGCAAACCCGCACCGCCACTCGTCGTCGTCGAGCGTGCGACAGAGCATCGGATCGCACACCACCGCATGCGGCACCGCAAACGCCCCGAGCAGGTTCTTCCTGCCGCGGTGATTCACTCCGCACTTGACCCCGATCGCCGAGTCGGCCTGGGCGAGCGTCGTCGTCGGCAGGCGGACGATGCGCACGCCGCGGTGGACGGTCGCCGCGGCGAAGCCCACCGCGTCCAGCACCGCGCCCCCGCCCACGGCCAACACGTACGACCAACGGTCGATGTGGCGGGCGTCGATCGCGTCGATCACCTGATTGAGCACAAGCGGGTCGTTCTTCGCACGCTCGCCACCCGGGACGACTTCCACGCCCACCAGTTCCGGCGCCCGCGCCGCGTGTGCGTCGAAATACGCCGACAGCGCCTGCTTCAGGCCCGGGTGGGCGTTCATCACGCCCTGATCGATGAACGCCAACAGCCGCGCCGCGTCACCCCCCGGCTCGCAGTGCGCCGCGAGCGTTGCATTGGCGTGCGACAACACATCGTGCGTGAAGACCAGTCGATGCTCCCATCCGACCTGTATCCTGCGTTGCATGCGCATCATGTGATGAAGGATGATAGCTGCGTATCGCACCGATCCGTGCGCGTGGGGCGGTTAGTCATTGACACGGCGACGATCGCTCCTTACTTTTGAGGATAGCTCATGAAGCAAGCTCCCGCGCACCGCTGCGCACGGAACGGCGCAAAAGGGTTTGGTGGAACCACGGGTGCGTGATTCAGCTTCAGCTTGGCCTGCGGGCATTGAAAGTACTCCGCGATGTCGACACCCGACCCGGCCCTGTGGCGGTCGATGCTCACGTACCTGCGCCAGAACCACGGCGAGATGTGCCGCCAGTGGTTCGACGAACTGGAGCCGCTCTGGCTGGACGGCGGCGTGCTGCAGGTCCGCGTGGCCAACCACGTCCAGCAGAACTACCTGGCACGCCGCTGTGCCGGGGCGTTCAACGACGCCGCCCAGGCGGCCACCGGCAACCTCGTCGCGGTCAGCTTCGTCAATGGTGACGGCTATCCGCCTGCGTCCGACCGCGGCAACGGCCAGCTCCAGCAGGCCGACGCCCTGTTCAACGACCAGATCGTCCTTTCGCCGGACTACACCTTCGACAACTTCGTCCAGGGCCCGGGCAATCGCCTGGCTTACGCCGCGTCGGTCGCCGTCGCCAAGCAACCCGGCCGCGCTTACAACCCGCTTTTCGTTCACGGCGGGGTCGGCCTCGGCAAGACCCACCTGCTCCAGGCGATCTGCCAGACCGTCCTTGAAGACAACCCCGACGCCCGCATCTGCTACCTGTCGTGCGACTCGTTCATGAACCAGTTCCTCGAGGCGGTGCAGCGCGGCTGCATGCACGACTTCCGCCACCTCTACCGCCACGTGGACATGCTCATCATCGATGACATCCATTTCCTGGCCAACCGCGAGCGGTCGCAGGAAGAGTTCTTCCACACGTTCAACACGCTGTACCAGGCCAACAAGCAGATCGTCATCTCCAGCGACTCGCCGCCCAACGAGATCCCCCAGCTCGAGGAGCGGCTGGTCTCGCGGTTCAACTGGGGCCTGGTCGCACGGGTCGACAAGCCCTGCTACGAGACCCGCGTCGCCATTATCCGCAAGAAGGCGGAGCTGCGCGGCCTGACCATCCCCGATGACGTGGTCTGCTACGTCGCCACCCGCATCGATTCCAACACCCGCGAACTCGAAGGCGCGATCACCAAGATCCAGTCCCTCGCCGCCTTCACGGACGATACCATCAGCCTCGACCTCGCCCAGAAGGCCCTCGGCGATGAAGACCACGCCGTCCAGGCCCGGCCCCAGATGTCCATTCAAACCATCATCGACGCCGTCACCGACTTCTACGGCGTCAAGCTGTCCGACCTGCAGTCCAAGCGCCGACATCGCTCCATCACCATCCCCCGCCAGGTCTGCATGTACCTGGCCCGCCATCGCACGGCCTACAGCCTCGAAGAGATCGGCGGCTACTTCGGCGGACGCGACCACACCACCGTCATGCACGCCATCCGCACCATCGGCGACCGCATCGGCGACGACCCGGGCTTCGCCGCCCAGGTCCACCAGCTCGACCACAACCTCACCCAGCCCCGCACGTAACCGACAGCCCCGCATGGACAACCTGTCAACTGCGCTCGGGACAGGTCCGCGGACCTCCGGCTTGTCGCCCCGCGGCGGGTGTCGCCGGGCCCGCGGCAGACATGCTGCCGATGGCGCGTCACGCCCCGTCAAACCCGCCGCCAATTCATTCCCAGCGTCGAGATGCCATAAACCGTGGCTCATGAGCCGGATGAGCTCCATCGCCCGCAGTTATCCACCAAGCGCCAAGACTTACTACGGAGAGTGAATATTGACTGAATCTATTACCTACCAGAACCTTCCGACAGGTTCACCCCGGCCTTTGTGACGTCTCGACGCGTTCGGCAGGCCCGTCTATACTCTGCACGCAAGGCGGGTTGCGGCGTCGAGCCTGGGGCCGCACGCCGCCTCACGCCTTGCCGCCTGTTCGAACCCCCCGCGAGGAGCCTGACCGGCATGCCGTACGAATTGGAACCGCTGGAAAGGCCGCTCGACGTGGACATCGAGACCACGCCGTATCTGCCGGAAGATACGGGGCAGGGCGATCGGTGGACGCTGAATTTCGGGCCTCAGCATCCGGCGACGCATACGACGCTCCGCATCGTGCTCCAGCTCGATGGCGAGCGGGTCGTGCGAGCGGTGCCGCACATCGGCTACCTCCACTCGGGCTTCGAGAAGCTCGGCGAGTTCCACGATTACAACCAATACGTGACCGTCACCGATCGGATGAACTACGTCAGCCCGATCCACAACAACATCGTCTGGCATCACGCGGTCGAGAAGCTGTTCGGGATCGAGATCACGCCGCGTTGCAAGGTGCTGCGGACGATCATGGGCGAGCTGGCTCGCATTCAGGACCACCTGCTCTGTGTCGGGGCCGCGGCCCTCGACCTTGGAGCGCTCAGCGCGTTCCTGTATGGCTTCAACGAGCGCGAGCATATTTACGACATCTGTGAGTACATCTGCGGCGCCCGGTTTACCACGAGCTGGACCCGCGTCGGCGGTCTCAACCAGGACCTGCCCGATGAGCAGGTCTTCAAGACCAAGGTCAAGAGCTTCCTCGACGATCGGCTGGCGCCAGCCATCCAGGACCTCGAAGGCCTGTTGAACAACAACCGCATCTTCGTCGAGCGGACGGCGGGCGTGGGCGCGGTCACCCGCGAGGACGCGATCGCTTGGTCGCTGACGGGCCCGCTGGCTCGCTCGGCCGGCGTCCGGCGCGACCTCCGCAAGGACGAGCCATACCTCTGCTTCGAGGACAACTGGGACGGCGAGGGCTCGCCCAAGGTCGAGTTCAAGGTCCCGATCATGCACGACGGCGACTGCTATGCCCGGTTCCGTGTGCGGGTCGAGGAGATGCGGCAGTCGATGTCGATCATCCGACAGTTGATCGACCGCATCCCCGGCGGGCCCGTGAACACCTACGCCGACGAGGCGGTTCACATCCCCGCCAAGGCGGAGACGTACGGCTCGATCGAAGGCCTGATCCACCACTTCGAGCTGATTATGACCAACCGCGGCTGGCAAGCCCCGGTCGCCGAGATGTACGGCGCGCAGGAGACGGCCAACGGCGAACTGGGCTTCTACCTCGTCTCCGACGGGGGTCCGCGTGCGTGGCGGGCCAAGTGTCGCCCGCCGTCTTTCATCAACTACCAGTCGTTTCCGAGGATGCTCGAGGGTCACCTGCTTTCCGATACGGTTGCGATCCTCGGGTCGCTGAACATCATCGCCGCCGAGCTGGATCGGTAGGCGACGGCCGGTCGCAATTGGAGCACAGCGAGAGCCATGGCCTGGATAGTCAAAGACGTTGCCAACCAGAAGATCCCGCGTCGGGCCGAGCCTTACCTTACCGAGGCGATGAAGGCCGAGGCGACCGAGCACGTGCTGCCGCGTTTCCCCACCAAGCGGGCGGCGCTGCTGCCGCTGCTGCACAGGGTCCAGCACGAGCACAACTGGATCCCGCCGCAGGCGATCGAGGAGGTCGGGGCGTTCCTGGAACTCAGTGCCGCCGACGTCTACGACACCGCGACGTTCTACGAGGAATTCTTCCTCGAACCCAAGGGCAAGTACCTGCTGCAGGTCTGCCAGTCGATCAGTTGCGAGCTGTGCGGGCATGAATCGCTGCTCGATAAGGTGATGGCCAAGCTCGACGTCGTCGACGGCGAGACGACCGAGGACGGCCGGATCACGCTGATGACCGTCGAGTGCATCGGCGCCTGCGACGGCGCCCCGGCGGTCCTGCTCAACGGCAAGTTGTACGAACGGGTCACTTGGGAGCAGCTCGAGGCGGTCCTCGAAGACCTGCCCGACGACCCGAAGGCGTTTGAGGCGCACTGAAACCCGCGAGCGCCGGCGGGCTGCCAGACGAAGGAACACATGGCCTGGTTCAGCAAATTCTGTCGCGACGTGGGGTTGATGATCCACAACGCGCGCCGACCCGGCCACGAGACGCGGCAGGTGGCCCGCCGGGTCGAACAGGAGCAGCGCGGCAACGTGACCCTGCGACGCACCACGATCGAGGAGATCGAAGTCCACCGCGCGAACGACCGCGACGAAGACGCCACGAAGAGGTAGTTGCCCATGGCCCTTGAAACCCCCGTCATCTGCAAGCGGATCCCGACGTACCCCTGGGGTGATCCGAAGGATCGCCACTACGTCGGCTACGAGGAGTATGTCGGCAGCGGCGGCTACGCGCCGCTGCGGGAAGCGCTGAAGATCGAACCCAAGCCACTCGTGGACATGGTCAAGAGCTCGCAGCTCCGCGGCCGGGGCGGCGCGGGGTTCAGCGCCGGGCTCAAGTGGTCGTTCCTGCCCGATCCCGACGGCGACCGCCGCTACCTCGCGGTGAACTTCGACGAGTCCGAGCCGGGCACATTCAAGGACCGCATGATCGGCGACTTCGACCCGCACCAGATGCTCGAGGGCATCGCGATCTGCTGCCACGCCTGCCAGCTTGACACCGCGTACATCTACATCCGCGGCGAGTACCACCACACGGCGAAGGTGATCCAGAAAGCGATCGACGAGGCCTACGCCAACCGGGTTTTCGGGCCCGGCGGGCTGCTGGGGCAGATCAACGGCCGCGACGTGGCGTGCTACCTGCACATCGGCGCCGGCGCCTACATCTGCGGCGAGGAGACGGGGCTGCTGGAGTCGCTGGAGGGCAAGCGGGGCTGGCCCCGCATCAAGCCGCCGTTCCCCGCGGTCAAGGGGGCGTTCGGGCGGCCCACCGTCATCAACAACGTCGAGACCCTGGCGATGCTGCCGCACCTCCTCGAGCACGGCGAGGCGTGGTTCAAGTCGATCGGCCGGGCGTCGACCCTGGGCGAGAACGTCCCGGGAAGCTACGGGCCCAAGCTGTTCGGCGTCTCGGGCCACGTCAATCGCCCCGGCGTGTACGAGGAAGCGCTGGGCATCTCGATGAGCGAGCTGATCGAGAGCGACAGGTTCTGCCAGGGCATGCGAGGCGGCAAGAAGTACAAGGCCGCCATCCCCGGCGGCGTCTCCATGGGCTTCCTCGGCACCGACCAGTACGACGCGGAGCTGGACTTCGACATCGGCAAGCGATACGGCGTGCTGGGCCTGGGCACGGCGGGTGTGATCGTCATGGACGAGGACACCGACATCGTCCGGGCCACGCGGAACGTCGTGCGGTTCTTCAAGCGTGAGTCTTGCGGCCAGTGCACGCCCTGCCGCGAGGGCAGCGGTTGGCTGCTGTACATCCTCGACCGCCTGTGCGAGGGCGAGGGCCGCATGAAAGACCTCGACCTGCTCGAAGAGGTGGGCGCGTCGATGGGCGCGATGCCGGGCACGACGATCTGCGGCCTGGCCGACGGGTCCAACTGGGCGGTGACCACGGCGATGAAGAAGTTCCGCGGCGAGTTCGAAGCCAAGTGCAAGTCGGACCTGGCTCAGGTCGGCGTCCAACTCGACCGCGGTCAGGCGTAAGGCGTCGAGCCGGTCGGCCGGGTGCCCATGCGGCCTCAGCCGCTCTATTCCCATATCAAAGAGCTTTGGCGGGGTCGCCGGGCGGTCGAACGACGGTTGACTGCGCGCCGGTGGGTCACGTGTCCGCCCGGGGGAGGGCCCGGTGCACGTTGGATGCTGTAAGTCGGTAAATATCAGTTATTTGCGCGTGTCCTCGGCGGTTGTCCGCCCCTTGTCGGCCGTGGCCGGGCGGACAGGGCGGGGTTCGAGTCGGCGGCGTCGGCGGTAGGCGAGAAACATGCGCGCCTCCCTCTATGGACTTTATGCGCAGTTGCCGTAAGTCCTTGCGCGTGGCGCAGTTCGCGCCCGTG
>CAYWKS010000008.1:0-126712 GCA_964458935.1 uncultured Planctomycetaceae bacterium
TCAGGCAGCGACTTCCCGGCCCTCGCGGGTCAGGGCGACCGGTGTGGGCTGCTGCGAGCGAATCGTCGGCGTTGGAAGTAGCTGTGTTTGCGTTGGTAACCGGATCGCCCGTTGCTTTGGTCAAGCACAGGTCATGGGTTCGAATCCCATCGGTGGCTTTTCCACTTCGGTCGGCGTGGCGCGGGGGGAAGCTCAGCGATCGAGTTGCGCGAGGGAGCGGGCGGCCTGGTGGCCGCCGCGGCTGTCGGGCGCGACTTGCACGGCCATCCGCCACAGTCGGCGAACCTCGTCGGAGGGCGCGCTGTCGCCGGCGCGCAGCCGCCCCCATTGGTACAGCGCGGCCGCGGCGAGCTCCGGCTCAAGTGGGGCGTTGTCGCCCAGTCGTTGCTGAGCCTGCCGCCCGGCCCACGTGATGTCGCTGGCCGACTTGGCCGACTGCCCGAAGGCCTCGGGCAGGTGGCCGATCGCCATCCCGCGGACCAGACGGATTTCGAGGTCGTTCGGTGCCTGGTCGACGGCCTGGTTGAGCAACTTCACACCCTCGACGGCATAGGATTGCTTGGTCCACGGCGCGGAGGCATCCCGGGCCAGCAGCAGCTTGGTGCTGCCGGCGTAAGCGCGGATGAGCGGGTCCTTGGGAGATGTTTCAAGCAGATCGGCCAGGGACCGGTCGGCGGACTGGGCCGCATCGGCATCGCCGTCGACGCCGCGGAAGTGCTGTTGTTTGGCCGCAGCGAAGCGATCGGCCGGGCCGCCCGTCATGCCGCGGGCGGGCGTCGAGGCATGCGGCTCGTGTGACTTCACCTGGTGTGGCGGATCGCTACCACATCCGACAGCGAGGAGCAGGATTGAGCCGGTCAACAGCAAGAGCACCGGGCTGCGGCGGCGAAGCGGTGAGGCATGGGGCCGGGTGGTCATGACGCGGGACTGTACACGCCCGAGATTTGCGCGATTGCGACAGAAGTGGGATGCCAGCGTCGGTTTCTGTGCTATGCTTGCGTGAACGATTTGAACGTTTAGGGTCGCCCTGCTGGAAAGGTCTCCCATGGCAACGCAATCCGATCAGGTCATCGTCATCGGCGCCGGCCCGGGCGGGCTGGCCTCGGCCATGCTTCTGGCCGCCGCCGGCTTGAAGGTCCGCGTCTTCGAGCGACTGCCGCGCGTGGGTGGACGCACCAGCGCGATCGAGCGGGACGGCTTCCGCTTCGACATGGGCCCGACCTTCTTCCTCTACCCCCGAGTGCTCGAAGAGGTCTTCGAGGCCGGCGGGCGCGACCTGCACCGGGAAGTGGAGATGAAGCGGCTCGATCCGCAGTATCACCTGGTGTTCGAGCGGGGCGGTGAGGTTCGCGCCACGCCCGACGTCGCTCGCATGCAGGAGCAGTTGCGGGCGATCGATCCGCGGGACGCCGAGGCCCTGCCGGGTTACCTCGAAGACAACCGCCGCAAGTTCGGGGCGTTCACCGGCATCCTGCAGCGGCCGTTCAGTCGCCTGCGGGATCACCTGTCGCCGGAGGTGTTGGCCGCGGCGCCGCGTGTGCGGCCGTGGGCCAGCGTCGATGCCGACCTGAAGCGGCACTTCCGCGACGAGCGGAGCCGCCTCGCCTTCTCGTTTCAGAGCAAGTATCTGGGCATGAGCCCGTTCCGCTGCCCGAGCCTGTTTACGATCCTGGCGTTCCTGGAATACGAGTACGGGGTGTTCCACCCGATCGGCGGGTGCAGCGAGCTCTGCGAGACCATGGCCCGCATCGCACGGGAGATGGGCGTGACCATCCACCTCGGCGAAGGGATCGAGCGACTGGAGTTGGACGGCCGGCGCGTGACCGGCGTGGTGACCGCACACGACCGCTACGAGGCCCGGGCGGTGGTGATGAACGCCGACTTCGCCCACGCCATCCAGCGCCTCGTGCCCGACGCGCTGCGGCGACGCTGGAACAACCGGCGGATCGCCCGGGCCAAGTACTCCTGCTCCACCTTCATGATGTATCTGGGCATCGAGGGCGCCTACGATCACTTGGAGCACCACACGATCTTTCTGGCCGACGATTATCGCGGCAACCTGGCGGACATCGAGAAGCGGCATGTCCTCTCGGACAACCCGTCGTTTTACGTGCAGAACGCCTGCCGGACGGACCCGACGCTGGCCCCGCCGGGGATGAGCACGCTTTACTGCCTGGCGCCCGTGACGCACGAGCACGAGAACGTGGATTGGGCCGTCGAGAAGCCGCGCTTCCGCGCGAAGATGATCGAGCAGTTGCGCAAGCTGGGGATCGAAGACGTGGAGCGACGCATCCGCACCGAACTCATCGTCACGCCGCGCGACTGGCGCGCGGACATGCACGTGCATCGGGGCGCGACCTTCAACCTCGCGCACGAGTTCGGCCAGATGCTCTACTTCCGCCCGCACAATCGGTTTGACGACCTGCAGGGCATGTACCTCGTCGGCGGCGGGACCCACCCCGGCAGCGGCCTGCCGGTGATCTTCGAGTCGGCCAAGATCAGCACCAAGCTGCTGCTCGACGACATCGGCAAGGTCAACCCCAGCCACCCGCTGCATCGCCCGACCCGCGCCACGCCCATGTCCGCACCCGCGCAGACGGCCAGCTACCCATGACCACACTCCAGCCCAACGCGACGCCCGACGCACCGCCGCATCCGTCCTCGCCGCCGGTGGGCGAAGATATGGCGGCGATCCGCGCGGCGCAGGTCCGCTGGGCGGCGACGCCGGTGCACCGGCGCCTGGCCGTGGTGCGATCGTTGCGGCATCGGCTCAGCGCCGAGGCCGTTTCGGTCGCGGCGTGCACAGTGCGGCCGGGGATGCGCTCGACGGCCGAGGGCGTGATGTCCGAGGTGTTGCCGGTTTGCGACGCGTGCCGGTTTCTCGAGCGTCGGGCTCGGTCGATCCTGCGCCCGCGCGGGCATGGTTGGCGCGGCCGGCCGCTCTGGCTGCTCGGCAGCCGCTTGACAGTTGAGCGCGTGGCATTGGGGGTGGTGCTCGTGATCGCGCCGTCGAACTACCCGCTGATGCTGGCGGCGGTGCCGGCGCTGCAGGCGCTGGCCGCGGGCAACGCGGTGATCCTCAAGCCCGCGCCCCACGGCGAGGCCGCGGCGCAGCGGCTGGCCGAGCTGCTGGATCGGGCCGGTCTGCCGGCGAACCTGCTGACTGTGACCGATACGTCGGTCGAGACGGCCGCGCGGGCGATGGGTGGCGGCGTGGACATGGTGGTGCTCACCGGGTCGCACGGCACGGGTCGGGCGGTGGCGCGGCAGGCCGCGGCCAACTGCACGCCCACGATCATGGAGCTTTCGGGGTGCGATGCGGCGATCGTTCGGGCCGACGCGCCCGTGGAACTGACCGTCGACGCGCTGGTGTACGGATTGCGGCTGAATGCGAGCGCCACCTGCATTGCGCCGCGGCGGGTTTACGTGGACCGCGGCTTGCACGACGTGTTGCTGAGGCGGCTGGCCGAACGGGCTGAGGCGCTGGGCCCGGCGCCGGTCGATGAAGCAGCGGGGCGGCGTGCGGCGGGCCTCGTCGAAGCGGCGCTGGCTGCGGGGGCGCGATGCCTGACCGCGCCGCCATCGGCGGATGCCGCTCGGTGGGCGCCGGTGGTCCTCGCCGACGTGCCCCCGGATGCCGAGCTGTTACGCGAGGACGTCTTCGCCCCGGTTGTGAGTGTGATGGCGACGGACGACGACGCGGAGGCGATCGACGCGGTCAACGGCTGCCCGTATCGACTGGGCGCAACGGTGTTCACGGCGGACACGGCTGGGTCCGAGTCGATCGCGGAGCGTTTGGACGTCGGTTGCGTGGTGATCAACGATATGATCGCGCCGACGGCCGACCCGCGGGTGCCGTTCGGCGGTGCCGGGCGGAGCGGTCATGGCGTGACCCGGGGTGCCGAGGGCCTGCTGGCGTTGACGCGTCCGCGCTGTGTGATGCGTCGTGGCGGCCGATCGCGCCCGCACTTCAAGCCGCTGGACGCGGCGCACGCCGACCTTGCCGGTGCGGCGGTTCAGGTGCTTCACGGCCGGGGGCTGGCGGCGCGGCTGCGCCGGGGCCTTCGGCTCGCCCGACAACGCAACCCCCATGCTGGAGCTGATTCGCATGACCAACGGACCTGAGCACAACGAACGGATTGTGGTGATCGGCGGCGGGCTGGGCGGGCTGGCGTCGGCGTGCACGCTGGCGGCGCGCGGTTACGCCGTGACGCTCTACGAACACAACGACTGGCTGGGCGGCAAGGCGGCGGTGCTGCACGACGGCGGCTACCGCTTCGACATGGGCCCGACCATCCTGACCGTGCCACGCGTGCTGCGGCGGGTCTTCGCTGAAGCCGATCGCTCGCTCGACGACTACGTCGAGCTCGTGCGGCTCGACCCGCAGTGGCGGTGCTTCTTCGAGGGCGGTAACGTGCTGGACCTCCACGAGCACGTCGATGACATGAAGCGGTCGCTGGAGCGGTTCGGTGCGGGAGCGGACGTGGCCGCCGGCTACGAGCAACTGCTCCGCTACGCCGCGCGGCAGCATGACATCTCCGAGCGCTTCTTCTTCTGGCGGAGCGTCGGGGGCATCGGCGACGTGTTCGACCCGGGCAATTCGTTCAACCTCGGCACGCTGAGCGACGTGCTGAGCATGCGGATGGGCCACAGCCTCGCCGGCACGATCCGCAAGTACGTCCGCGACCCGCAGGTCGCGCAGATGCTCGACCACTTCACGCAGTACGTCGGGTCCTCGCCCTTCCACGCGCCCGCGGTGCTCACGGGCATCGCGCACATGCAAAGCGACGAGGGCGTGTGGTACCCGATGGGCGGCACGCGGGCGGTGCCCGACGCGCTGGCCCGGCTCGCCGCGGAACTCGGCGTTGAGCTGGTGACCGGTGTGGGCGTCGAACGCATCCGCACCGAGGGCGGCCGGATTGTCGGCGTGCGGCTCACCGACGGCCGCGAGCACCCGGCCGCCGCGGTCGTCTCGAACATGGACGCGGTCCGCACGCACCGTGAACTGCTGGATCACCGCGGCGCGAGCGAGGCGTTCGAGCATCGCCGCCGTTACGAACCGGCGTGCTCGGGCGTTGTGCTGTACCTCGGGCTTCGCCAGCGGTACGAGCACCTGGCGCATCACAGCTTCGTCTTCAGCCGCGACCCCGAGGAGGAGTTCGATGCGATCTACACCCGCGGCGAGCCGGCGCCGGACCCGACGGCGTACCTGGCGGCGCCGTCGCACACCGAGCCGGGCGTCGCGCCGGCCGGCGGCGAGGCGCTGTACGTCCTCGTCCACACGCCGTACCTGCGGCCGCATCACGACTGGTCGCCGGACGGCCAGATGTTTCAGTCCTACCGCCGCACGATCCTCGAGAAGCTCAAGCGCACCGCGGGCATGGCCGACATCGAGCAGCGGATCGAGGTCGAGCACGCCCTGACGCCGCGGGACATCCACCGCCGCTACCGGGTGCTCGACGGGGCGATCTACGGCCTGGCCAGTCACGGCAAGGTGCGGGGCGCGTTCAAGCCGGCCAATCGCTCGCCCGACGTGCGGGGCCTGTACTTCGGCGGCGGCGCGGCGCACCCGGGGGCGGGCATGCCCATGGTCATGATGTCGGGATGGATCGCGGCCGACACGCTGGATCAGGACGGCGTCGCCCCGGCCGCGCGGCGCCATGAATCGCCGACCCTCGCGGTATGAACATGGACGCCACGCTGAGCCCATCCGAAACGCGACGCGATGCCCACCGGGCGGCGACCGATCGCGGCGCGACGCTGCCGCGGCGCAGCGAGCGGTTGTGGAAGCTGTTCGCCGCGTATGGGCGGTGGTACCTGCGGCGGCATTTTCACGCGGTGCGATTGGCCGGCGACCCGCCCGTGATGCCGGCCGATGCGCCCGTCATCGTCTACCTGAATCACCCGGCGTGGTGGGACCCGATGGTCGGCATCCTGCTCGCCGAGCGGTTCATGCCCCGCCGCCGGCACTACGGGCCGATCCATCGCGACGCCTTGGAAAAGTATCGCTTCTTTGAGAAGCTGGGGTTTTTCGGGATCGACCCGAGCCGGGCGTCCGGCGCCGCGACGTTCCTGCGGATGGGGCAGCAGATCACCCGCCACGACGACGCCGCGATGTGGGTCACGGCCCAGGGCCGCTTCACCGATGCGCGGCGGCGGCCGGTTGAACTGCAACCGGGGCTGGCACACCTGGCTCGGCGGGCCCGGCGGGGGGTGCTGCTCCCGCTGGCCATCGAGTACACCTTCTGGACCGAGCGGCTGCCCGAGGCGCTCGTGCGATGGGGCGAGCCCGTCGATATCGGAGCGCATCAGCATCTGGCCGTTCGCCAATGGCAGGGCTTGCTCACCGATCGCCTGACCGGGGCCATGGACGAGCTGGCGGCTCGCTCAGAGGCCCGCGACCCCGCGGTGTTCGGCACGCTGCTCGATGGGTCGGCGGGCGTGGGCGTGTTCTACGACCTGTGGCGACGCGCCCGCGCCCGCGTGACCGGCCGCGCCTTCTCCGCCGAGCACGGGAGTGCGTCGTGACCATTCCGGCATCGCTGATCTGGGTCATGGTCGGGCTGGTGGCGATCCCCCTGGCAACCACGGCGTTGAACCTGCCGTTCTTCAAGCGGCTGCGTTCGTACAAGCCGCTGGCTGACAGCCTGTCGTCGGTGTCGGTTCTGATCCCGGCGCGCAACGAGCAGGAGAATATCGAGCGGGTCGTCCGTTCGGTCCTGGCATGCCGCGACGTGGAGTTGGAGGTGATCGTGCTGGACGATCACTCCACGGACCGCACGCGGGAGATCGTCGAGCGGATCGCCGGCGAGGACGGGCGGGTCCGGGTGATGAGCGGCGCCTCGCTGCCGGGTGGGTGGTGCGGCAAGCAGTTTGCGTGCGATCAACTGGGCCGGGCCGCACAGTATCCCCTGTTGCTCTGGGTCGACGCGGACGTGGAGCTGGCGCCCGACGCGGTGCCGCGGCTGGCGGCGCAGATGGAGCGCACGCCGGCCCGATTGATCAGCGGGTTCCCGCGGCAGCAGACCGGCACGTGGATGGAGACCCTGATGGTCCCCCTGATCCAGGTCGTGCTACTGGGCTACCTGCCGATGGGGTTCATGAAGCTCACGCGGCACCCCGGTTTCGGCGCGGGCTGCGGGCAGCTCATGATGGCCCGCCGCGACGCGTGGCTGGCGATCGGCGGGCACGGCGCGGTCCGCACCTCCATGCACGACGGCCTGACGCTCCCCCGTGCGTTTCGCGCCGCCGGGCATCACACCGACCTGTTCGACGCGACCGACCTGGCACGCTGTCGGATGTATCACGGCGCAGCCGCAACGTGGGCCGGCCTGGCCAAGAACGCCACCGAAGGCATGGCCACACCGGTCGGCCTGCCGCTCTGGTCAACGTTGCTGCTCGGCGGGTTCGCCCTGCCGTGGCTGCTGCTCGTGGGCCAATCGACCGGCGTGTTGCAGGCACCCGATGCGCTCACCGCGCGCGTGATCTATATCACACCGATCGCCCTGTTGCTCCACGCCGCCGCGTTCGGACCGTGGCTGCAACACGAGTGGCTGAGCATTCTGGGGCGGCCTGTGGGCGTGGCGCTGCTGGTGGCGATCCAGTGGTCGGCCTTGTGGAGCAAGCTGCGAGGGCGCCCGTCGACCTGGAAGGGCCGCGCCGTCCAAACCGGCCCACTGCCGGCGGATGGACCCTGCGCCGCCGATTCGCCGGCTGAGCTGAAGTAACACGGCCCGCCGAATCCCCGATCCACGCGGCGATGGCGGCCGATTGACCCGCGACGGCCGTGTTCTTACTTTCTGCCATCGGCGGCGTCGGCCCTGCTCCCGTGAAGCACCGGCCGCACGTCGGACCCCGACAGGCGGCCACCTTCATGCGGCAACGGCGATCACGATGAGCACGCAGGCCCTCGCTTCCACGCCCGCGGATGCAACGTCGCCGACGGTGTCCGTGCTGATGCCGGCCTACAACGTCGCGGCCTATCTCCACGAGGCGGTCGCGAGCATCCTGAGCCAGACGTGGGGCGATTTCGAGCTGGTCGTGGTGGACGACGGGTCGACCGACGGCACGCGCGAGATGCTCCGCGCCGCGGCGGCGACCGATGCGCGCATCCGGTTGATCGAGATGCCGACCAACGGGGGGATCGTCGCGGCGCTGAACGAAGGGCTCGCCGCTTGCCGCGGCCGATACATCGCGCGCATGGACGCCGACGACGTGGCCCTGCCGCACCGGCTGGCCTCGCAGGTCGCGGCGATGCGGGCGGCGGACGACGTGGTGGCCCTGGGCGCGGCATTGGAGTACATCGACGAGCAGGGCCGCCCGCTGGGCGTGACGCGGCGGTGCGAGCTGGATCGGCCGCTGTCGGTGTGCCCGCTGCTGCACCCGACGGTGATGTTGCGCGCGAGCACACTGCTCGAGCAGCGGCTGGCGTATCGGCCGGATTTCCGGATGGCCGAGGACTACTGCCTGTGGTTGGAGCTGAGGCGGTGCGGGCGACTGGCGGCGACGGACGAGGTGCTGCTGAAGTATCGGCTGCGCCGCGATGCGTCGCGGATGCGCCACCTCAAGCGGATGTTGCGGGCCACCCTGCGGACCAAGGGGTTCGCCGTGCGGCGGCTGGGGATGCGGCCGACCGCCGCGGACCTGCTGCGCGGGCTTGCCGAGTGCGGTCTGCTGATCACCCCCGCGGCGGTGGTGCGGTGGCTGTACCTCCGCAAGATGTTCGGCAGCCGACGGGGCCTACGGCTGTGAGGGGTCGGTCTTGGCGGCGCGCTGCATCGGCCGCAGCGCCTCGTCGGCTTCAACCCCCTCAGGCAGCGGCGGCAACTGCTCCATCGGCAGGTCCGGTGCGTCGGCGCGCGGCCGATCGAGGCGGATCACCGCGTAGGCCCGCATGCCGAACTTCATCGTGCGACCCTGCTCATCCTGCTCCGCCGCGATGCTTGGGTGGAACTCCGACTCAAAGCAACGGCTCAGGAGCTGCTGCAACCACTGCTGATACATCACCAGGCGGTTGAGGTACTGCCGGGGCTCGAGCATCGCCCGGCGCTGCTGCGGCGTCAGCGGCATCAGGCCCCGCTGAATCAATCGCGCGATGTACAGGTCGAGCCCGCGGTCATACACGTGCATCCGCATGCCCACCGGCAACAGGTACACCGGGTACTGCCCCGAGTCGGCGAGCCGAAAGATCTGCTGCGGGTACTTGGCCTCGTGGATGCGGCGATCGATGTACCACGCGGGTTCGGCGCGATAGACCGGGCCCTTGGCTTCGCTCTCGATGGAGATGAGGCTGTCGGCCACGGCGTCGAAGGTCAGCAGGGGCTTGTCCGCGGGGACCCAGTCGTTGAGCTGCTGCCAGACCGCGATCTTCTCCGGCCGCTGCCAGACAATGGCGTGATAATGCATCGCGCCGTTGACGCAGGCGACGAGCGTGCCGACGACCACCGCGCCGGCCCCGGCCGCGCCGACCAGCCGCTGGCTGCGACCCAGGACCAGCGCCACCGCCCAGACGCCGATTCCCGCGAGCAGCGCGAGCACGGGCATGAGCACGCTCTCGAAGTACTGGTGGGGGACCAGCGCCCCGCGGAGCAGGAGCAACTGGAACGCCGCGGGCAGGAACAGCAGCCACAGCAGCGCCGACGTCGACGCGGCCCAGGGATCGCGTCGTGGAGCGGCGGCGTCGGGTTGCTCGCGCGTGGCGAAGCGGCCGATGACATGACTGACCCAGCCGACGCCGGCGAGCACCAGCGCCGGGATGGTGAAGTTGGTCCGGGCATGCGACCACAGGGCGTTCCACCAGACGGACCAGGTCGTGGCGGCGCCGCCTTCCTGAGGCGCGCCGCTGGCCCGCCAGCGGTAGAGGTTGATCAGCCGCTCCACATCCCAGTCCCAGGCAGCGAGCATGATGCCCAGCACGATGCAACCGCCGGCGATCGACGCGCCGACGAGCACGCCCAGCGTCGCCCAGTGCGGCCCGCGCCGCCGCCGCACGCACGAGGCCAGGTGGTGCACGCCGATCGCCATGGGGAAGAAGTACGTCGCCCAGCTCATGAGCAGCATCACGACGATGATCACGCCAAACAGCGTTAGGTGATACGGGCGCGGCGGCGACTCGGGCTTGATCCGACCGATCAGCCGCAGGTACAGCCAGATGATCGCCAGGCCCGGCAGCATCGTGTTGCCCAGCCCCCAGAACTGCGTCAGTGGAAAGGCCACGAGCATCAGCCCCGCCACCGAGGCCACGCGCCAGCCGACCAGGTTCCACAACAGCTTGAGGAACATCCAGAGGGTCAGGACGCTGAAGAGGATCTCGATGACGCGGACCGACCAGACGTGCTCGCCGAACAGGGCGGGCCCGGTGGCGTAGATGAGCAGGTTCAGGGGCGGGTGGTTGACGTACCGGATCGGGTTGTCCGTGGGTGGATCACCCACGGCGATGGTGAGCAGGCCCTGCGTGTAGTCCAGGCCGTACCGGGCGTGGTTGCGTGCGAGCCAGGCGCGGTCGGCCTCGCCCCAACTGTGCAGCCCTTCGAAGGGGCGGTGGATGTCCCATCCGAGCACGCCGATCAGCGCCAGGCCCAGCAGGCCGGCGATGATCCAGTATCGCCGGCGATCGCCGGTTCGCGGGGCGTGGGGGGCCGTCAAGGCCGATGCGGTCGGTTGCGTCGCGGTCATGCCGGGCTCCCGTGGGCATGGTTGGGCGGCGTGGGTTGTGGCTACGGGGGCAGATGTTAACATCACCGGCCACGCCGCGTGGGCGTGTCGCCGACTGTTCCGTTCCGCCCGGATGCTTCGCCGGACTGGCCGCCCATGAGTTCGACTCGACCGGCTGCGCGTGTCCTGATCGTCATGCCCGCCTTCAACGAGGCCGGCTGCATCGGTGAGGTGCTGCGCCACCTGCGGCGGGCGGCGGCGGACGTGGCGGTGGCGGTGATCGACGACGGATCGTCCGACGCGACGGCCGCCGAGGCGCGGGCCGCCGGCGCCGTGGTGCTCCAACTGCCGTTCAACCTCGGCATCGGCGGGGCACTGCAGACCGGCTACCTGTACGCCTACAAGCACGGCTACGACATCGCCGTGCAGTTCGATGCCGACGGTCAGCACCGCGCCGAGGAAATCGTCAACCTCATCCAGCCGATCGTCGCCGGCGAGGCGGACCACGTGATCGGCTCGCGGATGATGGGCAAGGGCGACTACCAGTTTCCGTTGATGCGACTGGCCGGGTCGCGGCTGATCCAGGCCGTGACGCTGCTGATCACCGGTCGGCGCATTCACGACCCCACCAGCGGTTCGCGTGCCTCGGGTCGTCGGGCGATCACCTTCTTCGCGCGGTATTACCCCCAGGCGTACCTCGACTCGCCGGAGATCACCGTCTGGGCGTTGCGGCAGGGCATGCGCGTCGCCGAGGTGCCGGTCGAGATGAACCCGGCCGAACACAGCAGCATCGGCTCGGTCAAGGGCGTGCTGCACGCGGTGCGCGTGTGCCTGGCGCTGGTCATCGACCGGATAGAAGCGCCCTTCACCGAGCCGGCCGACACGGAGGCGCGGGCATGTGCGAGTTGATGCTGGCGGCGACGCCGATCCCCATGATGCACCGCGTGGTGGCGCTGTCGCTGGCGCTGCTGGTGCTGCTGGTGACGGTGGAGATGATCCGACGGCGTCGGCTCCGCGAAGAGTACGCCATGCTCTGGCTGGGCACGAGCGTCGTGCTCGTGGTCATCGCCGCGTTCCCGCAGCTGACCTACGCGATCAGTTCGGCGTTCGACATCAGCTACGTCACGTTCATGGTGCTGGCGGTGTTTGTGTTCCTGGCGATGATCCTGCTGCACTACGCGACGGTGATCTCGCGGCAGGCCGAGCAGATCCGCCAGCTCGCCGAGCAACTGGCGATCCTTGAGCAGCGTGTGCGGGAGTCCGAGTCCGGCCGGGCCGCCGACACCGCGACGGATGACCCCGCGTCTGACGCTGATTCGCCGAAGCCCTGACTCAATCCGTTGGCGAGCCGAAGCGCTCGCGGTAGTCACGGACCGCCGTGCCCGCAAGGTCGCGGAAGGTCTGTTGGATCCGGGAGAACCACGCCCCGGCCCGACCGCTGTCGGTGAGGATGTCGCCGAGGGTGTAGGTCTGGGCTTCAAACAAGAGGGCGGCGGTGATGAGGGACGAGCTGTTGAACCCGATGACGATGTCGCGCGGCCGCAGCGCGGCGTAGAGCAACTCGGCCGCGTAGCCGCGCGGCAGCACGCGGCAGCGATCGGCGTGCTCGGCCGCGATCGCCCGGTACCGCGCCGGGTCCTCGCGCGGGTGGGGCTTGATCCACAGGTCCATGCCCGCCGCGAACAGTCGCTCCGCCACACGGCCGAGCAGTTGCATCTCATCGCGGTCGGCCAGTTGGCCGGACTTGATCCACGGCTGGGGCAGGAGCAGGGCGATCGGCCGGTCGTGGGCGCGGACCTCGCCGTCGGGCAGGTCGTGCGCGAGCATGGCCCGGCGGTACGCCTCGGCGACGCCGGGCGTCAGTTGCAGCGGCTGACCCGGGGCCGGCTGGGTGAAGACGTGCTGGGTCTGGGTGTCGAAGCGCCGGGTGATGGTGCGCTGAGCGGCGCGCCACAGCGCGTGGGCCGCGTCGTCCAACCAGGGCACGGGCAAGAACCAGCCGCCGGGCGGGCGTTCGGTCTTGCGCGCCTCGCTCCAACTGCCGTGGTAGTAGGAGCCGATGCCCTCGTCGATCTGCAGGAGGCCGATGCGGCGACCGCGGAGCAGCGGCCGCGAGCACAGGTGCGCCAGCAGCAGGATCGCCGCAGAGAGGTTGCCCGGCGAGCCGATCGCGATGGCGGGCCGGTCGTCGGCGGGATCGCGGTGGGGTCTGGCCAACGCCAGGCGGGCCAGGCCGGCGACCGTCGCGGCGTACTGGCCGATACGCCCGGCGGTAGTCGTGGCCATCACGTGCGAGACGGCGAGGAATTCGACGTGGCCGTCGTCCCGGCACAGCGGCATATGGTCGGGGTCGATGTCGCGGCCTCCGGCGAGGTTGGGCAGCATCAGCACCACGCCGCGTCGGCCGTCGCCCGCGGCGCGCATGCGATGCAGCAGGGCGTCCACGCCCAGCGCATGCCAGGGCGTCATCGCGTTGCAGATCAGCCCGATGTCGCCCTCGGCGACGATGCGACGCACACGCTGGACGGCTTGCTGGTACGGCTGCTCGATCACGCCGGTCGATCTCCGTGGGTAGGCTCGGGCGTGACGGCGCCGGCCAGTGCCCGATGTGCGAGGACGTTGGAGGCGCCGGCCTGTACGGCCAGGCCGGCCGCGACCGCGGCCATCAGCCCCACGTCCCCGAACATGCCGGTCAGAGCGAAGCTGAGCGCCACGGTGATGGCCGCCGAGACCAGCGTGGAGCCGGCCTGGGTCGCGGTCCGCTTGAGGTTGCTGAGGATCTGGATGCCTTGCAGGTAGAGCACGTCGAAGGCGTTGGCCGCGGCGGCGACGCCGAGGATCAGCGCTGTCGGGCGATATGCCTCGGGCACGGGCAGGTCGAACGCGAACAGCGCGGCGAATCCCGCGGCGTAGGCCGCGGCGACCAGCCCCAGGCCGATCCACATCGTCTGGCGGATCAGGTGCGCGCCGCGGCGGGCATCGCGTTTGCCGAACGCCGAGCCGATCTCCGGCAGCCGCGCCTGAAACAGGGCCCGGCCGACCATCATCATCGCCATGGTGATCATGGTCACCAGCGTGTAGGGCGCCAGGTCATCGAGGCTCATGAACAGCAGCCCGACCCAGCGGCCGCTCTGGCTGACCGCCCACAGGGCAAGCAGGTGTACGGCGGTGGGCGCGGCGAAACGGACGGCCTCGCGGAGCAGCGGGCGGCTGAAACGGCCGCCGCGGATCGCGTCGCGCGCATCGGCCGCCGCCACCGCCGCGCTGCACACCCGCCCGGCAAAGACCGCCGCGACGCTGCGGAGGAAGTGATCGGCGATGATCGGCTCGCCCAGCAGGTAGACCCCGAGCATGACCCCGCCATCTAACGCGGTGGTCAGGGCGAACATGCCCGCGCGGCCGCGGATACGCATCACCGTCGCGCCGTACTGGATGATGAGCGACCCGAGGACGGCGGCGGCCACGAGCCCGTGGATCAGGCCGTTGCCCCGGCCGATCGGTTCGGTGCCCGGTGTCAGGCGCAAGGCCAGCCACAACGCCGCCAGCCCCGCCGCCGCCAGCGCCACCGGGCTGACCAGTGTCGTGACCAGCAGCGAGGCGCGATCGGGGCCCAGGTCGTGGTCGAAATAGAGCCTCGACGGCGCCAGGTGAATGTTCAGTGACAGCAAGGGCGGCAACAGCGTCAGCACGCTGATCATCAGGCCGAACCGCGAGTACTCGCCCGGCTCGAGCGTGGCGATCAGGAACGGCAGCAGCAGCAGATGGGCCAGCGACTGCAACGCCCCGCCCAGCAGGTAGAAGCCCGTGCGCAGGGCCAGGCGGCGATGTGGCATGCGTCTCGTCAGCACGGCGGTCCCGCTCAGCAATCGCTCGATGGGCGTTGATCATAACGCCTGGGCCCGCGCCGCGTCCCGCGATCGACGACGTCACCGATGAATGGGATGAGCTGCGGCCAAGCCGGGGTCACAGCAGCGTGAGCGTGCAGTGCCGGCTGTCGAGTTCCATGGCCACGGCCTGGCGGACGAGGTGAGCCAGCGAGCCCGCCTGCATCTTCCGCATCACGCGGGCCCGATGGACTTCGACCGTCTTGATGCTCACGTCGATCTCGATGGCAATCTGCTTGTTGGCCTTGCCGTTGACCACGAGGTCCATGACCTGCTTCTCGCGGGGCGTGAGCGTGGCGTACCGCTCGCGGACGGACTTCTGCATCGTGCGAAATGGCAACCGCGTGGCGTCTCGCTCCAGGGCCTGACGGACGCACCCCACGAACAACTGATCCTCCAGCGGCAGGGGCAGGAAGTCGGCCGCACCCGCTCGCATCAACGCCACCGCATCATCAATCTGAGGCTTGGCGTGGATCACGACGACGGGGGTAGGCCTGTGCTGAATCAGCCGCAGCGCATCCTGCATGGCGCACAGGTCCTCACCCTCCACGGCGATGACGGCGCAGCACGGCTGGTCGGCCTCATCGTCCCGCAGCGCCTCGTCGATCCCGCAGGCGCGGACCTGGACCCCCGACGACGTCAGCCATTCGGTGCATGCCGACCGGGTTCGCGGATCGGTCACAATGACGTCAACGATTGCCACGCGAGGTACACCTGATCGGGCGTGTGATGAAAGGCGGTTCGCCAAGACGAGCTAAGCCTATTGTCTGTGCCCTGAATAGCAATAGGGGAAAACCCCCGCCGCGCAGGTCTATAACCGCTTCCTATTATTTGACTTCGCACGTGACGGCCCGGTCGGGCGGCTACCGGACCACATGATAGCAACCGCAAGACATGGTACCGGTCGGGCCTGCGAAGAACCACAGTTTTGTGCCCCGGTGCGCCCGTCCGACGATCGCGGGCGATCGGGCGAAGCGGGGCGATGTTGCTGGGCCGGGCGGCTTGTCGCTATCATCCCGGCCCGTAACGCGCTTTGGGAGATTTGCACCGTGAAAGCCAACGACATCAAACCCGGCATGGCGGTCAACATGGACGGCCAACTGTTTGTGATCCGCAAGACCGAGCACGTGAAGCCCGGCAAGGGGCCGGCCTACGTCCAGGCCAAGCTCAAGAGCGTCGCCACCGGCAGCGTCGCCGATAAACGCCTGCGCGCCAGCGAGGAGGTCGACCAGGTCAACCTCGATCGGCGCGACATGGAATACCTCTACGCCGAGGGGGCCGGGTACGTCTTCATGGACCAGGAGACGTTCGACCAGGTGACCCTGCCCAGCGACCTGATCGGCGACGATATCTATTACATCAAGGCCAACACGGTGATCACGGTGTTGATGCATGAGGGCAAGCCGGTGTCGGTGGAACTGCCGGCGGCGGTGGACCTGGAAGTGACGGAGACCGCGCCCCAGCCCAAGGGCGCCACGGCGACCAACCAGCTCAAGGAAGCGGAACTGGAGACGGGTCTGAAGACGCGCGTCCCTCCGTTCATCGAGAACGGCGAGACCGTCCGCATCTCCACCGCCGACGCCAGCTACCTCTCCCGGGTCTGAGGCAAGCCGCCGCCGCGATCAGCGAGCCCGCCGCTCGATCAGGTCCTCGTAGAACGTGACGAGATCGTTGATGGCGTCGTCCTCCGGACGAGGCGTGCCGACCTTGAGGAACACGGCGGCATGTGGCAGGACGCGGGTCTCGTAGCCGCCTTCATGTGAACCCAGGTCCTGGCGTTGCCACAGGTCGCGGACGGGCATCTTGTGGGCTTCGGGGTTTGGCCAGAGGTCCGCCCAATCGACACGGACCGCGGCTTCGACGACCGAGCGGTTGAACAGCCCCACCGCCCAGGTGCCGTCCCAGAGCGGCCGTGCCCAGACCTCCAGTCCGCCATCCTCGCTGATCCGCGTGGCGGCCTTGCCCAGCGGGTCCTGGTTCACCGCCAGCACCTCGGGGTTGGAGACCAGCGCCAGGGTGTAAGGTTCCATGTCCGTCAGGTCGTTGCCGAGCAGCAACGGGCTGGCCACCAGCGACCAGAGCGTGATGTGGGTGACCTCGGCGGCGCGGCCCATGCGGCTCTGACGCAGTTCGCTGCCCCAGCCGACCTTCCCGATGACCAGCATGTCCGGATCGTTCCAGTGCCCGGGTCCGGCGTGCTTGGCCAAGTCGCTGTGTCGGAAGCCGATGCCCGCCATGCTGTCCCAGGCGTCGTGGATGTCGCCGGTCGTCCGCCAGCAGTTGCCACGGATCGACGGGTCGTTGGCCCATTCCCAGACCTCGCGCATGCCGTACTGGCACAGGCTGTAGACGATGTCGCGGTCGACCTGGTCGAGGGCGTGGCGCATGATGCGGTAGGGGCGCATGTGGGTGGCGCGGCCTTCCTTGCGCGAGGCGACCCGGCTGTACCCGCACCAGTCGTATTTCAGGTAGTCAAATCCCCAGTCGGCGAAACTCCGGGCGTCGCGATACTCGTGCAGGTGCGCGCCCTCAAACTTCTGGCAGGTGAGCGGACCCGGCGAGGTGTAGATGCCGGCCTTCAGGCCCATCGCGTGAATCGCGTCGGTCAGGCCCTTCATGTCCGGGAAGTAGGCGTTGGGAAGGATGTTGCCGTCGTCGTCGCGCGGGATGCCGGCCCGCTTGGGGTCGTCGTGCGTGGGCTTGCGCATCCAGCAATCGTCGATGTTCACGTAGTTGAAGCCGCGGTCGGCCAAGCCGGTTTCGATCATCACCCTGGCCGCGTCGAGGATGTGCTCCTGTGTAACGATCCGCGCCCAGACGTTCCACGAGTTCCAGCCCATGGGCGGCGTCAGCGCCAGCATATAGTCGCCGCACACCAGCAGGACCTGTCGGCTGTCCGTGCCATGCTCGTTGCTTGCGGTGATGGTCACCTGATGGACGCCGGGCGACTCGATCACGCCGGTGATGACGCCCCGGTCGTTGATGCTCAACGTCTCGGGCAGCCCTGTGGCTTGGAAGGTCATCGGGCGCTTGCCGGTCGTCGGTACGCGCCAGAGAAACGGATGGCCCGGTTGCGAGCCGGTCGCGATCGGGTGATTGATTCGCGGGGCGTCGGGCGCCGGGTCGCTGTGGATCGGCGGCACGGGAAACGTCAGCGCTGCGGTTGCGGGCTTGGTCTTGGCATCGGGCTGCAGATGGATCAGCGCGGCGGCCCAGTCGCCGTGGTCCCATGACTTGCCATCGCCGCCGTCATCCACGCGCAGGATCAGTTTCTGTGCGCCGGTCAGGTCCACCGCCAGATGCTGAGACGGGTCGCCGGGCTTGAAGACGCCGGTGCGGAACGCGAGTTTGCCATCCACGTGCACGGCAAATCGAACGCTGCCGGTGTCCTTGACCTCGTCGTCAAGGCCCACCATGGCCTCAAAGCGCTGAGCGTCGCCGTGGAGGTCGACGACCAGGATACCGTTGGCGTGCGTGCCGAAGCCGCGTGGGTAGGTCTGGCCGTCGAGCGTGAGGGGCTTGCCCTGCACAGACTTGCGGGCCTGGGGATCGCCCCACCCCTGTCGGGCATGGCTGAGGTCCAACTCATCGAGCCAGACGGCGTGGTCGGGGGCGTCGGCCCGGAGCAGGTGATCGGGCGGGTCGGCGAGGGCCGGGCCGGCGAACAGGCAGACCGCCGCCAGGCCGATGAACGCAACGGCGTTTCGCGGGATCGAGTGCATGATGGCAGCTCCTCAGCGTCATGTAAGAGGCCGTATGGGGCCGGATGATGCGTTGCAAAGTGTATCCGACCGGGCCCGCGGCGAGCAATGCAGCGGGTCTGGCGATGCAGGTGTGATCTGCTATACTCCGCGACTCGACCCACCCCGGCCCGAGACCGACAGCAACCGGAGCATGACCATGGCCGAGCGCAAGCCGTTCGTCGGCGGTAACTGGAAGATGAACCTGCATATGGACGAGGCGCTGAGCCTCGCCGAGGGGCTGACCGCTTTCACCGATACCGACAAGGTGGACGTGGTGGTTTGCCCGGCGTTCCCGTATCTCGCGGCGGTAGGCGAGAAGCTCACGGCGGCCGGTTCGGGCATCATGCTCGGGGCCCAGGACTTTTACCACGAGGCCAACGGCGCGTTCACCGGTGAGGTCTCGTTGAGCATGCTCAAGGACGTGGGCGTTCAGGTGGCGCTCGTCGGCCACTCCGAGCGGCGTCACGTGATCGGCGAGGCCGATACGCTGCTGAACGAGAAGGTTCACGCGGCGCTCGAGGCCGGTCTGCACGTCATCCTCTGCGTCGGCGAGACGATCGAGCAGCGGGAGGCGGGCAAGACCGACTTCGTGAACTACGGCCAGTTGTGCCTGGGCCTGGCGGGTGTGACCGCGGACCAGATGGCCAACGTGACCATCGCCTATGAGCCGGTGTGGGCCATCGGCACGGGCAAGACGGCCAGCCCGGCCGACGCCCAGAACGCCCACGCGGCGATCCGCGGGTGCCTGAACGGCATCTACGGGGGCGGTGTCGGCGAGGCGATCCGGATCCAGTACGGCGGATCGGTCAAGCCCGCCAACGCCGCGGAACTGTTCAGCCAGCCGGACATCGACGGCGGGCTGATCGGCGGCGCCGCGCTGAAGACAGACGATTTCAAGGGCATCTTGCAGGCCGCCGTATGATCCGGGCTTGACCCGGACGGCTCGCCCGGCAGACCATAAGGACCGTGATGATGATCGTGACCCTGGCCAGCGTGATGACATGGATCCTTGCGACGTTGTTTATCGTCGTCGCGGCGTTCATGATCCTGGTGATCCTGATCCAGAAGCCCAAAGGCGGCGGTTTGAGCGGCGCTTTCGGCGGCGGCGGCGGTGGTGCCGGTGGGCAGCAGGCCATGTTCGGCGCCAAGGTCGGCGACGTGCTCACCCTGGTCACCACGGTCGTGTTCGTGCTGTTCCTGCTGATTGCCATCGCCCTGGTTTACGCGTCGGGCGACGAGTCGGCGGCGACCCAGCCGCAGGTCCGCCCGCCGTCCGGGCCGACCCTGCCGATGTCCGGCGACGACGGCAATGCGGCGCGGCCTATGGAGTTCGGCGAGGAACTCGACGAGCCCAATGCCCCGGCGCCGCTGAACGCCGAGCCCGAAGGCGAGGGAACATCAAGCCCCGGCATCGCGCCCGTCCCGGCGCCGGACCCGTCGCAGCCGCCCCTGTCCGCACCCAACGCCGGCGCGCCGGCCACGGAGTGAACCCACGTTGATCCGATCGATGACAGGATTCGGCGACGCGTCCTGTGAGAGCGCCGGCGTGTACTACGCCGTGGAGCTGCGCTCGCTCAACAACCGCTATTACAAGGCGATGATCCGCACGCCCGACGAGGTCGCCGGGCTGGAAGCGGAAATGGACTCCTACCTGCGCAAGCGGATCACCCGCGGGTCGGTGACGCTGACGGTGAGCCTGCGCGACCAGTCGGCGTCGGCGGCCTACGACATCAACGTCGCCGCGCTGCAACACTACCTCGACGCCGTCCATCAGACCGACCTGTCCGACTCGCACATCGAGCTGGGCAGCATCCTCGCCCTGCCCGGGGTCATCCAGCCGCCGCAGTCGAGCAAGGTGATCGATCGGGCGCGGCCGGCGGTCATGCCACTGCTCGCCCAGGCTTGCGACAAGCTGGCGGAGATGCGGCAGGCCGAGGGGCGCGGCCTGGCCGAGGAACTCATGTCGCATCGCGCCTACATCGCCGAGCGGGTCAATCAGATCGCCGAGCGTGCCCCGACGGTGGTCGAGGAGTACCACACGCGGCTGCGCAACCGCATCGAGGAACTGATGAATCGCGCCCAGCTCCAGACCCACGAGGTCGAGCTGATCAAGGAGGTCGCGGTCTACGCCGAGCGCTGCGACATCGCCGAGGAGGTCCAGCGGATCAAGGCGCACCTCGAACAGTTCGAGCAGATCGTCCACCGCGAGGACAACGAGCCGGCCGGCCGCACGCTCGATTTCCTCGCCCAGGAGCTGCTGCGGGAGGCGAATACGATCGCCAGCAAGTCCAACGACGCGCAGATCAGCCGCACCATTGTCGAAGTCAAGGGCGCGATCGACCGAATTAAGGAGCAGGTGCAGAACGTTGAGTAGCCGCGTTGGCACTGGCCCCGGAGGCGAGTATCGCTTAGGCTGATACATAAGGCCTTGGCTCCACCCGGGGGCGCGCAGTGCTTAGGGGCGTCCCATCGTGACCGACGACGCGAGTATCCACAGCCCGAGTCAATCCGTCGCCGTCTCCACTGCCCGGAGCGCTGGGATGTCGGGCCGCGATACCGGCGAACGCGATCAGTTCGGCGCCTACGAGCTGGCGACCGTGCTCAGCTACTACGACCTGGGGGTGATCGAGAAGATCCAGGAGTTCCCCCGCGGCTCGCGGCGTGCGCCCAAGCTGCTCCTCCGCACCGACAAGGGGCTGTACCTGCTCAAGCGTCGCGCCCGAGGCAAGGACGACGCCTTCAAGGTCGCCTTCTGTCACAGCATCCAGTTGCACCTGGCGGCCAAGCAGTTCCCCCTGCCGCACCTGATCGGCACCCGCCGCGACAACAACTCGATGCTCCAACTGGAAAGCACGATCTACGAGGTCTTCGAGTACATCCGTGGCACCGGCTACGACATGAGTCTCGAAGCGACGCAGGACTCGGGCAAGACGCTGGGCCTGTTCCACAAGCTGCTGGTCGATTTCACCAGCGACTACGAGCCGGCCCGGGGTTCGTACCACAACTCCCGATCGGTGCAGGCGTCGCTGGAACAGTTGCCCCGCACGCTCGAGAAGCTCGACGCCCGCACGCTCGGCGAGCACGCCGACCAGATGCAGCAGGTCACCGCCTTCCTGCGCGAGTCGTACAACGACGCGGCCAGTCGCGCCGATGACGCGGGCCTGACCGATTGGCCAAACCAGATCATCCACAGCGACTGGCACCCGGGGAACATGCTCTTCCGCGGGTCGCGCGTGGTGGCGGTGATCGACTACGACGCGGCGCGGCTTCAGCAGCGCGTGATCGACGCGGCCAACGGCGCGCTGCAGTTTTCCATCGTCGGCGGCGGCGACGACCCAAAGACCTGGCCCGACTACCTCGACGTCACGCGCTACAAGCGTTTCCTGCTCGGCTACGATCGCGTGAATCAGCTCGCGCGGGCGGAACTGGCCGCCGTGCCCTGGCTGATGATCGAAGCACTGATCGCCGAAGCGGCGATCCCCATTGCGGCGACCGGGAGCTTCGCCCGCATGGACGGGTTCGATTTCCTGCTCATGATCGACCGCAAGGTGCGATGGCTCCAGGCCCAGGCCGAATCGCTCGGCGCGGTCATGGACGCCTGATCGGCCGGTCCGGGCGACGCCGGGCGGCGCGGTCGGCCCCCGTCGATCGCGGCGGGCCTTGCCCGGGCGGTTGTGACCCGCGGCGCCAGCGACTAACCTGCCGGGTCTTATGCCTGAACTACACCCCATCCAGATCGTGCGTTATGCCGGGCCCACGCCCGGATTGGACCTGACGACAAAGATCGCCCCTCCGTACGACGTGCTCGACGAGGGGCCGAAGCAACAACTGCTGTCCCGCGACCCGCACAATATCGTCGCGATCGACCTGCCCGTCACGCCCCCCAAGACGGTCGGCCCCGACGAGGCGTACGACCAGGCGGGCCGGACCTATCGCCAGTGGCTGGCCGACGGCGTGCTGGTCCAGATCGACAAGCCGGCGGTGGTGGCCTACGAGCAGGTCTACACGGTCAAGGGCCGCACCTTCCGACGCCGCGAACTATTCGCCAACGTGAAGGCCGAGCCGTTCGGCCGCAAGGGCGGCGGAGTCCATCAGCACGAGCACACCATCAAGGGCGGCATCGACGACCGCTTCAAGCTGATGAACGCCAGCGACGCCCAGCTCTCGCCGGTGTTCTGCATGTTCCACGATCGCAAGCAGCAGGTCACGGGCATGCTCCAGGCCTACTACGACCATGAGCCGGATTTCCACGGCACGACCGGCCACGACAACGTCGAGCACCGCTGCTGGGTCGTGGATGACGCGTCGGTGCTGGAAGCGCTGACCGCATTCTTCCGCGAGACCGACGCGTTCATCGCCGACGGCCATCACCGCTACAACACCGCGCTGAAGTACGCCGAGACGCACCCCGACGACCCCGAAGCACAGCGTTGCCTGATGGTGCTGGTGGCGATCGAGGACCCGGGGATGATCGTGCTGCCGACGCACCGCGCGATCACGGGGCTGTCGGGCTTATCGATGGACGCCGTGCAGAAGCGCGCGGCGGACTACGGCCTGACGATCACGCCGACCAGCGCGGAAGTGGAGAAGCTGCCCGAACAGATCACACGCGGCGGATACCACGCGATGGGCCTGTACGAGCCCGAGCGCGGCTACCGGTACATGATGCACAGCGAGAAGATGGACCCGCTGGCCGGTTTCGAGCCGCTCCGCGCCGACGTGTGGCGCAAGCTCGACGTGGCGGTGCTGCACCACCTGTTCATCGAGCGGGTGCTGGCGCCGGAGTTCGGCGACGGGGAGGTGGGCTTCAAGTACACCGCCGAGATCGAGGTGTTGAAGCAGATGTGTCACGACCACAAAGCGCTGGGCGTGATCATGCAGCCGACCCCGGTCAAGTCGGTGTGCGAGGTCTCCGAGGCCGGCGAGGTCATGCCGCCCAAGAGCACGTTCTTCTACCCCAAGCTGGCGACGGGGCTGGTCATCAATCCGCTGCGGTAGCGGCGGGGCCGGTTCGCGACGTGCCGGGCCGGGTCGCTACAATACGCGACTTGCTCGATCCTCCCGCGAGGCGTTTGTCCATGCTCACCAGTGGCGAGATCCGCCGTCAGTTCATCGACTTCTTTGTGGCGAAGCACGATCACCGGTTCGTGCCGTCCAGCCCCGTCGTGCCCCACGACGATCCGACGTTGCTGTTCGCCAACGCCGGCATGAATCAGTTCAAGCCTTACTTCCTGGGCACGGAGAAGCCCGAGCACGCCCGCGCGTGCAACAGCCAGAAGTGCATCCGCGCCGGTGGCAAGCACAACGACCTCGATGACGTGGGCAAGGACACCTACCACCACACCTTCTTCGAGATGCTGGGCAACTGGAGCTTCGGCGACTACTTCAAGGCCGAGGCCATCGACTGGGCGTGGCAACTGCTCGTGGACGTGTGGGGGCTGGACCCCGAACGGTTGCACGCGACGTACTTCGAGGGGTCGCGTTCGCACGGCCTGCCCGCCGACGACGAGGCGAGGCGGCTCTGGCTGAAGCACCTGCCCGAAGACCGCGTGCACCCCGGCGGGGAGACCGACAACTTCTGGGAGATGGGCGAGACCGGCCCCTGCGGGCCGTGCTCTGAAATACACTACGACAGCACGCCCGACCGCAGCGGCGCCGAGCTGGTCAACGCCGACGACCCGCGCGTCATCGAGGTGTGGAACTTGGTGTTCATCCAGTTCAACCGCGCCGCCGATGGGGCCCTGTCGCCGCTGCCGGCAAAGCACATCGACACCGGTATGGGCTTCGAGCGGATCGTCCGCATCCTGCAGGGCGCCCAGAGCAACTACGACACCGACGTCTGGACGCCGCTGTTCGAGGCCATCCGCGAGATCACCAGCGCGCGGCCCTACGGCGGGTCGATGACCGACCCGGTGGACGTCGCGTACCGCGTCATCGCCGACCACGCCCGGTGCCTGACGTTCGCGCTGACCGACGGCGCGACGCCCGGCAACGAAGGCCGCGGTTACGTGCTTCGCCGCATCCTCCGCCGCGCCGTGCGCTACGGCCGGCAGAACCTCAGCCAGACCGACCCGTTCATTCATCAACTCGTGCCGACCGTCGTCGAGACGATGGGCGAGGCGTTCGGCGAGTTGAAGAAGAATCCGGATCAGGTAATCGACTTGATCAAGGACGAGGAAGAGAGCTTCAGCCGAACGCTGGACCGGGGCATCGAGCTGTTCAACGAGGCGGCGGCGAAGGCATCGGACCAGGTCTCCGCGGAGGACGCGTTCAAGCTGCACGACACGTTTGGCTTCCCGCTGGACCTGACTGAGTTGATGGCCGAGGAGCGGGGGATGAGCGTGGATGTGGAGGGCTTTGAGCGGCTCATGGAGGAGGCGCGCCAGCAGAGCCGCTCCGGCGGCGGCGGTGGCGATGCGCGGCAAAGCCTCGTCGACTTTGTTCAGAAGAACACGCCGGCGGAGACGACCTTCAAGGGGTACAACGAGCAACTCGTGGTGGACGGCGCTCACGTGATCGCCAAGCTCGCGCTCAACGGCGAGGTGTACGATTCGGTCGACAAGCTCATCGTCGGCGAGCCCGCCGCCATCGTCGCTGATGTCACGCCGTTCTATGCCGAGACCGGCGGCCAGGTCGGCGACACCGGCTACATCCGCACCCACGAAGGCGCGGTCTTCCGCGTGACCGACACGGTCAAGTGCGGCGGCGTGACGTTCCATCTCGGCGAACTGGAGAGCGGGTCGATCCGCAAGGACCAGCCCGCATTCGGGCCCGACTCCAAGGTGCTCATGGAGGTTGACGCCGAGCGCCGCAACAGGATCATGGCCAACCACACCGCGACACACCTGCTCAACAAGGCGCTGCGTGACCAGGTCAACCCCGAGGCCGACCAGCGCGGCTCCCTGGTCGATGACGAGAAGCTCCGCTTCGACTTCGCCCATGCCAAGGCGGTCGGCGTCGACCAGATCGAGAAGGTGCAGGTCCAGGTCAACGCCGACATCGAGCAGGACATACCCGTGCACGCGGGCGTGGCCCCGCAGGAACAGGCCCTGAAGATCAACGGCCTGCGGGCGGTGTTCGGGGAGAAGTACCCGCCGCGCGTCCGCATCGTCGCGATCGGCCAACCCGTGCAGAAGGTCCTCGAAGACCCGGCCGACCCGGCCTGGCGCCAGCACAGCATCGAGTTCTGCGGCGGGACCCACCTGGAGTCGACCGGCGCGGCCGAACGGTTCGTCGTGACCGGCGAAGAGGCGGTCAGCAAGGGGGTGCGGCGGATGACGGCGCTGACCGGCCGGGCGGCGCGGGACGCCGAGGCCAACGCCGCCGCCCTCGTCGCGTCGCTGGAATCCATCCGCAAGCTCTCTGACGAGCGACTGGCGTCGGCGGTGGCCGACCTCCAGGAGCAACTGGCCGATGCGACGATCCCGATCGCCGAACGTGCCCGCCTGCGCGAGGGCATTGAGCAGTTGCACAAGCGCATCAAGAAGCAGCAGAAGCAACAGGCCGCCGCCTCAGCCGGCCAGGTCGTCGATCGGGCCCGCGCGATCGCCGACGAGGCGGAGGCGAACGTCATCGTCGCCTCGGTTGAAGGGGCTGACGGCCAGGCCCTGCGTCAGGCGATGGACGTGATCCGCAAGAAGAGGCCGGAGGCGGCAATGCTGCTGGCCAGCGTGAACGACGGGAAGATCGCGTTCCTCGCGGCCGTCCCCCAGACGTTGATCGACACCGGGCTCAAGGCCGGCGACTGGGTTCGCGAGGTCGCCAAGGTCGCCGGCGGCGGCGGGGGTGGCAAGCCCGACATGGCCCAGGCCGGTGGCAAGGACCCGGCGAAGCTCGACGAGGCGCTGCAAGCCGCACGCGATTACGCCAGCGACAAGGTCAGTTGATCTCGTCGCGGTTACACTGAGATGGGTCGCAGGGAGGCGATGCGATGGCGGACATTGACATTGCACAATCACTCCGGGAGTTCCTCGGCAGGCAATCGACGCTCGCGCTGGCGACGATTGACGACGCGGGTCTGCCCCACGCGGCGAACCTTTACTTCGCGCCGGATGAGCGGCTGAACCTCTACTTCGTGTCCAACCCCTCTTCGGCGCACAGCCGCCACATCGAGAGACACAGCCACATCGCCGCCACCGTCTACGAACCGGTCACCATGTGGCAGCGGATCCGTGGAGTGCAACTGCACGGCCACGCCGGGCCCATCGACCCCGGCGAGTTCGCAATGGTCTGGAAGATCTACCTCGACAAGTTCCCCCACATCGCCGAGATCGAGAGCACCGTCCTCAGCCAGCAGTTCTACGTGATCCGGCCGAACTGGTTCCGGTGGATCGACAACGCCGTGAAGTTCGGTTTCCGCGTAGAGACGACGTGGCCGATGGACTGATTCCAGAAGGCCCATCGGGTTACGGCGTCTGACAGGCGGATCAGAAGGCGCGTCGGCGATTGGTAGGAACAGCCAGCCGGTATCGGCAGTCGGACGCGGCTAGGCCACGCGTTCTGACTTGGGTGTACGGCTCATAAGCCGGCTGATGCCGTCGATGGGGTCGAGTCCTTCGAAGAGCACGGCGTGGATCGCGGCGGTGATGGGCATTTCGACGTTGTGCTGCCCGGCGAGGGTCATCACGGACTTGGTGGTGGGCACGCCCTCGACGACACCGTGAATCTGTTCAAGCACATCGTCGAGCTTCTGTCCCCTGCCGAGCAGCTCGCCGGCCGAGCGGTTGCGGCCCATCGGGCAGAAGCAGGTCGTCGCCAGGTCGCCCACGCCGGTGATGCCGAAGAAGGTCTCCTGGTCGGCGCCCATGGCGATGCCGAGGCGCGCGATTTCGGCCAGCCCGCGCGAAAGAAGGGCGCTCTTGGCGTTGTAGCCCGCCTGTAAGCCGTCCAGGATCCCCGCGGCGATGGCGATCACGTTCTTCGTCGCACCGGCCAATTCCACACCCAGCACGTCGCTCTTGGTGTAGACGCGCAGCCAGCGCGTGGTGAAGACCATTTGCAGCCGCTCGGCAAGCTCGGCGCCCTCGGCAGCCACGCACACCGTCGCCGGCAGACACCGCGCCAATTCGCCGGCGATCGACGGGCCCGACAGCGCCGCCAGTCGGTCGGTCGACCCGGCGGTCAGCACGTCGGCGATGATCTGCGTCGGCCGCTGCATGGTCTCGTTTTCCAGGCCCTTGGCGACGGAGACAATAGGCACGTCGTCCGGCGTGTGCGGGGCGAGCCGCTGCCAGACCTCCCGCATGTACTGTGTGGGGATCGCCGCGACGATCACGTCTGGGTCGATCATCGCCTCCGCGTCGGCGGAGGTAACGCGGAGCGACGGCGGCAGGGGGATGCCGGGCATGTACTGGCGATTTTCGTTGTGGCGGGCGATGTCATCGGCGGCGTCGGCGAACGGCGCCCACATCGTCACCTCCATCCCGCGGCTGTCGAGCAGCAACGCACACGCCGTCGCCATCCCGCCGTTACCGATGATCGTTGCCTTATGCATGGTCAGATTCATGGAAGGTTTCTCGTCAGAGAGCCGCCACTTCGCGCGGTCATCGAGCGCGGATCATAGCCGGCAAGCTCTGGCTGGGCCCATCGGGTTCGAGCTTGCGGCGTGTTGAATGTGCGGGATGTGATGAGGTCGTGTGGTAATTCATCGGTATCGGTTGATGGCTTGGACGATCTGGTGGTGGACCGACAAGGGCCTGGCGACCATGACCCAGAAGGCCTCGGGCACGCCGGTCCCGGCGGTGCTGAACGCGAGCGTACCCAGCCGAAAGACCCGCTCGCGGATGCTGAACAGCGTGTCGGTGTGCTGGATGTGCTTCAGTTCGGTCTGGAAGACCATGATCCGGAGCACGCCCATGACGCGGATAACCCGTCGATCGGTCAGCACATAGACGCGGCTGAGCCATTCGAGGAACTGCCAAGTCAGCCGCAGCGCGATCAGCCCCGCCGCGACGATGAAGGCCCGCTGGTCGGTGAGGAGGTTGAAGTAGGCGACCGCCCAGGACAAGCCGGCGATGATGGCCAACTGCCCCAAGGGTGCGAGTACGATGTATAGCGGGCTGGGCTTGAGGAGGAGGATGATCGTCTCATCGCCCTGGAGCAGGTCGGCCGGGAGCATGGCGGCCGCTCGATCCACGGGGAACCCGACGACCGGCTCGGCGCCCTCGGCGTGGGCACAACGCCCCGCGCGTTCGCCACCGAGAGGCTCGGCCCGCTTCGTGACCGCGTGTTGCCTCATCGCATGGCCTCTTCCCTGAGCGTGACGACCTCCGGAAGATTGCGATAGTAGCCGTCGTAGTCCAGCCCGTAGCCGACCACGAACTCGTTGGGGATATCAAAACCCACGTAGTCGACCTCGATGGCCATGGCCTCGGGCCGCTGCTTGCGGAGCAGCACGCAGGATTGCAGGCTCGCCGGGTCATGGGCGCTGATCAGCTTGCGGACCGCCTGGATCGTCTTGCCCGAATCGAGCACGTCGTCGACCATCAGCACGTGCTTGCCCCGCAGGTCCTCCACCGATTGATCGTTGATCCGCACGCCTTGATTGGTCGTGCTCCGGCCGGGGTATGACTGCACGGCGAGCAGGCGGATGCGCATCATCAGCGGCAGGCACCGCATGAGGTCCGCCAGGAAGATCACGCTGCCGGTCAGCAGCGGCACGATCGTCAGCGCCGCCGGCTCGGGCGCGTGCAGGGCCGGCTCGCCCACGCGCCGCGTGAAATCGCCGGCGAGCTGATCCGCCAGCTCCGCCACACGATCCGCGATCGCCCGCCGATCCAACAGCACCCGATCGATGTGCTTCCGCATGGCCGTGATGATAATTCAACGGCGGGCGCTTGACGAATAGGTTGGCGGGTGGGGTTGGCCTGCGTCTACCCGCTGGCCCACTCCAGCAGCCAGTAGGCGACCGGCGCGACCAGCAGGGGCGAGTCGAGCACGTCCAGCAGCCCGCCGAAACCCGGCAACACCCCGCCGGCGTCCTTCACACCCGCGTCGCGCTTGAACAGCGAGACCATCAGATCGCCGGCGTGACCGACGATGGCGAGAAACGCTCCGGCCAGCGCGGACTGGATCACGTCGTACCGCCTGACGATCGCGACGGCCTGCTCGCCGCGCGTCTGCATGATCGACGCCAGTTCGGTGCACTGGCTGAGGTAGGCCAGGCCCGCGGCGACCAGCGTGGCGAGCACGATGGCCCCGGCGAGGCCCTCCCACGTCTTCTTCGGGCTCAGCCACGGGATAAGCTTGTGTCGCCCGAACGCCCGCCCGGCGAAGTACGCGCCGATGTCCCCGCTCTTGGTGATCAGGATCACCGCCAGCACGACCCACGCCGAGTGCCACCGCCGGATCGCCAGGTAGAACCCGAGCATGATGCCCAGCAGGACCACGGCGATCATCGTCGCGCCGGCGGCGGCGATGACGCCCTGGACCTTGGCATCGCGGCTGTGCCACAACAGCGCCACGAGAAACACGCCGACCAGGACCGTGGCGATGATCGCCGCGCCCGTCGAGGCGCGAAGCATCATCGGCGTGGAATACAGGCTCACGGCGCAGCATATCGATGCGAAGCTGATCAGCAGCGTGTGCCCCGGCAGGCCGACCTCCCGGAACATCCGGGCCAACTCGCGGGCGGCCAGCGGGATGAGCACGACCACGCCGGCCAGCAGCACCATCCCGCTGGGCGGCCGCGGGCGGCCGGCGAACAAGCCCCGCCACCAGCCGGCCAATTCAACCTGCGCCACCGCCGCATCGAGCCAGAATAGCCCGAGTAACAACGCGATCAGCAGCGTGCCCATGATCAGCCGATAACGCAGCATGCCCGCAGGATAGCAATTCGCACCGGTAACCGCAGGAGCAATCGCGCGGACCGCAGGGGCCACCGCCGATCTCGCCGTCCGGGCGCTGGCCGCGTGGAACGGCGCACGTTTCGCTGTCGGCTACTTGACCACGGCGCCGAAGCGACGCGTGCGGTTAGCGAAGTTGGAGAAGGCCTTGTGAAGCTCGGCGAGATCGAAGTCCGGCCAGAGCGTGGGCGTCACGTACAACTCCGCGTAGCTGATCTGCCAGAGCAGGAAGTTGCTGACGCGCATCTCGCCGGCGGTGCGGATGACCAGGTCCGGGTCGGGCAGGTGCGGGGCGTAAAGGTGGTCGTGGAGGGTCTGTTCGTTGACGTGTTGGGGCTGGAGGGCGCCGGCGGCGACCTGTTCGGCGATGGCTCTTGCGGCGTCGGCGAGCTCCTGCCGTGCGCCGTAATTCAGGGCCAGCACCAGGGCAAGCCCGGTATTGTCGCGCGTGGCATCGAGGCTCTTGTCCATCTCGCCGAGCACGCGATCGGGCAGGCCATCCCTCCGGCCGATATGCACGAACCGCAGGTTGTTTTCCGCGAGCGTACTGCGCTGATCGATGAGGTACGACTCGTACAGGTCGAACAGCACGTCGACCTCTTCGTCCGGCCGCCGCATCAGGTTCTCGCTACTCAAGGCGAACAGCGTCAGGGCTTCCAGGCCGAGCCGGGCGCACTCGGTGACGATCGGCAGGACGCACTCGGCGCCGCGGGCGTGCCCGAAGGTGCGTGGCTTGGCCTGGGCCTGGGCCCAGCGGCCGTTGCCATCCATCACGATCGCGACGTGGCGGGGCAGCCGCTGCGGTCGATCGGGCTGTGCATCGAAGTCGGACATGCTTTGATGTTACGCCGGCTGGCAGGGGGTTGGTTCGCCGGCGTGCGGCTGCAGGATCTGCGAGCGTTTGCGGCCGACGCACACCATCCTCGCCGGCACGCCGAGGTACTGCTCGATCGTCCCGACGTAGTCGCGGGCCGCCGAGGGGAGGTCTTCATACCGCTCGATGCCGCTGATGTCCTCGGTGAAGCCGGCCACGGTCCGGTATATCGGTTCGACCTCGTCGAGGACCATCGCGTCGGCGGGGTAACCGTCGAGCTCCACGCCGTTGTGCCGATAGCCGGTGCATAGCTGCAGTTCATCAAGGCCGGAGAGCACGCTCAGCCCGGTGCACGCCAGTTCGGTCACGCCGCTCAGCCGCATCGTGTACTTCAGTGCAAACAGGTCGATCCACCCACATCGGCGGGGCCGACCGGTTGTGGTGCCGTATTCGTTGCCGCGGTCGCGGATGGCCTGTCCGGTGTCGTTGTCCTGTTCGGTGGGGAAGGGACCGGCCCCGACGCGCGAGGTATAGAGCTTGGCCACGCCGACCACGCGGCGGACCGTCCCGCCGGGTACACCCGCCCCGGGATAGATGCCGACCGAAGCGCAGTTGCTGCTGGTCACGTAGGGGTAGGTGCCGTGGTCCACGTCGAGCAGGCAGGCGTTAGCCCCCTCGAAGAGCAACTGCTTGCCCGCGGCCATGCTGTGGTGCAGCAGCGTCGCGGTGTCGCAGATGTATGGCTTCAGCCGCTCGCCGTATTCGAGGTACATCTCGGCCATGCGGTCGGCGTCCCACGGTTGAAAGGGCTGATCGGCCACGTCCGCGAGCGCGCCCAGCGTGGCGTTGCGGACCTTGACGATGTGGCGGAGCTTGTCGCGAAAGCGATCGGGCTTGAGCAGGTCGGTCGTGCGCAGGGCAAGTGTGCGGAGCATCTTGTCGGCATAGGTCGGGCCGATGCCGCGCCCGGTCGTGCCGATCTTCTTCGCGTCGCCGCGGCCGCGGCCGACCGCCGCCTCAAGCAGCGCGTCGGCCTGCTTGTGGTAGGGCATGACCAGGTGCGCCCGATCGCTTATCCTCAGGTTGTCCTTGATGCAGACGCCGCGTTCAGCCAGGCCGTCGATCTCGCCGAGCAGGCCCGCCGGGTCAACGACCACACCGTTGCCGATGACGTTGATCTTGTCGCCGTACAGGATGCCCGACGGCAACAGGTGCAGCGCGTAGCGTTCGTCACCGACCCAGACGGTGTGGCCGGCGTTGTTGCCGCCGTTGTAGCGAACGACCACGTCGAACCGCTCGGTGAGCAGGTCGACGATCTGGCCCTTGCCTTCGTCGCCCCATTGCAGGCCGGTCACCGCGGCGTGGTCGGACGGTTGGTTAGGATGGGTCATGAGGTGAAGGGCTCCGTCATCATCGACCGGGGGACGCGATACGCGGTCCCTCAGACCGGGGTCATGGTGCTGGGGACGAGCTTCGCCTTCTATCCCGATGCGTTGGGACGATCCGCGCCCGGAGCGTTGCCGCCGGGAGTGCTCGCCGCGAATCCGTAGCTTCGCCGATCGGGCAGGCGTCGCTCGCGCGCCCGCGTCGACCTTAACCCCACGAGTATAAATCATCGGTGGCCCAAACGCACGCCGGACGACGCAACGCGGGCGCTCTTTCCGCGGCCGGTCGGGCTGCACGCATTGTGCCGGTTATAGCAAGGGGGCGGGTCTCATCCTGCTGGGAAATTGGCGTCGGGCCTATGGACGATGGGTATAATCAAGCCGATATCCAGCAGTGCCATGGGTATTGTGGTTCCGCTTCCGTGCGATCAACGTCGAGCTTGCGATCGGGCCGACACGGGCCAGCCCGGTCGCGAGAGCCATCCCGAGCAGGCTTCGCGCATGACCGACCTCAGCCGCCGGTTGACTGAACAATTGAGCGAGCCCCAGACCCGAAGCCAGCGCCACCTCCAGACCCTGCTCCAGGTCAGCCGGGCGATCGGGACCATTCTCGATACGCATCAGTTGATGCAGCGGATCATGGAACAGGTGACCACCGCCTTCGAGGCCGACCGCTCGACGCTGTTTCTGCATGACGCGGACGCGACCGAGTTGTGGTCACGGATTGCGCAGGGCCTGGAGACCTTCGGCACGGAGTTCCGTATCGCCGAGGACGAAGGGGTGGCCGGCCACGTCTTCACCACGCACGAATCGCTGTGCATCCCCGACACAACCAACTGCGACTACTTCGCACGCGATCTGGCCGAATGGACCGGGTACGTGCCTCGCTCGATGCTTGTGGCGCCGGTGGTCCGATCCGGCGGGACGTGCATCGGCGTGCTCCAGGTGATGGACCACCGCGTGAACCGATTCGGTGAGGAGGACCTGGGCCTGCTTGAAGCCATCGCCGTTCAGGTCGCCATCAGCCTGGACAACGCCCGGCTGTATGAATCGCAGAAGCGACAGTTCCAGAGCTTTGTCCGCGCTTTCTCGACGGCGCTGGACGCGCGCGACCCGATGACCGGCGTTCACTCGGTCAACGTCGCCAACTACGCCGTGGGTATCGGCTGCTACCTCGGGCTCGACCCGGCGGAACTGGAATGGCTCCGCATCGCCGGCCTGCTGCACGACGTTGGCAAGATCGGCACGCCCGAGAGCATCCTCACCAAGCCCGGCCGGCTCACCGACGACGAGTTCGCCACGATGCGCGAGCACGCCGCCTACTCCCGCCGCATCCTGAGCCAGATCGAGTTCACCGAAGATCTCGCGGGTATGGCCGAGGTCGCCTCGGCGCATCACGAGCGGCTGGACGGCTCGGGCTACCCCGATCGCCTGCGGGACGACCGCATCCCGCTTCGCGCCCGAATCCTTGCTGCGGCCGATGTGTTCGACGCCATTACCCAGAAGCGCCACTACCGCGACGGCATACCCTTGGCCGACGCCATCGCCATTCTCGACGAGCAGGTCCCCGACAAACTCGACGCCGAATGCGTCGCGGCGCTGAAGCAGTTTATGGGCGCCTGAGTCGTGCCCGCTCCGGTTCGATCGCCGCACTGCCCGCCTTGGCACCTACTTACCCAGCGAGCGTCAGTGGTTTGTGCACGCGTGGATGAACGATATTGCGGTGACTGCCGTTACCGCCACGATCGACAAGGCCGGCCGCTTCCAGATCGGCAATAAGCTGGTGCATCTTGCGAGGGCATGGGGCAGAAATCATCCGCTGAGCCGCCCGGTGAACCTGAGGCGCGCGAGCGTCGCGGCATATGTAGGCCGTGCCGGATGCTCACGGACTCGATGCCCTTTGGGCGAGCATTGCCGGTGGGCGCGTCACGACCGGCCGAACCATCTACCCGTCAATCGACCGTGGCGTTAACGGTAGTACTCGATGATGAGGTTCATGTTCACGTCGAAGGGAATCTGATCGGGGGTCGGCTCGGTGACGACCTTGGCGGTCAGGTTCGACGGGTTGAAGCTCAGCCAGCCGGGGACTTCATGGCCCGGCTGAGACTCGAGGTTCTCACGGATGTACTTGTGGTTGCGTTCCTTGACGGCGATCTCGTCACCCTGCTTGACGGTGAAACTCGGGCGGTCGGTCTTGCGGCCGTTGACGGTGATCAGGCCGTGCGCGACGACCTGCCGCGCCTGCCAGATGGTCCGGGCCCAGCCGAGGCGGCGGATCACATTGTCCAGCCGCTTCTCCAGCATGACCATGAGGACCTCGCCGGTGTTGCCCTTGCGGCGGTTGGCCTCGTCGACGTACTTGCGGAACTGCTGCTCCATCACGTTGTAGTGATAGCGGAGTTTCTGCTTCTCGTTGAGGCGGACGCCATAGTCGCGGAGGCGGCGTCCGCGGAACCCGTGCACGCCCGGCGGCGTCAACTGCCGTTTGGCGGTGTGCTTGGGCGTGTCGCAGACCGGCACGCCGACGCGTCGGCTGAGCTTGACTTTCGGGCCGGTGTAGTTGGCCATGGGTCGGGACCTCCGTTGCCGCTGGTGCCATCGTTCGTGGCCAGTCATGACCGGCCAGCGCCTAGCACGCTGTGCTGAGCGCCTCCGCCCATACGAGCGGGTGTGTGCTTCGACGCCGCCGGGTGGGCAACTTGCTGACCCGGCCCCGAGGGGATACGGCGGGGTGGTCCAACCCGCCGGACAGACGTCGAGCGAAGCACGACAGTGTACACAAAGTAGACCCCCGATCAAGGCTGCCGGCCCGAGCCGCTCAGCCGTCGAACTCGACCGCCTGCTCGCCGGGCTCCCACATGCGGGCCAGCCGCTGGCGGTTGTTCGACGCCGACGGCGACGGATCGTCATGGGCCGGGTGGCCGTTGCCGTTGTCGTGGGTGCCTTCGTCGGCCATGCCTCCGCCGGCCTCATCGTCGCCGTAGTCCGCCTGGGACTCCGTGCTCGCCTTCGCCTGGGCTTCGGCGCTGAGAGAGCCGTCGGCGCGGACCTGGTCAAAGCGTACGGTCACACGGCGACTGACGCCGCGCTCGGCCATCGTGATCCCGTAGAGCATGTCCGCTTCCTGCATCGTCCGCTTGTGGTGGGTGATGATGATAAAGTGGCTGGTGTCGAGGAACTCGTGCAGGATGTTGCAGAAGCGGTCGACATTGGCTTCGTCGAGTGCCGCGTCGACCTCGTCGAGCACGCAGAACGGGCTGGGCCTCGAACGGAAGATCGACAGCAGCAGGGCGACGGCCACCATCGTCCGCTCCCCGCCCGACAGCAGGTTGATCGACTGCGGCTCCTTGCCGGGCGGTTTGGCCATGATCTCCACGCCCGACTCCAGCCAGTCGGTCTGCCCGTCCTCGTCGGGCATGAGCACCAGATCGGCGCGGCCCCCGCCGAACAGCTTGCGGAACATCCCGTCGGGCGCGGCGAAGTGCTGGCGGATCTGCGTGAAGGTCTGTTCAAACAGGGTCCGCGATTCAGCATTCAGCCGCTCGATCAACTGCTCCAACTCCCCGCGCGCCTTGTCCATGTCGGTCAACTCGGCGTCAAGATCCTGCTCCCGTCGCTCGAGGTCGGCCTGCTCATCAATCGCGTCGAGATTCACGTTGCCCAACCGGTCGAGCTTCTGGCGGAGGTCGTCGATCTCCGTCCGCACGGCGTCCCAGTCGGTCTCCTGATCCGGTTCGTAGTCGGCGTAGGCCTCGACGACATTGAGGTGCAGGTCTTCCGCGGCACGCTGGGCGAGGGTGTCGCACCTCACCTCGACCTCTCGACGGGCCATCTCGTGCTCGTGCCACTGCTTCTCGATCTGCTCGGCTCGCTGGCAGTGCGTGTTGACCTGACGGGCGAGTTCACCCACGCGGTCGCCCACAGCCTGGAGCTGCTCGTTGAACTGGCCCAGCTCGGCGTCGATGTCGCGGCCCTCGGCGACGGCGGCCTCGGCCTGCTCGTCGCAGTCGCCGATCGCCTGCTCGAATGAGCCGATGCGCGATCGATGGTGCTCGATCTGTGCGTCGAGCTCACGCTGCTGACGCTGGGCATCGGTCCGGGCGATCTCGCATGAGCGCAGTTGCTTCTGCGCGGAGGTGACCTGCTCGGTCAGCTTGGACGCATCGATGCGGGCTTGGGTGAAGTCCTCCTGCGCTTGCTCAGCGGCGGCGTGGAGTTGCTCGATGCGTTGCTCGATTTCGGCGACCCGCTGCTTCCGCTGCTCGGCGTCCGTCTCCAGCTGCGCCTTGTGGTCTTCGTGAGCAACGCGCCTGGCGTCGGCGTCGTGCAACTGCTTGTGGATGCGCTCAACCTCGTCGGCGATGACGGGTTGCTCGTGCTCGATGCGGCCGATCGCTGCGTTGGCCTGCTCCAGCCGCGTCGATTGATCAACCTTGATGGTGGAGGCCTCGTAGATAGCCTGCCGGAGCTCCTGCTGAACGTGCTCGACGTGCGCGGCGCGGTCGGACAGTTGCGAGAGCGCCGTCGAGTCGGCGTTGATCTCGAAATCGAGAAGACTGATCCGCTCGGCGAGGTCGGCCAGCTCGCTGCGGCGGCTGATCAGCCCCGCGCCGGCCGCCTCTTGCATGGGTCCGGCGACGACGCGGCCGTCGGATTCCATCACCTCGCCCGACCGCGTCACCAACCGGCAGCCGCGCGGCAACACCGTACGTAGTTGCTGCGCCGCCGCGAGGTCACTGACCACAAATGTTCGGCCGAGCAACCGCCACATCACCGCGCCCAGGGCCGCGTCGTATTCGATCAGGTCGATCAGGGGCCGTGCCTCGACGCCGTGCGCCGCCTTGATCGCCGCCGGCGTCAGCTCGACGTGCGTGGCGTACGCCGTCATCTGGTCGGCGACGAGGAACGTGACCCGACCGCCAAGCGAGGCGATGGCCTCGGTGTTGGCCTTCAGGTCGGCCATGCGGTCGACGACCAGGGCCTGCTGGTATCCGCCAAGGCCGGCCTCAACCACGTGGGCGTGCTCGACCGCGGCGCTGACCATGTCGGCCAGCAGGCCACGCACGAACCCGAACTCGTGCGTGTTGTCGCCGGTGCTCGGCACGGCCTTACGCGCCAGGACCGCCTTGACCGCGTCGTCGACGCCGGCCTGAGACTGCTCCAGTTCATGCAGCGTGGCCCATCGGCTGTGCAGGGCCGATCGCTGCTCCTTGTGCTCGGCGAGCCGATGGGAAAGCTCGCGCTGCTCGCCGGATAGCTGCTGGGCGGCCGCCTTCTGCTGGTCCAGCTTGGCGGTCTGGTCGTCGACCAGGCGGGCAGCTTCGTCATGGCGTTGCGTGGCCTCATCACGCCGGGTAAGCAGGGCTTCCAGTTCATTGGCCAACTCATCAGCGCGGCTGTTCAGCCGATCGCGGTGGCCAGCGAGGTTCTTCTCCTGCTCCTCGATCGACCGGATCTGGTTCTGCAGGTCGCTGGTCGAACGCAGCAGGTCCACGATGCCGCTCTTCTCGTCCTCGAGCTCGGACTGCGCGGCGTAGAGCTCGTGCTGGCGGGCACGCTGATTGGCCGAGGCTCTTTCAATCGAGGTTTCGGCGGCTTCGAGGTCGGTGTTGAGCTGATCGATCTGCTTGCCGTGCTCTTCGACCTGGGTGGCGAGCTCGCTGACGCGGCGGGCGAGTTCGGTCTTGCGATGCTCGTCGCGATCGATCTGCTCGCGCAGCTCGTCGAGGTTGGCCTGCAGGAACTGGCGGCGTTGCTCGGCCTGCTCGCGGAGGTTCTGCTGCTCCATGCTCCGACGTTCAAGGTCGCGCTGGCGTGTCAGCAGTTCCTGCCGCTGGGCTTCGGCCTCGTTGCGGGACTGCTCGATCGATTCGAGATCGCCCGCCGCCTGCTCCCGCTCGGCTTCGGTCTGTTCGAGCTTGGAGGACAAGTCGCCGAGGCGCGTCTGAAGTCGATGGTATTCCGCAAGCGCGTAACCGAACCGCAGTTCGTTCAGCCGCTCGCTGTATTCGCGGAAGGTGCGGGCGCGGCCGGCCTGCACCTTGACCGAGCGCAGGCGCTTCTGAAGGTCCTCGAGCTTGTCACGGCTGCGGAGCAGGTTCTGCTCGGTGCGTTCGAGCTTGCGCTGAGCTTCCTTGCGACGCTGCTTGAACGTGGTGATGCCGGCGGCTTCCTCGAAGATCGCGCGGCGCTCGGCGGGCTTGCTCACGAGCATCGCGTCGACCTTGCCTTGCTCGATCATCGAGTAGGCGTTGGTACCGATGCCCGTGTCGTAGAACAGCTCCCGGACGTCGCGGAGGCGAGCCTTGGATCCGTTGATCAGGTATTCGCTGGTGCCGTCACGGAACAGGCGACGGGTGACGACGACCTCGTCCTGGTCGAGGGGGAGGAAGCGTGAGCCATCGTCGCGCGGCGGGTTGTCGAAGTGCAGGCCGACCGACGCCATGCCGGCTGGCTTGCGGCTGGTCGTGCCGTTGAAGATCACGTCGAGCATCGCCCCGCCACGGAGCGTCTTGGCCGACTGCTCGCCGAGTACCCAGCGGATGGCGTCGACGACGTTGGACTTGCCGCAGCCGTTCGGCCCGACGATGCCGACCAAGGGCGCGGAGAACTCGATGACGGTCTTGTCTGCGAAGCTCTTGAAGCCGTTGAGGGTAATGCGGGATAGACGCATAAGGCTGAGATCGACCTCCTGTCGCATGTGTCGGCGCCATCCTGATGCGCCGCGCCTGGCCGGGCCAATACATCAAGATCGGCCACGTGCCGCGATTATCGCCAGTATACCCGCGTATGACAATGCCAAACTCGCCAAGGGAGCTCGCCGGCACATTGGCGGTGCCGGGGCCGGGCTACGGATCGGCGGGCGCACGCTCGGGTCGGACGGCGTTGGCACCGGTCTCAGGGCGCTGCTCGGGCAGTTCCTCGATGCGGTGGCGGGCGATGCGCTGCATCAGATCGCTGGGTTCGAGTACGAGCGGGGCAGCGATATGCCGCTCGCGTGTCAGGCGGTGGAGGATCTGCACGATCTGGCTGTAGGTCATCTCGTAACCGGGATAGGGGTCTTCACGCGTTGGTCGCCGGCCCAGCAGCACGATAAAGTTCGCGACGGCGGGGGCGAATTGCTCGGTGCGGCCGTTCGTCGCGCCGGGCGGTCTGTAGTACACCGACGCCATATCCTCGTCGTCGTCCAGCCTCAGCATCAGTCGGTTGTCGTCGTGCGTGAAAAGCGTCGGGCGATCAAACGAGAGCATCTGGTCGAAGATCACGATGCGAGGCTTGCGTGTCCGCGTGACGTAGATCATGGGGCGGCTGGAATCGACCAGCGCCAACTCAAATCGCTCGTCGAACTGACGGCGGATGATGGCCGGGTCGTCGACGCGGGCCAGCCCATCAAAAGCGGCAAGCCGCACGAGCGCATCGTTGGCATTGAGCAGGTTGCGCAAGGTGACGGCGATGCGGAAGTTGGAAGGGTACTCGTCGAGCAGTTCACCAAGCAGCGCCGTGGCTCGATCCGCGGCCGCGCTGTCCGAAGACGTGGCGATCGCCGTCAGGGGTTGCTCGGCCTGGATGTCGCCGAGTCGGGCGCCCGCTTCGAGGGCGGCCATGCGAACGACCATGCTCTCATGGGTGTACGCTGAGCGAATCTCCGGCAGGACCTGCTTGCCCATACCCTCCCAGACCAATGCGATGCGCGAGGCGTGCTTGTGGTTGTTCGGGTCAGCCAGGACCTTGATCAAGTCACGGGCGCGCGTGCGGTTGAAGCTGTCGGTGGGGTTGAGGTAGAGCCCATTAATCAACTCAAGCATCCGCCGCGGGTTGCCGCGGAAGCGATTGAGCACGTTCAACGCTATGGATTCGTCGTTCTTGGCCACGGCGAGCGGCTCGGGGTCTTCCGGTCTCTGGGGGAAGCGGCCGTTGATGCGGTCGGCGACCTGGCGGCTGCGCGTGAAGGATTTTTGATTGAGTTGCAGTGCCAGCGAAGCGTCAACACGGACGACCGCGCCGCCCACGAGGCGGCCCTGACGCGGATCGGCGGGGCGCGGGCTGGGCTCGATCAGCCCCGATGAGTCGCTGACAAACGGATTGACAAAGATGTCGCCCCGAGCCTCGGCGTAGGGGCGGCTGGACGGTCGACCGATGAACTTGCCCCCGATGCGGAGCTCCGTGGTGTAAAGGCGTCCACCCGCGAGGCTCGTCGTCTGGGTCTGCGGCAAGGCTTCGACCCGCGCGTCGATCGGCGTGCCCGACACCGCGCCGGGAGGAATCACCGCCTCGACCAGGACCACCGCCGTCTGATCCGATGCCAGAACCTGCGACGGCGTCAATTGGCCATAACCCATTGATTCGCTGCCGAATCCCTTGCGGGCCATTTCGTTGATCAGCCACTGACGCAGTTGCGGCGGGCAGTCCGGCGAGCCGGTGCCATCAAGGCCGACGACCAACCCGTAGCCCGAGACGAGCATCGGCTGGTAGCCGCGGACGACGGAGACCGATGCGATGGTCGTGTGCAGAAAATCGGGCCCGGAGTACGTCGGGGCCGGTCGCGCGGGGGGCCTGGGTTCGACGGTCTTCTGACATCCGCCGAGTCCGCATGCCGCGGCCGGCAGAAGCGCGACCAGCCACGTGACCGATGCCCTTTGCGTTACCTTCATGATTCGGTCCGGATGCGAGCCTGTGTTTCCCGCATCAATTGGGTGGAGGTACGGGCTGATGCCACCGGGTCTGTGTTGCTACGTCACAATCCGGTGACATTCTAACCGCGGGGTGCACTCACTTCACGCAGCCAGGCGGATCGTGGCCGTTGGGCGATCAGCCTTCCATGACCTCTGCTTCTTTGGCCTTGATCATCTCGTCGATAGCCTGCTCATGCTTCTTCGTCAGCTCCTGCACCTCGTCCTTAGCCGACTTGCCTTCGTCTTCGGATAGATGCTGGTCCTTGTCCTTGACGGTCTGGTCGATGAGCTTGTTCGCATCACGCCGGGCATTGCGCACGGCCACCTTTTGGTGTTCGCCCATCTTGTGGACGCTGTTGACCAGGTCCCGCCGCCGTTCCGTGCTCAAGGGTGGGATCGAAACCCGCACGGCCTTGCCTTCCGCCGCGGGATTCAGGCCGAGCCCCGCGGCCTGGATGGCCTTGATGATCTCGTTTACGCAGGACGGGTCGTGCGGCTTGATCAGCAGTTGCGTGGGCTCAGGCACCGAGACCTGCGCGAGCTGGCGCAGGTCGGTCTGCGAGCCGTAGTACTCCACCTTCACGTACTCCACCAGTGCCGGGCTGGCGCGGCCGGTGCGGATCCCGCGCAACTCGCCGCGCAGGTACTCCACCGCCTTGTCCATCTTCTCTTCGCACTCGAGCATGATTTCGTCGATATCCATGGTACAGCCTCCACTATGGGGCGCGTTGCCGTCGTCGAGCTAAGAGCATATCCCAAAGCATGGGATGCTTCATGTCGACCGGGTAATGGCAACGGCCCCGGTCCCTAGCCCGTGCCGCCGTCGACCACGGTGCCGTGCGGTTGGCCGGCGATGACCTCAGCGATGTGGCCGGGTGTCTTCATGTTGAAAACCACGATCGGGATGCGACGCTCCATGCACATGCTGAATGCGGTCATGTCCATGATCTTCAGGCCCTGGCTGATGGCTTCGCCATACGTCAGGCGGTCGTACCGCTGCGCATCGTCGTGCTGCATCGGGTCCTTGTCGTAGACGCCGTCGACCTTAGTGGCCTTGAGCAGCGCATCGGCGCCGATCTCGGTGGCCCGGAGGGCGGCGGCGGTATCGGTCGTGAAGAACGGGTTGCCCGTACCGGCGGCAAGGATGACGATGCGGCCCTTCTCAAGGTGGCGAATCGCCCGGCCGCGAATGAAAGGTTCGGCCACGGCGGTCAGGTTGATGGCGCTGAGCACCCGGGCCGGCTGGCCCAGCTTCTCCAACATCTCCTTCAGCGCCAGCCCGTTGATGACCGTGCCAAGCATTCCCATGTAATCCGCGGTCGCTTGGGGGATCCGGCCCTCGGCGGCGAGGGCCCCGCCTCGGATAATGTTGCCCCCGCCGACGACGATGGCGATCTGGGCACCCGATTGATGGGCTTCGAGGATTTCACTGGCGATGACCTCGAGCTCCGCGCCATCGACGCCGCGGCTGCCGGGCCGGCAGAACGCTTCGCCGCTGATCTTCAAGACAACGCGTTGATAGCGGGGTGCCTGATTCATGGTCGAGATTGTGACCGGGCCCACGCGATCCGGCAAGCGCCGCGCCGGGGGGGCGGGAGATTAGACTATGGGGCATGCACAGCAACGACTGGACCTTCATGAAGCGGGCCCGGCAACTGGCCAGGCGGGGGCAAGGCTTTGTCGAGCCCAATCCGATGGTGGGTTGTGTCCTCGCCCAGGCGGATCGGATTGTCGGGGAGGGCTGGCACCGCCGCTTCGGCGGGGCCCATGCCGAGGCCGAGGCGCTACGTGACGCCGGGCCCGACGCCGCCGGTGCGACCGCTTATGTCACGCTCGAGCCGTGCGACCACGTGGGCAAGACGCCACCCTGCACGGCGGCCTTGATCCAAGCCGGCATTCGACGGGTGGTCATCTCCTGCCTCGATCCGAATCGCGTCGCCGCCGGCGGAGCCAAGCGCCTGCGGGAAGCAGGCGTGGATGTCGAGATCGGACCGGGCCAGGAGCAGGCCGCAGAGTTGCTGGCCCCTTACATCAAGCGCAACACGACCGGCTTGCCTTATGTCATCGCCAAATGGGCTCAGACGCTGGACGGTGCCATCGCCACGCACACTGGGCACAGCCAGTGGATCAGCAGCCCCGCGTCGCGCCGACTCGTGCACCGTTGGCGTGGTCGCGTCGACGCCGTGATGGTGGGCATCGGGACCGTCTTCGCCGATGACCCGCAGTTGACAGTTCGCGATACCAGAGCCCGGCGTATCCCCCGCCGCGTCGTGGTTGATCCACACCTGAGATTCCCAATGGATTGCCAGTTGTTGGCGACACTGGACAGGGCACCGCTGACCGTCGCGACGACCGCTCAAGCGATCAGCGAGGTCCCGCGTGCTGCTGAGCAGCTCCGGGAGGCGGGTGTGGAGCTTCACAGCACAGCAGAGGGGCGGGATGCCGATGGGCTGCTGCCGATTGAGCCGCTTCTGAGGCACCTGGCCGAGGTGCACGATGCAACCAACGTGCTTTGTGAGGGAGGTGCGGGGCTGACCGCGGCACTGTTCCGGCAGAGACTGGTGGATGAAGCGCGGGTCTTTGTCACTGGACGGCTGATGGGTGACGGTCGGGGTCTGCCCGCATTGCGGTTGCCGGGCCAGGCAACGCCGGCGGATAGGGTCGCGGAATGTATATCATTGGAAATAAAGAGCTTGAGGCGATCTGGGGCCGATGTCCTGTGGATTTGCCGTACGCAAGGCCCATCGCAGGAGCCATGATTCGTCAGATACGCACCTCCCCGCCCCAAAAAAACACACGCGAATTTCAGGTTTGACTTTGCATCGGGCAAGGCACGTGGCATAATGAAGGGCGAGAGAGTAGCCAGCTTCACGGCTGGCAGATGTATGGGAAGTGACGAGAGAGCCAATCCCCCCATGCATCTGTAATAAAGCATCTGTGACGTTTTGCGGCGTGTACGCGTGGTGTTATCGCGTTTCAGCCGCAGAGAGAGCGATGACGCACTTCACTTCTGTGCAATGGGATAGGGAAGAGCATGAACAGGGCAAAGAAGCGACTGTCGACAATCAGGCACATGACGCTCGTGGGGGGATTCGCATTTCTGCTGGCTGTAACCGCGACCAGCGCATCCGCGTCCACGTTTGGCACGAACTGGACCCACATGGTCTTTGACGCCAACGTGGGCGAGGTCGTCTTCTTCGATTACGACCAGGACTCGCAATGGCAGATCGTGATACCCGATCCGAACAACCCGGTAACGGTCAACGACTCAGAGATCGTCATGGGTTCCACACCGATCGGGACGGTATACCAGTTCACCATTCCCAACTTCTTTGATCCGCTTCCGGTCAAGAACATCGAGGTCATCATGGACGGCAACAACCCGACCGCCAGCGGTTCGGACCTGCCGTTCGTCATGGACATCATCGGTGGTGACAGCGACTTCGATAACGGCGGCCCGGCGCTGCCCGTCTTCGGCGTGTTCGACAACGCTATCGAAACCTCGACCAACGTGGTTGAATACTGGCACATGCTCCCCAACCCCGACTTCGAGACGGTCAAGCTCTTTGTTCCTGCGGCGTTCGAACTGCAGACCATCAACATCTGGACCGAATCGGTACCCGAGCCGACGACGCTGGCCCTGCTGGGCCTTGGCGGGCTGGTCCTCGTACGCCGCCGCCGCTGATTCTGAGTTCTTGCATCACAAGGCATCGACAATCTCCTCGTCGCACGTGGCGAGGAGTTTTCTTGCGCCTGCAGCCAGTGTGCAATCTACTCATTTCTCACGGACGAGCCGGCTTCGATCGATGGCCAGGCGATTAATCACAACCTCGATCTCTTGCAAGAAACGCTTGCCATCTTGCGCATAGCCCGCCGTCGGGGCCACGCCGGGCGCGTGCTGCCGCCAGAAGTCGTTGAACCGCATCATCAGGAGTTCTCGCACGTACTTGGCCGTCATGCTCGCCAGCGCGACCGGCAGGTGATGCGCTTCGGCATCGACCTGAAAGCCGACGTTCATCCGCCGGCTGCCGGCGGAAAGCATGTAGGCGCTGCGCAGGGGCGACTGTTCGACCTCGCGCAGGTCCGTGTGTTCGAATGCCAGCGCCAGCGGCTGGTGGTACTGGGTTCGACCGCCTTGGCGGTCGACGATGACCAGCGGATGGCGATCGGCAAAGCGATCCCAGATGGACTGGATATGGCCTGCGACAAAGGTCCAACTGCATCGCGCCTTGGAACGCGTGGCCTGGACCATGCGATTGAAGCGATCCTCGAAGATGACCGCCGCGGACAGCTCGACGACGCGCACTCGGGCCTCGTCCAGGGCCCGGCGGAGCTGGCTGCGGGCGATGCCAAGCCGACCGGGGTCAACCGCACACGGCAGCAGGGGGGCCCCCGTGTCACTGAGGTACCACAACTGGTCGGGCAGGCGGCTGGCTGCGTCAAAGCCAACAGCCTCGAGAAGAGCGTCGAGGTGGATGGCCTGCACACCGGCGCAGCAGGCGAATGCCAGGACGCCGCGCTCCAGGTGCTCCAGCCCGGCGGCCGGTGAGTACAACTGCTTGGAATCGTTGACGGCGATACGCCGGCGGCGGTCAGACGGTTTGCGGCAGACGGCCCCGCTCAGGGCGTCCCACAGGTTGGGCGGGGCCTCTTCGGAGTCGATATCGTCCAGAGCCATGACCGCCCGGGCGATGACCAGTGGCCCGAACATCGGGCCGTATCCCGCCTCGTCGATGCCCGCGTAGATCAGCATGGCTGCGATTATACGGCACAACCGCTAGGGCGCATCGAAACGCACGTAGGGTGCCAAGCGTTCATGGAGGATGGGGCCGATGCCGGACACACGCTGCAGGTCGGCCGCATCAGCGAACGGAGCGGCCTCACGCTGTTCGATCATGGCGGCGGCTCGGCCTGGACCGACCCCCGGCAACAACTCCAGCGTTGTGGCGTCGGCGATGTTAACCGGCACGCGAAAGAGCGGCGTGTTGGGGTCCACTGCCGGCAGGGGCTTCGGCATGGTCGCGATCGCCGCCGCCAGCCACAGCCCGGTGACCAGTCCCAACAGCAGCATCAACGCCGCTCGCTCAACCGCCGGTCTGGTGGACGTGCTCGCCATGCAACTGCTTTCGCAATGACTTGATGCGTTGGAAAGCGCCCTTGGCCTTGAGGCTGGCCATCGCCAACCCCGCGTGCGCCAACTCCGCGTCGTCGTGATCCGCCAAGTCGATCCATGCGATGGAATCGATAAACGGCTTGCTCAGAGCGATCTGGTAGAACGCTTCAAGCCAGTGGCCTTGGACCACAGGTGACCACGGCTTGCGCCAGCACCCGCTGTCGCCGTCGGGCGGCGTGTGGGGGCCTCCGCTGTCGGACGGGCTCGGCGGGGTGTGCGCGTCATCCGTGTCGCCTTCGATCCGTTGGCTGGGTACACCCACGGCCGTCACGTGCAGCGGTTTGCCCAGGCCGTTGAAGCGATCCAGCAGGGCGCTGACCTGCATGAGGTCACGCGTGTAGCGGCCTTCGGTGGCTTGTCCCATGCACAGGCGCACACCAAAGGCATCCACCGGCATGCCCGACTGCAGCACCATGTCCGCGTAAATCATCGGAGGGATCGAGCGTGGATTCGACGCGTAATACTCGCCGAAAGGATGGGTGATCTCGACCAGCGCCTTGGCGTTGGGCTGAATCTTCTTGACCAGCATGACGGTCATGCGGGTCAGGTCCATCAACTGCTCCATTGTCAGATTGAGTTGGCTGTTGGTGTGGATGCCGCTGACAACGTTCCACAGCGTCACGACGTTGCGGTACCGGGTCACGACGCGCTCCACGTGCTCGTAGATCGTATCGCGTACCGTTTCGTAGTCGTGTTCCATGACGCCCAGCCAGTCGGGCGAGCATCGCCGCGCGAAGCTCACAACCGGTCCGGCCAGCACGGGAAGCCGCGTGCGATACGCCCATTCCGCCCAACTGTCGAGCAGGGTCCAGTCATACTCCTGTTCGTGAGGCTCGATCCGTCGCCACCGCGTCGGGAGAGCGACATAATCGAAGTTGGCGGCCAGCGTCGATCGGATCGTCTCGGTGTTCTGGTCGAGGGCGACACCGCAGCCCAGCACGGTGCGTCTGCCGGCGGGGGCTTGGCGTCTTCGCTCCTGAAGCGCCGCGGCGTGGGCCAGGGCCAATTCCTCCGATGCGTCGATCCCCGCGACCAGCGCCTCGTGCGCCAGGCGATTGGCGACCACCGGTTCGTCCACCGTATTGAGCGCCTGGACGAACAGCGCCCGTGCCGTCTGCGCCCGGCGCATCGCCGGGTGCTCCGCGGACAACTCGAACATCATCCAGTCTTCCTGCTTGGCCAGCAGCAGCATCAGCCGGTGCCGCGCCAATTCCAGATAGAGCAGGTATGGCGGCTCGCGGTCGGGCAGCAGGCATGTCTGGACCGTCAGCGCCCCGATTGTGCCCAAGTCGACTTGCAGCGCGAGCGCCGCCGGCCCGGTGGCGCGCTTGTCGCACGTAATGTCATCGCCTTCGAGGCGGACGGTACCCCGCGCGGGGATGTTATCCGGCCCAACGAGGTGGGCATTGCGCAGCACGAAAGGCTCGCCGGATGATTCGTCGCAAGCAACACGGAACTTCAGCATCGTCTACGCAGGCCCTGTCGGCCTGACCTCGTCCTATGAAGGTATGAATGATTGCGGGGTGGCAGGTCCGACTCGGTGGCGGGTCGGCGACGCCGGCGCGGGTTGTGGGTAGCGTTAGGCTTGCTCTTATGCAGTCACCTGCTCCATACCGCAAGGGTGGGGCGCACCCCCTATTCAACGTCTCGTGCCAACGTTGTATTCTCGCGATTTTCGTCGGCCCGACAAGCGCCCGGTTCGGCATGGCTTGTGCGCCGCGTCTGCGATAGACTTCCCCTAAACCTTCACAGGGATCAAGACCATGACCGACACCCTCCCCCTGCTGGAAACGGATTTGCCACTGGCCGGCCGCCGCAGCGGCAAAGTACGCGACATTTATGATGTGACGCTCGAGGACGGCGGAGTCGGCCTGCTCATCGTCGCCACCGACCGCATCAGCGCCTTCGATGTGGTGATGTCTAACGGGCTGCCCGGCAAGGGTATCGTGCTGACCCAGATCAGCCGCTTCTGGTTCGAGCACTTCGCCAATCGCGTGGACCATCACCTGATCTCCACCCGGGCCGCGGACGTGCCCGGTCTGGACGCCGATCAGCAGCAACGGCTTGACCGCCGCATCATGCTGTGTCGCAAGACGCGCGTGGTGCCCATCGAATGCGTGGTGCGGGGCTATCTCGCCGGGTCGGGGTGGAAGGAGTATCAGCAGTCGCAGACGGTGTGCGGCATCGAACTGCCGGCGGGGCTGACGCAGTGCGAGCAACTGCCCGAGCCGATCTTCACACCCGCGACCAAGGCCGAGACCGGCCACGACGAGAACATCAGCTTCGTGGAGGCCTGCGACATCGCCGGCACGGAGCTGATGACGAAGCTGCGAGATTTGAGCCTGATGATCTACGCCGAGGGTCGCGATTACGCCGCCGAGCGCGGGATCATCCTCGCCGACACCAAGTTCGAGTGGGGGCTGCCCGACGATAGCGAAGAGCCGATCCTCATCGATGAGGTGCTCACCCCCGACTCATCTCGCTTCTGGCCGGCGGATGAATACGAGCCCGGTCGCGACCAGAACAGCTTCGACAAGCAGATCGTTCGCAATTACCTGCAGGAACTGTGCGACGGCGGTGAATGGGACAAGACGCCGCCCGGGCCCATGTTGCCGCCGCAGGTCGTCGAGCGGACCATGAGGCGATACCGCGAGGCTTACGCGCAACTCACAGGACACGCGATCGAGTTATGAGCACTTTGCCGGGAGAAAAGGGCAGCGGCGTGAGGGCGCGATCGCTGGACCCGCGCCGCCACGCCTGCCCGAAGCTTGCTTACTTGATGAAAAGCATCTCCTGGTAGGTCGGGAGCGGCCACAGATCGTCGGCCACCAGGCCTTCCAGTTCGTCGACGTATTCGCGGACCTCCAGCATCTTCGGCAGGACCTCATCCTTGCAGAAGTAGCAATGCGCCTCGACGTCGTCAAACTCGTCCTCCTTGGCCTTGAGTTCGACGAGATGCTCGGTGGCGTCCTGCAGACTGGCGATCAACTCGGTCACACGCTTGATCGTCTTGTGATCCGGCTCGATGCCCACTTCCTTGAGGTTCGCCAGCGAAGTCGCCAGTTCGCCCTGGTAGCGGATCGCCGCGGGGAAAATCATCGTCTTGACCATCTTGATCACGAGGTTCGACTCGACATTGATCTTGCCGATGTACTGCTCGGCGTACACCTCGTAACGCGAGTGCAGCTCGCGCGGCGTCAGCACAGCGTATCGATCAAACAACTCCTCGACGGTCTTCTCCTTCAGCACCGGCAAGGCGTCGGCGGTGGTGCGCAGGTTCGGCAGGCCTCGCTTCTCTACCGCCTCCTTGTGCCATTCCTCGCTGTAGCCGTCGCCGTTGAACACGACCTTCTCGCATTCGCCCCAGACGTCCTTGACGATCTTCTCCACCGCCTCGCCAAGCTTCTGCGGCGAGTTGGTGTCGGATGCCTCGAGGATGCTCACGCAGTACTCCAGCGACTCGGCCATGATCGTGTTGAGCACGACCAGCGGGCCGGCGATCGACTGGCTCGATCCGACGGCGCGGAACTCGAACCGGTTACCGGTGAACGCCATCGGGCTGGTGCGGTTGCGGTCGCCCGAGTGCTTGGGCACCGGCGGGATCACGTCCACGCCGACATGCAGCAGGTCACGCTTAGCGGTGACGGGCGTGCCCTCCGCGATCGATTTCATCGTCTGCGTCAATTCGTCGCCGAGGAAGACCGACAGGATCGCCGGCGGGGCCTCATTGGCGCCCAGACGGTGGTCGTTGCTCGCCGACGCGACCGCCGCACGCAGCAGCTTCTGCCACTTGTACACCGCGCGGATCATCGCCGCGCAGAACACCAGGAATTGGGCGTTGTCAGCAGGCGTGTCGCCCGGATCGAACAGGTTGCCCGCCTGCGAGGAGCCGAGGGAATAGTTCAAGTGCTTGCCCGACCCGTTGACGCCCGCGAACGGCTTCTCGTGCATCAGCGCGATCATGCCGTACTTCTTCGCCACGCGCTGCAGCGTCACCATCATCAACTGCTGATGGTCGGTCGCGACATTGGAGAATTCGAAGACCGGGGCGACTTCGTACTGGCCCGGCGCCACCTCGTTGTGACGCGTCTTCACCGGGATGCCCAGACGGAACATCTCACGCTCGACCTCGAACATACACGCCAGCACGCGCTCGGTGATCGCGCCGAAGTAGTGGTCGTCAAACTCCTGGCCTTTGGGCGGAGCGCAGCCGAACAGCGTGCGCTCGGCCGCCATCAGGTCCGGGCGGGCGTAGTAAAACGACTTGTCGATCAGGAAGTATTCCTGCTCGGGGCCGGCGGTCGAACTGACGAACGGTCCGTCGTTGCCGAAGTACTTCAGGACGCGTTGGGCCTGGGCGTTGAGCGCCTGCATGGACCGCAGCACGGGTGTCTTCTTGTCCAGCGCTTCGCCGGTCCACGAGACGAACGCGGTCGGAATGCACAGCGTCGCGCCGTTGGGATTGTCCATGATGTACGCGGGGCTGGTCACGTCCCAGATCGTGTATCCACGGGCTTCGAAGGTCTGGCGGATCCCGCCGCTGGGGAACGACGAGCCGTCCGGCTCGCCCTGGATCAGCGCCTTGCCGTCGAACTGGCCGATGGTCCCGCCGGCGCCGTCCGGGTCGAAGAAGCTGTCGTGCTTCTCGGCCGTCAGCCCGGTGAGGGGGTAGAACACGTGCGCGTAGTGGGTCGCGCCCTTGTCGATGGCCCAGGTCTTCATCGCCTGTGCCACCGCGTCGGCCACGGACATATCCAACTCGCCGCCGGTCTCGATCGTGTGCTTCAGAGATTTGAACACGCCCTTGGGCAGGCGCTCGGCCATTTCCTTGTAGCTGAAGACGTTTTCCGCCCAGACCTCGCTGGTGGGCACATTCCGATAGTCGAACATCGACTCGATCGGCGGGGCGGTGGCGATGTTATTGATCGCTGTCTGGCGGGTTGCGTGACTCATAGATCAATCAGCTCCAATTCAGAGTAGAGATAGCGCTCGCGGCCGTACTCCAACTGCGGCCAGATTACGCGATAGGCAAAAACCTTGCCAGTCAGCGAAAAACGCGTCAGTACGCCCGGCCGTGCCTAGTTTGTAATCGCCGGGTTGTGGTGCCATGTGACGTGCCTACTTTTCGCGCAGCAGCGGCCGGCTACTGAACACTGCCAAGGCAACGTCACTGTTGGCCTCGGGGCAGGCATTGAAGGCCGTTCGGCCTGATAGAATGGGTACCCATGCATTCGCCCTTTCAGCTCGTCAGTGAGTATGCGCCTGCCGGGGATCAACCCCAAGCCATCGAGTCGCTCTGCAGGGCCATGACGGCGGGGGCGGCCTACCAGACACTGCTTGGCGTCACCGGGTCAGGCAAGACGTTCACAATGGCGCACACGATCCAGCGGCTGGCCCGGCCGACGCTGATCATCAGCCACAACAAGACCCTTGCCGCCCAACTCTACGAGGAGATGCACGAGCTGTTCCCGCGCAACGCCGTCAGCTATTTCGTCAGCTACTACGATTACTATCAGCCCGAGGCCTACATCCCGCAGCGCGATATCTACATCGAGAAGGATGCGTCGCGCAACGACGATCTCGATCGCCTCAGGCTCGCAGCCACCACCAACCTGATGACCCGCCGTGACGTCATCATCGTCGCGTCGGTCTCGTGCATCTTCGGCCTGGGCTCGCCCGAGGAGTACAAGGCCAAGGTCATCGCCGTTCACAAGGGCGCCACGCTCGATCGCCAGGAATTCCTGCGGCAACTGACCGATCTCCAGTATCAGCGGAGTGACTTCGACTTCAAGCGCGGCACGTTCCGCGTGCGCGGCGATGTCATTGAGCTGCACCCGGCCTACGAAGAGTACGCCTACCGCATCGAGCTTTTCGGAGACGATGTGGATGCCGTCCAGTACATCAACCCAACCAGCGGTGAGATCCTCGCCGAGGAAGACAAGCTATTCATCTACCCGGCGGTCCACTATGTCATGCCTGAAGATCAACTCAGCGGCGCGATCGACTCGATCAAGGCCGAGCTGGACGAGCGAGTCATGCAGCTCCGCCACGAGGGCAAACTGCTCGAGGCCCAGCGACTGCTCGCACGGACCAAGTACGACATCGAGATGATGCAGGAGGTCGGGTACTGCCAGGGGATCGAGAACTATTCGCGCCACCTCGATGGCCGACCGCAGGGCAGCAGGCCCTGGACGTTGCTCGACTATTTTCCCGATGATTACCTGCTCATCATCGACGAGTCGCACGTGACCATCCCGCAGTTGCGGGCGATGTACAACGGCGACCGCAATCGCAAGCAGATACTCGTCGATCACGGGTTCCGGCTACCCAGTGCGATGGACAACCGGCCGCTGACGTTCGAGGAGATCGAGCAGCTCTGGCCCCAGGTGATGTTCGTCAGCGCCACCCCGGGCAGCTACGAACTCGAAAAATCGGGTGGCGAGGTCGTCGAGCAGGTCATCCGCCCCACGGGCCTGGTGGACCCCGAGGTCGAGGTCCGGCCTGCCCAGGGCCAGGTCGCGGACCTGTGCGCCATGGCTCGGCAGCGCACCGAGTCCGGCGAGCGGACGCTGGTCACGACGCTGACCAAGCGCTTAGCCGAGGACTTGTCGAATTACCTCGCCGAGCAAGGCCTGAAGACGCGCTACCTGCACTCGGAGATCGAAACGATCGATCGCGTCGACATCCTGCGTGCGTTGCGCACGGGTGACTTCGATGTGCTGGTGGGCGTGAACCTCTTGCGGGAGGGTCTGGACCTGCCGGAGGTGTCGCTGGTGGCGATCATGGACGCGGACAAGACCGGGTTCCTGCGCAGCCAGACGAGCATGATTCAGCAGATGGGGCGCGCCGCCCGCAACGTCAACGCGACCGTCATCCTTTACGCCGACACGGTGACCGAGGCGATGCAGGCGGCGATGGACGAGACTCAACGGCGTCGCGAGAAACAGTTGGCCTTCAACGCGGAGCACGGCATCACCCCCCAGACGATCCGCAAAGCCATACGGCAGGGCATCGAGACCGAGCTCAGGGCGCACAAGACCGCTCAGCAGGTCGTCGCCGACACCGAAGAGGAATTCGAGGTCAGCGAGTTGATCGCGAAGCTCGAAAAGAACATGCTCGAGGCGGCCGAGAATCTGGAATTCGAGAAAGCTGCGAACTTGCGCGACCGTGTGGCCGAACTGAAGGCAGGGCCGCAGACCGGCAAGGTCAGGGCCGGCGATGCCGACGCGACAACGGCAGAACCTGGCACGCCCGGCACCAGGGTCAAGAGGAAGCGAAAGAAGCGGTCTTCCGCGTAGCCAGGCGACTTCAGCCGACTGCGTGACGCCTGCGTCGGTGCATCAGCATCAGACCGCCGGCGACCATGACGAGTGCAGCTGATGGTTCGGGCACGAACACGATCGTTGCCGGCGAACCAGCCACCTCTGGATCATCGATGTCTTCGGGGACCACGGCATCGGGATCGCCGACGAACCAGTACCTGTCGGAGTAGACGTCGTGATCGGTGAAGTTACCGTCCTTGTCGACGTTGCCGCCGATGATGCGAGCGCTCGCGAAGCCTTCAGGCGCCCGCGCGGTCAGTCGCATGTGCGTCCAGTCGCTGTCGTTGCGCCCATCCATGGTGGCCATGGCCATCCCGACCAGTTCGCCCGTAGCGCCCAGCCCCGACCATAGCTCGATCAGGAGCTTGTCTTCGTCACGGCCGAAGTCTCCGAAGTCGACGGACAGCACGCCACGCGATGCCGGTGCGCCGCTGCACGGATCGGAAAGGTCCATGATCAAGGCCTTGGGGGCCATGTCGCCGAAGACGTCGATGGTGCGGTTGCCGTAGGAAAGGGGCTTGCCGACCTGGCTGGGCAGCGTGTTCTCGATGATATCGAACGGCAAGCCCATCTCGCGGTACAGCGTGACGCGCACGCCGTCAACGTCGAAGATCAAGAGCGAGCGGCTGCCGTCACGGACCGTGGCCCAGCCGCTCGATGTGCGATTGGACCGCACAACCGAATCGGCCGTCGCGGCGAACTGCTCGTAGGTCAGCAGCGTCGCCTGAACCTCTTGGGTGCAGACACACATGCACCACAGCATGGCGGCGCAAACGATAGTTTTTGCAGGATAACATCGCACTCTCTCATACTCCCACTTTGGCCAAGTGCATCCGGGATCCGGACGACCTGGCGCCGTGCGCATCTACGGGACACGCACACTGTCACCCCCGGGGTCTTGGGCTCTCTCACACACAAATATAGCCCCCCGTCACGCGATTGCAAGCCTTGATATGCCCGGTAATGAGATTTTAACGAGGGCTCACCAGCAATCACGCTTTTTGGCGGCCTGTATAGGGAGAATATCGGGCCTGCCGAAGGCCACTTCTGGTCGGGGCCGGAGAGTTGCTAGGATTGTGCAGGTTGGGTGATATGGCTCACCAGTCGCCCGCGAGCAAGTGATCGATCGCCTCGGCTACCCCGAGATCGTCGTTGCTGGCGGTCTGTTGCCTGGCGACGGCCAATACCTCGGGCACCGCGTTGGCCATGGCGATGCCGCACGCGGCGTGACGCAGCATCGTCACATCATTGATGTGGTCGCCGATCGCTGCGACCGCCGTCTCGGGGATGCCGTGCTCGCGGGCCAGCCACTGCAGCCCGGACCACTTGTGCACACCCGCGGCGAAGACCTCCAGAACGTGTGTCGGCTCAGGGTTGGCTTCGCTCTCGGCGACCGCCGTGAAATGTTGGACGAACAGGGACTCGCCGAACCGGTCGACCAGCCGCCGCCGGACCGGGGGCATGTGTGACGCCGGGCCGACAATGCCCACGCGCAGGGCGTGATGCAGGTCGTCTTCGGTCACCGCTTCGACGCCCTGATAGCTCGCCCCCACGTGGTCGAACCACCAGCGCGTGTTCGCCGTCAACCGCTGCGGCCGCACCACCAGGTAGTCGTGCTCGCTGACCGCTGGGTCAAGCAGGACCAGCACGGCATCATCGCCAGTCATCAGTTCATCGATGATGGCCAGGGAGATGTGCGGCTCAATGGTCGCGCGGTGCAGCGTGCGGCCGGTGGTCGGGTCGCTGATCAGTGCGCCGTTGGCCAGCACCAGCGGCGTGTTGTGCGCCAAAGCGACCACGGCGCTGCGGGCTTCCTTGAGCCCGCGCCCCGTGCACAGCGCCACCAGCATGCCCGCGCCTTGTGCCCGCTGCACGGCGCGGACGTTGGCTTCAGGCATCCGCCCCGACGAATCGAACAACGTCCCGTCGAGGTCCAATGCGAGCAGTTGGTATTTCATGCCGCGATTCAAGAGAAGTCCGTCGCGCCTCACTCGCCGCTGTTGGCGTCTTTGCCACCGCCAAGGAAGTTGCCGATGGCGTCGCCGACCTTCTTGCCAGCCCCTGCCCCGGTCTTGCCGGCGGCCTCGCCGAGCTTCTCGCCGACCTTGCCGACGGCGTCCGCAGCGCCCTTGCTCACGCCCTGCAACTGCTCGGCGACCTTGCCGGTGCTCTGTTGGAGCAGCTTGGCGGCGTTGCCACCGAGGGCCTGGGCGGCGGCCTGCAGTTCGCCGGTCAGCCGGCCGCTGAGGTCGGCCATCTCCGCGGGAAACGCCTGGATCACGCCCACCGTAATCGCGGGGAACAACTGCGCGATCAACTGATCCAGCGGCACGCTGTCCTGCGTCACGTTTTCCAACTCGATGTCGGGAGGCGTGACTTGAACCTTGCCCATCGGTCCGTCAACCGTCGCGGTCACATTGCGGACCACCAGCTTCTTGACCATGTACTGCTTGCCGGGCTGTTCGTCCTCGGCCGGGGCGTCGGCATCCTCGTCGCCACTGAATCGCTTCAGGTTGTCGGAGATGACCTCGATGTTGTACTTGCCTTCGGACTTTTCAATGTTCAGTTCCAGCCCGTCGATCACGATCTGATTGATCACGACGGTGTCCTCGCGGAGGCTTCCCGGTTCGACGCCCATGTCCAGGAGCGACGACTTCATGAGGTGCGTCGCCTCGTAGCCGGACGGGTTGCCAATGCCCAAGCCCTGGATCTTGGCGGTGCCGCCGAGCAGCGACAGGCTGACGCTGTCGACCGTGGTGTCGACGCCGAGTGCATAGGTGCCGCCGCGTTCGATGGCGGACTTCGCCACGGCGTCGATGCGGAACCAGAGCACGGCGACGGCGACGATCGCCAGGATGACCACGGCGAGGAAGATGCGAACCAGCGTCTTCATTGCTGTCTCCTTATGTAGGGTGCTTCTCAAGGCTGCTGCCCTCTGATTGTACGGCAAGCCGCCGACATACGCCCGGTTCATCCGGAGGCTCGACAAAGCGGCTTCGGTCCCTATCATGCGACGTGCGTTTCACAGGGACAAGCGATCATGACTGAGAACACGAATGACCACCTCGAAGGGTGGGTGCCGGATATTGCGGCCGAGCCCGATCTGTTCGCGGCGCTGGAAAAGGCGTTCGACTATCGCGGCGACATCACCGTGACAACCCGGGAGGCGCAGGTCGTGGCTGGGTACCTGTTCGATCGACGCCGGGGTCAGGGGTTGGCCGACTCATCGGTGCGGATCATGCCCGCCGACGGGTCGCCGATTGTCTCGATCCCGTACGACCGGGTGGCCCGGATTCAGTTCGCCGAGAAGGACCCTGCCGCCGGCAAGAGCTGGGAGAACTGGCTGAAGCGATACGTCGAGAAGAAGCGCAAGGGCGAGTCGGCCGACCTCCACGCCGAGCCGCTCGACGAGTGAATCACTTGCGCTCGACGTGCGCCGCCTGATCCGACGCGGCGGTGATGGCGTCGCCGTTCAGGTAGGCACGTGCTTGCGCATCGACGCCAAGGTACGTATCAAGGAACGCCAGCGCCGTCGTGCGCACCAGGTCCACGTGCAGGTCGTTTTCCGGTCCCGCCCCCCGATATCGAACGGAGCCGCTGATGCCGCCGAAGCCGTGATGGGCTTGGTCGATCCAGAGCAGGAACTTGTTGCCGGCTGGCGCCAGGTCGTAGGCTTTGCGGCGCCAGGCGCCTTGTTGGTCGCGGTATGGCGAGCCATCGTTGTCGCCGGTGACCATCAAAGTCGGGCGGGTGATGGTCTGGTACGAACGGTCGCTGAACAGACCGCTTGGGCCTTGCGGGCTGACTAGGACGAAACAGCGGACCCGCTGGTCGGCGAATGATTCGAGTTGCAGGCTGCCGCGCTGTCGGACACGGGCATCGGCGAGCATGAGTCCGGTCAACGCCCCATAGGAATGGCCGCCCACTGCGATCCGCCGCCGATCAACTCCCGGCAAGCCGGGGACACGCCGCTCGATGATGTGAAGCGAGTCGATGATACAGCGAACGTCGGCCGGGCGAGAGCGGTAATGGCGGCCGACCTCGCGCTGCGAAGGCATGCCGCGGTAATCGTTCAGCTTCCGCGAGTCGGCGTGCGTGGGCTGAATCACGGCGTACCCGTACGAGGCCCAGTATCGCGCCAGCGGCTGGTACCCGTCTTTGGAACCGGTCGCACCGTGGGACCAGATGATCAGCGGCAAGGGTTTGCCGTCGCTGGTCCCGGGATACGTCACCCGGATATGAAGGTCCTTGTCCTGCTTGCTGTCATGCAGGACCAGATTTGCCACGACCTTGATGGCGTGTGGGCCGTCGCCCCGCTTGTACAGCGTCGGACCATCCGCCCGTGTGAATGTGGCCAGTCCGCCGTGCATCGCCAGCCCGACCACAACTAGCCAATGCACCCGCGGCCTTCGCACGCGATCGATGCGCATGTCTGAACTCCTTGTACCGTCACCCGTGCATGCGGGCATCGATACAACGTACGGCTTTGTGATCGATTGCGTTACAAGGATCAGCCGGCGGCTGGCTCGTCGAGTCGCTGTAGCCAGCGGCCCAGCGCCATCAGCGGGAAATAGAGGCGGTACAAGTGGTAGCGGAGGTAGAAGACGCGGGGGAAGCCGGTGCCGGTGAACCACTCCTCGCGCCATGAACCGGGTTGATCGCCGGTCTCGGGGTCGGCCGTGGTGAGTTGCGTCTTGACGAGCCAGCGGATGGCCCGCTGCACGTCGGCATCGTTCGGGCCGAAGATCGCCATCATCGCCATCGCCCCCCAGGCCGTCTGCGATGCGGTGGAGGGCCCTTCCCCCTTGAGATTCGGGTCTTCGTAGCTGTCGGCCGACTCGCCGAACGAGCCGTCAGGTTTCTGGACGCTCTTGAGCCAGTCGCCAGCCTTGCGCACCCAGGGCTGGGTCATGTCCACGCCGACGTTGTGCAATCCGCACACCGCCTGCCACGTGCCGTAAATGTAGTTCACGCCCCAGCGTCCGAACCAGCAGCCCTCGGGTTCCTGCGTATTCCGGATGAATTGCACGGCGCGGGTAACCGCGGGGTGAGACGTGTCCAGGCCCATGTGGCCGAGACATTCGAGCGTGCGTCCGGAGATGTCCGGGCAACTGGGGTCCTGGATGGCGTTGTGGTCGGCGAAGGGGATGTATTCAAGGATGGGCCGGTGGATGGTGCGGTCGAACGCGGCCCAGCCGCCGTCCTCATTCTGCATGGCGAGCATCCATTTCACGCCGCGCTGAGCCGCGTCGCGGGCGTGCTCCGCTCCGCCATTCGCCGCTCGAAACAGCGCCATCGCCACCATCGCCGTGTCATCGACGTCCGGGTAATAGGCGTTGTTGAACTCGAAGTACCAGCCGCTCGGCTCCACGTCGACCGGCACGTTGTTCTTCCAGTCACCCACGACCTCGCGGCATTCCTTGCCGACCAGCCACTCAACGCTGTTCTGCACCGCGGGGCTGGTCGAATACTTCTCCCCCGCCTCGGTCATGGCGTAGAGCGCGATGCCGGTGTCCCACACCGGGCTCAGGCACGGCTGGAAGCGGATCGCGTCCCCCTCCTCGATCATCAGGTTGTCCAGTTGCTCCCACGCTTCGGTGATCTTGGGGTGGTCATCGGTGTACCCGAGGCAGCGCAGCGCGATGATGATGTAGACCATCGGCGGGAAGATCGCGCCCAAGCCGTCCGAATGCTGCGTCCGATCGAGAATCCACTGCTCGATCTGCTGCAGCGAGCGGCGGCGAAGGGGGGTCAGCCGCGTCCGCTCCCAGATTTTCAGCCCCTTGTCGGCGGCAAGGAACAGGTTCTTCCAACTCAGCAGCTTCTGGTCAAACTCAACAAAAGGCCGGTGCAGGTAGTCGTGGTTGGTGTACAGTTCCATGATGCCCATGGGCTCGGGTAACTGCCGGATGGGTCGGTAGTGGCTGACGATGCTCAGGGGCATGATCATCGTCCGCGACCACGCCGAGACCTTGTCGAGATTGAAATAGAACCACTTGGGCAGCAGCACCATCTCCGCGGGGATCGCCGGGACCGAGTCGTAGTGCATCTGACCCAGCGCTGCGAGGTAGAACTTGCTGTAGGTGTTGCAGCGTTCGGCCCCACCGAGCTTGACGACCAGGTCGCGGGCCTTGCGCATGTGCGGCGCGTCGACGTCGTCGCCCATGAGTTTCAGTGCGAAGTACGCCTTGACCGTGGCCGATAGGTCCGGGCTCGCGCCGGGGTACTGGATCCACGCCCCGTCGCTCTCGCGCTGCTGCCGGCGGAGTGTCGTGGCGATCTTCGGCAGACGCGGGTCCTCCTCCTGCTCGACGATCCACTTGAGCAGGATGTATTCGCTCTGCAGGATCGAATCGCCTTCCAACTCCGCGCACCAGAACCCCTCCGGGTCCTGCTGGCGGGCAAGTTCGCCGACGGCCGCCCCGAGGCTCCGCCGGGCGTCACCGGGCAACGCCGTGTCCGGCTCCGCGTCGGACGTCAATGTGCCGATATCCACGCTGTCGGTCATAGGAATAGTTTTCAAGAGTATGGGCTTCCCTGAGAACGAAGGTCGACCGGCATCCTGGCACGCCCGGGCGTGTCGAGTCACGATAGAAGGCTACCACCCGTTGCGTGCCGCGACAACCGGCGCGGCGGCATCAGGCCGCCGCCGGGCTGACGGCGGCGGTAACCTGTTGGGCCGCGTCGGTCAGGTCCGACGCCGTCTGGAGCATGGGGATGTCGGTCCGGGCGCTGTCGAGGATCTGGCGTGCAACCTCGACATTGGTGCCTTCCAGCCGCACGACCAGCGGCACTTTGAACCCGACGTTCTGGGCGGCGTTAACGATGGCGCGAGCGATGCGATCGCACTGCATGATCCCGCCGAAGATGTTGACCAGCACGCCGCGGACGTTGGCGTCGGCGAGGATGATCTTGAACGCCTCGGTCACCGCCTCTTCGCTGGCGCCGCCGCCGACGTCGAGGAAGTTGGCCGGCTCGCTGCCGTGCAGTTTCACTATGTCCATTGTGCTCATGGCCAGGCCCGCGCCGTTGACCAGGCACCCGATATTGCCTTCAAGCTTGATGTAGCTCAGGCCGAATCGCTTGGCTTCGATCTCGGCCTCGGCCTCCTGGAGCGGGTCGTGCAGGGCGGCGATGTCGTCGTGACGGAACAGGGCGTTGTCGTCGAAGATGATCTTGGCGTCCAGAGCCATGACCGCGCCCTCGGGCGCCTTGTCGCTTGGTGCCGTCACGACCAGGGGATTGATCTCGATGACCATGGCGTCGCTCGTTCGCCACAAGTCGGCGACCTGGTGCATGATCTTGGCTGCCGAGCGTGCCTGGCGGCCGGTGAAGCCGAGTTGATAGGCGATCTTTCGGGCCTGGTAGGCCTGCAAGCCGAGGTGCGGATGCAGGTACTCGCGGACGATGGCGTCTGGCCGCTCCTTCGCGACCTCTTCGATCTCCATGCCACCCTCGGCGGAGGCGATGAGCATGGCGCACGCCCGCGCCCGATCGAGAACCACCGAGAGATAGATCTCGCGCTCAATCTTGACGGCGGCCGCGACCATCAGCTTTCGGACCTTGACGCCCTCGGGGCCGGTCTGCGGGGTGACCAGCCGTTTGGAGAGGATCTGGTGTGCGTGCTCGTAGGCGTCTTCCGGCGAACAGACGACGCGGACGCCGCCCCCTTTGCCGCGGCCGCCGGCGTGGACCTGGGCCTTGAGCACGACGCACTCGGCGCCCTCGCGGCCGGTCAGGCGGTCATACGCCCGACGGGCGTCCTGGCTGGTCTCGACCACCATGGCCTTGGGTACGGGCACTCCGGCGTCTTCGAGCAATTGTCTTGCCTGATACTCGTGAACCTTCATTGTCTGCTCCCGATTGCGTGACGATATGGTAGCACGTCAAACCGAGGCCGTTAAGCGATGTCTGCGCCGCGTCCAGTCGGCGCGCCGCCCCGAACGTCCGGCGAGACGCTCACCACGCCGGGGTGAAGGCGGTGGGGGTCGCAAACCTGACGGTGCGAGCGGGTCAAGCCCGCACGACCCTCGCCCGCCGATCGATCGATATGCGGCCGGGCAAGGTGTGACAAACCACTGACCGCCACGCACTTCACCGCATGGCTTGCCCTTGCAGCTTATCGTGACCGCGTCGTCCGGGGTGAGCCGGCCCGGCTGGCGTCGCGTTCGACGGGCGTCGGTTCGGTCGGCCGATCATGTGCGCTCCGATCCAGTAAGCTACTCGGCGAGTTCGCCCTTGATCCGCCGGAGCATGTCGAATGCTTCAAGCGGGCTCAAGGAATTGAGGTCCGCTTCACGCAGCTTATCCGTGGCCGGGTGTTCGAGGTAGTGGGTGAACAAACTCGGTTGCTGTGAGGCGATCCCGACTGTCGCTTCGCTGCGGTCGGTTGCGGGTGCGTCCGCTGTGTGTAACTGGAACCGGCCCATCAACTCGTTGGCCCGGGAGACCACGTCAGCAGGCAGCCCGGCGATCTTGGCCACGTGGATGCCGTAGCTGCGGTCGGTCGCGCCCGGCTGGATGCGGTGCAGGAACACCACCTCGTCGGCCCATTCGCGCACCGCCACGTTCAGGTTCGTCACGGCGTTGAACTGGTCGGCCAGGCTCGTCAACTCGTGGTAGTGCGTCGCGAACAGCGTTCGGCATCCCCGTCGGGCCAGGTGTTCCGCAATCGCCCACGCCAGGCTCAGGCCATCCAGCGTGCTCGTCCCGCGGCCGATCTCGTCCAGGATCACGAGGCTGGCGGGCGTGGCGTGGTGACAGATGTTCGACGTTTCAACCATCTCGACCATGAAAGTGGACTGGCCGGCGTGCAGTTCATCGCTGGCCCCGATCCGCGTGAAGATGCGATCGGTCAGCCCGATCGTGGCGCGGGTCGCGGGGATGAAGGACCCGGTATGCGCCATCAGCGTCAAGAGCGCCGTCTGCCTGATGTAGGTCGACTTGCCCGCCATGTTGGGCCCGGTGATCAGCGCCAGCGTCGCGCCGCCTGCTTGCTCGCCCGTCGCTGCCGCCCCCAGATCGACGTCGTTGGCCACGAACTGGTCTTCCAGCATCTGTTCGAGCACGGGGTGGCGGCCGGCCTCGATGTGCAGCAAGGTGCCTTCGACCATGGTCGGCCGGACGTATCCCCGCTTGACCGCCCGGCGCGCGAAGCACGCCAGGACGTCGAGTTCCGCCACCGCCTCGGCGAACGCGAGCAGGTCTTCCAGCCTGGCCGCCGCCTCACCGACCAACGCGTCGAACAGCGCCTGCTCACGCGCGATCGCCCGGGTCTCGGCGCTGAGCACCTTGTGCTCGAACTCCTTGAGCTGTGGCGTGATGTACCGCTCGGCGTTCTTGAGCGTCTGCTTGCGGGTGAATCGGTCGGGCACGCGGTCGGATTGGGCGTGTGAGACTTCAATGTAGTAGCCGAACACCTTGTTGAAGCCCACCTTCAGCCGATCGATGCCGGTCTCGTCGATCAGCGACTTCTGATACTCGGCCAGCCACGAGTTTGAGTCCCGCTGCAAGGCGCGCAACTCATCGAGCTGCGTGTCGAACCCATCGCGGATCAGCCCGCCGGCCCGCAGATGCGCCGGCGGCGCGTCAACGCAAGCGGCGTCGACGCGCTCGGCCAGTTCCCGCAGCGTCGGGGCGACACGTTGGAGCACGTCGCGCACCGAGGCGAACGACTGACCCGTGCTGACCAGGTCGCATAGGTCGTCCACGCCACCGGCCGATTCGCCCAGGGCCACAAGGTCTCGCGGGCTGGGCCGACCGATCGCGATACGCGACGCGATGCGCTGAACGTCCTGGACCCGCTTCAGCGACACGGCGAGGTCCTCGCTCATCTGCGGATCGGATGCGATCGCCGAGACCACGTCCTGCCGCTGCTCGATCTTTGCCCGATCGCGCAACGGATAGCACAGCCAGTGCCGCAGCGTGCGTTTGCCCATGGCCGTGCGGCAGTCGTTGAGCACGCCCAGCAGGCTGTGGCCCGTTTCGCCGCTGCGGATCGTGCGTTCGACTTCGAGCGCACGCAGGCTCACCGCGTCGATGAGCATGTGGTCGGCCGGCTCGATGCGCCGCGGCGGGCGCAGGTGCGCCAGCCGCCCGTCGGTCGCCTGCTGCGTCTCGAGCAGGTATCGCACGACGGCGCCGGCCGGGCCGACGATCCGCTCCTGGTCATCGATGCCGAACCCGGCGAGCGTCGCCACGTTGAACTGCCGGGTCAGTGCTTCATGGGCCTCGGCCTGCCGGAAGTGCCATGCCGGTCGCGGTGTCACCGAGCACCCGACCGATTCGGCGAGTTGTCGTACCCGTTGCGGCGTCTTGCCGTCCGCGGTCTCGACGTGCAGGAGCTCGGTCGGGCCCAGCCTGGCCATCTCGTCGCGGACGGCCTGGCCAGACAGCGCCGCGACCTTGAACGCCCCCGTGCTCAACTCGACCAGCGCCACCGCCGCGTGGTCGTCATCCGTGAACAGGACGGCCGCGAGCGGGTTCTCCCGGCCCTCCTCGAGCAGCGTCTCGTCGGTCAGCGTGCCCGGCGTGACCACCCGCGTGACGTCCCGCTGCACGAGCCCCTTCGCCTGCGCCGCATCCTCGACCTGGTCGCACACGGCCACGCGGTAGCCGGCCTTGAGCAGCCGCCGCAAGTACGTGTCCAGTTGGTGGTAGGGCACGCCCGCCATGGGGATGCCCTGCGTCCGCTGGGTCAGCGTCAGTCCCAGCGCGGTGCTGACCGTCTTGGCGTCCTCGTAGAAAAGCTCATAGAAATCGCCCATGCGAAACAGCAGCAGGCAATCCGGATGCGCCTGCTTGAAGCGGCGGTACTGCCGCATCGCCGGGGTGTCATGCACGTCTTTACCCATCGCGGCAAGTGTCGACTGACCGGTCGACAGATTCAAGCCCGTTGACGCGGCACGTGGTTGCCGCTGTCGGCACCGCGTCGTAAACTAAGACGTTCACGGCGGGGCGGTAGCTCAATTGGGAGAGCGCCTCGGTCGCATCGAGGAGGTTGTGGGTTCGACCCCCATCCGCTCCACTCGCCCCCGAAGCCCACCCCGCACGGGTGGGCTTTGTCATTGCCCGGCACAGTCGCCGAGCCGCTATTGATAACCTGTTATCGCAGGGTATCATGTGCTGACTATGCGGAAGCTACTGGTCATCCTCGCCGTGCTCGCTGCCACCGTGCCGCTGGCTGGGTATTTCGGCTTCATCTACCGGTCCGGTGCCGGTTCAGTCGACGACGGCGATTCGCCGGAAGCCCGGGCGGATCCTCAGGTCTTCGTGGCGACGATCCATCCGCTGGCGGACCTGACGAGGCAACTCGTGGGTGACGCGGCGCGTGTCACCGCCATGCTCAGCCCCGGCGACAGCCCGCACCACTTCGAACCGACGGCACGACAGATGAGCCGGCTCAGCCAAGCCAGGTTGATCGTTTGCGTCGGGCTCGGCCTCGATGGCTGGGTCACCGATGCGGCCCGGGCGGCGGGGCGTGGGGACCTGCCCGTCTTCAAGGCAGGCGATGCGCTCGGCCTTGAAGGTCACGCCGGCCACTGCGCCCACCATGATCACGGTCACCACCACCATCACGGCCACCACCACGATCACGGACAGGTCGATCCGCACATCTGGCTCGACCCGGTCCTGATGAAGACCGTTGTACAGCAACTTGCTGCACAGCTCGGCGAACTGGCGCCCGAGCACGCCGCCACGATTGACCGTAACCTGGTCGCACTCGTTGGCGAGCTCGAGCAACTGGATCGACATCTGACCGAGCAGCTACAACCTCATCGGGGTCGAAAGATCGTGACTTACCATAGCGCGTTCAACCGATTCGCCGAGCGTTACGGCCTCGAGGTCGCCGACACCCTGATGCCCATCGAGGCGGCCGGCGGTGACTCGATGGCGGCGCTCAGCGAGTCGATGGACACGATCCGGGCCCACGACCTCAAGGTGATCTTCACCGAGCCCCAGTTCCCCGATGACGCCGCACGCATGCTTCAGCGCGAGACCGGCGTCAAGGTGATGATGCTCGACCCGCTGGGCGATCCGGCATCGGCGGACCGCGCCACGTACCAGCAGCTCATGCGATACAATCTGGACGTGATCATCAGGGGGCTGAGCCTGCCATGACGCACGCGCCGCATGCGCATCCCGACCGCGTCTGTCATCACGGCGCGATGAACGAGCACCGCCCCGATACCGACGCGATCTGCATCGATCGCCTGAGTTTCGCGTACAACGGCGCCGAAGCGTTGCGCGACGTGACCCTGCACATTGAACACGGCTGCGCCCTGGGCATCATCGGGCCCAACGGCGGCGGCAAGACCACACTGCTCAAGATCGTGCTCGGCCTCATCAAGGCCCATCGAGGTGACGTGCGCGTCATGGGCCTCGACCCGGCGGAAGTCTGTCGACGGGGCGACGTCGTCGGATACGTCGCCCAGAAGCCCACCTTCGAGCCTCGCTTCCCCGTCAGTGTCCGCCAGGTCGTCCGCATGGGGCTGACCGGCAAGACCGGTTTGTTCCGGTCGTATCCGCAACAGCATCTCGCCGATGTCGAGCAATTGCTCGAGCAACTCGCCGTCGCGGACATCGCCGACCGGCCCATCGGCGACCTGTCCGGTGGCCAACAGCAGCGCGTGCTGATCGCCAGAGCGCTGGCGGCCCGGCCGAGCATCCTCCTGCTCGACGAACCGACCGTCGGTGTCGACGTCGCCGGCCAGCAGCGCTTCGCCGAGTTGATCCACGACCTGCACCAGTCGCTGGGCTTGACGATCGTCATTGTCAGCCACGACCTGCGGGCCGTGGTCGGTAGCTGCGGCAAGGTTGCCGTGCTCAACCGCACCATCCACTACCATGACTCGCCCGAAGGCATCACGCCCCAGCTCATCCAGGAGATCTTCCAGCACGACGTCGCGCCGCACTTTGCCTGAATCCCGCGTGGCGCCGATCGTCCCACGCCCGGACCGGCCCTTCGCCTCTGCCCGTCGCTGGCATACACTCGTGGGCCATGATGCGCTATCCGATCACGGTCGCGGTGTGCATAACCCTGATCGCCCTGGTCGTGTGGGCAGGTTGGCGGTTGTCGACCCGGGGCAGCGAACGCACGCTGCGCCTGCCGCTGTGCGTGACGTGCATCTTCGCCTGGCTCGCCGTGCAGGCGTGGTTGCTCTGGCCCGGCGTGTTCGACCCCACTTGGAGTTGGCCGCTGCACATCTGTGATCTTGCGGCCATCATCGCGCCGCTCGCGCTGCTCACACGCGCTCGCCTGTTGCGGACCGCCCTGTACTTCTGGGGCATCGGGCTCACCACCCAGGGGTTCATGACGCCCGTCATCGATGTCGGCCGCGAGTCGATCGCCTACTGGCTGTTCTGGGCCAATCACACCGTTGTTGTCGGTCTGGCCGTCTACGACCTTGTTGTCGGCGGCTATCGACCGCGCTTCGGTGACGTGATGGCGGCCATTGGACTCACCGGCTTTTGGGTCGCCGTCGTCCTGCCCCTCAACCTGACGTACGGCTGGAACTACGGCTTCCTGAATGATGCAGCGTTGCCCACGCGTTCCGTCCTGGACCTGATGCCGCGGTGGCCCCTGCGCTTGCTGGCCATGGAGGGGCTGACCATCGCGGGGTTTGTCATCTTGTGGTTGGTTTGGCCGCTGGGGCGTGTCGTGATGGGCCACGCCCGTCACCGGGGCCATGATAAAACCCGCTCATCATGCGGAGCGGGTTGACGGGTGTGCTGCGGGTGGCGACGCGGGCGCGTCGCTGTATCAACTGGCGATCGGATCGATATGCACGGTGCGACCCTGGAACCGCACGGTGCCCTCGGTCAGGGCGAACAGCGTGTCGTCCTTGCCCCGACCGACGAGGTATCCGGCCTTGAACGGGGTGCCGCACTGGCGGATGATGATCGCCCCGGGCTGCACGCGCTGCCCGCCGTACAATTTCACCCCGCGATACTGGGGATTCGAATCGCGGCCGTTCTTACTCGAACCTTGGCCCTTCTTGTGTGCCATGATCGCACCTCGGGTCGGGGTTTCCGCGGCACGGCTGCAGCCCGCGCCAGCTTAGGTATCGTTCGACAAAGCGCAAGAGTTTAGCGAGGGGATCTACGCGTGGCAAGGCCCCGAACGCCGATGACGCCCGGTCGGCCGCGTTACCGCATCACCCACCGCTCGGCGACCTGCTCGACGGGTTGGCCGAGCAGCTCGACCGGCGTGCCGGGCGTGGCGAAGCTCAGGTGCATCGCCTTACGCAGAACCGTCTGTTCGTTTGTCACGGGGTTGGTGACGATCGCCGTCTCACCGCTCAGGCCCCCGAAGAATACGTCATAACGGTCAACGTCGTCTTCGAAGGCCGGCCAGATCGCCACGCTGTCCTTGGCGTTGTCCTCGCCCTGCAAGAGCTTGCCGATCACGTCCACCGGGCCCTGGAGCAGCGGGTTACGCTGCTCCCGCTTGATCTGCTCGAACACCGTCGGCGAGACCTTTCGACCCGCCGTGGTCATCCCGCCGGTGTTGGCCATCACCGTCACGTTGGGGATGAACAGCCGATCCTCGCCGGTGTTGTTAGTCACCGTGTAGGGCAAGTACCAGTAGTACCGCCCGGCCGACTCGCCGGGTTGCTTGACGAAGATCAGCCGCGGCTTGCCGTAGTCCATGTCGAACTGCCAGGCCCGCGACAGGAAGCTGGGCTCGGGCGCGGACTCGACCGCCGTGACCAGCAGCCCGACCGCGGCCAGGCCAAACACCCAACGCATATGATGGTTCAGGTTCACGATTGGACTCCGGCTGGCGTGTTGCACATATTGTAGTTGACCGATTCAACCGGTCAATCCGACGGCACACAGAGCGGGAGCCGATGCCGTGACGCAGCACGAGCCGACGCAGGAAACCTGGCAGATCGCCCGCGTCGACCCGGCGGATCGACGCCAGGCCATGGCGCGGCTGATGACCACCGCCGGGTCCCTCAGCGACGCCCAGGCCGACCGCCTCGATGACTACATCCGCCAGATGGGCGTGGACGTGGGCAACCTCTGGGCGGCGTACGACCCGGCGGGGCGCATGGGCCCGGTCGCCCTGATCGTCCCCCGCAGGGGCCGCACCGCCATGGTCTTCTTCTCCACTCCTGACGAGGCCCGGCTCTTCCCGCCGACCGTGGCCGTGCTCGATCGGGCCGCTGCCGCGGTCGATGGCTCGGCGGTCAGCCTGCTTCAGGCGCTGATCGATCCCGACGACGATCGCGAGTCGCGGGTGCTCACCGCGGCCCACTTCCAGCGTTTGGCGTGCCTGCACTACCTGCAGCGGCACGTGCCCGGCGATGCGGCGATGCCGGCTTGGCCTCACCACATCGACTTGCAGCCGTACACGCCGCCCAGCCGCTCGCTGTTCATCGAGGCGCTCGACGCCAGCTACGAACAGACGCGCGACTGCCCCGCACTCCGCGGTGCCCGGAGCACCGAGGACGTGCTCGACGGGCACATGGCCACGGGCCAGTTCGACCCCGACCTGTGGACGCTCGTGATGCTCGACGGCCGACCCGTCGGTGCGCTGCTGCTCAACCCCGTGCCCGAGCACCGTTGCGTGGAACTGGTTTACCTGGGCCTGGCGATGCGCGTGCGTGGCCAGGGCCTGGGCAAGATGCTCCTGCAACGCGCCTTAGCGCAGTGCGCGGCGCGACGGCACCGCATCGTCACGCTCGCCGTCGATGCCGACAACACGCCGGCGATGGCGGTGTACCGCGGCGCCGGTTTCTTTCGCGTGGCGCGTAAGGTGGCGCTGGTTCGCATGTTAAACGCCGGGTCACCCGATGAGGCCGCGCGATGACGACTCGTTATCCACAAGTGGTGCGGCGATGTTGACCCGCCGGGGACAAAAAAAGTTTTCCGCGCTCAAGTGTTTGCGCATCCCGAGTTAGATTCATGTGTGGACAACAAACCGCCGCGCGACCCATTGACGCTGCGTCCCATGCGGTTATCTTGAGCGTGGTTGGTCATGGACGATCGACCTCGCTGGCCGTCGCGTTGGGCGCCATCAGTTGTGCGGGAGGCACAGGCGCAGCGTGCACGGCGGGGCATCTCGGACGGATCCGCCATGCCGGCGTTGCGCCACCCCGCGCTGTAGTGACCCGCCGGTAAGGGTGACTGAACCACCATAAGCTCACTGCGTTGTAGGAGTCGACGTGACCACCGCCTCCACGGATGATATCGGTGTGCGCCTGGGCGAGCGGCTGACCAGTTCGCTGGGTGCGGGCAAGTACCGCCTCTGGTTCGCCAACACGCAACTCGATTGCGATCACGATCGCGGCTGCGTCCGCGTCACCGCGCCCTCGCAGTTCGTTGCCGACTGGATCGATCATCACTACCGCGCCGACCTGCGGCGTGTCGCCGAGCAGGAGTTGGGCGCGGGCGTGGCGGTCGAGATCCAGCCGCCCGCGGTGGGCGGCGAGCCCCCGTCCGGACCGCCCCGGGTCGCCGCGCCGCCGGCGCCGGCGGCGTCGGAGCCGGCCCCGCCGCCCGGCAAGCCCGCCCCGAGCGAGGCCCGGCGGCTGCGATACAGCCTGGACGATTATGTGGTCGGCCCCAGCAACGAGCTGGCCCACACCGCGGCGCTGCGGCTGGTCGAGCAGGGTAACCAGTTCAACCCGCTGTTCGTGCACGGCGGGTGCGGCGTGGGCAAGACGCACCTGGTGCAGGGGCTGTGCCGACGCTTCACCGAGACACACCCCAACGGCCGCTGGCGGTACACCACCGCCGAGCAGTTCACCAACGAGTACATCACCGCCGTGCGGAACAACGCCCTGCCCGCGTTCCGCGCCAAGGTCCGCAAGCTCGACCTGCTGGTCGTCGACGACGTGCATTTCCTGTCCAACAAGAGCGCCACGCAGGCCGAGTTCCTGCACACCTTCGACTCGATCGACCTGCATGGCGCGAAGCTGGCGATGGCCAGCGACAGCCACCCCAAGCAGATCCGCCAGTTCTCCGAGGCGCTGGTCAGCCGCTTCATCAGTGGCATGGTCGTTCAGATCGATCCGCCCGACCCGACGACGCGGCAGCGTCTGGTCCGGGCGATCGCCGCTCGCGCCGGACTCACCCTGCACGAGACGGTCGTGCCCGTACTTGCCGAGCGCAGCCAGGGATCGGTGCGCGAGCTGGAAGGGATGCTCAACACGCTCAAAGCGATGGCGGCGATGGACCACGCCGCCGATTCGCCCGGCCCGGCAATCGGTCACGTGCTCGTGGATCGCCTGCTGGGCGCATCAGGGACGGTGCGCCCGGCCAGGCCCATCCGCTTCCAGTCGATCGTGCAGACTGTCTGCAACGAGCTGATGGTCGACAAGTCCAACGTCCTGGGCGCCGACCGCCACCGCCAGGTCGTGCTCTGCCGCTCACTCATCGTTTACCTGGCGCGCGACCTGACGACGTTGAGCTTCCCGGAGATCGCGCGGCAACTGGCCCGACCCAACCACTCGACGGTCGTGACGGCCCACCAGCGCGTCAGGCGCCAGTTGGCCGCCAACCAGCAGGTCCGCGTCACCGGCCGTCCGGGGCTGGTCAGCCTCGCCCAGCTCGTCGACCAGCTCCGCCATCGCGTCCAGCGCGACGCGGCGTGAGCCGCCTCGCCACCGGACCGGTGGGCGATTAGAATGCGGCTCATGCCGAAGCTGATGCTGTGCGTGATGGTGGTGGCGGCGAGTTGTGCCGTCGCTTCGCCCGCCCGGGCGGACAAGACCGCGGACCAGGCCGTCTGGCTCCTCGAGCAGGCGACGCTGGTTCACCGCAACGGCCGGCACAACGTCCTGCTCCGCGCCCTGCGACAGATGCGCGACCCGCGGCTGGAGCCGCTGTTCAGCGAGCTGGTCCAGCGCCACCACCCGAGCCTGCGGATCCACGGCATCCTGGGCATGAGCGAGATCGCCGACCCGCCGCGGCTGGACCTGGCGCTGGTCGCGGAGCTGGACGACCCGGCGACGCAGGCCCAACTGGTCAGCGCCGCGATCGACAGCGACCTGCTGAGCAACGAGGCGGCGGGCCAGCTGCTCCGCTGGCCCGGCCTGCCCGGCGCCGTGCGGGTGATCGTCGTGAGCAAGCTGGTCAGCGACGGCGAGCGCGTGGACCCGGGGGTGCTGGACGAAGCGGCTGAGGATACCAACCCCGCGCTGCGGAGCGTGGCGGCGGTGCTGCGGGCGCAACTGGGCGAGGCCGAGGCCCTGGGCGTGCTCGACCGGCTGGACGAGGAGCCGGACCCGTCGCGGCAACGGGTGCAGGCGCTGGTACTGCAGACGCTGCTCCGCCATGAGCTGGACGCCGCGGCGGCGTGGACGATGGAGCTGGCCCGCGCCAAGCTCGAAGCCCATGGCGTTGGGCGGGAAGACTGGCGGATGGGCCCGATCGCCTACCAGGCGCTGCGGGCGGCGCTGATCTTCGAGTACGACCAGGCGATCAACCTCTGGATGGCGTGCTTCGACCAGACGCCGCTGGCCGAGAGCCCGGAATCGGAGAAGCTGCGGCTGGCGATGCTGGCGCTGGACCTGGCCGACCGCTTGGACGAGCGGATCTTCACGCCGATGCTCGGCGACGAGATGCCGATCATCCGCAAGGTCGGGCAGATCGGCACGGCGATCGCGTCGGGGGAGCCGGCCGGGGAGCTGATCGAGCAATTGATCGCCGAGAACAACAAGCTGGCCAGCGCCTGGGCATTGCAGTACGCGGTGCAGTTGTGCCAGACCGATGCGGCGCGGGCGAGGCCGATCCTGTTGGCGATCGCCCGGGCGGCGTCGAGCGACGAGCCGCGGTTCCGGTCGCAGCGGCTTCAGAACGCGGTGCTGGCGGTGGAGAAGCTGCACGAGAACGACCGCGACGCGGTGCCGCACATTCGGCGTCTGATCGCCTCGGCCTCGACGTTTCCGCAGGAGGCGATGCTGATGGGGCTGATCCGGTCGGACGGCGAGCGTCCGGCGGAGGTCGTGGCGGGGATCGAGACGTTCGACAGCCGCGTCGCCGAGGCGATGGCGCTGCTGCTGAAGGCCAAGCACGCCGAGCGGCTGACCGAGGCGGAGCTGGATCAACTGTCGCTGATCGTGCGGGGCGGTTTCAGCGGTGGGGTGCATCCGCAGGAAGGCGGGCTCCAGGAGCCGCTGCGGATCCAGGCGGCGTGGACGTACCTGCGGCTGACGCAACAGGACCGGGTCGCGCTGGCGACGGTGCTCGGAGGCCGACGGGGACTGCCTTAGGCGACGGCGGCGTGTGGCCGGCCTGGTCGTGTTGGACGCTGACCTGCCCGAATCCTTCCAATGATCGGTGGACTGATGGAACGTGAGATCCCGCTGTCGCTTCCCGATATCACGCAGGCCGAGATCGACGCGGTCAATGAGGTGCTGCGCAGCGATCGGCTGAGCCTGGGCCCGCGGCAGATGCGGTTCGAGGAGCTGGTGGCCGAGCGAGCGGGGGCGCGTCACGGGGTGGCGGTCTCGTCGGGCACGGCGGGCCTGCACCTGGCGCTGGTGGCGTTGGGGATCGGGCCGGGCGACGAGGTGATCACCACGCCGTTCAGCTTCATCGCCAGCGCCAACTGCATCCTGTTTGTGGGGGCGACGCCCGTGTTCGTGGACATCGACCCGGGTTCGCTGAACATGGACCCGCGGCGGGTGGAGGCGGCGATCACCGAGCGGACGCGGGCGATCGTAGCGGTCGAGGCGCTGGGCAACCCGGCGGGGATGGATCAGATCGCCCAGATCGCCGGCAAGCACGACATCCCGCTGATCGAGGACTGCTGCGAGGCGTTGGGCGGGTCGATCCGGGGCAAGCCGATCGGCTCGTTCGGCCGGGTGGGTGTGTTCGCGTTCTACCCCAACAAGCAGATCACCACCGGCGAGGGGGGGATGATGGTGACCGATGACGATCGGCTGGCGGACCTGTGCCGGTCGCTCCGCAACCAGGGCCGGGCCATCAACCCCGACGGTCACAACGACGCGGGGTCGTGGCTGGCGCATGAGCGGCTGGGCTACAACTACCGGCTGAGCGAGATGGCGGCGGCGATGGGTTGCGTGCAGATGCGGCGGCTGAACGAGATCCTCGAACGCCGCCGCGAGGTCGCCTGCATGTACTTCGATCGGCTGATGGACAACCCCGACCTGACGCTGCCGAACATGGCCGAGGAAACGACGGCGAGTTGGTTCGTGTTCGTGGTTCGTCTGAGCAACCGTTTCACGGTGACGGCGCGGAACCGGATCCTCGCGGGGCTGCGTCGGCACGACGTGGGTTGTGCCAACTACTTCCCGCCGATCCACCTCCAGCCGTTCTATCGCGAGCGGTTCGGGTACAAGGCCGGTGACTACCCGATCACCGAATCGGTGGCGCAGCGGACGATCGCGTTGCCGTTCCACAATCGGCTGGATGCGACGCAGGTCGAGCTGGTGAGCCTGGCGTTGCGGATCATGATCGACCGGGAGAAGCTGCTGATCGACAAGGCGGGCGTGAGCGAGCAGCCGAGCCACGGCGGCATCGACGACCTGGATGACGCGCTGCCCGACCGCAGCAGTTGACGGCGGGGCGTGGGTGTCCGGTTGGACCGAGGGGGATGGCCGGGGTATTCGTGCAATAACGCGGAAACGCCGGGCGTGTGCGCCCGGGGTTGTCGCGTGTCCGGGTTGGGGTGGGCGCCGATCGGGGGAAGATTGCAAGTCGATGTATTGCAGTTGGTTGCGTCGCGGCCGCGGTCGCGTGCGCCCGGTATGGTGCGTGACCGGCCGGCCAGGCACACGCGGTGCGGCCGACCGCGCGTGACCGGCTGCGAGGTTGGCGGTGGCGTCGTGGGCATGTTGAGCGTCCATATAGGGGCGGCGCACCGCGCGCGTGCGCGGGCGGGCGTCGTTTGGGCGATTTGACGGTGAAGGCGGGCGGTGGCGGGGGGGCGCGCGACGTGAACCGCCGGCCGGTTCGATCAGAGCGTCACGCCGAGCTGATCGGCGGCGGCGTTGGCGGTGTTGTCGATGAGGGTGGCGATGGTCATGGGTCCGACGCCGCCGGGTACGGGCGTGATGCGGGCGGCATTGATGGCGCAGGCGTCGGTGTCGCAGTCACCGACGTTGCCTGGATTGTAGCCGGCGTCGATGACGACGGCGCCGGGCTTGATCCAGTCGCCCTGGACGAAGGCGGGCCGGCCCACCGCGGCGACGACGAGGTCGGCGTGGCGGACGACGTCGGCGAGGTCGGTGGTGCGGCTGTGGCAGATGGTCACGGTGGCGTGGGCGTTGAGTAGCATGGCGGCCATGGGCTTGCCGAGGATGGGTGAGCGGCCGATGACGACGGCGTGGAGGCCCTTGAGCGGGATGTGGTACTCAGCGAGCAGTCTCATGATGCCGGCGGGTGTGCAGGAGCCGAAGGTGGGGATGCCCAGCCACATGCGTCCGAGTCCGGTGGCGGTGACGCCGTCGACGTCCTTGTGCAGGCCGATGGCCTCGAAGGCGGCGCGTTCGTCGACGCCGTCGGGGACGGGGTGCTGCAGGAGGATGCCGTTGATGTCGGGGTCTTCGTTGAGCTCGGTGATGCGGCGGACGAGTTGGTCGGTGGAGGTGGTGCCGGGCAGCTCGACGCGGACGCTGTTCATTCCGACGGATTCGCAGCGTTTGGCCTTCATGCGGACGTAGGTTGCGGAGGCGGGGTCTTCGCCGACGAGGACGGTGGCGAGGGCGGGGGTGACGCCGGTGTGGCTCTGGATGGTGCGGACCTTGCGGGCGGCGTCGTCGAGGACGCGGCCGCTGACCGCCTTGCCGTCGAGGAGCTTTTCGGGTTCGATCATGCGCCCACTATAACAGAGATGTGAGCGGGTTTGAGGCAGGTCGATGGGTTGTCCGCGCGGGACGGGACCAGTACGATTGGCCGAACCTCAAGCACACGGGAGCACGGACATGGCCGAGGCAACGACGAACGGGCGCCTGCTGCATCGGCAGGCCTACGAGAACATCGTGGACACGGTCTTCAACACGCCGATGGTGCAGCTTCGGCGCGTGATCGACCCGGGCCTGGCGACGGTGTGGGTGAAGTGCGAGTTCTTCAACCCGATGGCGAGCGTGAAGGACCGCATCGGTCGAGCGATGATCGAGGCGGGCGAGCGGGACGGCAAGATCACGCCCGAGACGATGATCGTCGAGCCGACCAGCGGGAACACGGGGATCGCGCTGGCGTTCGTGTGCGCGGCGAAGGGTTACAAGCTGACGCTGACGATGCCCGAGAGCATGTCGCTGGAGCGGCGGGGACTGCTGCGGGCGCTGGGGGCGGAGCTGGTGCTGACGCCGGCGGATCGTGGCATGAAGGGGGCGATCGAGAAGGCGGGCGAACTGGCGGACAGCGACCCGCGTGCGTGGATGCCCCAGCAGTTCGACAACCCGGCGAACCCGGCGGTTCACGAGGCGACGACGGGCCCGGAGATCTGGGAGGACGCGGCGCAGCAGATCGACGCGATCGTGGCGGGCGTGGGGACCGGGGGCACGATCACGGGGGTGACGCGATTCATCCGCAAGCACAACCCGGACTTCAAGGCGTTCGCGGTGGAGCCTGAGCACTCGCCGGTGATCTCCGGTGGCGAGCCGGGCCCGCACAAGATCCAGGGGATCGGTGCGGGGTTCATCCCCGCCAACTGCGACACGTCGCTGCTGGACGGGGTGATCCGGGTGACCAACGACGAGGCGTTCGAGATGGGCCGCCGCGTGGCCAAGGAGGAGGGGATCTTCGGGGGGATCTCGACCGGGGGGAACGTTGCGGCGACGCTCAAAGCGATCGAGGAGCACAACCTCAAGGGCAAGCGGATCGTGACGATCGGCTGCTCGTTCGGCGAGCGTTACCTGTCGACGCCGATGTTCGAAGGGCTGGCGACCTGACCGTGGGCGGGGCGCGGGTTCAGGGCGTGGACCCGTCGGGTTACGCGGCGCTGGTGTTCGACTGCGACGGGACGCTGGTGGACACGATGCCGGCGCACTATCGGGCGTGGCAGTCGACGGCGACGAAGTACGGGCTGGACTTCCCCGAGGAGCGGTTCTACTCGCTGGGCGGTGTGCCGGCGCCGAAGATCGTGGCGTTGCTCGCGGCGGAGGCGGGGGTGGCGATCGACGCCGAGGCCGTGGCGCACGAGAAGGAAGCGCTGTACGCCGCGTCGCTGACCGAGGCCGAGCCGATCCATGCCGTGCTGGACATCGCGCGGCGTTTGCGGGGTCGCAAGCCGATGGCGGTGGCGACCGGGGCTCATCAGTGGGTCTGCCATCACGCGCTGGACCTGGTGGGCATCCGCGACTGGTTCGATGTGATCGTCACGTTCGACGAGGTCGAGCATCCCAAGCCCGCTGCGGACACGTACGTGGAAGCGGCGCGTCGGCTGGGCGTTGCGCCGGGGAGCTGCCTGGCGTTCGAGGACGCCGACCCGGGGATCGCCTCGGCGCAGGCCGCGGGGATGGATGTCGTGGACGTGAGGCGGATGCCGCAGGGCTAGAGCAGTTCGCCGATGACCGAGTCGGCGAGCATGAGGCCGCGGGGCGACAGGCGGACGTGGCTGGCGGTGCGTTCGAGCAGTCCGTCGGCGATGAGCCGTTCGATCGTCGGGCGGCGTGAGGCGAGGCGGTCGGCGAGCCGCGGGTCGGGGCGGTGGAGCCAATCGATCGGGACGCCGTCGATCAGGCGGAGCCGGAGCATGAGCTGCTCGCCGAGGCTGGCGTCGGGGCTGAGCCGCTCGACGCTGACCGGGTCAACCGGGGCGCCGTTGGCATCATGGGCGAGGTAGCGGCCGAGGTGGGGCTGGTTCTTCCAGCGGACGCCGGCGACGTGTCCCGCGGCGCCGGGCCCGGCTGCGAGCCACTGGCCGTTCCGCCAGTACATCAGGTTGTGGCGGCATCGATGCGATGAGGCGTGGGAGTCGTCGGGCCCGTGGCCGCGCGGTCCGGGGTCGGAGCCGGGGGCCGGCTCGGCGGGGCGCTTCGCCCAGTTGCTGATCTCGTAATGCTCGTAGCCGGCCGCGGCGAGCTTATCGATGGTGTGCCGATACATCGCCGCTTCGAGGTGATCGTCGAGTGGCGTGACCCGGCCGAGCTGCACCTTCTGCGTCATCGCGGTGTTCGGCTCGTAGGTCAGCCCGTAACACGACAGGTGCGTCGGGCCCAGCGCCAGCGCCGCTTCGAGGTCGGCGTCCCAGTGGTCAAGCGACTGCCCGGGGATGCCGAAGATCAGGTCGAGGTTGATCCGGGCGATGCCCGCGCGTCGCGCCGCCTCGACCGCCGCGGCGACCTTTCGCGGATCGTGCCAGCGTTCGAGGGTCTTGAGGTGTTGGGCATTGAACGACTGGGCGCCGATGGACAGGCGATTGACGCCTCCGGAGACGAGCGCGTCGAGCACGTGGGCGTCGACGGTTTCGGGGTTGGCCTCGACGGTGAACTCGGCGTGTGGCGCGAGCGAGAACGCGTCGTGCAGCGCCCCGAGCAGCGTCCGCCACAGCCCGGCCGCGAGCAGCGTGGGGGTGCCGCCGCCGACGAAGAGGGTCTGGAGGGGCCCGGCGTCGAGCCCGCCGAGAGCCCGCAGCTCGTCGGCGAGCCGCCGGGCGAAGGCTCCCTGGCGATCGCGGTCGTCCACGATCGAGTAGAAGTCGCAGTAGTGGCACTTGTGGAAGCAGAAGGGCACGTGGACGTACAGCCCGTCGGCGGCTCCAACCTCCAGCATGCTCAGCAGTTGGACGCTGTCGGCGGGTGCTTGCTGGCCCGCGGGCCAGTGGCTAGACTGAATTTGATTGCCCGATTTCTCGACTGTCGTAGGAAGGCCCATGCAAGCGTCCCTCGTAATGTTCAAGGCGGATGGCGAGCGGAAGGAGTTCCCGCTGAACCAGTCCGAAACCGTGGTCGGCCGCAAGAACACGTGTGATCTGCGGATCCCGTTGAGCTCGGTCTCGCGCCAGCATTTCAAGATCGAGCGCGAGGGCGATGCGCTGACGCTGCGTGACCTGGGTTCGAGCAACGGCACATTCTACAACGACGATCGGGTGCTGGAAGCCGAGCTCCAGGCCGGCGACCGCATCCGCGTCGGCCCGGTCACATTCACGGTGGTGATCGACGGCGAACCGTCGGACATCGACCCGGTGACGACCGTGTTGACGGACGACGCGGGGGGCGCGGAGCCCGAGCCCGAGCCGGCCGTGGCGTCGGGTGCGGAGCCGCAGATGCCCAAGGCGATCGACACCGGGCAGGAGATGCCCGCCCAGGTCGAGGACGAGCCGCACTCGCCCACAGTCGAGATCGAGGACCAGGACGACGAGGAGATTGACCCGATCGCGGCCCTGGAAGCGATGACCCATGGGGACGGGGATGATGATGACTCGGGCGACGCGCCGATCCCGTTGCTGGACGACGAGGATGAGGACGACAAGTAGCCGTCGCGTCGGGCCGCCGGGCCGCCGGGCCGGTGAGCGGGCCGCGACCGAATCTTTCCACGATGCTGTGCGAGTCGGGCGGGTCCCAGCCCGCCGGTGATCAGACTGTCATTGGAGCGACGGGACATGCGTAACCCACCAAACATCGCGATCGCGGGCGTGACCGGCGCGGTCGGGCAGGAGTTCCTGGCCATCCTGGAGCAGCGGCAATTCCCGATGGGGCGGGTGAAGCTGCTGGCGTCGAGCCGGTCGGCCGGCCGGCAGGTCCCGTTCAACGGCCAGACCTACATGATCGAGGAACTGGGCGCCGGGTCGTTCGAGGACGTGGACATCGCGTTGTTTTCGGCGGGCGGTTCGATCAGCAAGCAGTACGCGCCGATCGCCGCGGAGGCCGGCTGCGTTGTCGTGGACAACAGCTCGGCGTTTCGGATGGACCCGCAGACCCCGCTGGTGGTGCCCGAGGTCAACGCCGAGGACATCGACGGCCACCGGGGGATCATCGCCAACCCCAACTGCTCGACGATCCTGATGAACGTGCCGATCTGGCCGCTGCACCAGGCGGTACCGATCGAGCGGATCGTGGTCAGCACGTACCAGGCGGCGTCGGGCGCCGGGGCGGCGGCGATGAGCGAGCTCGAGCAGCAGGCCCGCGACTGGTCCGCCGGCGACCCGCTCAAGACCGACATCTTCGGCCGCCAGTACCTTTGGAACCTGTTCAGCCACAACTCGGAGATCGACCCGGCGACCGGGTACAACACCGAAGAGACGAAGATGGTCAAGGAGACGCGGAAGATCTTCCACGCCCCCGACATCCGGGTCTCGGTCACGTGTGTCCGCGTGCCGGTGCTGCGGGCGCACTGCGAATCGATCAACCTGACGTTCAGCCGGCCGATCCGCCCCGAGCGGGTGCGGGAGATCCTCGAAGCCGCGCCGGGCGTCCGGGTCGTGGACGATCCGCAGAACAACAGGTTCCCTGAGCCGCTCGACGCCTCGGGCCAGGACGACGTGCTGGTCGGCCGCATCCGACAGGACGTCGGGCAGGACGACGGGGTGGGGATCGAGCTGTTCATCGCCGGCGACCAGCTCCGCAAGGGCGCGGCGCTGAACGCGGTCCAGATCGCCGAGCAACTGCTCGCCCGCGTCCCGGCGTAGGGTGGCGGCGGTCGCGGGCGGCCACTTCATCCCGCCACGCTCGCGGGCTACAATCTAGCGATGAGGATCGTCCATCCCAACGACGTGCCCGCCCAGCCGATGCGGGTCGAGGGTGCGGCCAAGGTGTCGATGCGGCTGCTGATCGGCCGGGACCACGGCGCACCGACGTTTGCGATGCGGCAGTTCACCGTGGAGCCCGGCGGGCACACGCCCCTGCACCGGCACAACTACGAACACGAGGTCATGATCGTCGCGGGCAAGGGCGTCGTCCGCGGCGGTGAGACGCTGCGTGAAGTCCGCGGCGGCGACGTGGTCTTCATGCCCGCCAACGAGATGCACCAGTTCCGCAACACCGGCGACCAGCCGCTCGTGTTCATCTGCCTCGTGCCGGTCATGCACGACTGCGGCGACGGGGCATGCGCCCCGACCCCGGGCAGTTGAACCATCACCGCCATGGCCGACCAACGCGATCGCGTCGTGGGCATCGACTGGGCCGCCCAGCCGGCCAACCGCGCCGCGGTGGTGCTCGACCTGGCCGACCGGCGGGTGGGCGAGGTCGCCCGCGGGATCGATGACGAGGCGGCGGGGGCGTTGTGCCGGCGTGACGATGCGCGGGCGGTCGGGGTGGATGTGCCGTTTGGCTGGCCCCGCGCGTTCGCCGCGTTCGTAGCCGGGTGGGCCTGCGACGGCCGGCCGCACGACCCGCCGGCCGACTACCCGCGTTTCGCGTTCCGGGAGACCGACCACGTGGTGCATCAGCTCAGCGGCAAGAAGCCCCTGTCGGTGGCGACCGACCGCATCGCCCTCGCCGCCCGCGCGTGGCTGGCGGTCGTGCAGGCCCACAACCTGGGCGATCGGATCGACGTGCTCGGCCGGGCCCCTGGGGCCGCGCCGGCGCCGCTGGTCGAGGTGTACCCGGCGGGCGTGCTGGCCATGGCGCGCCGGCGGGGCGCTGCGCTGCCGCTGGCCGGGTATCGCCGCGACCGCGCACAGCGACGCCGCTTGCTCGATGCGCTGGCGGACCTGTTCGAACTGGCGATGAACGGGTCGCAGCGGCGGGCCCTGCTGGGGGCGACGGACACCGCGGCCGACGAGCTGGACGCCTTGCTCGCCGCGATCAACGCCGCGGCCTATGCCCGGAGCCTGCCGGGGTGGGACGTGGTCCGCCCCGACGCCAATCGGCGCGAGGCGGCCCTGGCCGAGGGTTGGATCTTCCTGCCTACTCCCGCACCTCGATCGTGAGGCCGTCGTACCCGAGGAACACGTGCTCGGGCAGGCGCGGCTCGAGTTCGGCGTGCCGCACCTCGTGGGCGATGTGGGTCAGGTACGCCCGCCGCGGCCTCAGCTCCTCGATGATCGCCAGCGCCTGGTCGATCGACAGGTGGGTCGGGTGATGCCGGTACCGCAGCGCATCGATCACCAGCACGTCCAGGTCGTACAGGTCGCGGTAGGTCTGCGGCGGGATCGTCGAGACGTCGGTGCAGTAGGCGAACGGTCCGACGCGGAACCCCAGCACCGGCAGCCGGCCGTGCATCAGCCGCAGCGGCAGCCAGGGCCGGCCCGCGATCTCGCGGGGGACGGCCGGCTCGATCGCGTGCAGCAGCAGCGTCGGCACGAACGACTGGTTGATGTTCTTGGTCGTGTCGAAGATGTACTCGTACGTGCGGACCAGCCAGTCGACCATCCGCTGCTCGGCGAAGACGTCGATCGGCTCGTTCTGCACGGCGTTGAACCGCCGCAGGTCGTCGATCCCGAAGACGTGGTCGGCGTGGTTGTGCGTATAGACCACGCCGTCGATCCGCATGACCGCGTGGCGGATCATCTGCTGGCGGAGTTCGGGGGTGGTGTCGATCAGCAGCGTCCGCTCCACGCCACGCTGGTCGGGGTAGCGGACCATCGCGCCCGGCCGGTCACGCTTGTCGCGCGGGTCGGTCGAGCGGCACACGGCGCAGTCGCAGCCGATCATCGGCACGCCCGCGCTGGTGCCCGTGCCCAGCAGGGTGACGGTCATCGTCATGGCCGAGAGTTTAGCAGTGGCGCCGCCGGATCGCGCCTCGCGGGCGCTAGCGTTGCCGCTGGAGCTGGCGGCGCTGCGCATCGGCGGTGAACTTGCAGATCGCATCGGTGATGAACTGCTCGTGCACGCCGAACGCGCCCAGCGCGCACGTCAGGCCGATCAGCATCCCCTCCTCGTGGTCGGCGACTCGGGTGCGGCGTGCGGCGAAGCGCAGGGGGTGCTCCTGGTCGGGCAGCTTCAGCTCCACCCAGAAGTGCTCGTGTTCGGTCACCGACTCCGCGAGCTCGCCGTCGAGATTGACCGACAGGCCGTTGCCGCTGAGGTCGAGCACGTGCCCGCGGAAGCCGCCGCTGATCAAGGGCGACGGCGCGCTGGCCGCCGGTCGCATATCGCCGGTCTTGTGAAGCTGGCGGTTGGCGTCCTGGGCGGGCTTGGCGCTGTCCAGGTCGAGCAGGGGGCTGAGCGTCGCCGGCGGCAGGTCCAGGCCCGCCATCGAGACGCGGAAATAGGCGCGGCGCTGCGACGTGGACACCTTCGAGGGCGGACCCAGCCGCAAGGCCGGCACACGCATCTCGGTGTTGAGCGAACACAGCTCGACGTTCTCGATCACCGACTGGAAGACCCAGCGTTGCGGTCCGCGGCCGACGATGCCCTGGACCGGCATGCCCTGCGCCAGCGAGGCGCTGCCGTCCTTGACGAACGGCCGCTCGACCAGCCACCGGTCGCCGTCGATCCGCAGCAGCCGTACGCGGTACTGGCCGTCGTGGCGGTGTCGGGCCTGCTCGCGGGTGAGCCGCGACGGGTCCACGCGGAGCTCCAGCACGCCGTTACGCCGCTCCAGGTACGATACGGCGCTCAGCCAATCCGAGCTGTGATTGTCCGGGCTGGTGCTGCTCATGCCTGTGATCCCGCTCCCGATCGCTGCCGGCGACCGCGGTCTGCGCACGTGTATCGATTGCATCGACACGGCCGGTGCATGACTTGATGCCCCGGGGTCAGTTTGTGCCGGTCGTGGCGAGGGTATCGATCAGGCCGGCCGGTTCAGCGTCAGGTCGACCCAGAGCGGGAAGTGGTCGGAGCAGTAGGGCGCGAACCCCCGCTGTTCGACGCCGGCGTCGGCGACGCGGCCGCCCGAGCCGGCGTCGACGAAGATGTAGTCCAGCCGCGTGGAGGGGGACGCGGTCGTGAAGGTGTGCACCGTCTCGTCGGGTCGCGCCGCGTGAAGGGCGTCGATCCACCCGAGCGAGGCGAGGTGGCCGACCACGTCGTGGCGGATCAGGTGCGGGTCGGCGTGGAGCTGGCGCTGCACGTCGGCGGTGGCGGCGGCGACGTCGACCGCGTGGTAGGGGGCGTTGGTGTTCAGGTCGCCGGCGATCACGGTCGGCGCGACCCGCGTGTCGATCGCGCCCAGCAGGGTCTGCACCTCCGCCAGCCGCGTCGCCTCCGACTCGGCGCCCAGGCCCGAGTCCAGGTGCATGACCAGCAGTTGCAGCTCGCCCGCGGGCGTCCGCACCCGGGCCCGCATCGCCGCCCGGCTCAGGTGCTCGTGCCTCACCCCCAGGTTCACCGCCTCCACGATCGGCGGCCGGCTCAACAGCGCCACATGGAACCGCGTCGTGGGCGACTCGGCCATGGCGTACTCGTATCCCAGCTTCCGCGCGAAGTATTCGATCGCATCGACGTCGTTGGCCTCGATCACCGCGACCACGTCGGCGTCGATCACCGCCAGGGTCTCGGCGATGGGGTCACGCCGCCCCTCGCCGCCTTCCAGGATGTTGTACGTCGCGATCCGCCACCGCGACCCGGGCTTGCCCATCGGTCAGTCCTCCGGCAGGGCGCCGCCGGTCTTCCGGCGGACCGCATGATACAGGCTGTAGAATCCCGCGCCCGCGACGGCGCAGCCCAGCGCGGCGACGACGAACACGTGGGGACCGAGGCCGCCGGCGTCGGTCACCGCGTCCGGCCCGGTCGCGGGGGCGGCGCGGTAGAGCGTCAGGGCGTCGCCGCCGGCGTACAACAGCAGCCCGAGGAACGGCGCGAACGCCCCGCGGATGCCCGTGAGCAACTGGTGCACGCCCATGTACAACGCCACCAGGCGCCGGTCCGCGAAGTCGTTGTGCCCGAGGTTCCAGGCCAGCATCCCCCCGCCCCGCGCCACGCCGTGGATCGTCCGCCCGACGGCGATCAGCCACAGCCAACCCGCCCACGCCCCGAGCCACGTGATGAGCATCGCCGCGACCCAGAAGCCCGCCTGCCGCACGCGGAACTGCGTGATGTGCACGCGGTCCAGCACCCCCGCCCACAGCGGCAGCGTCGCCATCGTCAGCAGCAGCGGCAGCGTCACCCCCACAAAGATCGTCAGCGAGTACTCGTAGGGGTGGCCCCGCGTCAGCTCCGCGATCACGTACACCACCACCGTCTCGACCATCATGTTCGACGCGCCCGCGAGGAACTGCCAGAACATGTACTGGCGGAACACCGGGTCGTGCCGCAGCACGGACAGGACGCTGTACCGGCCGGCCCGCGGGTCGTACTCGTACACGTTGGCGCCCTCGCCGTGGGGCTGGGGCCGCGCCTCCGGGCGCCGCTCGTACGCCAGCAGTTCCTTCTCCCGCCTCAGGCGGATGCGGGAGTAGGCCGCCATCCCCACCATGACCATCATCGCGGCCAGCGGGTAGGTGAGGCGGAACGCGTTGTCGTTGAGGTCGAGGATGCGGTTGGTGGCCAGCGGGGCGAGCGCGAGGATCATGCTGGTGACGAGGGCGAGGCGGCCGGTGATGCGGGCGCGGTCGGTCCGCGGATAGTTCAATCGCCAGACGGTGCTGCGGATCGTGACGATCCCGGCGATGAGGCATCGCGCCACGACGACCAGCCCCGTCAGCATCAGGGCGCCCGCGGCGGAGACCGGCAGCAGAGCGATCGCCGCGACCGTCAGCATCAGCGCCAGTTGCAGCAGGTTGATCAACCGGACCTTGCGGATGCCGCGCCCGATCCTCGCCCACATCAGGCTGGTCAGGTTGGCGAACATGGGCGCGGCCATGATCGCGGCGAACATCCACGGGGTCGCGTCGAACGCCTTCTTTGCGAGCACGCCCGCCACGCCGCCCTCGACCATCGCCACCGCCACGGGCATCGAAAAAGCGTTGACCAGCTCGTACCGGTAGCTCTGCCGCGTCATCAGCGGGACCGAGCGAGGCGAGAGCGATCGGGTGATGCGGGCGAGCATGCGTGCCAGAGGTCAGCCGGGCCGAGGCCGACGCGGTGCGTGCCGGCCGGATGAAAAAATCCTCCCGCGCCGGCGGGAGGATCGCGACGATCGATGGTGATGAGGCGGCGCTTACTCCAGCGTGGTGGGGTAGTCCAGCGCCCGGCTCGGCCGATCCAGCAGCAACACCCGCATCACGTCCTGGTTGAACTTGCGGTCGTTGATGATCTTGGTCAGGTGCGCGCGGTTCTCGTACTCTTCGCGGGTCGCGCCCGGCGTGTGCAGGTCGTCGGCCATCTGACGCCGCAGCTTGCCCAGCTTGATCTCCTCGACCTCCTCCACCTCCACGGCGGCGTGCGCCTGGTCATCGTCGGAGGCGAAGAGGCTTGTGATCGGCTTGAGCGTCAGGATGTCGACGAGCGTCGAGCTTTCCTTCTTCTCCTGCTCCATGGGCGGTTCCGGCGTCGAGTCCGCGGACTTTTCGGACGAAGCGCAACCCAGCGATGCGAGCATTGCCAGACACACCCAACTCGTCAGAATCCAACGCATGGCGTCACCTGCCTTTCGCAAGTTCATTATGCATTGGATGATGCGCCTGTCAACCGCGCCAGGGGGCGGCTCGGGACGCCGATCGTTTAGCGCGTTTTTCGCAGCGACGCGTGGGAGGCATGGTGTATAATCAGGCCGTCGGGTCACGCGTGGCTCGACATTGCGATCCAGAGGTCTGGGCGGTCGAGCCGGTATTTGCTCGAACCGATAGACGGACCCCAAGGGAGCGCTCGCGTGCTGCGACGGCCAAGCCGTCTACGAACGGAAGGCCCGGACAGCGCCACCCGCACCCACCTGCAATTGGGGTTCGAGCAAATCGCTCGGCCGACCGACCTCGGACGCATTGCCGCAAGGCATCGGCGGCCGGTACAACCGGGCCGCCTCTTTTTATGCGCCACGCGTCGTGGGTGTGGCATGGCCACCGGGCCGTGCTTACCATAAGCCTCCATGGCCCCCGAGACCGAGCCCAACCCCGCCTCGTCCGCCGACGCCGACGCCCACCGGCCCGCGTTGAGCGAGCTGGTTCAGCCGCTGCTGGCGTCGTATCGCGCGGACCCCCGGACCGAGCACATCGATGCGACCTACCTGCCCAGTCGCGACGAGGTCATCGCCCTGCTCGACAGCTTGCGGCAGATCGTCTTCCCCGGGTTCTTCCGGCAGGAACGGCTGACCAGCAGCGTCCTGCAGTCGGACACCGAGCAACTGGTCGGGCAGGTCCGCACGGCGATGGAGCGGCAGATCGATCACGCCCTGCGGTACGCCAAGAACCTCGAGCGCGAGGGGCACGGCGACGCCTGCGACGAGTGCACCCGTCGCGCCCGCGGCATCACCGATGAGTTCCTGCGGATGTTGCCCGCATTGCGGGAGATGCTCGCGCGGGACGTGCAGGCCGCCTACGAGGGCGACCCCGCCTGCCGCCACACCGACGAGGCGGTGTTCTGCTACCCCGGCGTGCTGGCGATCTTCATCCACCGCGTCGCCCACGAGCTGTTCAAGGCCCAGGTCCCCCTCGTGCCACGCATCATGAACGAGTACGCCCACTCGTGCACCGGGATCGACATCCACCCGGGCGCGACGATCGGCCAGTCGTTCTTCATCGACCACGGCACGGGCGTGGTCATCGGCGAAACCGCGATCATCGGCGACCGCGTCAAGGTCTACCAGTCGGTGACGATCGGCGCGCCCGCGGCGCACCTCTCGCAGTCGGCCCGCGGCGTCAAGCGCCACCCCACCGTCGAGGACGACGTGGTCATCTACGCCAACGCGACGATCCTCGGCGGCGAGACCGTGATCGGGGCCGGTTGCGTGGTCGGCGGCGGCGTGTTCATCACCAAGAGCGTCCCCCCCGGGCACTTCGTCTACAGCAAGGCCCAGGAGCTCAAGTACCGCTCGGCCGACAAGCTCCGCTCCATCAGCCAGATGCAGGCCGAATAACCGCGGCTGGGCTCAGGCGGTGCGTTCGGCGGCGGTCTGCCGGTCCAGCAGTTGCCAGGCGGCTTCAAGCAGTTCGCGCGTGCCCGCGCCGGTCGCGGCGCTGATCGGGTGCACCGGCTTGCCGATCGCCTGCTCGACGAGTTCGACGCCGGCCCGCTGGTCGTCCGGGTCGCCGTGCAGGTCGGTCTTGTTCAGCGCGACGAGTTGCGGCTTGGCAGCGAGGACCGGCGAGTGCTCGGCGAGCTCGTGGTTGATCATTCGGAAGTTGTCGGCGATGTCCGAGCCGTCGGTCGATTCGAGTTCGAGCACGTGGACGAGCACGCGGGTGCGTTCGATGTGGCGGAGGAAGGCGTGGCCGAGCCCCGCCCCGTGGTGGGCGCCGTGGATGAGGCCGGGGATGTCGGCGATGACAAGGCGGCGGAACCCGGGCAGTTCGGCGATGCCGAGCTGGGGCTCGAGGGTCGTGAACGGGTAGTCGGCGATCCGGGGCCGGGCACGACTGACCTGGGCGAGGAGTGTGCTCTTGCCGGCGTTGGGCTTGCCGATGAGCCCGACGTCGGCGATGAGCTTGAGTTCGAGGCGGATGCGCTTCTCCTCGCCGGGCTCGCCGGGCGTGGCGTGGCGGGGGACCTGGTGGGTCGGGCCCTTGAAGTGCTCATTGCCGAGTCCGCCGCGCCCGCCACGGGCGGCGACCAGCCGCTTGCCCGGCTTGTCGAGATCGTCCAGGAGCGTGTCGGTTTCGTCGTCGTAGACGAGCGTGCCGGGCGGGACCTCGATGAGCAGGTCCTTGCCGTTGGCGCCGTGCTGGCTCTTGCCGTGACCGGGGTTGCCGGAGGTGGCCTTCCAGTGGTGTCTGCCGGCCATGTCGAGCAGGGTGTCGGCGCCGGGTCCGGCGATGAGGATGACCGACCCGCCGTCGCCGCCGTTGCCGCCGTCGGGCCCGCCCTTGGGCACGAAGGCTTCGCGGCGGAAGCTGACGACGCCGTCGCCGCCGCGGCCGGCCTTAACGAAAATCACCGCATGATCCACCAGCATGGCACAACTCCGGGTCATGATTTTACGCCAGACCGGCGAAACGGGGGCGTCACCCGGAAAAGAAAAATTCTGGATAGTTAAATCACATTTAGGTTGTCTTTCGACCCGGTCGGGGTATACTGGCTGCATGCCAGCGGTTACAGCGCTGCGGTGTGCGTTGGAACCGGCCGACCTCGGCGTGGCCGATTCACCATGAACCTCACGTGACCAAATCCATTTCCGAGAAATACCATTCGCAGCAGTGGAATAAAGACGGAGTTGCCGATCAAGATATCAGCAATCGGGCGTTGCGCTAAGGACACGCGATCATGATTTCACAGACGACCGAGTACGCACTTCGAGCCGTGGTCTACCTGGGCCAGCATGCACACGAGTCGTGGACGACCAAGCAGATCGCCGCGGCGACTCGAGTGCCCGCCGGCTACCTGTCCAAGGTCCTGCAAGGCTTGAGTCGGGCCGGGCTCATTCACTCGCAGCGCGGCCGGCATGGCGGCTTCCAACTCACGCGCGACCCCGAGCAACTGACCGTGCTCGAGGTGGTCAATGCGGTCGAGCCGATCCGGCGGATCACCCGCTGCCCGCTGAACCTCGCCAGCCATGGCGCGGAGCTGTGCCCGTTGCACAAGAAGCTCGACGAGACGATCGCGCTGGTCGAGAAACAGTTCTCCGAATCGACGGTGGCGCAGTTGCTCGGCCGGCCAGACACCGTCGAGCCGCTCTGCGATTTCCCCGGCGGGCTGCAGTTCAGCGGGCGTCGCAAGGTCAACGTCAACGTCAGCGCCGGTGAATAGGCCGGGCGATTTCGCGTAAACTGGCGATCACGGCGACCGGGCAAAGCGTCGGGCTTGGCCCGGTGTGGCGTGGGAGCGAATGTTGGGGCGCGAAGCACAGGCACAACCCGGATCGATGTCGGCCGAAGCTATCACGGTGATCGCCGCGCCCATCCACGAACGGGCCCACGCGACGGTCGCCGAGCGGCTGAACGCCCTGCGGCGCAGCGGTGACGGGGCCGAGTTCATCGTCGTCGGGGCCGCGAGCGAATCGTCGTCCGCCGCGATGGCGGCGCTGCTCAGCGACGGGGCGGACTTCGTCGTGGGCTCGCGTTTCGCCGGCGGCGGGGCGGCCGGGCCCATGGGCCCGGTGCGGCGGCTGACGCACGCCGCCGCGCGGTGGGCGGCGCGGCCGTTCGCACGGCTGACCGACCCGACCAGCCGATGCTTCGCGCTGCGACGCCGGTTGCTGGACGAGGCCCAGCCCTTGCGCCCGATCGGCCCGGCGCTGGCGCTGGAGGTGCTCGTCAAGACACGCCCGACGCGGGTCGTCGAGGTCGGCGTCGACGCGGCCGAGGCCGGCGGCAACCCCGGCCTGTCCGACTGGGCCCGCTTCGCGCAGCACCTCAGGCGGCTGCTCGTGCAGCGCTATCCCAACTGGTCCTACGTGCTGCAGTTCGCGATGGTCGGGGTCAGCGGGGCGGCGGTAAACCTGGGGTTGTTGACGTTGTTCAGGCTGATGGGCATGCCGCGGACCCCGGCGATCGGGCTGGCCATCTTCCTGTCGATGTTCTCGAACTTCGCGCTCAATCGCCGGTTCACCTTCAGCTACGCACGCGGCGGGTCGGTCTGGCGCCAGCTCGTCGGTTTCCTCGCCAGCAGTTCGCTCGGGGCGGTGATCAACTTCAGCGTCGCGGCGACCGTGGCGGCCACGGTCTTCAAGGCCCTGCCCGTGCAGGTCGCGGCGGTCTGCGGGATCCTCGCCGGCATGACCTTCAACTTCCTCATGAGCCGCTACGTCGTCTTCTCCAAGCGTCAGCGCGGCGTCGCGGCGGGGCCCTGACAGCCACCTCGGTCACCGGGCCGGCGTGTGCCCGCTCACTTGACGCGGCTATCCCCCCGCTCACTTGACGCGGCTATCATGGCTGGGCAAGATGCTGGACGCTGCGATAAGCCCCGGCACCAGCCGGCGGCGCATTCCGGCCGCGTAGCCAAGTGGACTAAGGCGAAGGATTGCAAATCCTTTATTCGTGGGTTCGAATCCCACCGCGGCCTTTGCTGTCGAGGTTCCGGGGTCACAAGCGATGGGTTGTGCGTTGCGGGCCCGCGGCTGGTTGGCTACGCTGGCCCGCGGTTGGGGCGGCCGCCGCGGCTTCGCTCGCCGAGTGCGACCCCGGGGTGCTGGGATTGACCATGTCCATGCCCAAACTGTCCGTCGTCGTGCCCTGCTACAACGAACAGGATGTGCTGCACGAGACGCACCGGCGCCTCACCGAGGTGTGCCGATCGCTGGGCGTCGACTACGAGCTGATCTACGTCAACGACGGATCGAGGGACGAGACCTGGCCGCTCATGCACCGGCTTTGCGAGGCCGATCCGCACGCGGTTGTGGTGAACCTGTCCCGCAACCACGGCCATCAACTCGCGCTGACCGCGGGGCTCAGCTACGCCCGGGGCGAGCGGGTCCTGATCATCGACGCCGACCTTCAGGACCCGCCCGAGCTGCTGCCACAGATGATGCAGCGCATGGACGGCGGCGCGGACGTCGTCTACGGCCGGCGTCGGCAGCGCCAGGGCGAGAGCCGCTTCAAGTTGTTCACCGCTTACGCGTTCTATCGCCTGATCGAATGGTTGAGCGACACGCCGATCCCGCGCGACACCGGGGACTTTCGGCTGATGAGCCGCCGCGCGCTGCGGGCGCTGCAGGCGATGCCCGAGCGGCACCGGTTCATCCGCGGCATGGTCAGTTGGATCGGGTTTGAGCAGGCCCCGATTGACTACGATCGCGACGCCCGCTTCGCCGGCGAGACCAAGTACCCGTTCCGCAAGATGTTCCGCTTCGCGCTCGACGCGATCACCGCGTTCAGCATCAAGCCGCTCGCCCTCGCTTCGCTGGTGGGGGTGGTCATGGGGCTGCTGGCGCTGCTGCTGATCGTCTACGCCTTTGTGAGCCTGTTCCTCGGCCACACGGTCCAGGGCTGGGTCAGCCTGATGGCGGTCATCGCCGTGCTCGGCAGCGTCCAGTTGTTCGTGCTCGGGATCATCGGCGAGTACCTCGGCCGGTTGTACGAGCAGAGCAAGGGCCGGCCGCTGTACATCGTCGAGTCCGTGGTCCGCGGGGCCGGCGAGGCCGAGGCGGCCACCGCGGCCGGCGTGCCCGACGAACCCGCCGCGGAGGCATGATCGCCACCCCCGGCGGCTTGCGATTGGCACAGGCATGATGGCGGTTATACTGCCACGCCCGGCCGGGAGCGCCGGCCCGCTACGCGCCATGCAAGTTTCACGAGACCGAAAGCCACGCTCATGACCACGGCGACGACGCACGAGACAGGCCCCGATACGCGCCAGACGCCGGCGATGCCGCTCGACCTCGCCCGGGCCCCGCGGCAGGACACGCCGCTCAACATCGCGCTGGCCGTGGTCGTGTGGGTCGTGTTCACCGCGATGCTCGCCATGGTCCCGCGGATGACCGGCGACACCTTTATGGCGCTCGCCGGCGCGGAGGACCTGGTCCAGGGCAGGATGGGCCAGCCCGACCAATGGTCATTCATCACCACCGACAGCCAGGTCTGGATCAACCAGAACTGGGGCGCGAACCTCATCCTGTACGGCTTCCACCAACTGTTCGGCGGCGAGTTCGGTATCGTCGTCATGAAGTTTGTCCTGGTGACGATCCTGAGCGTCGCGCTGCTGGCGGCGAGCCGGCTGCGTGGCGCCTCGTGGACCATCACGCTGCTGGTCGCGGCCGTCACGCTCTCCGCCGTCCGCCATTACGTGGACATGCGCGCCAACCTCTACACGCTGACCTTCGTGCCGGTCCTGCTCTACACGCTGTACTGGTCCGGCCGGGCCATCCACCGCATCTGGCTGCCCGTGGTCGTGCTGATCCTCTGGTCGCATATCCACGCCGCGTGGGTCTTCGGATTCGGCATGCTCGGCCTGTGGGGCCTCTGCCAGTTGGGCGCCCGCGCCGTCCATGGCGAAGGACGAGACGGCCAGTGGAAGCGGTGGTGGCCTTACGTCGCCGCGCCTCCGGTCTTCCTGCTGGTCTCGGCGCTGACCAGCCCGCATGGCGTCAGCAACATCACTTACACCTTCGAGTCAATGTTCGCGTCCGGGTCCGAGGTCTGGCACCTGGTCGATGAATGGCAGGGCATCTTCGACGAGAATGCCGTGTTCGGCAGCCCCGCCGAATTCGGCGTGCAGGCGCTGCTCATGTTTGCCCTCGCCGCGACCTGGCTGGTGCGGCAAGCCACGCGGACGCGGTTGCCCGCGGCGTCTGCGGATGTCCAACCGCCGTCGCCGGTGGAGCCGCACGCCGAGCGGCCCAGCGCGCGGGGCGCGGCCGTTGTCTTCGAGGTGTCGCTCTGGCTGGTGGCGGCGGTCATGGCGGTCAGCGCCCGGCGATTCATCCCCTTGCCGCTGCTGGTCGGTGCGCCGCTGCTCGCCCGCGGCATGACGGGGCTGCTGGGCAGCGCCCGCTCCGCCTGGGTCGTCGCCGTCGCCGCCGCCGTCGCCCTCCTGCTCGCCCTGACCGGCGGGTACGGCGCGATCGCCGACATGCTCGGCCTCGCCGCCGCCGAAGCGACACGGATAGCCCAGACCTTCCAGCAGTACCTGGCCGCGTATCGGCCCATCGCCCTCGGCACGCTGGTCCTGATCGTCGGCGCCCTGGCGGCTGCGGCGCTGCTGCAGCGGATCCACCCGCGCAAGAACCACTGGCCGATCTTCGCGCTGAGCCTGATCCTGCTGGCGGCCGCGGCCCCCGAGTTCCTGCGGTTGCGGTCCTTCTACCACCCCGACAACCCGTACATGCACAAGCACACGCTGTTCCAGCGGATGATCACCTGGGACAACTTCCCCGGCCGCCTGGCCCGGTTCATCAACACCAACGACATCCACGGCAACGTCTACAACGACTGGCGATGGGAGAGCTTCCTCCGCTGGTACTGCGGCGACAACGTCAAGGTCTACCTCGGCGGCCGCGCCCAGACCGTCTACACCGCCGAGCAATACGAGAAGTGGCGCGACCTGCAGAGGTCGGTCCAGCCGCGCGACGACCAGCCGCCGCGGCTGTACGCTTCATACTACCTGCCCCGGATCGGGGCCAACCTCATGGCCAAGCCCACCCGCTACAACAACTTGGTCAAGGAGTTGTGCTACTCCGAGTACGCCGAATGGGTGCCGATCTACTTCGACGGGGAAGATTGGCTCTGCGCGTACGCCGGTTCCGAGACCTCTCGCCGCTACATCCAGGCGATGCTCAAGGGCGAGTTGACCTATCCCAACGAGGAGATCGCCGCGCTCAGCCGCGGGGTCGGCATCGCCGCCCGGATGACCGGCGCCTCGCCGCAGGCCAAGCTCCAAGCCCTCGCCAAGGCCGCCCAAGCCATACCCAGCCCGTTCGTGTATCACCTGTACAGCCTCACCGCCCAGCGTTCACAGGCCAGCACCGGCCAGGTGATGCAGTTCCTCGAGGACGAGGCGGTTCGCCTCTCGCACATCGACTTCCGCCGCTCGGGCGGCTCGCGTGTCATGAGCGGCCGCCTGTTCCTGACCAGCCTGCTCGCCCAGTCCTACGAGAACGTCAACATACGCATCGCCGGCTACTGGGCCGCACGCCACAACCAGTTGCAGCAGGCCTGGGAACGGGCCAGTTTCGGTCTGGACGTGGAATTGCCCGAGCCCATCCCCGAAGGCGGGGCCCAGGCGGCGATCGATGGCGGGTCGGCTTGATCCACGCCCGCGGCGGGCGGCCGAATCGCAATGCCGGCGACTGGACTCGAACCAGTGACCTAGGGCTTATGAATCCCTCGCTCTAACCAACTGAGCTACGCCGGCGGGGATGTCGCCGCATTGTACGGACAATCGCCTTGCGGGCAAGCATCGGCCGCCATCGGCGGCGGTTGATTCGAATTGTTCGCCGCCTCGATCTACAATATGGGGCTTGCCTCGTAAAGGACGCCATCATGCTCCGTAAAGTGTTGTATGCCAAGATCCATCGGGCGACCGTGACGGCCTGCGACGTCAATTACGTCGGGTCGATCACGATCGACGCCGATCTGCTCCGCGCTACCGGGATCGTGCCCAGCGAATCCGTGCTGGTCGCGGATTGCGAGAACGGCAACCGGTTCGAGACTTACGTGTTCGAGGGCGAGCCCGGCTCGGGTGTGATCGGCGTCAACGGCGCCGCGGCCCGCCTGGTCGATCCCGGCCACAAACTCATCATTTGCGCCTTCGCCCAGCTCGACGCCACCGAACTGGACGGGCACGAGGCCCGCGTGGTCGTCGTCGATGACCATAACCGCATCACGCAGCGGCTGACCTACAACGCGCGTCTCGCCGCCCATGCCGAGCCCCAGATCGTCTGACGCGCCCTGCCCACAACCCCATGCCGCGCCGGTAGAATAGGACGCGCTCATGGCCAAGGTGCGTCTCAGTCTTGCCAGCAAGTGCCAGTTGCTGTTCGGCCTCGCGGTCGTGCTGATCATCACCGCGGCATTGGCCGTGCCGTGGATACGCATGCAGCGCCTGCTCGACGAGGGCCAGCGCGAGATCGCCCGCGAGATCGCCGACGCCTGGCTCGCGGACCTCGTGGCGTCGGACGACCGGCTGTGGAGCACCCGGGAGCAGGTCCTGGCGCATGGGGACGAGCAGCCGCGGCTGCTGCACCTGGTGCCCGAGCGGCGTTTCGACCGCCGCGTGCAGGCCGACGCGTTCTTCGCCGAGGCGCTGCGGCGCTTCACCGAGCAGCCCCAGCGGAGCGACCTGCTCCGCCGCCGCCCGACCGACGAGGCGTCGATGCGGTATCGGTACGCTCGGCCGGTGCGGCAGAGCGACGTGGAGCGGCTGACGGGGCTGTTGGACCCGACCCTGCCGCCCACGCCCGAGGCCGACCCCCTGGTCGCGGTCGTGCTCGTGGACATGGGCGCCCAGTGGGCGCAGACCCAGCTCCTGCTCAACCGCGTGTACATCATCATCGCCGGGCTGATCGCCATGATGCTCGCGATCGTGGTGTTCTGGTTCATCACGATGCGGATCATCCTCGGGCCGGTCCGCGTGCTCCGGTCGACCGCCGAGAAGGTCAGCGAGGGCGACCTGAACATCCGCTCGGACATCAACACCGGCGACGAGTACGAGCAGTTGTCCGATGCGTTCAACGACATGCTGGCGAACCTCAAGGCCAGCCAGGAACAGCTCCAGCAGCTCAACCGGCAGCTCGACGTCAAGGTCGACGAGCTGGCGCAGACGAACGTCTCGCTGTTCGAGGCGAACCGGCTGAAGACCGACTTCCTGGCCAACGTCTCGCACGAGCTGCGGACGCCGCTGAACTCGATCACCGGTTTCGCGGAGCTGCTGTCGGAGGCGATCGAGCAGGGCAAGCCGCTGGAGGACAAGCACCAGCGCTACCTGTCGAACATCGCCCAGTCCAGCCGATCGCTGCTGAACATGATCAACGAGCTGCTGGACCTGGCGAAGATCGAGGCGGGTCGGATCGACCTGCACGTGGAGCCGGCGAGCGTCCCGGACGTGTGCGAGGCGATGGGGAGCCTGATCCGGCCTCAGGCCGAGGCGAAGCACCTGCAGCTCGCGGTGAAGGTGGGGCGTGACCTGCCGGTGATCAAGACCGACGTGGGCAAGCTGCAGCAGGTGCTGTTCAACTTCCTGTCGAACGCGGTGAAGTTCACGCCGGCGCAGGGCCGCATCGAGCTGGCGGCGGCGGCCGACCGCGACGGCGAGGGCCGCGCCCGGGGCGTGCGGATCAGCGTCAGCGACACCGGCCCGGGGATCGCCCTGGAACACCACGAGGCGATCTTCGAGAAGTTCAGCCAGGTCGACGACTCGCACACGAAGCAGCACGGCGGCACGGGCCTGGGCCTGGCGATCAGCCGCGAGCTTGCCCGCCTGCTCGAGGGGCGGATCGAGCTGGAATCCGACCTCGACCGCGGGGCCACGTTCACGCTCGTCCTCCCGCTGGAGCTGGAAGCCCGCAGCCAGCCGCTCATGCCCGACCTCGCCGGCTCGTAGCAGTCACACGAGCTTGGGCAACTCGCGGTCGACCTCGGGGAAGTAGCGGCGGATGACGGCGCAGTCGAACCGGGACAAGATGGCGTCGGCCGGCTCGCGGTCGAGCAGGAACTCGAACGCCGCCTCGACCACGCGCTCGGGCGCGACCCGGCCGTGCGACCAGTGGTCGTAGTCGGACCAACTGAGCGTGACGGTGTACTCGTGGGTGTGACCGTTGGTCGTCAGGTCCACGGCGAAGGTCCACCCGCGTGACGAGTCGGTCTCGGTCTTCACGTTGATGTCCGTCATCGCCTCCATGCTACAATCGCGGGGTTGATTCACAAGCGCTATCGGCACGGAGCCTGTTGACGCATCATGGCCGGCGGACCCGCCCGCACACCGACCGCCCCGGGGCCGCGCGACGTCGTGGTCGATGCGGTGGCGCGCCAGGCGGCGAGCTTCCCCGACATCCACCCGCCGGTGCTGCAATTGGACCCGCTGCCGCCACGCGACCGGGCGCTGGCGGTGGCGATCTACCGCACGGTGGCCCAGCGGTGGCTGACCGTCGAGCACGTGCTGCGGGCGTACCTGGATCGATCGATGCACAAGGTCGAGCCGCAGCTCCGCGCGATCCTGTTGACGGCCGGGGCGCAACTGCTGTTCATGGACCGGATGCCGCCCTACGCCGTGGTGGACGAGGCGGTGGGCCAGGCGCATCGCCGGCTGCGGAAGGGCGCGGGCAAGCTGGCCAACGCCGTGCTCCGCCGCGTCGCCCAGACCGAGTTGGCCGACCACCTGCCCGACCCGATGGACACCGACCGGTTCCTGTCGATCTGGACGAGCCACCCGGTCGCGCTGGTCGGGGCGTGGCGGGGGCGGTACGGCGAGGAGCAGACGCGGTCGCTGCTGCGGCACAGCAACGTGAACCCGCCGACGCTGGTGCACGCCCCGGCGGGCGACGCGCCGGCGCCAACCACGACCCCGCACGAGCGATCCCCGTTCGTCGTCTGGGACGGCTCGCACGAGCAACTGGCGGCTTGCATCACCGAGTCGGCCGACCGCTGGGTGCAGGACCCCTCGGCGTACGCGGCGGTGGCGATGGCCGCGCCCCACGTGCCCTCGCCGCGCACCGTGCTCGACTACTGCGCCGGCGTGGGCACCAAGACCCGCCAACTGGCGCACGCCTTCCCGGGTGCCCGCGTCGTGGCGACCGACGACGACCCTCACAAGCTCAAGGCGCTGCAGCGGGCTTGCCGGGACGACGATCGCGTGAGCGTGATGCCGATCGACGAAGTCGGCGAAGTCCGGGCGGACCTGGCGCTGGCGGACGTGCCGTGCTCGAACACGGGGGTTCTGGCGCGGCGGCCGGAAGCTCGCTACCGCTACCGGGACAAGGCGCTGGCGAAGCTGGTCGCGCTGCAGCGCCGGATCGTGGAGCGGGTGATGCCGCTGCTGGGGCCGGACGGCGTGCTGGTGTATTCGACGTGCTCGCTGGAGCCGCGTGAGAACGCCGAGCAGGTGACCTGGGCGGCGGAGACTTTCGACCTGGAGTTGATCGAAGAGCGTGTGGAGCTTCCGTCGGGACAAGGGCGGACGTACCACGACGGGGCGTACGCGGCGATGCTGCGTCGCCGCCCGGCGGGCTGACCCGGGCGTCGCCGGGCACCGCGACGGGTCGATGCGCGCGGCGGGGTCGCGTGTCCGCCACCCCCCTGTCCGGGGCGGTCATGTGTGCTATAAATAATTTGAAATAATATAGTTGCGCAATGAGCAAGGGTCTGTCCGCCCGTGGCCGGGCGGACCTCGGCCGCCGGTGAGCGGGTGGGGCAGGCGCGTGGGCGGTCTCGCGGGTGGCGCATCGGATCGGTTGGTCCTCCATAGAAGGGCGGCGGCGGGCGAACGTGCGCATGGCGGCGTCGCACGGGCGAGCGCGGCGCGTGGTAAGCCCTTGCGGGTGTGGGCGATGAGAAATTTTCGCGGGCCGCCGGGGCGCGGCGAAATTCCAGGCGCGGCGGTGCGCGCCGCTGGGCCGTCGTCAGTCTGCGCGGGTGATGTCGATGGTGTGGGTGAGGTTGACCGCGGCGCCGGTGCCACGGAAGGTTCCGCTGAGGGGTGAGGCGTCGAGCGGTTCGGGGCCCGCGGCGAGGGCGATGTGGGTGTTGGTGACGGCCAGGCCGTGCGTCGGGTCGAACCCGCGCCAACCGGCGCCGGGGAGATAGACTTCGGCCCAGGCGTGGAGGTGGGCTTGATCGGACTGGGGGTCGCCGAGTTCGTAGCCGCTGACGAATCGGGCGGCGAGGCCGACGGCGCGGCAGGCCTCGATCCAGAGCACGGTCAGGTCGCGACAGGCGCCGCGTTGTTCGGCCCAGGTCCTGGAGGCCGTCCAGGCGGCGCCGGTCGGTCGCACGACGACCCGGACATCGCGATACACGCGCTCGGTGAGCCGGGCGGCGAAGGCAATGGTCTGGGCGTCGGCGTCGTCGCGGACGGCGTGGGCGAGCTGGGCGATGGCGGGTTGGGTGTCGCGGCGGATGAGGTAAGCGCGGAGTGCGGCGGTCTGCGACTGGTCGTAATGAACGGGCAGACGGGTGGCGCCGTCGTCGACGACGAAGTCGTAGGCGTTGTCGCGGGTGTTGCGGACGCGGGTCTGCGTGGTGATGGTCAGCCCGTCGCAGAGCCCGTCGAACCACAGGTGATGGGCGGGGTTGGCGAACGGATCGGGGGCGGCGGTGAGTCCGGCGGGGCGCGGGTCGACCGCGAGGTCGAACTCGAGCGGGCGCTGGGCGGCGTCGAACCGGGGTGTGAGGCGGAGGACGTGCGGCTCGAGGAAGACCGGCCGATCGTAGGCGTACCGGGTGACGTGGCGGACGTGGATCGTGGTGTGGGGAGCGGTCATGGGCTGGGGTGGGGTGGATCGTTTCGAGCGGGCAGGTCGGCGTCGAGCAGGTCGACCCATCCGTCGGGCAGCGACTCGACGCCGGTGCGGAGGCGGTCCTGCCAGAACTCGCTGAGGGCCTGGAGGTCGCGGGCCTCGAAGCGTCGTTCGACCATGTTGAACGCGTCGCGCTGGTAGACGAGCACGTCGATGGGGAAGTCGACGTCGGCGGCGCTGATGCGGGTGGAGTCGAAGGCGAGGACGCCGACCTTGAGGGCGTGGCGGATGGAGTCGGTGTATTCGAGCGTGCGTCGGATGATGGGCTTGCCGTACCCGGACTCGCCGATGATGTGGTAGGGGGTGCCGACGCCGATCTCGACCCAGTTGCCCTGGGGGTAGAGGAGGTAGAGCTTGTGTTCGGGGTCTTGTTCGAGCTGGCCGCCGACGAGGCAGTGGACGTCGAAGGCGAGGCCGGCGTCGGCGAGCGCGGCCTTGTCCTCCTGGGCGACGCGACGGATCTGCTCGCCGAAGGCGTTGACGGCCTTGTAGAGCTTGTCGAACTGCCGGTCGGACTGCTCGATGACCTCGTCGAAGTAGGTGCAGGCCTTGTCGCGGACCGAGCGGAGCCCGGAGGTCATGAGGAACATCGAGTGGTTGTGGTGCTGGTAGATGGAGAGCTTGCGAGCGGTGGTGAGTTCGGTGCCGGTGGTGATGCGGGTGTCGGCGATGGCGACGAGTCCGGTTTCGACTCGCATGCCGAGACAGAATGTCATGGGACCTCCTTGGTTGGCGGCTCGGCGGGCGGTCGAGGCGGGCCGAGCGTGGCCGGGGGTCAGCCGGGCCGATCGGATCGGGCGTAGGCGTCAGGCGTAGCTGACCTGGGCGGAAATCGGTCGCAGGGCGAAGAAGGTATCAAAGATGGCGTCGCCGACCAAGTTGAGCCGGTTCTGGGTGTTGTCGAGGAACTCGTGGAGCCCGCCGCTGACGATCTCGTCGGTGCGTGCGTAGGCGAGCTCGGCGTGGAGCTGGCCGAGCCGTTGTTCGGCGGGGTTGCGGAACGCGCCGATGGGCGAGCCGCTGATCGCGTGCAGGGACCAGCGTGCGGCGTCGAGGCAATGGAGCATGGCGCGGGGGAACTCGCGGTCGAGGACGAGGAACTCGACGATGTGGGTGGGGCTGATCCGCCCGTAGCGTTTGCGGTACATCTCCAGTCCGGTGGTGGATCGGAGCAGGGCGGCCCACTGGATATCGTCGAGTGGGGAGCCGACGTCCTGGAGGCTGGGCAGGAGGAGGAAGTACTTGACGTCGAGGACGCGGCTGGTCTTGTCGGCGCGTTCGAGGAGTCGTCCGACCTGGCCGAAGTGCCAGCCCTCGCCGTGGGTCATGGTGGCGTCGGTGACGCCGCGGACGAGGTGAGCGGCGCTCTTGACGGCGTCGAAGAAGCCATGGGGGTCGTCCTGGACCTGGCGTCGGGCCGAGGGGCTGCGGACCATGAGGTAGAAGCTGTTGATCTGCTCCCACATCTCGGAGCTGATGACCTCGCGGATGGACCGGGCGTTCTGGCGAGCGGCGGTGACGCACTGGAGGATCGAGTTGGGGTATTCGTGGTCGAAGGTGAGGAACTCGATGACGCTGTCGCGTTCGAACCCGTCGTAGCGCTGCTCGTAGCGGTCGCGGTCGCCGGTGATCATGACCAGCGGCCGCCACTGCCCGCCGGGCGACTGGCTGGGGTCGAGGTTGAGCTGGAAGTGGACGTCGATGAGGCGGGCGAAGTTTTCGGCGCGCTCGATGTAGCGGTTCATCCAGTAGATGTTGTCGGCGACGCGGGAGAGCATGGCGGGCTCCGTGGGGGCGGGGCGGTTGATCTCAGCGGAGGACCCAGGTGTCCTTGCTGCCGCCGCCCTGGGAACTGTTGACGACGAGCGAGCCCTCGCGGAGGGCGACGCGGGTGAGCCCGCCGGGCATGACGTACACATCCTCGCCGTAGAGGATGAACGGGCGGAGGTCGACGTGTCGGCCCTGCATGCGTCCGTCGATGAAGGTGGGCATGCGGGAGAGGTTGAGTGTGGGCTGGGCGATGTAGTTGCGTGGGTTGGCCTTGATGCGATCGGCGAAGTCGGCGCGTTCGTCGGCGGAGGCGCGGGGGCCGATGAGCATGCCGTACCCGCCCGAGGCGTTGGCGGGCTTGACGACCAGCTCGTCGAGGCGGGCCAGGACGTGGTGGCGCTGGTCGGGCTCCCAGCAGAGGTAGGTCGGGACGTTGGGGATGATCGGGTCCTGCCGCATGTAGTAGCGGATGATGTCGGGGACGTAGCCGTAGATGACCTTGTCGTCGGCGACGCCGGTGCCGGGGGCGTTGGCCATGGCGACGCGTCCGCGGCGGTACAGGTCCATGAGCCCGGGCACGCCGAGCATGGAGTCGTCGCGGAACGCCAGGGGGTCGAGGAAGTCGTCGTCGATGCGGCGGTAGAGCACGTCGACGCGCTCGAAGCCGTGGGTGGTGCGCATGTAGAGGCGGTCGTTGTCGACGACGAGGTCGCGGCCCTCGACGAGCTCTCCGCCCATCTGCTGGGCGAGGTAGGAATGCTCGAAGTAGGCGGAGTTGAACACGCCGGGGGTGAGGACGGTGACGTTGGGCATCTCGCGGTCGGGCGGGGCGAGGTGCTGCAGCGCCTTGAGCAGGTGTTCGGGGTAGTCGTTGACGGGGCGGACGTGGAGGGAGGCGAAGACCTGGGGGAAGGTCCGCTTCATGATCTCGCGATTTTCGAGGACGTAGGAGACGCCGGAGGGGCATCGCATGTTGTCTTCGAGGACGTGGAAGACGCCGGCGTCGTCGCGGACGAGGTCGGTGCCGGTGACGTGGCACCAGATGCCGTTCGGCGGGTCGAGGCCGGCGCACGCGTCGCGGAACCCCTCCGATGAGCGGACGACCGACTCGGGGATGACCTTGTCCTTGAGGATCTTCTGGTCGTGGTAGATGTCGTCGAGGAAGAGGTTGAGGGCGATGATGCGCTGGGCGAGGCCGGCTTCGATCGACCGCCACTCCTCGGCGGGGATGATGCGGGGCACGAGGTCGAAGGGGAAGATGCGTTCGGTGCCGGACTCGTCGCCGTAGACGGTGAAGGTGATGCCGGCGCGGAGCAGGGCCTGCTCGGCGGCGGCCTGGCGCCGGTGCAACTGCTGCTCGTCCAGCGATTCGAGCAGGTCGACGAGCACCTGCGCCGCGGGCCGCGCAGCCCCTTCGGAACCGATCAACTCGTCATAGAAGCCGTCGGTCTGGTAGTCGCCGAAGACCGTTCTGCTGGCGATAGACATAGGGCATGCTATTCAGCTATGGAACCGCGCAGCAAGTTACAAATGCGATGCCAGTTGACGGTGGTGCGGCGGCGATGCCCGTTTCCCGGGCAGTGGAGGCGTGGCGAAAATGAATCGACGCAGGGCGCGGCGTTCGCGGCCCTGCGTCGGGGGTGTGCATGGGGGTGTCGGTGCTCAGGATGCGCGCGGGTGGGCGCGCTCGTAGGCGTCGCGCATCCGCTGGGTCGTCAGGTGCGTGTAGACCTGGGTCGTGCTCAGCGACTGGTGGCCGAGCAATTCCTGGACGCTGCGCAGGTCCGCGCCGTTGTCCAGCAGGTGCGTGGCGAAGCTGTGGCGGAGGGTGTGCGGGCTGATCGACGGGTCGAGGCCGGCCTCGATGAGGTACTTGTCGAGCTTGCGGCGGACCGAGCGGCTGCTCAACCGGCCCCCGGATTTGTTGACGTAGAGCGGGACGAGCTCGCCGGTCTGGGCGGCCTGGCGGACGCGGGCAAACTTGGGGTCGGCGTCGAGCAGGGCCATGTAATGTCGGATGGCCCGCAGGGCGTGCGACCCGAGCGGGACGATCCGCTCCTTCTTGCCCTTGCCGCGGATGGTCAGCGCCTCGCCGATCTCGTCCATGTCCTGGCGGTTGAGGTCGACCAGCTCGCTGACGCGGATGCCTGTGGAGTAGAGCGTCTCGAGGATCGCGCGGTCACGGGCGCCCAGGGTCGACTTCTCGTCGGGTGCCGCGAGCAGCTTTTCGACCTGCTCGACGGTGACGGCCTTGGGCAGCCGCTTGGCCTGCTTGGGGGTGCGGATGAGCATCATGGGGTTGTTGGTGACCAGCGCCTCGCGGGCGAGGTACTTGTAGAAGCTGCGGAGCGTGGCGATCTTCCGCGCCATCGTCGCGGCGGAGTACTCGAACTCGTCGAGCCAGGTGAGGAAGCGGCGGATCCGCAGCGGGTCGGCGGTGACGATGGCGTGGCTGACGCCGGGCGCGGTGGCGATGGCGGCGTCCGCATCGCCGCGTCCGCCGCCGTCCGGGGCCTCGGTCTCGAGGAACTGCACGAACTGGCGGAGGTCGGCCCCGTAGCATCGCGCGGTGTAGGGGCTGAAGTGGCGCTGCAGCCTCAGGTAGTCCAGGAACTGTTGGATCAGGGGCAGGTTGTCCATGTCACACTCCGTTGTGGGTGGGCCGGGGCCGCACGGGCCGCGCGCGCCGGGGTTAGTCGTCCTTGAGCGTCTCCAGCTTCGCCGCGAGGTGCTCGCCCATCTGGTGGGAGAGCACGGCGACGTCGAACCAGTCGAGTCGGCTCGCCGGGTCGTTGGCTTCGCTGGCCAGCCGCTGCATCATCTGCTGCTCCTCGCCGCGCGCGTACCGGAAGACCCACCGCTGATCCTGCTTGACCAGCGTGAGCTGCCGCACCGGGTCGTGTTGAGAAGGGCTGGGGAGGCTGGTCATCGGTCGGCGTCCGTCCGTGTCGGGCGGAGGTCGGACCGACCCATCCGCCGCTAGGTGTCGTTGGCATCCGCCGGCGGCTGGGGCGTCGGAGCCGGCGTCATGCGCCGCCACTCCGAGTCGAGCAACCGCCGGGTCAGCTCGTAGCTGACGAACTCGGTGTAAAGGTCCATGCTGAGCAGGTACGCGCGCCAACCGGCGGGGCTGTCGAGGGGGGTGCGGCCGGTGGCGTAGGCCTTGATCCGGGTGAGCACCTCGCCGTTGGCCGCGTCGAAGTAGCCGGACGCCTGGGCGGTCGGCTGATCGTGCTCGATCAGGCCGGGCAGCCGGTCGTCCGTCGCCGCGTAGGTCAGCGCCCGCGTGTCGACGCCGGCGGCGTCGGGGGCGCGGCGGGTGTACAACTGCACGGTCGCGCCGATCTTCGGCGGCTCATACGGGTCCCACGCCGTCACCGTCCCGACGATCAGCCCGTCGGCGTCGAGGGTCTGCATGAGGCCCATCGCCTGCCCGACGCTGCCGATCCGCTCGAGGCCCGTGGCCCGCATCGCCTCGAGCACGCGGTTGACCGGCAGCACCGTGATGCCGCTGACCTGCTCCACCTGCTGGGCGAGCTTGTCGGCGACGGTGAACGAGTCGACCAGCGTCGTGCCCGACTCGTTGCGCAGCGGCGCCACCGCCCAGAGCTTGTCCGCGGGGTAGGGGCTGACCAGCGCCTGCGGCCGCTCGATCGGTTTCTCGAACAACCGGCAACCGGCCAGGCCCGCCGCCACCACGACGATCAGCACGAGCGTCGCCCGCATCGATCGCCGGCCGCGACCGGCGCGACTCAGCATGGCCTTTTCACTTGTCATGGCGTCCTGCCGCATGGATGAGCTCCGCTCATCAGAAGGTTGTCCGAACCCGGGGCCGGGCCGGCCCGCCGCCGTTTACTCCGGTACCGGCGCCGCGGCCTGCGCCGCGTCGTCGGGCCGGTCCGGCCCGGCGATCATCGACGCGCCGTGCGGGCGCACCGCCCAGATGTTGTCCGTGCCCGAGCGGTTGGAGACGAAGAACACCCGGCCGTCCGGGCCCCAGGTCGGCTGAAGGTTAACGAAGTTGTCCGTGGTCAGGCGCACCCGGTCGGTGCCGTCGATGTCGACGATCCACAGGTCGGCCTTCCGCGGGCGGGTGTTGGTGTCGTCGGAGGTCGGACTGACCACCGTCGCGAACGCCAGCTTCTGCCCATCCGGGCTCCAGGTCGGGGTGATGACCGCGGCGTTGGCGCTGGCGGCGATCTCGGTCGGCCGTACGCCCTCGCCGTTGCGGTAGTCGATAGTCCAGACGCTGAACCACCGCGTGCCCCGGAAGCGCGCCCGCTGGTAGACGATCTTGTCGCCCGTCGGGCTGAACTCCGGGAACAGCCCATACCCGATGAACCGCCGCTTGGCAGGGTTCGACACGTCCACGACCACCATCTCCCACTGGCTGGTCTGTTCGCCCAGCGCCGAGAAGACCAATTGCTCGCCGTCCGGCGACCAACTGGGGTGCAGCTCCTGCGCGGGGTTGTCGGTGATCTGGACGGCCTGCCCGCCGTCGAGATTCTTGACGTAGATGTCCCAACTGCCCGAGCGGTTGGAGCAGAACGCGACCCGCTTGCCGTCGGGGCTGATCGCGGGCATGGTGTCGTTGGCCGGATCGCTGGTCACCTGCGTGACCGTCCGCGAGTCGACGGGCTTGTAATAGAGGTCGGCCGTCGGGCGGTGCTGGGTCGAGGCGAACACGACGAAGCTGCCGTCGGGGCTGATGTCCGCGTCGAAGTCCGCGCCCTCGGGGGTGAAGGTCACCTGGCGGAGGTTGTCCAGCGCATCGTTGGGCATGCCCTCGGGACCACCGGGGATCTCGCCGTACAGGTTGAGCACCCCGACGAATCGGGACGGCCGGTCGCCGTCGTCGGCCACCGGCTGGCCCACGAACCGTGGTTGCTCGTCCACGCGGTCGGTCAGCAGCGACGAGGCGGCGGCGTTCATCGGATCGCTGTGCGACGCGGCCGGCGCGGCCTCGGCCGACGCGGCCGTCGATTCCGGCGGACCCTCGGGCGCGGGTTGGCGCCAGGCGGTGGCGCGGCTGCACCCGGCCACGCCGACCCACACCGCCGCCGCCGCAAGCATCGCGATCGTCGTTGACTTGGCTGTACCGCTCATTCCTGCGCTCCGGGGTTGGGCGAATGTGTAACTACTTGTCGGCCAGAACGCGCCGATACAACAATCCGTCGCGCGTCAGCGAGCCACAAGCCTGTTATCGGACAAGTTGGAGGGGGGGCTTTAGAGGGGATTGGGGCGTCGGGGCGACGCCGCCCGGCCGGCTTACACCCCGCCGGCGCTCAGCCAGTCGCGGTACCGCGCCCACGCCACCCCAAGGTGGACGCGCAGGTCGTCCAGCGTCGCCGGCTTGATCAGGTACCCGAACGCGCCCACGTCCATCGCCCGCTGAAGGTATTCGGGGTTGGAGAAGGCGCTCAGGTAGATCAGGGGCACACCCATCTCGCCCCAGAGGATGCGGCCGGCTTCCAGGCCGTCCATGTCCGGCATGCGGATGTCCAGGATCGCGATGTCGGGCTGCTGCTCGCGGGCCAGCTCGACCGCGGCGCGGCCGGTCGTCGCCGGGCCCACCAGCTCGTAGCCCATCTGCTGGATCGCCTTCACCAGCGACTGGGCGACCGACCGATCGTCGTCGGCCACAAGCACGCGCCGCGGCTGGTCCGGCGGCGTGGATTTGGATCGACGCGTCTGTCGTGAGCCGGGCATAGCTTAGCCCCTCCGCCCCGGCCCCGGAGGTAGACAAGCAACCGTACCGCTTGCACGTAATCAACTCAGGACCGGCCGCAGTTGTTTGCCGGCTTCCCGGTGATAGGATCGAGGAGTATATCCAAGCGTATGGTTGCACGCGAGAGGCAATTGCGGCAGATACACGCGAATTTGCGTCGGTGGGTCGTGCCGCTTCGCCGGGTCAGTCCAGCCACTGCCGCTTGTTCAGCTTCTCGGGCAGGTATCGCTCGGTGATGAAGGAGAAGTCCTTGTTGCTCAGCGCTTCAAGCTCCAGCTTGACGCCGAGCTTGAGCATGTGCTTGATCTCGCGCTGCCAGGGCTTGGAATCGAACCACGGGTACTTCATGATCTCCCTGGCCCGGCGGCGGTCCTGGTCGTTGAGCGCGATGGTGACGGTGTCGGGGATCTCGAAGCGTTCGGCGTCGTAGCTGCTCATGCCGATGAAGCGCGCCTCGGGGATCGCCATCCGCTGGCTCTCGAAGGCGAGGTTGATCGAGCCCTGCTTCACGACGCTGTAGATGTAATAGCCCCACGGGTCGTTATCGACGAGCACGTAGACCGGCAGGTTCTTCTCGTGGTGCATGCGGTGGATGAGCCGGCGGACGCCGCGCGGGGGCTGGCCACCGCCGTGGATGATCATGCACCGGTGCTGCTCCCAGAAGCGGTCTTCGCTGAAACGCCGCCACACCGCGCCCTTCTCGATCAGCAGGATGAACTTCGCCGAGGTTTTGCCGAACTGGATCATGTGATCCTCGACGATGCTGGGCACGGCCCAACCGCCCGAGCCCATCTGCCCCAGGTCGATCCGGTCGCCGTTGTCGGTGATGGTCATCGGCCCGACCATCGCGCCCTTGGGCTCGGCGAACAGGCCCAGCTCCTCCCGCAGCGACCGCAGCGTCACCTCCAGGTCCTCGATGATCGGGTCGGACTCCGACTGCTCGTCGAAGGTGTTCTCCTTGGACTGGCCCACGCGGTGCTTGCACACGTAGAACATGTCACGAATGCTGGTGGTCTTGCCCTCGTCGAGCAGCCGCTTGCACCCCGACGCCACGAGCATGGTCTGCATGAACTTCTTGGCCTGGCCGAGGTTGAAGAAGGCCCGCCGCTGCTGGTTGTCACCCATGCGGATCACGCGCTGCTTGTCGTCGAACCAGACGTTGGACAGGGCGCGGGTGGGGATCTGCACGCCCGGGTCCCGCTGCCCGGCGACCTGCTGCGCGACGCTGTCGGCCATCTCCACGATCTTGCGGGGCGTCTGGTTGGCCGGCCGCTTCGAGGGCTTGGCGGCGGGGGCGGTCCTGCGGCCGGCCGACTGGCCCGCCGGGGCCTTCTTCGCCGTCCTGTTCTTCGCGACCTTCTTCGCGGCAGTCTGCTTCTTGGTCGTCTTCTTCGCCATCAGTCTGAGTCCTCGTCAAACAGCGTCGCGTCAGCCGCCTCGTCGTCCTCGGCGCGGCGCCGGGGCTTGTCGATCGCGTCGAGCATCGGTTGCGGGGCGGCGTCGGCGAGGATCACCGTCTGTTCGTCGGCGTCGAGCTTCTCCAGGGCGCCCTTGCGCTTGCCCTTCCGGCTTTCGCGGCGCGGCTTGTCCTGGGCGGACGCGGGGTCGATCGGCTTGCCCTCGTCGTCGAACCGCATGTCGGCGAACTCGGTGACCATCTGGGCGACCGCCTCGAAGTCCGCCTTGAGCTTATCCGGGTCGTGACGGGGATCGATCGTGTGCAGCGCCTGGACGACCTCGCCGATGTACCGCTCGAAGACGCTGCGGCGTTCGCCCTCGCGGCGGATCCGCTGGCGGCGGCGGACGTAGGTGTTCAGCTTCCGCCCGCACTCGCTGATCGCCAGCTTGATCTCCTTGCGGATCTCGTCGTAATCGGCGATCGCCTCCTTGGATTCGCTGGTGAACGGGACCCAGACGCTGGCCATGTGCAGGAAGACGACCAGCGGGCCCTGCGGCAGGGCGCCCCGCGACTGGCTCAGCCCGTAGTTCCGCCACGAGGTCTCCAGCACCGCCTTGTACGAGCAGCACGAGCCCTGCTGATACAGCAGCGGCACGCGGTTGGCGAAGCGGATCACCCGCGCCAGGTCCTCGCCCGGCAGGTCACCGCCGTAGGCCAGCCCCACCTCGATCTGGAACGGGTTGCCGCGGTAGACGGCCGGCGGCCGGGTCGTGGCCGTGTAGAACTCGGCGCGGACGCCCTTGAGCAGGCCCGCGAGGATCTGCTTGACCCCGATCGGCGACAGGCAGTCGGTCGGCGGGGCCATCAGCTTCGTCTGCTGGATCGCCTTGAACAGCGCCTCGGCTTCGGCGTGGCCGAGCCGGCTGACGTACGTGCGGTTGGTGATCGTTGTGCCGTTGCCGGCGATCCGCTCGGCGGCTTCGCAGAGCTCGGTGGCCTTGGCCTGCGAGACGCGGCAGAACTCGTGCTGGAGGAACCCGCCGAGCTGCGTGCTGTCGCTCTGCTTGAGCATCTTGATCAGCATGCCCAGCTCGATGCCCTTGGGGTGGGGCTTGATCTGCTTGGGTTCGGCCGGCAGCTCCCGCACCGTCCGCGGGTGCACCGTCGTGCCGCCCGGCGTCGCCGCGGTCCCCTCGGCCGTCCGCGCCAGCGCCTTGGCATGCTCGTAGTCGTCGATCAGCGACGGCGGTTCGGCGTGGCCGTTGTCTTCGCCCGCCGGCCGGCACGCCGTCGGCGGCTGGTAGATGATCCGCGCGTGCGGGTTGGCGATCGCCGTCTGCTCGAGGTACTCGTCGACGCTCTGTCGGCCTTTCTGGTAGCGGCCCTCGAGCTCGATGTTGACTTCCGTGCCCGTGTCGTGCTCGAAGTTCAGATGCTCTTCCTCGTCGCTGACTTCGGCACGGTTCTTCTGCGTGTCGATGGCCAGCGTGACGCGGTGGCAGGGCTTGTTCTTCCGGGGCTTGGAATGGATGATCATCGGCTTGCCGGTGGTCATCAGCCCGTACATGCCGGCGGCGGCGATGCCGATGCCCTGCTGTCCGCGGCTCATCTTCAGCCGGTGAAACTTCGAGCCGTACAACAGCTTCCCGAAGATGTTCTCGACCTGGTTGCGGACGATCCCCGGGCCGTTGTCGCGGATGGTCAGGCGGTACCGGGTCTCGGCGAGCTGCTCGATCCCCACGAACAGGTCGGGCAGTATCCCCGCCTCCTCGCAGGCGTCGAGGGCGTTGTCGACCGCTTCCTTGACGGTGGTCAGCAGGGCCTTGCGGGGGTTGTCGAACCCGAGCAGGTGGCGGTTCTTGGCGAAGAACTCGCTGACGCTGATCTCGCGCTGCTGACCGGCGAGCGCGACCGCATCGACGCGGCGGGGGGCCTTGCCGCGTGGCGAGCGTGACCGCTTGGTGTTGGAGGAGCGCTGGGCCATGTGATGCACCTTCCGTGGCGCCGGAGCAATTCGCAGCGAGCCCAGTTTACGCGGAAACCGGCGGCCGGCAAAGCCCCGGCCAGCCGGCGGCGGCGCCGCGTCGCCGGGCGGATCGGCCACGTAAAACGATTGTTGCGCAGGATACGCGTTAGACGATACTCTATAATCAGACTGTCAAGCGGGCGCACGCGGTATCGAAACATAACGGCCGCTCCGTCAACGGGATACGCGACTTGGGCGAAAGTCTTCATCAGCTCTCGACACGCCTGCAGGGCTACGACCCGATCGAGGTCACGATTGAGTTGGCCATGATCTGGGTGGTGGTGTGGCTGGTGTTTCGCTTCCTGCACGGCACCCGCGCCGCGCGGATGCTCAAAGGGCTGGGCGTGCTGCTGATCGTCGCGTCCCTGCTGATCCTCGTGCTGGCCCGCGAGGACGCGTTCCGGCGGATCCAGTTCCTCTATCGCGGGTTCCTGGGGTTCGCCGCGATCGCGCTGGTCGTGGTCTTTCAGCCCGAACTCCGCCGGGCGCTGGTGCGGCTGGGCGAGGCGCGGCTGTTCCGCAGCTCGGTACGCCAGCTCGATCCGGTGATCGACGCGATCGTGCAGGCGGTGACGTATCTGTCCAAGAACAAGATCGGCGCGATCATGGCGATCGAGCGGGAGGTGCCGCTGGGCGGGATCATCGAGGCGGGCACCGGCGTCGACGCGGAGGTCTCGCCCGACCTGTTGCAGACGATCTTCTGGCCCGGCAGCGCGCTGCACGACATGGGCGTGGTGATCCGCAAGGACCGGATCGCCGCGGCGGGCGTGCAGTTCCCGCTCGCCGAGGGGGAGGAGATCAGCCAGGAGCTGGGCTCGCGGCACCGCGCGGCGCTGGGGCTCAGCGCCGAGGCCGACTGCCTGGTCGTCGTCGTCAGCGAGGAGACCGGGGCGATCTCGCTCGCCGAGCGGGGTCAACTGGTGCGGCGGCTCAGCCCCGAGGCGCTGCGGTCGATGTTGCGGACCGGGCTGTCCAGCACCGCCGCCGAGGTCGCCATCGATCCCGACGAGGACCTGCTGGAGAAGGACAAGCACACCGCCTCCGAACGTGAACAGCACCGCAAGGGCGAGCGTAAGAAGCGTTCGGCCCGCACCGACGACAGCGACAAGAGCGCCGCCTGACGGCGATACCACGGGACCCCATGCGCATCGCAGGCCAACTGCAGACGATCGGACTGACGACACTGATCGCGGTGTTGATCTGGCTGTACGCCGAGGGCCAGGACGTGCGGCGGAGCGAGCCGCGCCGCGTCGAGCTGCGGCTGCCGGCGCGCGTGGGCCAGGACACCGTCGTCGACTGGGCCGACGGCAGCCTCACGAAATACGCGACGGTGAGCTTCAAGGGCTCGTCGGCGGCGTTGACGGAGTTGGAAGCGCGGCTGGAGCCGTCGGGGGTGATCCGCTTGCCGCTGACCGCCGGCGAGCTGCCGGAAGGCCCGCGCGCCACGTTCGACCTGAAGGCGATGCTGGCGCAGGCGCGGCTCGATCCCGACGCCGCGTCCGGCCGGACCATCGCCGACCTCGGCGTCAGCGTCGACACCGTGGACCCGGCGCAAGCGATCTTCACGATCGAGAAGCTGGTCGAGCGCGAGCTGCGGGTGGTGTTTCAGCCGGAGGGCGTGCGGCTGGGGCCGTCGGTCACGATCGAACCGCCGGAGATCCCCGCGACGCTGCCGCGGTCGCTGGCTGAGCGGTACGCTTCAAGCCCCGACGCCCTGTACCTCGAGGCGATCGCCCAGCCGGGCCAGCTCGCCGACATGCCCGAGGGCGTCGCGCAGACGCTGACGCTCAACCTGCAGCCGGCGGGCGTGCTGGAAGGGGCGCGGCACGTGAAGCTGGCGCAGCGCACCGCCGAGGTCACCTTCACCGTGCGCGGCCAGACCGACACGCATCAGTTGCGGCTGGTCCCGGTGTGGCTGCGGGTCCCGCCGTCGGAGACTCAGCGGTACGACGTGACGCTGGCCGAGGACTCGCGGGTGCTGGCCGAGGTCACGATCAACGGCCCGAAGGACCTGATCGAGCGCCTGCGCGCCGACAACCTCGAGCGACGCGCCAACGGGCCGAAGCTGCGGGTCGTCGCGGTCTTCAGCCTGACCGCCGACGAACTGGACGCGGGCATCACGACCAAGCCGCTCAGCGCCGTGGTGATCGAGGAGGTTCGGGAGGACGGCCCGCCGCGGGTGCTGCATACGGTGCCGCTGAACCCCGAGGCGCTGACGCTGGATCAGGTCCCGGTGCCGACGTTTCTCGCCCCCACGGTCACGGTGACCACGCCCACCCCCCGCGTCAATTTCACCGTCAGCCGCCGCAGCCCGTAAGATGCGGTCGGACGCACGGGCCAACCGCGAGGACACCATGACGCAGACGATCCCGACGATCCGTGATGTGGGCGGCTATTGCCGCGAGGTCGCCGACCAGGCCGTCGCCGCCGCCCGCGGGCTGGTGCGGCTGGACGGCCGGACACGCGCCGCGGTCCTGATCGCTGTCGCCGACGGCCTCGAACGCCACACCGACGACCTGGTCGAGGCCAACCGCCACGACCTCGCCCGCGCCGACGAGCTGGGCCTGACCGATGCGATGAAGGATCGTCTGCGGCTGGACCCGGCGCGGGTGGCGAAGATGGCCGACTCGGTCCGCCAGATCGCCGCCCAGGTCGATCCCGTCGGGCAGGTCATCGAGGGCTACGTGAGGCCGAACGGCCTGCGGCTGGAAAAGGTGCGGTGCCCGATCGGGGTGGTGCTGATCATCTACGAGAGCCGGCCCAACGTGACCAGCGACGCGGCGGCGCTGTGCATCAAGAGCGGCAACGCCGTCGTCCTGCGCGGCGGCAAGGAGTCGCTGCACTCCAACGCCGCGATCGCCCGGATCGTCCGCGCCGCGATCGACGCCGCCGGGCTGGACCCCAACATGGTCCAGCTCATCCAGACGACCGACCGGGCGGCGGTGGGCGAGCTGCTGCGGATGACCGGCAAGATCGACCTGGCCATCCCGCGCGGCGGCGAGTCGCTGATCCGCGCCGTCGTTGAGCAGGCCCACATCCCCGTGATCAAGCACTACACCGGCAACTGCCACGTGTACGTCGACGCCGGCGCGGCGCAACTGCCCGAGGGCATGGTGCGGCAGGTCTGCGTCAACGCCAAGACGCAGCGGACCGGCGTGTGCAACGCCGCGGAAACCATGCTCTTCCACGCCGGCGTCGAATCGCTCCAGGTCGAGGTCTGCCGCGCGCTCGCCGCCGAGGGCGTCGAGCTCCGCGTCTGCGAGCGGTCCGAGAAGATGCTCCGCGGCCACGTCGCCGACGGCCAGCTCGTCGCCGCGGCCGAAGACGACTGGCACACCGAGTACCTCGACATGATCTGCGCCGTCAAGGTCGTCGACTCGCTCGACGAGGCGGTCGCGCACATCAATACGTACGGCTCGCACCACACGGACGCGATCCTGTCGGCCGACGTGCTCGCGACCGACCGCTTCGTCAACGAGGTCGACGCCGCCGACGTCATGGTCAACTGCTCCACGCGGTTCAGCGACGGCGGGGAGTACGGGCTGGGCGCGGAGATCGGGATCAGCACGGACAAGCTGCACGCGCGCGGGCCGATGGGCGCGGCCGACCTGACCACTTACAAGTGGGTCGTCCGCGGCAGCGGCCAGTGCCGATGAGCCGACCATGGCAAGCACACCTGTCGTGCCAAGCGGGCGGGTCCTGTGGTTGATGCGGGCGTTGGCGCTTACCGGCCTCGCGATCGCCGGGTTTCTCGTCTACACGCACGCGGCGATCAACTGGGCCGGCTCGGCCGGCGCGGCGCCGCTCTGCGGGAAGGTGAGTTGGCTGGATTGCACGTCAGTGCTGGGCAGCCGGTGGTCGACCTGGTTGGGCGTGCCGGTCGCGGCGCTGGGCGGCGCGGCGCACCTGGGCATGCTCGTCGTGCTGTGGCGCGTCGGCCGATCGCCCGACCGCACAACGTGGGCGGTCGGGTTGGCGCTGGCGGTCGCCTTGCTCGGGGCCGCCGGCTGGTTCGTCTACCTCCAGGGTGTCCGCATCGGCACGTGGTGCGGCTGGTGCATGGTCGAGCACGTCGCCGGTGGCATGCTGGCGCTGCTGATGCTGGTCTACGCGATCGCCGGCGCCGGGCGCGCGGCCGGTGCGGCGGCGATCGCGGGTGCCGTCGCCGTCGCGGCGCTGGCGATCGGGCAGTCGCTCGATACGCCCGCGTACACGCACCGCGTGACCTGGCGGACCGAAGGCGAACGATGGATCGACACCGACGAGCCCAACCGCGGTTGCGTTGTGCTGGACGGCCGGGTCGTGCTCGATCGCGAGGCGTACCCGATCGTCGGCAACGACGATGCGGCACGCCTGCTCGTCGATGTGCTGGATTACACCTGCACGCGGTGCGGGAAGCTGGCGGCCCGGCTCCGCGACGCTTCGGGCACGCTCGGCGACGATGTCGCGGTGCTTGCCGTGATCGTGCCCCTCGACGCGGACTGCAACCCGATGCTTGCATCGACGGGCGAGCATTACCGCCACGCCTGCGAACTGGCGCGGCTGGCGCTCGCGGTGTGGCTGGCCGACCCCGCGGCGTTCGACGGGTATCACCACTGGCTGCTGGAGCAGCAGGCGTCGATGACCCCGGACCGGGCGCATGAACACGCCCGGGGGCTCGTCGGGGCCCCGGCGTTACGCGCCGCGCTGGCCGACCCGGCGATCGACCGCATGATCGAACGCAACGTCCGCCTCGCCGCCCACGCCGGCGTGCGGCAACTGCCCGGGCTGATCATCGGCGACTATCGCCTGTCCGTGATCCCCGACAGCGTCACGACCCTGGTCGACGTGATCCGCGATGCGTGGACGGACGGCAACGATCCGGATTCGCCCGATCGCTAGCCCTGATCGGTGCGGTCCTCGTCGCCGAACTCGGCCGGCTCGATCGTGGCGGTCATCGACCCGGCGCACCCGGCCACGAGCACGTCCGGGCCGAACGCGTGGACCTGCTCCTGCTTGAGCTCGGCGTGCTCCTTGGTGGTGGTGATGACGATGGCGCGATCTTCCGAGTCGACGCGTTGCGCGATCCGGTAACCCTTCTCCACGGGGTGGCCGAACAGCTTCTGCAGCATCCCGACGACGTAGGCGAAGCTGTGGTCGTCGTCGTTGTGGAGCACGACGTGATAGGGGGGCTGCTGCTTGGGCTTGTCGTCCTGCTCGGGTTGAGGCCGAGTCTCGGTGGTGCTCGTCGGGGTGGTCATGTCGGCGTGCCCTTTGTAGCGCATTGCACAGGACATGTTAGGCCGGCCGCGGTCGCGCACGTCAACGGCAGGCCGCAACCGCCGGCAAGGGTCAGTCGGTGCGAACCTGCCGCGGCGAGGAGCCCGCGGCGATGCCGTGCGCCAGCGCTTCGAGCTCGCGCATGGTCCGCATCTTGCGGATGTTGTCGGCACGGGGACGCCAGCCCTCGGGCACCGCCCGGCCACCGACGGCGAGGATGACGTTGCTTTCGCTGAGGCGATCGGCCAGCGCCGCGACGTCAGCGGCAAACCGCTCGCCGTGGTCGATGACGCTGGCCGACAGCCACGCCAGGCGTGCCTCGGTCTCTTCGACGGCCAGCGCCAGAGAATCCAGCGGGGTGTTGCAGCCGAGGTTCAACTCGCTCCAGCCCTCGGCGGCAACAACGGTCGCGGCCATCAGCGACGGCAGTGTGAACGAATCATTGGGGTAGGCGCAGCCCACGGCGCGTGGCCGCGTCGACGCACGCGGCGGCATCAGCATCCGGATCTGGTTGATCGCTTCCACGCAGATCTCCGTGGCCCGATGCTCGACGAGGATGCCACGCGGGTCGTCGGGGTGCATGCGGCCGATCGTGTGCATCGCGAGGGCCAGGTGGTCATCGAACAGCGAGGCGGCGGACTCGCCGTGAAGGAACCGCAGCAGCAGTTGCCCCCGGAACGCGGCGGCGTCGCCGTCGATGAGCAGCCGCATCAGTTGGTCATCGGCGGGCGCGGGCGGGTCGGTCGCCCGCCGCCGCGTGTGCAGGTCGGCCAGCCCGAGCGCCGCCGGGTCGCGCAGGGTCAGCCGGCTGGAACGGATGAAACGCACGGCCTCGTGGAGCGGGATGCGGCGATGGCCCCCGGCGGTGCGGTCGGCGGCGATCGAGCCGGCATCCACCCAACGCTGAACCGTGGACCGGCCGACGCCGAGCGCCTCGGCCAGTCGGCGTGGGGTGATGTAGGCGTTGTCAGGGGACATGTTGGGTATATCGGTTATTTCAATTCACTGCCGACAATGCGGCAATGGTAGCCATGGATAGCCCAAACATCCAGCAATAGCCTATTTCGGTTGTGTCGTATAGACACCTCTACAGGGGAGGTCTATCGTCTGATGATACTTTTGATACTTTATAGGGCTGCCGGCGTAGTGGCCACGACGCGTGGGACAGCAACCTCGACCGGCCCTGGACTCGGAATCATCACGCCCGCGCGGGCGTGAACAACGCACCACCCTCCCCTTGCGAAGGAGATCTCCATGATGACCGTTCTCGCGGAAATCACATCGGCGGGTTCATTGACCATGTCGTCAATCACCCAGTACCTGTTCTGGATCGCCACCGTGGCCATGGGCGCCGGCACGGTGTTCTTCTTCCTCGAGCGCTCCAGCGTGGACCCCAAGTACCGCAGCGTCATGACCGTGGCCGGGCTGGTCACCGGCATCGCCTGCTTCCACTACTTCCGGATGGCCGGCACGTATGCGGGCGGCGACTTCCCGACCGAGTATCGCTACATCGACTGGATCATCACCACGCCGCTGCTGCTGGTGAAGTTCCCGTTGCTGCTGCAGCTCGGCCCGAAGGGCAAGGGGCTGCTCGTGCAACTGGTCTCTCTCGACATCGTCATGATCGTCACGGCGTACATCGCCGAGGTCTCGGCGGTGGGCAGCGGCCAGTGGTGGAGCTTCTTCATCATCGCCTGCATCGCGGAGCTGGCGATCGTCGGCCTGCTCTACTCGAAGGTCTCGGGCGTGATCGCGACCGCCCCGGCACCGATCGCCCGATCGGCCAGGACCATGCGGTTGTTCATCCTGATCGGATGGGCGATCTACCCGATCGGGTTCCTGATGGCCCTGGGCGGCGGGACCGGCGCCGACCTCCGCGAGATCTTCTACAACGTCGCTGACGTGATCAACAAGGTCGGGTTCGGCCTCGTGGCTTACGCCGGCATCAAGGCACTGAGTCAGGTGGACAAGGGCGCGGTAGGCGGGCCGGCCCCCGCAACCGCGTGAGCCTTCACGCACCCGGCGGGTTGGGGCTAACGCCTCAACCCGCCTTTTCTGATGGTCATCGCCTCATCCATCACGGTTCGGCATCCCGAGCAACGCACCGGGACGTTGCTGCGGCTGATCCCGTGGGCGATCCTCGCGATGGGTTGCGCGGCGGGGCTGGCCGGCCTCGATGGCTCGGGCCGACTGGCGCCGTGGCCGTTCCTGCTCTCGGCGGTGTTCCTGGGCTTGCCGCATGGCGCGGTCGACCTGTGGCTGAGCGGGCGGCGTGACGGGCGGCAGGACCTGGGCCTGACGTTGCGGCGATTCACCCTGTACCTGGTGATGATGGCGGGCATGGTGCTGATCGTCTTGGCCGCGCCGCGTTGGTCGATGCTGGTGTTCGCGGCGGCGACGGCGTGGCACTTCGGCGCGGCCGACCGCCGCGATGCGGTGCGGCTGACCGCCGCCATCACGAACGATCGCCGCGGGGGCGGCCGCCTATCCGCGGTGGACCACGTCGCCGCGTGCGGCCGCGGGAGCATGCTGCTGGCGTTCGCCTTCGTCTTTCACCCGGCGCCGACCATGCTGGTGCTCAACGGCGTTCTGGACGTGGTCGGCGGGGCGCCGCTCGACGGGGCCGGCGCGCAGCGCGTCGGGATCGCCGCGGCGTGCGTGGGTCTGGTCGCCTGGCTGGGCGCGTCGGTGGCTGGCTGGCATCGCCGTGGCCCGTCGCTGATCGGCATTGAGGCGTTCGAGTTGATGGTGATTGCCGCGACGTTCGCGCTGCTGCACCCGGCGTTCGCCATGGGGTTGTACTTCCTGTGCTGGCACAGCCTGCGGCACATGGTGACGCTGGCGGAGGCGACGACGCCGGCCGACCGGCCATGGCTGGCCCGGCTGGCGCATCTGCACGTGGTGTCGCTGCCGTTGCTGGTGCCGACACTGGGCGTGCTGGCGGCGATGGCGTGGCTCCTGGGGGTGGGGGGGGACGCCGGTTCGCTGATGCTCCTGCTGCTGGTGGTCTTCATCATCGTGACGCCGTCGCACCACCTGCTGGTGGAGCGGGTGGTGCCGCGGCTGCTGCGCGACCCGCCGGCGGGGTCGTAACCGATACGCGACCCGGGGGTCCAACTATTTGAACCGGCCATCGTGGGCGGCTATATGTTGATCTTGCCGATGACCCGACCCGCGGTGGATCACGCAGAAGAGGCCCGGCTGGTCGAGCGGGCCCGCCACGGCGACTACGAGGCGTTCGCCGCGCTCGTGGACGCCCACGGGGGGCGTCTGTATGGGCTGGCGCTGCGGATCTGCCGTCGTGCCGAGGATGCCGAGGATGTCGTCCAGACCACCTTCCTCAACGCGCTGGAGAAGCTGGACAGCTTTCGTGGCGAAGCGGCGTTCGGGACGTGGCTCCATCGCATCGCGGCCAATACCGCGCTCAAGGTGCTTCGCAAGCGGCGGGGCCTGCCGCTCGCCGCGCCCTTCGGCGGGGCCGACGACGAGCCCCTGCCCGAACCCCAGGTCGTCGCGCGGTGGCAGGACAACGTCGAGCAGGTCGTCCAACGACGCGAGTTCCGCCGCGAGTTGGACAAGGCCCTCGACGAACTCGATGAAAAGTACCGGCTGGTCTTCATCCTCCGCGACATCGAGCAGATGAATGTGAAGGAGACCGCCGAACAGCTCGGCCTGACCGAGTCCAACGTCAAGGTGCGGCTGATGCGGGCGCGACTGATGCTCCGCGAGCGTTTGACCGAGCTGTTCGGGACGGGCGAGAATCTGAAGACCGATCACCATCACCACGAGCCCGATGCGGGCGAAGGGGCCGCCTGATGGACTGCCAGGACCTGCTGGCCATCGTGAACCAGTACGTCGACGGCGAGGTCGACCCGAAGGTCTGCGAGCATTTCGAGCAGCACCTGGCCGGTTGCAACCCCTGCCAGGTTGTCGTGGACACGGTCCGCCGGACGATCACGCTGTACAAGGGCGCCGAGGTGTACGAGATGCCGCTGGCGTTCAAGCAGCGGCTGCACGCCACGCTCAAGGAGCGATGGAAGCAGACCATGGGCACGGAGCCTGAGTAGGCAGCGGGTGAACATCGGCGATGCCGCGGGTTAGACCTTCCGGCGATGCCGCAATTGATCGAGCGCGACGGCGGCGATGATGATCCCGCCGATGGCGACCTCCTGGACCCACTTGGGCCAGCCGGCCTGCTGGGCGCCGGCGTTGAGCGTGCCGATGATCAGCGCGCCGACGACGGACCCGAAGATGGTGCCGACCCCGCCCATGAGGCTGGTGCCGCCGATGACGCAGGCGGCGATCACATACAACTCATACATGACCGCGCCGGTGGGTTGGCCGAGGTTGAGCTTGCTGAACTCCAGCACGCCGGCGAGCCCGGAGAACAGGCCCGCCATGGCGTAGACGGTGATCTTGGTCCGCGCGACCGGCACGCCGCACAGCCTCGCCGTGTCCTCGTTGGAGCCCACCGCGTAGACCCATCGCCCGAGCTTGGTGTATCGCATCAGCCCGATCGCGAGCACCGCCGCGGCGACCGTGGCCCAGACGCCGGGCGGGGCGAGCTGCCAACTGAACTCGCGGCCCTGCACGGGGAACATCAGCTCCTGGTACAGCCAGTTGGGCGGGGGGCTGATCTCGCGGTTGTCGGCGACGCCCTTGGCCAGCCCGCGCACCGCCTGGAGCCCGCCGAGCGTGACGATGAACGGCACCAGCCGCAGGCCCGTGATGAGGATGCCGTTGGCCATGCCGACCGCGCCGCCGGCGACCGTCCCCGCGAGGATCGCCGCGACGGGCCAGAGCACCGGGTGCTGCTCGACGTAGACGTAATCGCCGCCGGCGCCGAGATTGAGTGTCAGCGCCGTGACGACCATGGCGAAGGCGATGGTCGAGCCGATCGACAGGTCGATGCCGCCGGTGACGATGACCATCGTCGCACCCAGCGCCGCCATGGCGAACACGGCGCTCTGCATGAGGATGTTCTCGACGTTGCCGGGGCTGAGCCAGCTCTCGCCGATCACCATCCAGAACACGACGAAGACCACGGCCAGCGCGAGCAATCGCGCCAGTACCTCGAGCGTGGCCAGCGCATACTGCCCCGCCCGCGAGGCCCGCCCCGGTCGCAGGCTGCCGTCGGTTGGGCCGTACATTTCACTCATGACGCAGCATCCTCAACGCACGGCGTCCTGCGCCGTCGCCTCGGTCATCAGGGTGTGCTCGTCCCATTCGCCGACCGGCCGGGATGCGCCGAGCACGCCCCGGCTCATCACCGCGATCCGGTCGCAAACGCCCAGCAACTCCGGAAGGTAGCTGCTGACCATGAGCACGGCGCGGGGTGGTCGGCCGGCCTCCGCGTCGCCCCGCGCCAGCTCGTCGATCAGCTCGTAGATCTGAGCCTTGGAGCCGATGTCCACGCCGCGCGTCGGCTCGTCGAGCAGCAGCACGTCCGCGTCGTGATGCAGCAATCGGCCCAACGCCACCTTCTGCTGGTTGCCGCCCGACAGCGCCTGCACCGGCTGCCGGGTCGAGCGACACTTGATCGCGAGCTTGTCGATCCAAGGACGGCTTGCCGCGTCCTGCCGGCTGGGCATGACGAGGCCGGCCGGCCCCAGACCGCTCAGCCGCGTCAGCGTCAGGTTGTCCGCGATGCTCATGCCCAGCGCCAGGCCTTCGGTCTTGCGGTCCTCGCTGACCATGCCCACGCCTTGGGCCCAGCGCTTGCGCGGCGCGGCGGGGCCCGCGTGGCTGTGGACCCTGATGCGGCCCGACCGCACGGCATCGAGCCCGAAAACGGTGCGGAGCAGTTCCGTGCGGCCGGCGCCGACGAGCCCGGCGATGCCGACCACCTCGCCGCGATGCAGCTTCAGCGATGCCTGCCGCGGCTTGGTCACCCCCGCCAGGTCAACGAACTCCAGCACCGCCTCGCCGCGGTGATGCGCGCTGCGCGGGTACAGCTCACTAACGTCGCGGCCGACCATGAGCCGGATGATCTGGTCGGTCGGCGTGTCGGCGGTGATGCCCCCGCCGACCGAGGCGCCGTCGCGGAGGACCGTGAAGCGATCGGAGATCGCGCGGACCTCTTCGAGAAAGTGGCTGATGTAGACGATGCCCAGGCCGCCGGCACGCAGGCGCCGGAGCATGGCGAACAGGCTCTCGATGTCGCGGGCGGTGAGGCTGCTGGTCGGCTCGTCGAGCACGAGCACCTTCGCGCCCAGCGCGACGGACCGCGCGATCTCCACGAGCTGCTGCTCGGCGACGGAGAGGCTGCCGGCGCGGGCCCGCGGGTCGATGTCCGGCCGCCCGACTTCGCCCAGCGCCGCCCGGGCCCGCTCGCGGGCGGACGTCCAGTGCATGAACGGGCCACGCCCCGGCTCCACGCCCAGCAGGATGTTCTCCGCAACCGACAGGTCCGGGGCGATCGACAGCTCCTGGTAGATCATCGCCACGCCGGCGCGGCGGGCGTGCAGGGGGTTGCGCGGCTCAAAGGGCGCGCCCTCCAGCGTCATCGTGCCGGCATCGGCGGTGTGCGCGCCGCTGAGCACCTTCATCAGGGTGCTCTTGCCGGCGCCGTTCTCGCCGATCAACGCCAGCACCTCGCCGCGGTGCAACGCCAGGTCCACGCCGTCCAGCGCGACCGTCGGGCCGAATCGCTTGTGCACCCCTTGCATGGTCAGCAGCGGTCGGGCTTGTGATGCGGGCGCGTCACCCATGGCCGAGGCTTCCCGGTCTCGCACGCTCAACATGCACGGCAGGTCGGGTCACTTCTGCAGCGTGATCTTGCGGATATCGGGGTCGTCGACGTTGTCGATGGTCACGCGGTGCGCGCCGGTGTCGACGAACGCGTCGATGGGCTCGCCGTTCAGATGCTTGACCATCCTTTCGACGCCGAGGTAGCCCATCCGCAGCGGGTCCTGGACGATGATCGCGTCGATCTTCCTGTCGCGGATGCCCTTGAGCAGCACGTCGTGGGAGTCGAAGCCGACATACGTCACGCCGATCGTCTTGCCCTGGGCCTGGAACTGTTCGATCTTGCGGAGCATGCCGATCGCGGTCGGCTGGTTGGACGCGAAGATGCCGGCGACCTCGAGCGTGTCATCTCGCATGTGGCGTCGGAGCAGGGCGTCGGCGGTGTCGGCCGCGTCGGTCGTCGAGCCCGAGCCCTTGGTGTAGGCCGAGTCGACCAGTTGGAGGCCCGGCGTCTGGGCGATGACATCCGAGAAGCCCTTCTCACGCGCCTCGGTCGAAGCCGAACCCTCGAGGAATCGGAGCATGATGACCCTGCCGCCATGCGGACGAGCGTCGCCCATGGCGTCGACGAGGGTTTCGCCGGCCATGCGACCGGCCGCGTAGTTGTCGGTCGCGACGATGCTCAGCGGCGCCTCGCTGTTCAGTTGCGAGTCGATCAGGACGATCGGCACGCCGCGCTGCGCCGCCGACTCCACCGGGCGGACCAGGGCATTGAAGTTCGTCGGGGCCAGGACGATCCCGTCCACGCCGCGGTTGACCATGTTGTCGACCATGTTGGCCTGCTGGGTGTGCATGGTCTCGGCGTCGGGGCCGGTCCAGAGGATCTCCACGTCGAGATCCTGGGCGGCGTCGCGTGCCCCGGCCTCGACCGCCTTCCAGAACGCGTTGACCGTGCTCTTGGCGATCACGGCGATCTGCTGCGCATCGTCGCCGTCGGCGGAAGTCGTCGAGTCGGACTCGCCGCAGGCCGCGAGCAGCATCACCGCCCCGATCAGCCCCGCCAGACCCGTGAGAAGGATCGTGTGTCGCATGGTGGAAGTCCTCGCGATGGAAAGTGCCTCACAAGTGCGGGCCAATATGATAACCCCGGCCCGGTGGTCATGCGCGGGCGGTGTCAGTCATGATGCATCAGGGACCCCGGTCGCTGCGAAAGCGGGTGAAGGGGCTCGAACCCTCGACATTCAGCTTGGGAATCGCCCTCAGGGGCACCGCGTTTTGGCCAGAAGCACCTGCGTTCACATAGTTTAGCGGGAGCGTGGCGTTTCGCAATCCTTCGCGTTGACTACCGTTTTTTCCGCTCGTTATCACGGTATACACGGTAGCAATCCGGTAGTTTCGGTATTCGTGCTATTCGACCTCCCAAGGACCGCCTGATTGCCATTGGGCGTTGAAGCCTTCAGTCGCCAAGCGACCGTTCAGTTCGTTCCGACGCCGACGGCGCTCGCGGCCGCGCCGCTGCTGGTCGCGATGGTCGGTCGCCGCCGATCTATCGGGGCCTGAGATAGATTGCGGACTCACTCGTGAGGCGGGTCGGGGGGCTGATGTGCTGGAGAATCGAGCGGACATCATCGAGCGGGAACGCACTTGTCAGCCGAGGATTCGCCCTTGTGTGCCCCAAGACCAGAGAGTACAATTGAACTCGTGGGGTTCGGTGAAGATCCCAAGTCGAGGAGTGCGGTTTCGCGAGGCCGAACGGGGTCTCGTGATGATGAATGGGGCCGAATTCCGGCGTTTACAACAGATGTCCAACTTTGGCATCGGCCTGTATCCTCCAGGCTTCGACCCAATGACGTCTCACGTTCTGTCATCAAGTTCCCAAATGGCGCAGCAATTCGGCCTCAGGCATCATGGGCTATCGGTGTCAAGGCACGGTCGCGCGCCATCGGCGGCAGCTGCGCTTGCGGTCACGCTCGTGTTCTGTTTGAACGTTGTTGCCAGCGGGGCGATCCTGACGGTCGATCCGGTCAATGGCACACTGGAACTCGACCAGAGCGGCGTTTTCGCCCCATCGATCGAGTTCAATGGAACAGTGATTCAGGACGCCGGCATCGCCGGCGACGGCATGCGCGAATACCGCGTGTTCGGCAGTTTGATCATAGAGGACCATGATCGTCTCACTGCCGTGCTCAGCGATTCGTTGGCGAGCCAGCCGGGCGTCCGGTTCATTGTCGGCGACGGCGTGCTCTTGAGCGGGACGATCGACTTTTCCGGGTCGGGTCTCGAGCATCGCGCCGGTGGTGGGCGTGGCGGCGTAGGCGGCGTCGGTGGACATGGTGGTGGCGGCGGCACCGGCAGCGGCGGGGGCAGCGGCGGCGTCAATCAGATACAGACGGCTGGCATCGGCGGAATCCCGGTCGACATACCCGGTTTCCCGTTGTTCCGAGACGGAACTGCTGGCGATGCAGGTGCCACGGCTAGCATGGGCGAAACCGGACACTTCGGCGCTTCGGGGACCGACGGTGCGGATGGCGGTGACGGTGCCAATGGTTTCAACAACCCGAACTCCGGCGGGGCGGGCGGGGCCGGTACAGGCACGAGGGGCTTGTTAGGATTGGCTTCACTCGGCGGTTTCTCCGGCGGCGGCGGTCTGGGTGGCAGCGGCGGGCCCGGTGCGGCCCTGCCGGGCGGCGGCGGCTCGGCTGGCGGCTCCGGCGAGGACGGACAGCCCGGGTCGGACGGGGAGAGCGGGTCCGATGGCGAAAACGGTTCGGCCGGCGACGCCGGTCTCGGCGGCAGGAACCCCGGTACCGACGAACTGCGCGGCGGCGGCGGCGGCGGCGGGGGTTCTGGCGGCGGCAGCGGCGCCGGCGGCGGAAGCGGTTCGGGTGGCGGCGGCGGTGGGGGTGGCGGCGCCGGCGGAGGCGGTGGCTCCGGTGGCGACGGTCTGGGCAACCCGGACATCTTTCTTGACCCGCAGCTTGGCGGCGCCGGCGGAAACGGCGGTCTGGGTGGCGGCGGCGGCAACGGCGGTGACGGAGGCGATGGCGGCCGCGGCGGTACGGGCGGCATGGGCGCTCGCGGCGGCGCCGGCGGCGGTGTGGTGGAGTTTCGCGCCGAAGGGGAGATCAGTGTGATCTCGTCGACCATCAGATCGAGGGGCGGCGACGCCATGCCCGGCACTGATGGCGCGGCAGGTTCGGCTGGCCAGGAAGGTCAGATAGGCCAAAGCGGCGGCGATCCGGACCCGGGGCTTAACGGCGATGATGGCCGGGGCCCGGGCTTCGGCGCGGGGGGTATCGGCGGGAGTTCGTCGATCATGGCCACCCCTGGCGACAGCGCAACAGACGGCGGTCAGTCCAGCGGCGGTGGCGGAGGCGGCGGCGCCGGTGGTCGCGGCGGTCAAGGTGGCAATGGCGGGAGCGGCGGGAGCGGCGGGACGGGCGGCAACGGCGGCCAAGGGGGCGGCGGCGCCGGCGGCACGATCAAACTCAACGCCTCCATCCTTGGCTCGGCTGGCGGCACGGTCGACCTCTCCGCCGGCGCCGGCGCGGACGCCGCGGATGGCGGGAGACTTATTCTGGGCCAGAATATCGGGAGCGTCTTCGGTATAGGCGCGACGTACGTCGGCTTCACCAATCCACACCACTTGATGGACGGCCAGGGGCGGCAGGAGGGCGTTCGCTCACTCAATCCGCACATTGCCGTTCCGACGATGACGCCCAACATTCTTGGCCTTCGCGTACATCAACCGCCGCTTCACGTGTCCGTCGTATCCGAAGCGTTCGGCCACACGACGCTGTTCGCCGATGATCCGTTGTTCGCCTTTGTCCTCGACGACGCGCCGGACAACGCGATCGCCGCATTATACCGCATGGATAACGGCCCAGCGATCTTGCGGGGCGGGAACAATTCTTGGGCCGGTTGGGACATGCTGCTCGTGATCAACCTCCTGGAGGAAGACCTGTCTGATGTGCGCCTGGGCGCCGGCAGCACGACCTTCTCGGCGCCGTTGTTGGACGGCGGTTGGGTGAAAGATGCGGCGTATGGCGGATCGGGAGACCAGGTCATCGCTGAGATGCTTCCCCGGGGCGTCTACGCGACGCTGATCCCCGACGACATGTTCGCAGCGAGTTTCGGCGCCACGGTCGACCCGACGCTCAACAACTCCACAACGATGCTCACGAACTTCGAGGCGATCTACCTTGTCCCCGAAATCCCCGAACCGGCTTCGGCGGCGCTGCTGGCGGTTGGCAGCCTGGCGCTGATTCGTCGCCGACAGTCGTCAGGTCGCTTGAACGCGCCCCGCCCCGAAAGGCGGAACGTCTGACCGCATCCGCGGTGTTGCTTCTGTCCAAACCTAGCTGTGTGGTTTCGTCGGGCGGTCTTACGCAACGCACGTCTTCATCGTGACCCAAACCGCAAGCGGGCGCGAGTCAGCCCCCATAGCAACGCGCGTCGGCTTCGACCCGCGTGTTGAGAAGCTTCTTAACTTCCTCAGCTTCGGCAGCGGAAATCGCTCTCGGCGAACCCCTCAAGCTGGGTGCGAGCCAGGGCAGTCCGCTCAGCAGGTCAAAGACAGACCGCACAAAGCGGGTGAAGGGGCTCGAACCCTCGACATTCAGCTTGGGAAGCTGACGCTC